>NZ_JAFBJM010000009.1:0-148784 GCF_016809815.1 Enterobacter sp. E1 | reverse complement strand
ATTTGCCTGGCGGCTTTAGCGCGGTGGTCCCACCTGACCCCATGCCGAACTCAGAAGTGAAACGCCGTAGCGCCGATGGTAGTGTGGGGTCTCCCCATGTGAGAGTAGGGAACTGCCAGGCATCAAACAAGTGAAGAGGCCATCCGGAAGGATGGCCTTTTTGCGTTTCTACGGCGCACAAACAAATCCCCCAACTCCTTGCTTATACGGTAAACTACCTCCGTTTTTGCATCAGGATAGCGTCTATGAACCACTCCCTTAAACCCTGGAATACCTTTGGCATTCAACGGAATGCTAAACAAATTGTACGTGCCGATACTGCACAGCAGTTGCTGGATGCATGGCAAAGCGCAACAGAAAACGACGAACCCGTACTGATTCTGGGCGAAGGAAGTAATGTCCTGTTTCTCGACGATTTTGCCGGAACGGTGATCGTCAACCGCATCATGGGAATTGATGTGGAAGAGCGCGTTGATAGCTGGCATCTGCACGTAGGGGCCGGAGAGAATTGGCATCATCTGGTGCAATTTACCCTTGAAAAGGGGATGCCAGGTCTCGAAAATCTTGCACTCATTCCTGGCTGTGCCGGCTCGTCACCCATTCAAAATATCGGTGCCTACGGCATCGAGCTAAAACACGTCTGCGAATATGTCGATTGTATTGAACTAGCGACCGGAACGGCTCAGCGCTTGACGGCCGAACAGTGCCGTTTTGGCTACCGCGACAGTATTTTCAAACATGAATACCAGGATCGCTATGTGATTGTGGCCGTTGGTCTGCGTCTGGCGAAAAACTGGAAACCTATCCTCACCTATGGTGATTTAACACGTCTTGACCCAGCCACTGCAACCGCACGTGAGGTGTTTGAGTCTGTTTGCCATATGCGAATGACCAAACTTCCCGATCCAAAAGTGAATGGAAATGCCGGGAGTTTCTTCAAAAACCCAGTCATCAGTGGCGAAAATGCAAAAGCATTTCTCGCTGGATGGCCTGCTGCACCACATTATCCGCAAGCTGATGGCAGCGTGAAGCTGGCAGCGGGCTGGCTCATCGATCAGTGCCAGTTAAAAGGTGCCACGAAGGGCGGGGCTGCAGTGCATCGCCAGCAGGCTCTGGTTCTGATTAACCAGGGCAATGCGACCGGCAGCGATATTGTGCAACTGGCACACCATGTCCGTCAGTGTGTGGGCGAAAAATTTAACGTCTGGCTGGAGCCAGAAGTCCGCTTCATTGGCCGCACTGGTGAAGTGAATGCCGTGGAGACCATCGCGTGAAGGATAATACCATCCCGTTAACACTGATTGGCATTCTTGCCGACGGTGAGTTTCATTCTGGCGAGCAGCTGGGTGAGCAACTCGGCATGAGCCGTGCCGCCATTAACAAGCACATCCAGACCCTCCGTGACTGGGGTGTGGATGTCTTCACGGTTCCCGGAAAAGGATATAGCCTGCCGGAGCCAATCCAATTGCTGAATGAAGAAGCGATCCGTAACCAGATTGGATATGGCAATGTTGCAGTGCTGCCAGTGATTGATTCGACGAACCAGTATCTTCTGGATCGTCTGCCTGAGCTGAAATCCGGAGATGCCTGTGTTGCGGAGTATCAGCAGGCCGGTCGTGGTCGTCGTGGCCGCAAATGGTTCTCGCCATTTGGCGCCAATCTCTATCTGTCCATGTACTGGCGTCTTGAGCAGGGGCCTGCTGCCGCTATTGGCCTGAGTCTGGTCATTGGCATTGTCATGGCAGAAGTTCTGCACGATCTGGGTGCTGATAAAGTGCGCGTTAAATGGCCTAATGATCTGTATCTGAACGATCGTAAGCTTGCAGGTATCCTGGTCGAACTGACAGGAAAAACAGGCGATGCTGCGCAGATCGTTATTGGCGCAGGCCTCAACATGGTGATGCGCAATGTACAAAATGATGTGGTGAATCAGGCCTGGACTAATCTTCAGGAAGCGGGGATCGTCATCGATCGTAACACCCTTGCCGTGCGTATGATTAAGGAATTGCGCAGCTCACTCATCCTCTTTGAACAGGAGGGGCTGGCACCCTTCCTGTCTCGTTGGGAAAAGCTGGATAACTTTATCAACCGCCCGGTGAAATTACTGATTGGTGATAAAGAGATCTACGGAACATCCCGTGGCATTGACGCACAGGGGGCGTTGATCCTGGAGCAGAATGGCGTGATCAAGCCGTGGGTGGGCGGTGAAATTTCACTGCGAAGTGCTGAACAACCGGAATGAGTTAATTATGCGAAAACCCGTCTGCGCTACGCTGGCTGTGATGATGAGTTTGCTCTTCTCTCCTCTCTCTCAGGCGGGTCAGGCCTGGGAAAGTTATAAGGCACGCTTTTTCAAACCGGAAGGCCGCATTGTCGATACCGGCAATGGTGACGTTTCGCATACGGAAGGCCAGGGTTTCGCCATGCTGATGGCGGTGGCCAACAACGATAAACCCACGTTCGATAAGCTCTGGCAATGGACAGACAGTCAGCTTAAAAACAAAGAGAGCGGCCTGTTTTACTGGCGTTATAACCCCGCAGAATCCAACCCGGTTGCCGACAAGAACAACGCCTCAGATGGCGATGTCCTGATTGCCTGGGCACTGTTAAAAGCCGACGCGCGCTGGCATGACAAACGCTACAGCGCTGCATCGGATGCAATTACAAAAGCACTGATTGAGCACAACGTGATCCGCTATGCGGGTTACCGGGTGATGCTACCCGGTGTCCAGGGATTTAACCTTGATGGTGAAGTGGTACTGAACCCTTCTTATTTCGTGTTTCCGGCATGGCAGGCCTTTGCCGGGCGTAGTCATTTAGCTGTCTGGCGTGAATTGATTAAGGATGGAGAACGCCTGCTGGGGAAAATGGGCTCGGGTAAAGCGAATCTGCCCACTGACTGGGTCTCTCTGGCATCGGGTGGCAAGCTGGCTCCGGCCAAAGGTTGGGCACCGAGGATGAGCTACGATGCTATTCGTATTCCGCTGTATGTGGCCTGGGTTGATAAGCAAAGCCCACTGCTGACACCGTGGCGAGCCTGGTTCGGTCAATTTCCCCGGGAACAAACTCCCGCCTGGGTTAACGTCACCACTAACGAGTATGCACCCTACATGATGGAAGGGGGCCTGCTGGCAGTACGTGATTTAACAATGGGACAGTCTTCCACAGAACCCGAAATCACCTCAAAAGATGATTACTATTCAGCAAGCCTGAAGATGCTGGTGTGGATCGCCCAACAATAATCAGAGCATTCCCTCTCCCGGCGGGAGAGGGAAACAATGCCATTAGCATCTTACTGCGGATAAGGTACCCAATCACCGCCGTTCAGACGAACGTACGGTTTGTTCTGATACTGAATCACCACTGCGTTGGCGTTCTCAGAGACTTCTGCCGTTTGCGGCAGATTGCTGGTGAGCTGATCCCAGTTCACGCTGTCTTCTACAAACAGCTTCCCGTCAACGGCACGGGCAACCAGCTCGGAGATCGCCAGATAGCTGGTTGGCTGGGTGATTTCAATCGGTGCGCCCTGATGCGGAGCCTTCATACCAAAGAATTTAATACCTGCAGGCACGTTGGTAATGGACGGGCTTGGGATATCACGCAGACCTGACACCTGCATCCTGTCGCCTTTCAGCGCGCCACCGTGTTCAGGTACCACAACCACCATCACTTTACGGCCTGATTTTTCCAGCTCCGTAAAGAATGCGTCCAGCTCGTCGAAGAGTTTCTGCGCACGCACCTTATAGTCTGCCGTTTTGCTCACGCCCGGGAAATGGTTACCGTCGTGAAGCGGCAGGGTGTTAAAGAATGTCGCACTGCGAGGATTATTATCCTTTTCGATGGTCTGCAGCCAGCGTTGCAGCACGGCGGTATCGTCATAAACAGGTGAACCGTCGAAGCCCAACAGAGAAACCGGCAGACCCGTTTGATCCATCAGCGGAGCCTGCATTCCCCCTTCCTGACGTACCTCTTTCAGGAAATCACCAAACACACCGTTATGACCCAGCATCAGATGCTGTGTAAAGCCCAGTTTTGCCAGGTTATCGAACAGATAGCACTGGTTTCCGGCCGGTTGATACAGGTTTTTATGTGATGGCTGGCCGCAGCTTGCGCGCAGCAGACGAATTGCCGCCGGGCCGCTGTACGAGGTTGCAGAGTTGAAATCTTTAAACTGAATGTCGAAATGTGACCACAGCGGATGCGACATCAAACCTGCAGCATCCACATCTGCCCAGGAGAGTGAACAGATGTTGATCACCAGCAGTTCAAAGGGCTGAGCATCTGCCGGTAGCGCATCCGGGAACTTAGTCTGTCGCTTATCTTCCGCGGTATAGAAGCTGGAAAGCCAGGCGTTCAGGTTAGTGGAGGTCGGCGGTGCGGTCTGAGTAGGGATATCTCCCACCACAGGCGTCTCGCTCGCCGTCGCGACGGTTGCCGCCGCACTGCCGCCGGTGGTGGTGACGGTTGTTGTCGGTTGACCCGCAGGCCACAGAGAAAAACCGGGGCCTGCAAGCGTCAGCACGTTAAGCCAGATCATAATGGCGACGACAAACACCGTGACGCGGATCCACTGTGACAGAAATAGCCATGCAACCAACAGCACAAAGACGGCACCAATCATCTGCCAGTTAATAAAGCGCTCGGTCAGGTCAAGGACATAGCTGGCGCTAAACCCGGCCACCTGCGATCCCTGGCTCATAATGCTGTCTGGCCCCGGTAGCCAGGTATCATGCCAGAACAGTGCAAAGCCGACAGGAATGGCCACCCAGTGGCGTAAGCGATGCAGCCTGATATTTGGCAGGGGCATCAGCAGGAAGGCCATAAACACCAGGTTGAGAAGAGGATGGAAATTCAGATAGCCTGCCCACAGCAGACCAAACTTCACCAGAAAGTAGAAGTTCCAGCCAGAAAGGCCGCGCCAGTATTGCCACAGTGGCGAGGGTGACGAAGCGGTATAGGTAGAATTAGTCATGTTTTCGGTCTGCCTTGACGTGTGATGCCCGTGTCAGTGTTCCGGCTGGTTTTACATAGCGAGGTTTTACAAACAGTATTCTGGCCGTATCGCGGATACGACGCAGTGAATGGCGCGCGTAGTAGCCAAGCGGGAAAAAGATCAGCGCGCAGAATACGACCAGTTGAATGATATCGCTGATACTCATGATGGTGCGTTCTCCCCATTCTCAGTTAATAAGCGAAGGGGTTCCGGAACCCGACGCCAGACGTGTCCATCATGTCTGGCATTGAGAATCGGTTTAACCTCACTCTTGATAACGAGCGGTTTAACCCATTGTTCAGGCTTGAGGGCGCGCATCTGCACCAGCTCTGCACTGATAGAGTTATCTTCGAACCAGATCATACGGTTAGAGAAAATATCCCCGGTTGGCAGGGGGAAGATGTGGTTAAGCGCGGTATCAAGATCGTTTACCCGACAGAAGGATAAAAACAGTACCAGACGATTGTCGCCAATGGTCATGATGTCCCCAGTGCGGTTCGGGCGGCATAACGTGAGAGCCTGTTCAACGCGAATACCCGGTACAGGGCGCAGGGCAACCATGACCCCTTTTCCGTCTGCCGGAAGCAGCGTGTTATTCATCATGTTGCTGACGGCGTCGCAGAAAGTATCCCATTTTTGGTATCCACGCAGTTTCATCGGCTGCGTCATTGAGAGCAATGTGGCTACATCTTCCGGGACATGGCGGCTGAACTGCTGGCCCTGAACGCTTTCGATAAGCGTCAGGCAGCGCGACAACGGCGCATTCCATGGAATGACCATATTTGCACCGCAGCCCAAAAGCAGACGCTCATCGGTGGCGCGCAGGCTGGTATTGTTTTCACGCACGATTATTTTTAATGCGCTTCCGCGCTGGCGGCGTAAGGTATGGATTTGCCTGGCCAGCGTCTCAATCTGGTTATTCTGCATCAACGAGAACACAATCGTTGCTGCCTGCGTTGTGCGGGCTTCATGAAAAAGCGCTTCGTTAGATTCAAACAGTGACCAGTTTTCTGACAGAGCAGGTGCTCCCTCTAAAACCGCAATATGGCTCAAAATACGTTTTTCATCACTACGTGGTTGCACCACGGTTTCTTCCTGCTTTGCCAGGTGCCACTTACCCTCGATATGTTTAAGGGTCAGCTGTTGCCTGGCGCTCACGCCTTTTTCATTACACCAGAATGCAATGTCGTAGAGATAGCTGCCCACCTGATCGCGCACACTTGCCAGACCGAACAGGGAACGATATTCACCCATTAAAAGTGAGAAGAGCTTGTCGTTATTACTGCCAGGATTGATTATCAATAGCGTGCAATTTTGAAATTTTGTCCATTTATTGATTTTTTCCAGCCAGGCCAGCAGTTTTTCTGCGGGGATATTTTGCAGGACGTTATTTGCACATTTAAGAATCACTAAATGGTGATCCGGATCAATAGTGCACTGAACGTCGCGGGACAAAAAGTATAGACTATCGACTTCCGCTGGCATGGAAAATAATCGCACAGACTGCGGTCCGCGGTCACTTTCGAGCGAAATAATTTTCTTCGGGTCTTCACCCATGCTAATGACAGCTACGCGGGAATCCTTATCCTGCGCGGCAATTGTCTGGTTTACCAGACTGATAGCATCTTCATTTCGGTCCGTATTAATCCACCAGACTCCTCCGACTGGCATGTGGCTCAATTCGTCCCATAATGACTGGATGCCAATAGAAAATATGGAGTCCACGGTGTCCCTCTTTTCGTCTAATTTATCTGTATCTCAGTTTACTAGCGAAAGCGTAGAAATAAACCTAACATTGAAATTAAAGAACATCAGATTTAGCATGTAAATGAAATTTGATAGGCAGGATGCCTCGCGACTTCTGAACATGCGATTTTACTCAAAGGGATGGAAGAGAATGGATAATAATGAACCCGGTACCCCAGTCGACTCAACCCTGGGTTACACATTCCAGAATGATTTTCTGGCGCTTACGCAGGCCTTTTCTTTACCTGAAATAGATTACACCGATATTTCCCAGCGGGAACAGTTGGCTGCGGCTATTAAACGTTGGCCGTTATTAGCTGAATTTGCCCATCAACAATAAGGGAGCCATTGATGGCCATACTCGGATTACAAGGCATCCGTGGCGGGGTGGGTACCACATCCGTGACTGCGGCGCTGGCGTGGTCATTACAGCTTTTAGGTGAGTCGGTGCTGGTTATTGACGCCTGCGCCGATAATTTGCTGCGTATGTCGTTTAACGTCGACTTTACACGTGAGGAGGGGTGGGCCCGCGCGCTGCTCGATGATAAAGACTGGCGGGATGCGGGTATGCGTTATACCTCCCAGCTTGATTTACTGCCTTTTGGTCAATTGACCACTGCGGAACGCGAAAATGAGGCGGCTTATCAGCGTCTTTTTTCGCAATTCACGCTTGCGCTGCAGAGCCTGAAAGAAAAAGGGCACTATAAATGGATCCTGCTGGATCTGCCGCATGGCTCCGGCACGCTGACCCGACAGCTTATCGCGCAGTGCGATCATGTCCTCTCGATCGTGAACGTCGATGCGAATTGCCATATCCGTTTGCATCAGCAAGGGCTGCCTCAGAATGGACATATTCTGATTAACGATTTACGCATTGGCAGCCAGATCCAGGACGATCTGTATCAGGTGTGGCTGCAAAGCCAGCGCCGCTTGCTTCCGATTGTCATCCATCGTGATGAGGGAATGGCAGAATGCCTCGCCTCTAAGCAACCGCTCGGGGAATACCGCAGCGATTCACTGGCGGCAGAAGAAATTCTGACACTGGCTAACTGGTGTCTGTTGAACTTCGCCAACGCGGCGGACCCTGCGGGGAATTCGGTATGAGTCGTCTCGCCAGCTGGTTACTCATCCCGCCGGTCAGTTCGCGTTTGAGCGAACATTACCGGCATTTTCGCCGGCATGGCGCTTCGTCATTTAGCGCGGCGCTCGGCTGTTTCTGGATGATTCTGGCCTGGATGTTCATTCCACTCGAACACCCGCGCTGGCAGCGCATACGTGCACGGCACAGTGAGTTATATCCGCATATTAACCCGGACCGGCCACGGCCTTTGGATCCGGCGCGATATCTTATTCAGGCCATCTGGTTGGTGGCAACGTCCCCCCGGTCGGAGAAAAAAGTGCCGCACTGGCGCAGCTTCTCTCGCGTTCAGCAGTTACGTGAGCGGTACCATCAGTGGCTGGATAAATTGCCCGATAGCGTTACCGATAAGACCAGCCATCTGGACAACCATAAAGAGCTCGGGCATCTTCACCCGGGCTTGCGGCGTTTTATTCTCGGCGTGATCGTCGTCTTCTCGCTCATCCTGGCGCTGGTCTGTATTACGCAACCCTTTAACCCGCTGGCACAGTTCACCTTCCTGATCCTGCTGTGGGGCGTGGCATTGCTGGTTCGCCGTATTCCGGGGCGTTTCTCAGCCCTGATGCTGATTGTATTGTCGTTGACCGTCTCCTGCCGTTACATCTGGTGGCGTTATACCTCAACGTTGAACTGGGACGATCCGGTCAGCCTGGTGTGCGGTCTGATACTGCTGTTTGCAGAAACCTACGCGTGGATTGTACTGGTGCTGGGCTATTTCCAGGTGATCTGGCCGCTCAACCGCCAGCCGGTTCCGCTGCCAAAAGATACCGCGCAGTGGCCGTCGGTTGATCTCTTTGTGCCCACCTACAACGAAGATCTGAGCGTGGTGAAAAACACCATTTATGCCGCGCTGGGTATCGACTGGCCAAAAGATAAACTCAAAGTCTGGATCCTCGACGACGGCAACCGTCCGGCGTTCCGCCAGTTTGCGGAAGAGGTGGGCGTAGAGTACATCGCCCGTCCAACTCACGAGCATGCTAAAGCCGGGAACATCAACAACGCGCTGAAGTATGCCACAGGCGAGTTTGTCTCGATCTTTGACTGCGACCACGTGCCGACGCGCTCGTTCCTGCAGATGACCATGGGCTGGTTCCTGAAAGAGAAAGAGCTGGCGATGATGCAGACGCCGCACCACTTCTTCTCGCCAGATCCGTTTGAACGTAACCTCGGCCGTTTCCGTAAAACCCCGAACGAAGGCACGCTGTTCTATGGCCTGGTACAGGACGGGAACGACATGTGGGATGCCACCTTCTTCTGCGGCTCCTGTGCGGTTATCCGCCGCAAACCGCTGGATGAAATTGGGGGTATTGCGGTTGAAACGGTCACCGAAGATGCGCATACCTCGCTGCGTCTGCACCGTCGTGGTTATACCTCTGCCTATATGCGTATTCCACAGGCTGCCGGTCTGGCAACGGAGTCACTGTCGGCGCACATTGGCCAGCGTATTCGCTGGGCACGCGGCATGGTGCAGATTTTCCGTCTCGATAACCCCCTGATTGGGAAAGGGCTCAAGTTGGCGCAGCGTCTCTGCTACGTCAACGCCATGTTCCACTTCTTGTCCGGTATCCCGCGGCTAATCTTCCTGACTGCGCCACTGGCCTTCCTGCTTCTTCATGCTTACATCATCTACGCCCCGGCGCTGATGATTGCGCTGTTTGTTTTGCCGCACATGATCCACGCGAGCCTGACGAACTCGAAGATTCAGGGTAAATACCGCCATTCATTCTGGAGTGAAATCTACGAAACGGTGCTGGCCTGGTATATCGCCCCGCCAACGATGGTGGCGCTGATTAACCCGCACAAAGGTAAATTTAACGTCACCGCGAAGGGCGGTCTGGTGGAAGAGGAATACGTCGACTGGGTGATCTCCCGTCCGTATATCTTCCTGGTATTGCTGAACATCGTTGGCGTTATCGCGGGTATCTGGCGCTACTTCTATGGCCCGGAAAACGAGATCCTGACCGTGTTTGTGAGTATGGCATGGGTGTTCTACAACCTGATTATCCTCGGTGGCGCAGTTGCCGTGTCTGTAGAGAGCAAGCAGGTACGTCGTGCGCATCGTGTTGAAATCTGTATGCCTGCAGCGCTTGCCCGTGAAGATGGACATCTCTTCTCCTGTACCGTGCACGACTTCTCTGACGGTGGTCTTGGGATCAAAATCAACGGTCAGGCGAAAGTGCTGGAAGGGCAAAAAGTTAACCTGCTGCTTAAACGCGGCCAGCAGGAGTATGTCTTCCCGACGCAAGTTGTTCGTGTTGCCGGGGATGAAGTCGGTCTGCAGCTGATGCCGTTGACCAAAAAGCAGCATATTGATTTTGTGCAGTGTACGTTTGCCCGCGCGGATACGTGGGCTCTCTGGCAGGACAGCTTCCCGGAAGATAAACCTCTGGAAAGCCTGCTGGATATTCTGAAGCTGGGGTTCCGTGGCTATCGTCACCTTGCAGAATTTGCCCCGTCGTCGGTGAAAATAATTTTCCGGTCACTTACTTCGCTGGTTTCCTGGGTCGTGTCGTTCATTCCTCGTCGTCCTGAGCGGGATGAGGCGAAGCAGGCGGACCCGGTTATGGCTCAACAATGATGATAACGCGATGAAAACAAAACTTTCCTGGTTATGTGCAGTGGCAATGGGGATGAGTGCAATCCCCGCAACAATGGCTAATGCAGCACCTGATAACGCAGCGGCAACGCCTGCGCCAACGGTGCCTGTCGTCGCGCAAGCAACCGATGCGGTTGTCACTGCGGCACCCGGTCAAACAGAAAATATCACTCCTAACCAGCCAACGGAGGGGAACACCCTGCCGGCAGACAGCCAGGTCATCGGGCAGGTGATGCCGGGCGTTCGGGGCGCAAATGCGCCCGTTGTCGCGGACAATGCCCCGTCACGTGACGTGAAGCTGACCTTTGCGCAAATTGCGCCCCCTCCGGGAAGTATGGTGCTGCGCGGCATCAACCCTAACGGCGGTATTGAATTTGGTATGCGCAGCGATGAGGTCATCTCTAATGCGGTGCTGAACCTTGAATACACCCCATCGCCGTCGCTGTTGCCGGTGCAGTCTCAGCTGAAGGTTTACCTGAATGATGAGCTGATGGACGTTCTGCCCGTCACGAAAGAGCAGCTGGGTAAAAAAACACAGGCTCAGGTGCCGATCAATCCGCTGTTTATCACCGACTTTAACCGTATCCGTCTGGAGTTTGTCGGTCATTACCGTGATGTCTGTGAAAACCCGGCCAGCAACACGCTGTGGATGGATGTGGGACGCAACTCCTCGCTGCAGATGACCTACCAGTCACTGGCGCTGAAAAACGATCTCTCAGCGTTCCCCATTCCGTTCTTTGACCCGCGCGACAACCGTCCGCTAACCCTGCCGATGGTCTTTGCCTCTTCCCCGGATGTGACTGAGCAACTCGCGGCCACGATTGTGGCATCCTGGTTTGGTTCGCGTTCCGGCTGGCGCGGGCAGAGCTTCCCGGTGATGTACGATAAAATGCCGGACAGAAACGCCATCGTCTTTGCGACCAATGCCAAACGACCCGCTTTCCTGCGCGAGCATCCAGACGTCAAAGCGCCAACCATTGAAATGGTAAGCCACCCGGATAACCCGTACGTGAAGCTGCTGGTGGTCTTTGGTCGTGATGATAAAGATCTGGTACAGGCTGCAAAAGCGATTGCCCAGGGCAATGTCCTGTTCCGCGGTAGCAGTGTTGTTGTGGATGAAGTTAAACCACTGCTGGCGCGTAAACCTTATGATGCGCCAAATTGGGTACGTACCGACCGCGCAGTGACGTTTGGTGAGCTGAAAACGTATGAAGAACAGCTGCAGGCGACCGGTCTTGAGCCTGCGCCAATTAGCCTGTCACTGAATCTGCCGCCGGATCTGTACCTGCTGCGTACCAACGGGATTGATATCAATCTGAATTACCGTTACACCGCGCCGGTAACGAAAGATAGCTCGCGCATGGACATCAGCCTGAACAACCAGTTCCTGCAATCGTTCAGCCTGCAAAGCACGCAGGATACAAACCGACTGATGCTTCGTCTGCCGGTATTGCAGGGGCTGCTGGACGGTAAAACGGATGTCTCTATCCCGGCGCTGAAGCTGGGTGCGGTAAACCAGCTGCGCTTTGATTTCCAGTACATGAACCCGATGCCAGGCGGTTCGATAGATAACTGCGTGACCTTCCAGCCTGTACAGAACCACGTCGTGATTGGTGATGAATCGACCATCGACTTCTCGAAGTATTATCACTTCCTGGCGATGCCGGATCTGCGTGCATTTGCTAATGCGGGCTTCCCGTTCAGCCGTATGGCCGATCTCTCTGAATCCATTGTCGTTATGCCAAAAGCGCCAAATGAAGGGCAGGTGACAACGCTGCTGGATACCATGGCGACCGTCGGAGCACAAACGGGCTTACCGGCAATTAACGTCACGTTGACTGATGATGGTAGCCAGATCCAAAACAAAGATGCAGACATCATGCTGATCGGTACCATCCCGGATAAGCTGAAGGATGATAAACGTATCGATCTGCTGGTGAAAGCGGCTCAGTCGTGGGTTAACACCCCGATGCGCCAGACCGAGTTCCCGAGCATCATGCCTGATGTTAACGATCGCCAGGCCAGCGTGCAGACGGCCGTAACGTCTCGGGGAGCCATGGCCGCAGTGGTGGGCTTCCAGTCACCTTACAACGAGCAGCGTAGCGTTGTGGCTCTCCTCGCGGACAGCCCGCGTGGGTATGAACTGCTCAATACCGCGATGAACGACAGCGGTAAACGTGCCGCGATGTTTGGTTCGGTATCGGTAATACGTGAGTCTGGCGTCAATAGCCTGCGCGTAGGTGATGTGTATTACGTCGGTCATCTGCCATGGTTCGAACGTCTGTGGTATGCGCTGGCTAACCATCCGGTTCTGCTCGCCATCCTGGCCGCGGTCAGTGTGGTTCTGCTGGCGTGGGTGCTGTGGCGTCTGCTGCGTATCATTAGCCGTCGTCGCCTGAACCCGGATGAGTAAGATGTGATGAAAGCCTTTCGCTGGTGTGCATTAGCAGCGTTGATGCTGGCGGCGCTTCCTCTTCGCGCCGCCTGTACCTGGCCTGCCTGGGAGCAGTTTAAAAAGGATTACATCAGTGAGGGCGGGCGTGTCATTGATCCCAGTGACACGCGCAAAATTACGACGTCGGAAGGGCAAAGCTACGCCTTGTTCTTTGCCCTGGCCGCTAACGATCGCAAAGCGTTTGACCTGTTGCTGACGTGGACGCGCGATAACCTTGCCAGTGGCACTCTCAATGACCACCTGCCGGCCTGGCTATGGGGACAGAAAGACAAAGAAAACTGGGCCGTTATTGATACCAATTCCGCCTCAGATGCCGATGTCTGGATAGCATGGTCACTGCTCGAAGCGGGCCGGTTGTGGAAGCATCCGGAGTATACCCGCACGGGTAAAGCACTGCTTAAACGCATTGCCAGCGAGGAAGTGGTAAAAGTGCCCGGTCTCGGCGCGATGTTGCTTCCCGGCAAAGTGGGGTTTGCCGAAGAGAAAAGCTGGCGCTTCAACCCCAGTTATTTACCTCCGCAGTTAGCGAGCTATTTCACGCGCTTCGGTGCTCCGTGGACGACCCTTCGTGAAACCAATCTCCGTTTGCTGCTGGAGAGTGCGCCGAAAGGTTTTTCGCCGGACTGGGTGCAGTATCAGAAAAACAAAGGCTGGCGGTTACAGCAGGATAAGACGCTGGTAGGAGGCTACGACGCTATTCGCGTCTACCTCTGGGTGGGGATGATGAGTGATAACGATCCCCAGAAGGCCCGGCTCCTGACGCGCTTCCAGCCAATGGCGGCAATGACAACGAAACACGGTGTGCCGCCGGAGAAAATGGATGTGGCGAGTGGAAAACGCACGGGTAAAGGCCCGGTCGGTTTCTCTGCCGCTATGCTACCTTTTTTACAACAGCGTGATGCCCAGGCGGTTCAGCGCCAGCGCGTTGCAGACCATTTTCCCGATAATAATGCCTATTACAGTTACGTACTGACCCTCTTTGGGCAAGGATGGGATCAGCATCGTTTTCGCTTCACCGCTAAAGGTGAATTAATACCGGATTGGGGCCAGGAATGCGCAAGTTCACAGTAAATCTACTCAGTTTATCGCTTGGCCTGGCATTGATGCCGTTGGCTCAGGCCGCTAACTCTCCGCAGCAGAGACAACTGCTGGAACAGGTTCGGCTGGGTGAATCAACTCAGCGTGAGGATTTGGTTCGACAGTCACTCTATCGCCTTGAGCTGATTGACCCGAACAACCCTGACGTCATCGCCGCACGCTTTCGTTACCTGCTTCGTCAGGGTGATACCGCTGGTGCGCAAAAAGAGCTTGATCGTCTGAAAGGGATCGCACCGGGCTCCAGTGTTTATCAGTCATCACGTAATACGATGTTGCTCTCCACCCCTGATGGCCGCCAGCAGCTACAGCAGGCCAGATTGCTTGCTACGACGGGGCACACTCAGGAGGCGATTGCCGCCTATGACAAGCTGTTTGACGGCAACCCACCGAGTGGCGATCTGGCGACGGAATACTGGAATGTCGTGGCGAAAGATCCTGCCCGCCGTAATGCAGCGATTAACCAGCTCAAGAAAATAAATACCAGCAGCCCCGGAAATACGCAGCTGCAGGCGACGCTGTCTCAGCTTCTGTTCCAGAGCGGACGGCGCGATGAAGGCTTTGCGGTGTTGCAGGAAATGGCCAAATCCACCAATGGCCGTAATCAGGCGTCAGATTTGTGGTATGAGCAGATAAAAGGCCAGCCTGCCAGCAGCGCCAGCGTGAGCGCGTTGCAAAAATATCTGAGCGTGTTCAGCGACGGTGATAATGTCGCGGCGGCACGCTCACAGCTTGAAGCACAACAAAAACAGCTTGCTGACCCGGCGTTCCGTGCGAAAGCGGAAGGGCTGGCCGCGGTGGATGCCGGACAGAGCGGTAAGGCGGTAGCTGAGCTGCAAAAAGCCGTCAGCGCCAACCATGCCGACAGTGAGGCGGTGGGGGCCCTGGGGCAGGCTTATTCCCAGAAAGGCGATCGCGCCCGCGCAGTGGCACAGTTTGAAAAGGCGATTGCGCTCGATCCGCAGAGTGATAACCGGGGTAAATGGGACAGTTTGCTGAAGGTCAACCGTTACTGGCTGCTGATCCAGCAGGGGGATGCGGCGCTGAAGGCGAATAACCCGGCGCAGGCAGAGCGTTACTATCAGCAGGCACGTAATATAGACAATACCGACAGTTATGCCGTACTGGGGCTGGGAGATGCCGCAGCCGCGCGTAAAGATAACGACGCGGCAGAACGTTATTATCGCCAGGCGTTACGTATGGATAGCGGCAACAGCAATGCGGTTCGCGGACTGGCCAATATTTACCGCGCGCAGTCGCCGGAGAAAGCCTCGCAGTTTATCCAGTCGCTGTCTGCCAGCCAGCGCCGGAGCATTGATGATATTGAACGTAGCCTGACCAACGAGCAGCTTTCGGCCCAGGCAGAACAGCTGGAGAATCAGGGTAAATACGCCCAGGCAGCAGAAATTCAGCGTCGCCGTCTGGCACTCTCTCCTGGCGACGTGTGGATAACATACCGACTGTCGCGCGATCTCTACAGCGCGGGCCAGCGTAGCCAGGCGGATACCCTGATGCGTCAGCTTGCCAGCCAGAAACCGTCTGACCCGGATCAGGTGTATGCCAGCGGACTGTATCTTTCCGGAAACGATCAGGACCGGGCTGCCCTGGCGCATCTGGACACGCTTCCGCGTAACCAGTGGAATAGTAACATTCAGGAACTGGCCGACCGCCTGCAAAGTAACCAGGTGCTGGAAACCGCCAACCGCCTGCGCGACAGCGGCAAAGAGCAGGAGGCAGAAAATCTCCTTCGCCAGCAACCGACCTCCACTCGAATTGACTTAACCCTGGCAGACTGGGCACAGCAGCGCGGCGATCTTAATGAGGCAAAAACGGCTTACAGTGCCGTGTTGCAGCGTGAGCCGCAGAACGAAGATGCGCTTCTCGGTCTGACTGAAATTTACAGTGCGCAAGGTGATAAGGATGCCGCGCGCGCCGAGCTGGCAAAATTGCCAGCCGCACAAAATGGTCAGCCGTTATCGCTCAATATGCAACGCCGGATTGCGATGGCGCAGGCCGGTCTGGGTGATTCCGCTGCCGCAGAACAAACATTCAACAAAATCATCCCGCAGGCCAAATCGCAACCCGGTTCCATGGAAAACGCGCTGGTATTACGTGATGCTGCGCGTTTCCAGGCACAAAACGGCCAACCTCAGCAGGCGCTGGATACCTATAAAGATGCGATGGTCTCGTCTGGCATCACGACGACGCGCCCGACCGACAACGACAGCTTCACCCGTTTGACGCGTAATGACGAAAAAGATGACTGGCTGAAGCGCGGCGTGCGTAGTGACGCCGGTGATTTGTACCGCCAGCAGGATGTTAACGTCACGCTGCAACATGATTACTGGGGCTCCAGCGGTACGGGCGGTTATTCCGATCTGAAAGCGCACACCACCATGCTGCAGGTTGATGCCCCGCTCTCTGATGGGCGTATGTTCTTCCGCAGCGATCTGGTCAATATGGACGCCGGATCGTTTGAGACGAAGGACGGGAAGTACGATCCGACCTGGGGTACCTGTTCTGCAACACCGTGTAGTGGCAACACCCATCAGTCAGACAATGGCGCGAGCGTCGCCGTTGGCTGGCAGAATAAAACCTGGGCGATGGATATTGGTACCACGCCAATGGGCTTTGATGTCGTCGACGTGGTGGGCGGTGTCAGTTACAGCAGCGATCTGGGGCCTATCGGCTATACCGTTAACGCCCATCGCCGGCCAATTTCCAGCTCTCTGCTGGCCTTTGGCGGGCAAAAGGACACAAATACCGGCACCACGTGGGGTGGCGTACGCGCTACGGGTGGTGGTGTGAGTATCAGCTATGACAAAGGTGAGGCGAACGGCGTCTGGTCGAGCCTGAATGCGGAAACGCTGACGGGGAAAAATGTGGAAGATAACTGGCGCGTCCGCTGGATGACGGGTTACTACTACAAGCTGATTAATCAAAACAATGAGCGCCTGACGGTCGGTGTCTCCAACATGCTGTGGCACTACGATAAAGATCTGAGCGGATATTCTCTGGGTCAGGGCGGCTACTACAGCCCGCAGGAGTATGTCTCCTTCGCCTTGCCGGTGACCTGGCGTAAACGCACGGAAAACTGGTCCTGGGAGTTGGGTGGCTCGGTATCCTGGTCTCACTCAAAAACCAAAGACGGCATGCGTTATCCTATCCAGAGTCTCATCCCGGATAACCAGGTGGATGCTAATGGTGACCCGATGTATACCGATAAGCATAATCCCGAAACGGGCAGCAGCTCTTCGGGTACGGGTTATACCGCACGAGCCATTATCGAACGCCGGGTGACCTCCAACTGGTTTGTAGGCATGGGCGTGGATATTCAGCAAGCGAAAGACTATACCCCAAGCCATGCGTTGCTGTATGTACGCTACTCTGCTGCAGGCTGGCAGGGCGATATGGACTTACCGCCGCAGCCGCTTATCCCTTACGCGGACTGGTAATCGGATTTTCCTTAATCCATTTGTAAGTCTCTCTTAATAGCGTAGCAATCGGGTATACTCAGGCGCGCCAGGTTTACACCCTGGTGCGCCCTGCGCTTCGAGTTTTGTGGAGAGTCATTTTGCGTGTCAGCCGTTCTTTAACGATCAAACAGATGGCGATGGTGTCTGCCGTCACCATGCTGTTTGTCCTGCTCTTTTGCGTAATTTTGCTGTTTCATTCTGTACAGCAGAATCGCTATAACACGGCTTCGCAGTTAGAAAGTATCGCCCGCTCGGTGCGAGGCCCACTCTCCGCCTCTATTCTGAAAGGGGATATTCCCGAAGCGGAAACCATTCTGAAACGCATTCAGCCGGCCGGTATTGTTAGCCGGGCCGATGTTGTATTGCCCAACCAGTTCCAGGCGCTGCGGATGAGCTTTATCCCGGAACGCCCGGTCCCAATGATGGTGATGCGCCTGTTTGAACTGCCGGTGCAGATTTCACTGCCAGTCTATTCGCTTGAGCGTCCTGCTAATCCGCAGCCGTTGGCCTATCTGGTTTTACAGGCGGACTCATACCGCATGTATAAGTTCGTCATGAGCTGGGTAGTTACGTTAGTGACCACTTGCTTACTTATGACACTCATTCTGAGCGTCGCGCTGACCTGGTGTATCAACCGGCTGATCGTCCATCCGTTGCGCCATATTGCCCGGGAGCTGAACACGCTCTCTCCACAGGACCAGATGGGTCATCAACTGAAAGTACCGCGTCTTCATCATGACGATGAAATTGGTATGCTGGTGCGCAGTTATAACCTCAATCAGCAGCGAATCCAGCGCCAACAGGATGAGTTAAGCAACAGCGCCACCCGCTTCCCGGTGTCCGAGCTTCCCAATAAAGCCTTTTTGATGGCGATGCTGGAGCAGACCGTTGCGCGTCAGCAAACCACGGCGCTGATGGTCGTCGCCTGCGAGACCCTGCAGGACACGGCTGGCGTGCTCAAGGAGAGCCAGCGCGAAATACTGCTCCTGACGCTGGTGGAAAAAGTGAAGTCTGTTATTGCTCCTCGCATGGTACTGACCCAGGTCAGCGGTTATGACCTGGTCATTATTGCCAACGGTGTGAAAGAGCCCTGGCATGCGATCACATTAGGTCAGCAAGTACTCACTGTCATTAATGAACGGTTGCCTGTTCAGGGTATCCAGCTTCGTCCAAGCGCCAGCATCGGCATCGCGATGTACTATGGCGACTTGACCGCGGAACAGCTATATCGTCGCGCGTTCTCGGCGGCGTTTACCGCCCGGCGCAAAGGGAAAAATCAGATCCAGTTCTTCGACCCGGAACAGATGGAAAAGGCGCAACAGCGCCTGACTGAAGAGAGCGACATTCTGACCGCGCTGGATAACCGCCAGTTTGCCCTCTGGTTACAGCCGCAGGTGAACTTGCTGACGGGAGAAGTGAAAAGCGCTGAGGCGTTACTGCGTGTGCAGCAGCCGGATGGCTCATGGGAGCTACCGGAGGGGCTGATTGAGCGGATCGAATCCTGTGGTCTGATGGTCACCGTCGGTTACTGGGTGCTTGAAGAGTCCTGCCGTCAGCTAGCTGCCTGGCAGGAGCGCGGGGTAACGCTGCCGCTGTCGGTCAATTTGTCAGCCCTGCAGCTTATGCACCCGACCATGGTTTCAGAGATGCTGGAGCTGATCCATCGTTACCGAATCAAGCCTGATACGTTAACCCTGGAAGTCACTGAGAGCCGACGCATTGACGACCCTAATGAGGCGGTCGCGATCCTGAAACCGCTGCGCAATGCCGGCATTCGCATTGCGCTGGACGATTTTGGCATGGGATACGCCGGGCTACGTCAGCTTCAGCACATGAAGACCCTCCCGGTGGATGTGCTAAAAATTGACAAAGCGTTTGTCGACGGCCTGCCGGGCGACAGCAGCATGGTGCAGGCCATTATCCAGATGGCGCGCAGCCTGAATCTGCATCTTATTGCCGAAGGAATTGAAACCGAAGCGCAACGCGTCTGGCTGGCAGAAGCGGGCGTGGAGAGCGGACAAGGCTTCCTTTTTGCCCCTGCTGTTCCTTCGGATGTCTTTGAACAACGATACCTTTCTGGCCCTGACAATAACGCAAAAGTGTAATTTTGTTGCTGGCTTGTGCGAGTCAGCTCAAAGTTCTTAACATTTGTGTTTCAAATTTGAACTGAGTTTATTTCTGTCCTGTTATGTGGGTGTTATTTTAAAGCCGCAGGTTAACCATAACCTTACAAAGCCTGTGGTTTTTCTTCCCAAGGACACCTTATGAAAACCTCTCTCTTTAAAAGTCTTTATTTCCAGGTCCTGACAGCCATCGCCATCGGTATTCTGCTGGGTCACTATTACCCTGAACTGGGCGCACAAATGAAACCGCTTGGCGACGCGTTCGTTAAGCTCATCAAAATGGTCATCGCCCCGGTGATTTTCTGTACGGTAGTGACGGGCATCGCTGGCATGGAAAGCATGAAGGCGGTGGGGCGTACCGGCGCTGTGGCACTTCTGTATTTCGAGGTGGTCAGTACCCTCGCGCTGATTATCGGTCTTATTATTGTTAACGTGGTGCAGCCAGGCGCGGGAATGAACGTTGACCCATCAACGCTGGATGCCAAAGCAGTCGCGGTTTATGCCGAGCAGGCGAAGGATCAGGGCGTCGTCGCCTTCCTGCTGGACGTAATACCTGGCAGCGTCATCGGCGCGTTCGCCAGCGGAAACATCCTGCAGGTGCTGCTGTTTGCGGTCATGTTTGGCTTCGCCCTGCACCGTCTTGGCAGCAAAGGTCAGCTTATTTTCAATGTGATTGAAAGCTTCTCGCAGGTGATCTTCGGCATCATCAATATGATCATGCGCCTGGCGCCGATTGGTGCTTTCGGTGCGATGGCCTTTACCATCGGTAAATATGGCGTCGGTACGCTGGTGCAGCTGGGTCAGCTGATTATCTGCTTCTATATCACCTGTATCCTTTTCGTGGTCGTGGTACTGGGTTCTATCGCTCGCGCGACAGGCTTCAGTATTTTCAAATTCATCCGCTACATCCGTGAAGAGCTGCTGATTGTTCTGGGGACTTCTTCTTCAGAATCGGCGCTGCCGCGTATGCTCGATAAGATGGAGAAACTGGGGTGCCGGAAATCGGTGGTCGGTCTGGTGATCCCGACGGGTTACTCCTTCAACCTTGATGGAACCTCGATATACCTGACGATGGCGGCTGTGTTTATCGCTCAGGCGACCAACAGTCACATGGATATTTTCCATCAGATTACCCTGCTGGTGGTGCTCCTGCTCTCTTCTAAAGGTGCGGCGGGCGTAACCGGCAGTGGCTTTATCGTGCTGGCAGCCACCATTTCCGCAGTGGGCCACCTGCCGGTGGCGGGTCTGGCATTGATTCTGGGTATTGACCGCTTCATGTCCGAGGCGCGTGCGTTAACCAACCTGGTGGGTAACGGCGTAGCCACGGTGGTCGTGGCGAAATGGGTGAAAGAGCTGGATCACAAAAAGCTCGACGACACTCTGAATAACCGTTCAACCGACAGCAAAAATCCTGGCTTAACCTCTTAAACTTGTCACAAATGCCCGTATTCCCTTGTCGGAATGCGGGCTCCTGCGCATAATAACTGTTCATACCTGTCATAATTCGACAAGATTTTTTTTGGGTATATTTCACTTCTGACCGTGACGTTTTGCCGAACGCGCGGTCTAATTGACGTATTTTCATCGTCATCTTTAAGAGTGTGGCGCGTCGCGAGGCACTCTTTTTTAACCAGGAATGTTGATCAGGGGTTCACATGCAGGGCACAAAAATTCGACTCTTAACCGGCGGTTTGCTGATGATGGCAGCAGCCAGTTATGTGCAGGCAGATGCGCTCCAGCCAGACCCGGCCTGGCAACAAGGGACATTAGCGAACGGTTTTCAGTGGCAGGTTTTAGCCACCCCACAACGTCCCAGCGACCGTATTGAAATCCGTCTGTCCGTCAATACCGGCTCTCTCGCGGAGAGCACCCAGCAAACTGGGTTTAGCCACTTTATTCCCCGGCTGGCGCTCACTCAGAGCGGCAGTCTGCAAGCGGTTCAGGTGCGTTCTCTTTGGCAACAGGCCATCGATCCGAAACGCCCACTTCCTCCGGCTGTTGTCTCGTATGACTACACCATGTTTAACCTGAGCCTGCCAAATAACCGCAACGATTTGCTCAAAGAAGCCCTGACGTATCTCTCCGATGCCTCTGGCAATCTGGCGATTACGCCGGATACCGTTAACTATGCCCTGAGCAACAGTGACATGGTGGCGACCTGGCCTGTGGATACCAAAGAGGGTTGGTGGCGTTATCGCCTGAAAGGCTCCACGTTGCTTGGGCATGATCCGGCCGAACCATTGAAACAACCGGTGGATGCTGAACAGGTAAAATCGTTCTACCAGAAATGGTATACCCCGGATGCGATGACGCTGATCGTAGTGGGTAACGTGGACAGCCGCGCGGTGGTTGAGCAGATCAACAAAGCGTTTGGTGATTTGAAAGGCAAACGTGAAACGCCAGCACCTGTCCCGACGCTCTCTCCACTGCGCACAGAACCCGTCAGCATTATGACGGACACCGTCCGTCAGGACCGACTTTCCGTCATGTGGGATAACGCCTGGCAGCCAATTCGTGAGTCCGCGGCGCTGTTGCGCTACTGGCGTGCCGATCTGGCGCGTGAAGCGTTGTTCTGGCACGTTCAGCAGACGCTCAGTAAGAACAGTGTGAAGAATATCGGTCTTGGTTTTGACTGTCGTGTGCTGTTCCAGCGTGCACAGTGTGCCATTAACGTTGAATCGCCGGGCGATAAGCTGAATGCGAATCTGGGTGTGGTTGCGAAAGAGCTGGCGAAAGTGCGCAAAGAGGGTCTCTCTGAAGACGAGTTCAATGCTCTCGTGGCGCAGAAAAAACTCGAGCTGCAGAAGCTGTTTGCAACCTACGCTCGCGCCGATACCGATATCCTGATCAGTCAGCGTATTCGCTCCCTGCAAAATCAGGTGGTGGATATTGCACCAGAACAGTACCAGAAACTTCGCCAGGATTTCCTTAACGGTCTGACCGTCGATATGTTAAATCAGGACTTGCGTCAGCAGCTGTCGCAGGAAATGGCGTTGGTCCTGCTGCAGCCAAAAGGCGAGCCGGAATATGACATGAAGGAACTTCAGACGACCTGGGATTCCATTATGGCTACCGCACCGCAGCCGGTGCAGGCTACCACGACTGATGATTTACATCAGGATGCGACGGATATACCGCAGGGGCAGTAATTAATACGTTAACACACCCTCTCACTGTGGAGAGGGTGTCAGCCCGCGCCTTACTTAAACAGGCATCGCCTCACGCGGAATAATCGCCCCGCGATACTGAATCACGGTGCTGGCCGTCAGATGCCCACGCTGTGCCGCCGCTTCCGGGCTTCCGCCCGTCAAACGTACCGCCAGATAGCCCGCGCTGAATGAGTCTCCCGCCGCCGTGGTATCAATCACTTTCTCTTTGGCAAGCTTCACCGCCGGGACGTCAATCACCGCTTCACCCGCAACTGCGACCAGGCATGAATCTGCGCCGCGCTTGATCACCACTTCGCTTACGCCAGCCGCCTGCGTGCGCGCAATCACGTCTTCTACCGGTTTCTCACCCCAGAGGGCGTCTTCATCGTCGAGCGTCAGGAACGCGATGTCGGTGCACTGCAGCATCTGCTGATAGACCTGCTGCGTCTCTTCGCGGCTGGCCCACAGGCGCGGACGGTAGTTGTTATCGAAAATGACCTTCCCGCCGTTGGCGCGGCATTCGCGCAGCAGCGAAAGCAGCTTTTCACGGCTGGTGGGGCTCAGGATCGCCAGGCTGATCCCGCTCAGATAGAGATAATCAAACGTGGCCAATTTTTCACAGATGGCCGCGGCTGCATCGCTCTCAAGCCAGAATTTGGCCGCGGCTTCGTTACGCCAGTAATAGAACGTACGCTCGCCGGTGCTGTCGGTTTCGATGTAGTAGAGCCCCGGGAGGCGGTTCTCCATACGCTGGATCAGCGAGGTTTCAACGTGTTCACTCTGCCAGGCGTCCAGCATTTGCTGGCTAAAATTATCCGTGCCCAGTGCGGTGACGTAGTTCACGGCGAGTGCCTCAGGTGCAACCTGACGGGCAATATAAACGGATGTGTTTAACGTATCGCCACCAAATCCGCGGCTGACTTCCGCGCCTTTTTGTAACAGCTCAATCATGCATTCGCCAATCACGGCAATTTTTTTGGACATAGTCGTGAACCTGAACAGAGTAATTATCGGTAGTTTGCGCTGAGTGAATTAACTGGTCAACTATATTAAAACAACGTTCCATTATTTTGTTTGAGCCAGCGCGTGTTCCTGTTCATTTCTGTCATCTTAATTTCATTTTCCCCGTGAATTGAACATAAAGTTCTCAATTGTTGCGCCGATAATCCTGTGACGAGTCCAGAAAGGCTATCCCAACAACAGGACATCTGAAATGAAGTCAGAGCAGGTTATCCAGCGGCTGAGCACTACGCCTGAGGCAAGTATTGAGAACTTGCAGGAGCATCGCTACTGGCTGCAATGTGAGCGCGCGTACACCTATCAGCCGATCTACCGGACTGATGGTCGGCTGATGGCAATTGAAATTTTGACCGTCGTCACGCATCCATCAAACCCTTCTCAGCGTATCGCACCGGATCGCTATTTTGCCGAAGTTGCCGTTCGCCAGCGCCTGGATGTGCTGGAAGAACAGCTCCGTATGCTGGCGACGAAGCAGGCCTTTTTCGAGCAGAATGATATCCTCGCCTCGGTGAACGTTGATGGCCCAACTCTGCTGGCGCTGCGTCAGAATGCGAAATTGCAGGAATTGATCGCCACCCTGCCATGGATGCGCTTTGAGCTGGTCGAGCATGTTCGACTGCCGCAGGACTCTTCGTTTGCTTCAATATGTGAGTATGGCCCGCTGTGGCTGGATGATTTTGGCACTGGCATGGCGAACTTCTCTGCCCTGAGTGAAGTGCATTATGACTACATTAAAGTGGCCCGCGAGCTGTTCATAATGCTGCGCCAGACCTCTGAAGGGCGGAATCTGTTTACGCTGTTATTACAGCTGATGAACCGCTATTGCCAGGGGGTGATTGTTGAAGGCGTGGAAACGCTGGAAGAGTGGCGTGATGTGCAAAACTCTCCTGCAGCGGCGGCGCAAGGCTATTTCCTCTCTCGCCCGGTCCCCATGGATCACCTCGATAACGTGATAACGACCCTCTGATAAGCCAGCTTCCCTTTGTCTGAACTATAGTTTTACAGGACAGGTCATCAGGAAAGGGGAAAACAATGACAAAAACAGCCAGGGTAATCTCCTGGGTAGCAGGGATTTTCTTGTTGTTGATCGTGGTTTTCGTCGTCATTGTTGCGACGTTTGACTGGAACCGTCTTAAGCCGACCATCAACCAGAAAGTCTCAACCGAGCTGAACCGCCCCTTCGCCATACGCGGTGATTTAGGGGTGGTTTGGGAACGTCAGAAAGAGGAGACCGGCTGGCGAAGCTGGATCCCCTGGCCACATGTTCACGCCGACGACATCATCCTCGGCAACCCGCCAGATATCCCGGATGTCACCATGGTGCATCTGCCCCGCGTTGAAGCCACACTGGCCCCGTTAGCGCTATTGTCCAAAACGGTCTATCTGCCGTGGATCAAGCTTCAGCAGCCCGATGCGCGGCTGATTCGCCTCTCTGAAAAAAACAACAACTGGACGTTCAACCTTGCCAGCGACAGCGAAAAAGATCCGAATGCCCAGCCTTCTTCCTGGTCATTCCGTCTCGACAATATTCTTTTCGATCGCGGGCGGATCGCCATCGACGATAAGGTCAGCAGGGCGGAGGTGGAGATCCTGGTTGATCCGCTGGGCAAACCATTACCGTTTAGCGAAGTGACTGGCAGCAAAGCGAAAGGCGACAACGCCAGCGTGGGTGATTACGTATTTGGCCTGACGGCAAAGGGACGCTACAACGATCAACCTCTCAGCGGTAAAGGGAAAATAGGCGGCATGCTGGCACTCCGGAGCGAAGGCACGCCGTTCCCGGTGCAGGCGGATTTCCGTTCCGGTAACACCCGCGTGGCGTTCGTGGGGACGGTCAACGATCCGATGAACATGGGGGGCGTCGATCTGCAGCTGAAGTTTGCCGGCGATTCGCTGGGCGAATTGTATCAGCTCACTGGCGTATTACTGCCGGATACGCCGCCGTTTGAGACCGACGGCCATCTGGTGGCGAAAATCGGCGCGGAAAAATCGTCGGTATTTGATTACCGGGGTTTCAACGGTCGTATTGGTGATAGTGATATTCACGGCTCACTGACTTACACCACCGGAAAACCGCGTCCGAAACTGGAAGGGGATGTCGAGTCCCGCCAGCTGCGTCTGGCCGACTTAGGCCCGCTGATAGGTATTGATTCCGGTAAAGGTACGAAGTCAAAAGAGGTGAAGAAAGACCTCCAGCCCGCGGGGAAAGTGCTGCCCTACGACCGCTTTGAGACCGACAAGTGGAATGCAATGGATGCGGATGTACGCTTCAAAGGCGGCAAAATTGAACACGGCAGCACGCTGCCGATCAGCAACCTTTCGACCCATATTCTCCTCCAGAATGCCGACCTGCGCCTGCAGCCGCTGAAGTTTGGCATGGCAGGCGGGACAATTTCCTCGAACATTCACCTGGAAGGCGATAAAAAGCCGATGCAGGGACGAGCCGATATTCAGGCCCGCAGGCTTAAGCTGAAAGCGCTGATGCCGAACGTGGAGTTAATGCAGAAAACCCTCGGCGAAATGAACGGTGATGCCGACATTCGCGGGGTAGGGAATTCAGTGGCGGCCCTGCTGGGAAGCAGTAATGGCAACCTCAAACTGCTGATGAACGACGGGCTGGTGAGCCGCAACCTGATGGAGATCCTGGGGTTGAACGTCGGTAACTACGTTATCGGGCAAATCTTCGGTGACGACGAGGTGCGGGTGAACTGCGCGGCGGCCAATCTGGATCTGGTTAACGGCGTGGCACGCCCGCAGATTTTTGCCTTTGACACGGAAAACGCAGTCATTAACGTGACCGGTACCGCCAGCATGGCCTCCGAGCAGCTTGATTTGACGATCGATCCGGAAAGTAAGGGGATTCGTATCATCACCCTGCGCTCGCCGCTTTATGTGCGCGGCACCTTCAAAAACCCCCAGGCGGGTGTGAAGCCCGGACCGCTGATTGCGCGCGGTGCGGTGGCTGCGGCGCTTGCGACGCTGGTTACCCCAGCCGCAGCGCTACTGGCGTTGATATCGCCGTCAGAGGGCGAGGCGAATCAGTGTCGGACCATTTTGTCACAGATGAAGAAGTAAGGTGCAGCCTGTTATTGCCGGGTGGCGCTGCGCTTACCCGGCCTACATTTGAATCGTAGGCCGAGTAAGGCGTAGCCGCCACCCGGCATTAGCTTACAGAGCCTGGTGCTTCGTCTCGTGCGTCAGCAGCAGTGCAATCAGCGTCAGCGCTGCCATAGCTGCCAGATAGACACCGACATAGAACAGACCATAGTTTGCCTGTAACCAGGTCGCGATGTACGGCGCAACGGACGCGCCCAGAATGGAGGAGACGTTGTAAGAGAACGACGCGCCGGTATAACGCACTTCCGTCGGGAACAGCTCCGGCAGCAGCGCGCCCATCGGGCCGAAGGTCAGCCCCATCAGGCTCAGGCCAATCAGCAGGTAGGCCATCACCAGCGCCGGACTACCGGAACCCAGCAGCGGCGGGAAGACGAACAGTGCAAACAGAATGATCAGCGTGGTGATCACAATCATGCTTGCGCGGCGACCAAATTTATCCGCCAGCAGACCCGCAATCGGTACCATCACACCAAACCCAATCACCGCCATCATCAGCATCCACAGCACTTCGTTACGCGGCAGGCCCAGCCCAACCGGCGCGGCGGCGGTACTGAACGTCATGGAGTAAACGGTCATGATGTAGAACAGGGTATAAGTCGCCAGCATGATAAACGTGCCCAGCACGGTCACGCGGACATGTTTGGTCAGCAGCGTGCCCAGCGGTACTTTCACCTGTTTTTTCTCGGCGGCAACTTTCGCGAAAACAGGGGTTTCATGCAAAGAAACGCGGACATACAGACCAATCAGCACCAGTACGGCAGAGAACACAAACGGGATACGCCAGCCCCAGCTCATGAACTGTTCATCTGTGAGCAGCCAGGAGAGCAGCAGGAACGTCCCGTTGGCAAAGAAGAAGCCAATGGGTGCGCCAAGCTGCGGGAATGAACCATACAGCGCACGTTTACGCGCCGGTGCGTTCTCGGTCGCCAGCAGCGCAGCGCCACCCCATTCACCCCCCAGCCCCAGACCCTGACCAAAACGCGCCAGCGCCAGCAGAACCGGGGCCAGAATGCCGATAGTTTCGTAAGTTGGCAGCAGACCGATGGCCACGGTGGAGATCCCCATCGTCAGCAATGAGGCCACCAGGGTGACTTTACGCCCAATGCGATCGCCAAAATGCCCAAACAGGGCAGAGCCAATCGGACGGGCAACAAACGCGATAGCAAAGGTAGCCAGAGATTGTAGCGTGGCTGCCGTCGGGTCTCCCTGTGGGAAGAAAATATGCGGGAAGACGATGACCGCAGCGGTGGCATAAATGTAAAAGTCGAAGAACTCGATGGCGGTGCCAATCAGCGATGCGACGACAACTTTATTGCGCGAATTTACCGGAACGTTTTCTGCACCAGAGTCGAGTGTTGTGGCTGTTGCTTGCATAATATTTTCTTATTTTTTGTCGAACGAAAGGCCATATTACGCACAGCAAAAGCGACATTTCAATCTGTAACAAAGCTGTTGGCTGGTGATAAAAGCAACAAAAAGCGGATAATTTTCAGACCAGCCAAAACACGTCTATGAAATGCTTCACAGATTTTAAATATCAGTCAATTAAACTGGTTTTCGGTTAAATAAAAGTTACGGACTGGATTTATATGCTGAAATGATGAATCGGGCTGAGATTTCAGCCCGGGAGAGGGATTACCGATGCGTTTTCCCCGGCATCCTTGGGTCATCTTTGTACTGAGCGGTGGCAATCCACGCTGCGCAGAACAGCGTCAGGCGGGCGAAGAAGTAGAAGAACGCCATCAACCCCAGTACTGAACCAAACGCCGCGCCAGAAGGGGATTTAACCAGCGCCGGCAGGGTCCAGGTCATCACAATTTTGATCACCTCAAAGCCTATCGCCGCAATCAATGTTCCACGGATCAGCGCCTTCTTGCGCGGACGATGACGCGGCAGGCGCCAGAAGATCCAGAAGAACAGCAGGTAGTTAGCGAAGATGGAAATCGCCAGACCAATGCCGCGCCAGGCGGGTTTTAGCCACTCGATATAATCGAGATAAAGCGCGGAGATAATCATCTGCTGCGCGGAGCCTGCAACAGAAGTAATCGAGAGCGTGACGATGAGTGCGACAAGCAGGCCAATCAGCGAAACAAAGTCACGAATATACTTAATCCAAATTTTTTCCTGATCCTGAGGCTTACGCTCCCATACCTCGCGCGACTGGGCGCGAATGGCCTCGCGCAGGTTGCCCATCCAGTTAACGCCGGAGTAAAGGGCAATCAGCAAGCCAGCGATACCGACGGTGGTACGCTGTTGGACGGCAGTATTGATGGTGCTTTTGAGCGTGCTGGCAAGGGTCGGGTCGCTGACGTTATTCAGGATCTTATTGAAAATATCCTGCAGTAGCGTCGGGTGCGACGCGAGCACGAAACCGGCCGCCGCAAACGACACCATCAGGATCGGGATCATCGACAGGAAGGAAAAATAGGTGATGGCGGCACCAAACTGGTTTCCCATGCGGTCATTGAAGCGTTCGGCCGCACGTATCAGATGCGCCACCATGGGAAACTGCTGAATTCTTGCGGCGATACCGGTGACGGTTCCCAGCGCTTTGCTGGCGGTGCCTGGCGATTTGGCCTCTTCGGGCCCGGTTTCCATCTTTTTGATGGGATCATAATCTAACTGTTGGGTGGGTCGTTGCGGGTTGTTTTCCGGCGTCACGCGTCTTTTCCTTTTCGTTTGGCTGGATGTAATTGAATTATAGCTTGCGACTAATCCACATAAGCTTTTGTAAGTTCGGTAAGCCACTCCATAAACAGATGTACCCGGCGGGAGAGGTTACGGCGATGGGGATAAATCAGAGAGACAGGCATCGGTTCGGCCTTGTATTGCGGGAGGATCTCAATCAGTTTCTTCGCGCGCAGTAAATCGCGTACGCCAACCCGCGGAACCTGAATAATGCCCAACCCGGCGAGGCAGGCAGCCTGGTAAGTTTCCGTGCTATTGACGGTTAACACCCCGCCCGTTTTTATCCACTGCGTCGCACTGCCGTTATAAAACTCAAAGCCCTGGGGACGGTTGCCCAGCATGGCAGCGTAATGAATGACGGCATGTGAGCCTAAATCGTCCAGCGTTTCCGGGTAGCCAAAACGCGCCAGATAATCCGGGCTGGCGCAGTTAATCACCGACAGTTTGCCCAGCGGACGCGCGATAAGCCCTGAATCCTTCAGTGTGCCGACGCGGACGACACAATCAAACCCTTCGCGGATCACATCCACAAGACGATCGCTGCTGCTGAGTTCCAGTTCGATACCGGGATAGTGCTGCAGAAAAACAGGCAGTTTGGGGATGACTAAATTTCGCGCAACGGCGACGGGCATATCCACGCGTAACCGCCCGCTGATGCTGGAGGGGTCGTGCTGAAACATTCCGTCGAGTTCATCAAGGTTTGCCAGCAGATCTTTTGCCCGCTCGTAATAGACCATGCCGTCCTGCGTCAGGCTGACGCGACGCGTGGTGCGGTGCAACAGCTGGGTGCCAAGCCGGTTTTCCAGCGCCTGAATTTGCCGAGAAACGCTGCCTTTTGGCAGCGTTAATGTTTCTGCCGCGCGGGAAAAACTCTCCAGTTCCGCGACGCGGACAAACAACTGCATTGCGTGAATTTTATCCATAGACGAAGCTCATTGTTGTTGCGGTTGAAACAGTGAAGCGTTTTATTCCATCTTTATTGATTTTCTATCACCTAATAAGCTCTTTCTCAATCTCCATAACAGCCAAAACGAGGTTTATGATGACTGAACGTATCGCATTAGTGACGGGTGGTAGCCGTGGATTGGGTAAAAACGCGGCTTTGAAGCTGGCGGCAGAGGGGACGGGAATTATCCTGACATATCACCGCAGTGAGCAGGAAGCACAGGATGTTGTACGCGAAATTCAGGGAAAAGGTGTCAGAGCGGCAGCATTACAGCTCAACGTCGGGGATATCGCCAGTTTCGACCATTTTGCCCGGCAGCTTCAGGAAACCCTTAACACCGTCTGGCAGCGTGACACCTTTGATTATTTATTAAACAATGCCGGAACGGGGTTATACGCGCCCTATAGCGACACGACGGAAGCTCAGTTTGATGAGGCGTTAAACATCCATTTCAAAGGGCCGTTTTTCCTGACACAGCGCCTGCTGCCATTGCTTAATGACGGGGGACGGATCCTCAATGTTTCCAGTGGACTGGCTCGTTTTACTCAGCCAGGTTCAGGAACCTATGCTGCCATGAAAGGGGCGATGGAAGTGCTGACCCGTTATCAGGCAAAAGAGCTGGGCGCGCGCGGGATCACCGTCAACATCATTGCTCCCGGCGCGATAGAAACGGACTTTGGCGGTGGACGCGTGCGTGACAACGCGCAGTTGAATCAGATGCTGGCTTCACAGACCGCCCTGGGTCGGGTGGGGCTACCGGATGATATTGGCGATGCCATTGCGGCCCTGCTTAGCGATAAACTGGGCTGGATGAACGCACAACGTATTGAAGTATCAGGCGGAATGTTCCTGTGATGCCTATTCTTAAGAGGAAGGAACCTCTTAAGGAAATCCTCAACATTAATGTGTCCAAATACTGACAGATATAAAGAACACGGGTGGATTTGTAACGTCCCCATTCATTGAGTTTTTTCTTAAATAACGCCTCTGTAGAATCCCCCTTCGCTATTCTCAGAGGGGAAAAACGATGCGAGTGATCATGTTTGACAGGCAGTCAATATTTATTCATGGAGTGATACACAGTCTTCAGACGTTAATTCCAGAAATAAATATAACAGGAACCTGTCAGGCAGAAGATTTATGGGCTCAGGTGTCCGCGTCACCGTCTGCTATTGTCATGATTGACGGAAATTTAATTCAGGATGACGAGATCGCGTGGCTGGAAGCGCTCATGACTCGCTTCCCGGCGATATCCGTGGTCATGGTGTTAGCGAAAAAAGAGGCCCGATGGGTTGAGCAGTTGTTGCAGCGAAACGTCATGGCCATTATTCCCCGCAAGGCGAGCCCAGAACGGTTTTCCGCCGTGCTGGATTCGGTGTCCAGAGGGATGGTCTGTTTTCCCGGAGAGTGGGTTAAACAGCCGTCGTCATCTCAGGCCTTATTATCTCTGAGCGAACGCCAGCGCGAAGTTCTGAAATTGCTGGCCGCAGGGGAATCTAACAAAGAGATTGGACGCAATCTCAACATCAGCGCGGCCACGGTAAAAGCGCATCTGGAAGCGCTCTTCCGTCGGCTGGATGTTAAAAACAGAACGCAGGCGGCTATGTATTATACGCGAGCGACGGTCTGAAGAACCGCTTGCGGGAGCGAGGACGTCTCTCCGAAGCTGAATAGCATTAGCACCAGTGCGTCATGCTGCTGTTGGGTTAATGGCCGAGCCATATTTTCCCGCAGCAGCCTCTCACATAACCGAATATCCTTATGAAGCAAATATTCTGCCTCAGAAGGGGTGATCAGACCCTTAAATGTTTCCCGGTCGCGGATAACATGGCCATAACCAATAACCCATAAACCGTTTTCGTCACGATATTTCGCCAGTGAAAGTCCCTGATGATTTTTTATTAGCGCAATGGCGGCATCCGATATTTTCAGTGCATGACCTTTCATATTTGTGTCCTCTTAATAGCGACACTGTAGAGGAATCAACGTCAGAGAAATATCCGCCAAATGGCTGTTGATCAGGCGTTATTGCTCAGGTAGTCCTGCCTCAATAAACCGAACAACCAGTCATTATGCCAGCGCCCGGCAAGGTAATAGCTCTCGCGTAACTCACCTTCCAGACGAAAATGGGCTTTTTCCAGCAGGCGTCTTGAGGCGACATTCCCCGCAGTGACGGTCGCGGTCAGCCGGCGAATCCCCCCTTGACGGAAGGCATAGTCACAAAGTGCCTGCAGGGATTCGTAGCCGTAACCTTTCCCCTGCGCCGCGGGCTCAAAAAGAAAACCCACTTCAGCACAATCCTCCTCCCGATGAATATACCCGGTGACGCCCAGCGCCGTTCGGGTGGTGGCATCACGCACGACGAGACAAAGCCAGTGTGTGCTGCCAGGTGTCCATGGCGTCAGACGAGCGTCAAAAGCCTCGCGGATCTCTGCTACAGGGCGATCTTGCGCAACAAAGCGCATGACATCAGGATGTTGCTGTAATGCCAGAAAAAAGGGCCAGTCATGTTCCTGCAGGGGCGAGCAGCTAAGGCGTGGGGTGTTTAAAACAGGCATTCAGATTCTCCTGACACTTTTTAAATGATTTTAGGGTTGTCACTTTATTTCAATAGAAAGTCAGGTATGGTTAACCTCGTATAAATAAAAAGAAAAACGGCAGTTACGTGCCCATTCCGGATGTCTTCGTTGGCGCTTAAGGAAAACAATGGCTCTCAGTACATCACATCACGTTCGCGAACAGTTCGAACACTGTCTGGCGGTCATTCGCCAGGCGTCTGTGGAAATTTTGCTTCTTCTGAATGTACATGCTTCTGAGGGCAAAGATCCACGCTGGTTTCTTGAACAACTGGACAGCGCGCGATTAGCTCTGGGGGGCTGGGGAGCCGTTGCGAAGAAGCTCAATCTGAATGATGCCGAGATGTCGGAATTTACGCTGCAATTGCGCCTGCTGCAGCAGCGCGTGCCGCAGTATGAAAGCGGACAGGATGTGAGTGAAAACCAGCTGATTGCGGCAATGCGGTTTGTGACTGCGCTGGAACACCTTCGTCTGCAGCAGCCGCTTCTGACCTACAGCACAGAGCTGGCACCGGGCAGTGAACTCCAGCAGCAACAGGCGCACAAACAGGTGCGTGCGATTGAGCTGATGTTAAAAGGGCTCATCCAGCAGGCCTGGCCCGATCAGGTGCGGTTGAATAACCATCTTAAGACGCTTTTTAACGCCGACCGGGTAAGACGCTGGTTGAAGCTTGGCGAGATTAACGATGTCCTGAGCGGCATGATGTTCAGTGAACTGGCGCAGATGCTGGTGGATAAAAAAGAGTTCAGCCGCTATTACGCTTCGCTATTCAGTGACCCGTCCATGCTGACGCTGCTGGTGGAACCGCGTAAAACGCTGCAAACTTTCCTCGATGACATTCGGCAAATCCGCAACAACATCACGGTTCAGAAGACGTTAAGTTCGGCGCAAATTCAGCTGCTGGATAACTATTACACGCAGATCAGCCGACCGGTTCAGCGTGCGTTTGAAGAGGGGAGAACCCGCGTTAATCCGACGGGGTTAATGGCGGTAGATGCCAGCGAATTGCATACCTTCTGGGAAAAGGCGCAGAAAATGGATCGGGTCACTGGCGGTGATCTGTTTGAAGTTCGTGACACCATTGAAAAGCCGACCCAGCGCGCACCGCGCACCCCAGAACAACGCGAGCAGCTTATTTCTGGTGCGTTATGGGGGGCGGTTGGCGTCATGGTGATTGCCATCGTGGCAGGGGGCTTCTGGCTGGTGACCAGTGGTAAACCACAGCCTGCAACCGTCAGTGTCGCAGAAACAGCGCCACCACAGGAAATGCGTGAGACGCCTTCCTCGCGTGAAACGCTGACGCGCATGGGCGTAACCTGGGACGAAAATAACTTCCGTTCGGCCATTAACCGCAACGATACCCGCGTGGTTCAGCTCTTTTTACAGGGCGGCATGGACTGGAAGCTGTCATGGACCGAAGAGGCGATGTCGGCAGGTTATGACGACGTGCTGGAGCTGATGTTACGCTACCGGCAGAACATGGTCGAAGAGAAGCCGTGCCGTCGCTTTATCAATACGCTCAGCCACGCCATGTCGAATGGCGAGCCTCTGACGTCAAAACGTAAAGAGTATCTGAAAGCATTCTGTACTGTGCCGGCCGTGGTGAAACGCCAGCAGCACGATCTTGATATGGCGACCCGTCGTGCGCAGTCACAACCGGATGCCACCACGAAAAAATGGCAGTCCATCCAGACCGCCATTTATGAGGTGATTCGCTGATTAAGGTTCCCCATACAACCCAATCAGCCGTCGCACCACGCCGTTCGTCCAGCCAAAGCCATCCTGCAGGGGGTATTCACCACCGCCCCCTTCGCGTGGTGTACTGCTGGCGATGTGGTACTTCTCAATGAGCTTATGGTGGTGATTATAAAAATGGTTCACCGTCTGCAACCAGCTCCAGGCGATCTCATCCCCTAGCGAATCATTTCCGTACTGCTTGAACCCCTGAATTGCCATCCATTGCAGCGGGGCCCAGCCGTTGGGTTTATCCCACTGTTCGCCGGTTTCATACTCGGTGGCGAGAATACCGCCTGGGGTCAGGAGCCGCGCTTTGACCGCATCAGACAGGCGTTCGGCCTGCTCATGGGTTGCCATACCCACATACAGAGGCACAATGCTGGCTGCTGAGAACAGCGCCTTTTCCTCGCGTCTCCAGTCATAATCGCGGAAACAGCCGCTCTCCTCATCCCATAGATAGCGGTTCACTGCCTCGCGGCGATCGCTGGCTTTCTGGCGGAACAGGTCGGCGGTTTCTTTATCTCCTTTCGATGCTGAGATATTGGCAATTGCACTTTCCAGCTTGAACAGGAAGGCGTTCAGATCGATGGGGATAAACTGCGTCGTGCGGATGCTGGCGAGCCGTGACGGATCGCGCAGCCAGCGGGACGAATAATCCCAACCTGACGCCGCTCCCGCACGCAGATCGCGATACACCTCATTGGGCGGACGACCCGAGTGGCGGGCCGTTTCCACATCCTCAATCCACGATTCGTCGCGCGGTGTGTCACGGTCGTCCCAGTAGCGGTTGAGCAGCGAACCGTCCGGCATACGTACCGCACTCCGATAGGCCTGATTAAGCAGCAATGACTCAGCGCCGTCCATCCAGAAGGCGTGCTCCATTTTGAGGTGTTCAAGGTAACGTTTTGCCCCGCGTACGCCGTCCTCTTCAAACAACTCCACCATCAGGGCAAAAACGGGGGGCTGGGAGCGGCTGAGATAATAGGTGCGGTTGCCGTTCGGAATATGACCGTAGCGTTCGATTAGCCAGGCGAAGTTATCCGCCATACATTTCAGCAGATCGTTCCGGCCACTCTCGGCCAACCCCAGCATGGAGAAATAAGAGTCCCAGTAATAGGTCTCGCTGAATCGGCCGCCAGGTACGATATACGCTTGCGGCAGTGCCAGCAGGGATGACCAGGGAATATGATCCTGTGGCTCACGCGTTAGCACTGGCCACAGACTGTCGATGTGCTCTTTTAACGAAAGGCCGGGGTCGGAGACATATTCTGTGCTGTAAGTCTCAGGCAACCAGAAGTGGTTCTCCACAAACTGGCGCAGGTCGAAATCCCGGTGGCGTTTGACCTTGCGGTAGCGGATCAGAATATCCAGTGGGTCCATCTTCGGCGCGCAGTCGGGGAAGGTTTTGCTGTCTGCAAACAGCCGTGAAGACTGCACGTGTTCGAACAGTTCAAGATAGCGATCGGCGGGCGTCAGGGCATCAGAGGCGGGTAGCCCTTCGATCATCTCGGGTTCCGGCTCCGCTTCAATCATTTCATCCAGTTTCAACTCACAGGGATCGGTCTCGTAGCGCAGCTCTTCTTCAATCCCGAATTCGATGTTCTCGGTAGCCTGTGTCTTCTGGTTGAACATGGTGATAAGGACCTCCGGTTGTGTGTTCAAAGAGATTGTTCTTCCGGGTGTCTTTAAAGCGTAGACATTCGCTTCGGTAGATGGGGAGGAATATGTGCGCTAGAGCACTATTTTCGGAGCATTCGTTTTGCAACGGTGTATGAATGTTAAAAAAAAGCCCCTCCGGAGAGGGGCTTCAGGATTATCGCATGGTCACGAACTCTTCCGCAGCCGTCGGGTGGATCGCCACGGTGTTGTCGAAGTCTTTCTTCGTTGCGCCCATCTTCAGCGCCACCGCGAAGCCCTGCAGGATCTCATCCATGCCAAAGCCAATGCCGTGAATACCGACAATCTTCTCTTCTGGCCCAACGCACACCAGCTTCATACGACACGGCTGACGGTGAGAGGTAACAGCGGTATACATCGCGGTAAACGCGGATTTATACACTTTCACCTGATCGTCGCCATATTGCTCGCGCGCCTGCGGCTCGGTTAAGCCGACGGTGCCGATTGGCGGGTGGCTGAAGACCACGGTCGGGATATTACTGTAGTCCAGATGCTCTTCCGGCTTGTTGTTAAACAGACGCTCGGAGAGACGGCGACCCGCTGCAACGGCAACCGGGGTCAGTTCAACCGCACCGGTGTTATCACCGACAGCATAAATGCCCGGTACGCTGGTGTTCTGGAACTTATCAACGACGATATAGCCTTTATCATTGGTTTTCACGCCCGTGACGGCCAGGTTGAAGTTATCGTTCGCTGGTTCACGGCCAATCGCCCAGATCAGGCAATCGACGGTCTGGCTGCGGCCATCTTCCAGCTCCAGGGTCAGGCTGCCGTCTGCATTTTTCACTACCGCTTTTGGTACGGCGTTGGTGTGCAGGGTTGGGCCTTCGGCGTTCATCACTTCTACCAGCGTGTCGACGATCAGCGGGTCAAAGCTACGCAGCGGTGCGTGTTTACGCACGAACAGATGCGCTTCGGCACCCAGACCATTAATCACGCCGGCAAGCTCAACCGCAATGTAACCTGCGCCCACCACGGCAACGCGTTTTGGCAGGGCTGGCAGTTCGAAGAAACCGTCGGAGTCGATACCGTATTCCACACCCGGGATATTCGGGTGGCTCGGACGGCCGCCGGTGGCGATCAGGATGTGATCGGCAGTGATCGTCTCGCCGTTCACTTCGATCGTTTTCGCGTCCACAAAGCGGGCAAAACCACGGATCACGTCGACGTTATTTTTACCCAGTACGTTGTCGTACGAGGTGTGAATACGGTCGATGTAGGCGGTACGGCTGGCGATCAGTTTGTCCCAGTCGAAGTGGTTGATGGTGGTGTCAAAGCCGTAGTCCGGGCCATACATATGGATAGCTTCACGGATCTGCGCCGCATGCCACATCACTTTCTTCGGTACACAACCTACGTTCACGCAGGTGCCGCCAAGTTCTTTGGCTTCAATCAGCGCACATTTCTGGCCATACATGGCCGCACGGTTGATGGAGGCGATGCCGCCGCTGCCGCCGCCGATTGCGATGTAGTCATAATGCTTAGTCATAGCTTTTATCCTTAATCGTGAATTGCCGCGATTGTATACCTGAAATCAATAGGTTCCACCGATGGCTGTAATTACTCAGGCACGATCCAACTGACGGTGGCGTGGCCTGTACCCGCTGGCACCAGCGTTTTGTGCAGCCACGGCAGCACGTTATTCATCTGCGCTTCGAGCTTCCACGGCGGGTTGATGACAATCATACCGGAGGCGGTCATGCCGCGCTGGTCGCTATCCGGGCGTACCGCCAGTTCAATTTGCAGGATTTTGCGGATGCCAGTCGCTTCCAGGTCTTTGATCATGCGTTTGATTTGCGCGCGCAGCACTACCGGATACCACAGGGCATAGGTACCGGTCGCAAAGCGCTTGTAACCTTCGTGGATGCCGGTCACCACCGCCTGATAGTCGGTTTTGATTTCGTACGGCGGGTCGATCAGCACCAGGCCGCGACGGGAAACCGGCGGCAATTTGGCTTTCAGCTGCTGATAGCCATCGGCTTTATCCACGCGAGCGCGGTTATCTTTCTGGAATTCAGCGCGCAACAGTGGGAAATCACTTGGGTGCAGCTCGGTCAACTGGATGCTGTCCTGTTCGCGCAACAGCTGACGGGCAATCAGCGGAGAACCTGGGTAGTAACGCAGCTGGCCGTTGCGGTTGAAATGGTTCACTACACCGATGTAGGGTTCCAGTTCTGCTGGCAGGTCATCCTGCTGCCAGATGCGGGCGATCCCTTCCAGATATTCACCGGTACGCTCGGCGTGTTCGCCGCTCAGCTGATAGCGCCCCGCGCCCGCGTGGGTGTCCAGATAGAGAAACGGCTTCTCTTTCTCTTTGAGTGATTCGATGATCAGACTCTGAACGGTGTGTTTGAGGACATCGGCGTGGTTGCCTGCGTGAAAGCTGTGGCGATAACTGAGCATGAGTAATGAAATTCCGCTGAAATGACGATTTGCCACAGTTTACAGCAGAACGGCACAGATTACCCGTCAGCCCGGTAAGCGCAGGCATTGAAATCCTCTACACTTAACCCCATTACTGGACCATATGCACAGCGCCGGATGCGCGCTTCATTCATCTTATTCAACAGGACAGCGTTTATGACCAATCCATTACTGACGCCTTTTTCGTTGCCACCATTTTCTAAAATCCTCCCTGAGCATGTGGTTCCAGCCGTTACGCAATCGCTGGACAACTGCCGCGCGGCGGTAGAAAGCGTGGTAGCGCAGGGCGCGCCGTACAGCTGGGAAAATCTGTGTCAGCCGCTGGCCGAAGTGGACGACGTGCTGGGGCGTATCTTCTCCCCGGTGAGCCACCTGAACTCGGTAAAAAACAGCCCGGAACTGCGCGAAGCCTACGAGCAGACCCTGCCGCTGCTCTCTGAGTACAGCACCTGGGTCGGCCAGCACGAAGGGCTTTACAAAGCCTACCGCGACCTGCGCGACGGCGACCACTATGCCGAACTGAACACGGCGCAGAAAAAATCGGTCGATAACGCCCTGCGTGATTTTGAGCTGTCCGGGATTGGCCTGCCAAAAGAGAAGCAGACCCGCTACGGTGAAATTGCCGCGCGCCTGTCCGAGCTGGGCAACCAGTACAGCAACAACGTGCTCGACGCCACCATGGGTTGGACGAAGCTGATTACCGACGAAGCGCAGTTGGCCGGGATGCCGGAAAGCGCGCTGGCGGCGGCAAAAGCGCAGGCCGAAGCGAAAGAGCAGGAAGGTTTCCTGTTAACCCTGGATATCCCGAGCTACCTGCCGGTAATGACCTACTGCGACAACCAGGCGTTGCGTGAAGAGATGTACCGCGCTTACAGCACCCGCGCCTCCGACCAGGGGCCGAATGCCGGTAAATGGGACAACAGTCCGGTGATGGCTGAAATTCTGGCTCTGCGTCACGAGCTGGCACTGCTGCTGGGCTTCGAAAACTACGCCGATAAATCCCTCGCCACCAAAATGGCGGAGAACCCGCAGCAGGTACTCGACTTCCTGACCGATCTGGCGAAACGCGCCCGTCCTCAGGGTGAGAAAGAGCTGGCCCAGCTGCGCGCCTTCGCGAAAGCGGAGTTCGGCGTGGACGAGCTGCAGCCGTGGGACATCGCCTACTACAGCGAAAAACAGAAGCAGCACCTCTACAGCATCAGCGACGAGCAGTTGCGCCCGTACTTCCCGGAAAACAAAGCCGTTAACGGTCTGTTCGAAGTGGTTAAACGCATCTATGGCATCACCGCAAAAGAACGTACCGACATTGACGTCTGGCATCCGGACGTACGTTTCTTCGAGCTGTATGACGAGAAGAACGAGCTGCGTGGCAGTTTCTACCTCGATCTCTACGCGCGTGAGAACAAACGCGGCGGGGCGTGGATGGACGACTGCGTGGGCCAGATGCGTAAAGCCGACGGTTCTCTGCAGAAGCCGGTCGCTTATCTGACCTGTAACTTCAACCGTCCGGTGAATGGCAAACCTGCGCTGTTTACCCACGACGAAGTGATCACCCTGTTCCACGAGTTCGGCCACGGTCTGCACCATATGCTGACCCGCATCGAAACCGCTGGCGTGGCCGGGATCAGCGGTGTGCCGTGGGATGCGGTCGAACTGCCAAGCCAGTTTATGGAAAACTGGTGCTGGGAGCCGGACGCACTGGCGTTTATCTCTGGTCACTATGAAACCGGCGAACCGCTGCCGAAAGAACTGCTGGATAAAATGCTGGCAGCGAAAAATTACCAGGCGGCGATGTTTATCCTGCGTCAGCTGGAGTTCGGCCTGTTTGATTTCCGCCTGCACGCCGAGTTCAGCCCGGAGCAAGGGGCTAAAATCCTCGAGACCCTGGCTGAGATTAAAAAGCAGGTTGCCGTCATTCCTGGGCCAACCTGGGGCCGCTTCCCGCACGCGTTCAGCCACATCTTCGCGGGCGGCTACGCGGCAGGTTACTATAGCTACCTGTGGGCCGACGTGCTGGCGGCAGATGCCTTCTCTCGCTTCGAAGAGGAAGGGATTTTTAACCGCGAAACGGGCCAGTCGTTCCTCGATAACATCCTGACCCGTGGCGGTTCTGAAGAGCCTATGGTGCTGTTCAAACGCTTCCGTGGCCGCGAGCCGCAGCTGGATGCGATGCTGGAGCATTACGGGATCAAAGGCTGATTGCTACGTGAAGATCTGCTTAGTCGATGAAACAGGCGCCGGAGACGGCGCCTTATCTGTTCTGGCCGCCCGCTGGGGGCTGGAGCACGATGATGAAAACCTGATGGCGCTGGTGATGACGCCAGAGCATCTCGAATTACGTAAGCGCGACGAACCAAAACTCGGCGGTATTTTTGTCGACTTTGTTGGCGGTGCGATGGCACACCGACGTAAGTTTGGTGGCGGTCGTGGTGAAGCGGTTGCCAAAGCGGTCGGCATCAAGGGAAGCTATCTGCCGGATGTGGTGGATGCCACGGCGGGGTTAGGGCGTGATGCGTTTGTGCTGGCATCCGTGGGTTGTCATGTGCGGATGCTGGAACGGAATCCTGTGGTGGCCGCACTACTCGACGACGGTCTGGTGCGTGGCTATGCAGACCCGGAAATCGGCCCGTGGTTGCAGGAGCGTTTGCAGCTGATCCACGCCTCCAGCCTGACGGCGCTGACCGATATTACCCCGCGCCCGCAGGTGGTCTATCTTGATCCGATGTTCCCGCATAAGCAGAAAAGCGCGCTGGTGAAAAAAGAGATGCGTGTGTTTCAGTCGCTCGTGGGTCCGGACCTGGATGCAGATGGTTTGCTGGGGCCTGCTCGCCAGTTAGCGACGAAGCGTGTGGTAGTGAAACGCCCGGACTATGCGCCGCCGCTGGCGGACGTTGCGACGACCAATGCGGTGACTACCAAAGGGCACCGGTTTGATATTTATGCCGGTACGCCGGAATAACAAAGCCCGGTGGCGCTAGCGCTACCGGGCATTTTGCACTTATTCGTCTTCTTCGTCACGCAGTGGAACAATCAGCATATCCACGTGAACGGTGTTAATCAGCTGGCGCGCTGAAGACATCAGCTTGCTCCAGAAGTCCTGATGGTGACCGCATACCACCAGATCCATATCGTATTTCTTAATTGCATCGACCAGCACCTGGCCCAGGTCGCCGCTACCGCTTAAGGTTTCGGTGATCGGATAACCTGCGTTAGTCGACAGTTCGCTCAGAGCATGGTGAGTCTCTTCGGAGATGCGTTTCTGCATATCGCCGAGATTGACGTCGATCAGACCGGTATAGAGGTCGGAGTAATTCACATCAACGTGAATCAGAGAAACTTTCGCGTTGTAGGGACGTGCCATGGATACTGCTTTATCAACCAGTACTTTGCTCTCCGGGGAGAGGTCTACCGCGATGAGAATGTGTTTGTAAGCCATAGTGTTACTCCTTCCTTAAGTTATCGATGACTATTACGAGAATGCCGCCGTCTGATACTTTATTACGGCCCAGTTAAACATATTTTTCAAGCTTTGGTGTTGATAACGATTAACCTTGTGGCAAAAAAATTAACGGATCTCCTACACTATTTAATGAGCCGTTCGGATTTTAAAATGCGAACCGGATCGATTTTGGTCATTCTTTCACTGAACTGTCTGTCAGGGCATTGGGGTGCGGTAGCTCAGAAGCCTTGCTTCGTGGGCGGACGCCGGGGAGGATGTATGATTAGCACCGTCGCATTGTTTTGGGCGCTATGTGTGGTTTGCATAGTGAATATGGCGCGCTACTTCTCATCGTTACGTGCGCTGTTGGTGGTACTTCGTGGTTGCGATCCGTTGCTTTATCAGTATGTGGACGGTGGAGGTTTCTTCACCTCGCATGGACAGCCCAGCAAACAGATGCGTCTGGTGGGATACATCTACTACCAGCGCTACCGCGATCATCACGATGAAGAGTTTATCCGTCGTTGCGAGCGCCTGCGTCGTCAGTTCATTTTGACCAGCGCCTTATGTGGTCTGGTCGTGGTCAGTATGGTTGCATTGATGATTTGGCATTGAGCTTCACAGCAGGCGGGGTAAGCCCCGCCTGATTTCATCTGGTTCAGGGCGTAACTGAGAACCGGAGATTTGAGATATTGCCCTGAATTGAGATAACTTTCCCGCTATAGGTAATTTTCACTTCCCCGTTTGTATCCATACTGGCAGTGGTAATCGTGCCTGTACCTTCAATAACAGGATGCTTCATAGCAAGCTGATGGATAACGTCGGCATCATTCCCTGATATTTCCCCCGAGAGGTAGTAACGGTAGATTGTTGGCACGGTTGCGCCACCCTGATTGTTCACGGTCATATAGAGCCAGACGCTATCAGATAATTTATAAACGCGCTGAAGTTCATCGTTGTTTCGCTGATTAGGTTGGTGGTTTAGCCAGAGAAAACCAATGACCAGAGCCAGAAGCGAAACGGTAACAAGGCGATGAATCCATTTAATAGCCGTTTTGAATGGCATAGTCTATTCCTTCCAGGGTATTGCGTTGGTTCCAAAAAAAAGCGGGTCAGTTTCCTGACCCGCTTTTTTGTCGCCTTCAACTGATTAGATCAGCTTCAGCGAAATCCAGTACAAACCGCCAGACAACAGGATAGAGGCCGGGAGAGTGAATACCCAGGCCATCAGAATGTTGGTCACGGTTTTGCGCTGCAGACCGCCACCGTCAACAATCATGGTACCTGCCACGGACGAGGAGAGTACGTGGGTGGTAGACACTGGCATACCGGTATAGCTCGCCAGACCGATAGACACGGCTGCCGTCATCTGCGCGGACATACCCTGCGCATAGGTCATGCCTTTCTTACCGATCTTCTCGCCGATGGTGGTCGCCACGCGACGCCAGCCAATCATCGTACCGATACCGAGCGCCAGCGCGACCGCCATGATGATCCAGATTGGCGCGTACTCGATGGTGTTGAGCATATCGCCTTTCAGTTTCTTCAGAAGACGCTGGTCATCAGCATTCACGTCAGGCAGCTTCGCCACTTTATCCGTCACATCAGAGATGCACAGCATAATGCGACGCAGCTGACCACGCTGTTCAACGGTCAGTTTGTCATAACTCTCGATAGTGCCCAGCATGCCTTTCGCACGTTCCAGCGCGTTAATCGCGTTTGCCGGATGGCAGTGGAACTCGCCTGGTACGGTGGTAGCGCCCGCTTCCGGAGAAGGAATCAACTGGTCAACGCCGGTCGCTTTCTTGAGAAGATCAGGATGCTGCTGGAAATAGATCTCGACGTTATTCACCGCATCACGGGTACGGGTGATTTCGTATCCGGAGGCATTCATGTTAACCACGAAACCTGCTGGCGCAACGCCAATCAGAACCAACATCACCAGACCAATGCCTTTCTGACCATCGTTCGCACCGTGTGAGAAAGCCACGCCGATTGCAGAAATGATCAGAGCGATACGTGTCCAGAATGGCGGTTTTTTCTTACCGTCTTTCTTCTCACGCTCTGCCGGAGTCAGGTGAATACGGGAGCGCTTTTTCGTGTTGCTCCAGTAACGACGCAAGATGAAAATTAATCCACCTGCAACCACCAGACCCACAATTGGGGAGACGATAAGCGAGGCAAAAATCCCCAGCACTTTCGGGATGTTTAACGCATCAACAACCGATGTACCGGTCATCAGGGCATTGGTTAACCCGATACCGATAATCGCGCCGATGAGAGTGTGAGAACTGGATGCAGGCAGGCCGAAATACCAGGTACCGAGGTTCCAGATAATTGCAGCAAGCAGCATTGAGAACACCATAGCGAGGCCATGGCCAGAACTTACGTTAAGCAGCAGATCCGTTGGCAACATATGCACAATGGCATACGCAACGCTCAGTCCGCCCAGGAGGACACCAAAAAAGTTAAATACCGCCGCCATAACAACCGCCAGTTGCGATCGCATTGCGCGAGTGTAAATAACCGTTGCTACTGCGTTTGCAGTGTCGTGGAAGCCGTTGATCGCTTCGTAAAACAGTACAAAAACCAGAGCAAGCAATAATAAAAGCCCGGTATGTAAATCCAGGCCGGCAAACAAATGTAGCATAGGACGTTACGCCATTTTGAGGACATGAACGCGGCGCATTATCCAGGACAAATGCACGGCGGGCAAAGTGAAATATAGACTTTTTTTGACATACCACCTGATTTGGGAAAAGTGCCTGAAAGGATATTCTTTAAATTTCAATGAAATGGCTTTGTAATATCTTTTTACGCTGGTGTGACCACAGAGGAAACTTTACAATCCGCGGCAGTGAACAAAGAGGGTTTTGACGTGGAAAGGTTTGATGCCGTGGTCATTGGCGCCGGTGCGGCGGGTATGTTTTGTGCGGCGATGGCCGGACAAGCGGGTCGTCGCGTGCTGTTACTGGATAACGGTAAAAAACCAGGCCGTAAGATCCTGATGTCTGGCGGTGGGCGCTGCAACTTTACTAATCTGTATGTTGAACCCGCGGCCTATTTGAGCCAAAACCGTCATTTTTGCAAATCTGCGCTGGCGCGTTACACCCAGTGGGACTTTATCGACCTCGTGGGTAAACACGGTATTGCGTGGCATGAGAAGACGTTGGGTCAGCTGTTCTGCGACGATTCCGCGCAGCAGATTGTCGATATGCTGGTGGCCGAGTGCGAGAAGGGCGGTGTAACGATGCGCCTGCGCACGGAAGTGCTGGACGTTGCGCGTGATGAGCAAGGTTACACGCTGCAACTCAACGGTGAAACCGTCAGCACCGACAGCCTGGTGATCGCCAGCGGTGGTCTTTCTATGCCGGGTCTGGGTGCCTCGCCATTTGGCTACAAGATTGCCGAGCAGTTCGGCCTGAAGGTGCTGCCAACGCGTGCGGGGCTGGTGCCGTTTACGCTGCATAAACCGCTGCTGGAACAACTCCAGACACTTTCTGGCGTCTCGGTTCCGTCGGTCATCACCGCCGAAGACGGTACGGTATTCCGCGAAAACCTGCTCTTCACTCACCGCGGCCTCTCTGGCCCGGCGGTACTGCAGATCTCCAGCTACTGGCAGCCGGGGGAGTTTGTCACGGTTAACCTGCTTCCCGATTGCGATCTGGATGCCTTCCTCAACGAGCAGCGTGTGGCGCACCCGAATCAGAGCCTGAAAAACACCCTGGCAATGCAGCTGCCGAAGCGTCTGGTGGAATGTTTGCAGGTGCTGGGGCAGATCCCGGATGTTTCGCTCAAGCAGCTTAACAGCCGCGAGCAGGAGACGCTGGTGGAGACGCTGACAAACTGGCGCGTGCAGCCAAACGGCACGGAAGGCTACCGCACCGCAGAAGTCACGCTGGGCGGGGTCGACACGAATGAACTCTCTTCCCGCTCCATGGAAGCGCGCAACGTGCCGGGGCTCTATTTTATTGGCGAAGTGATGGACGTCACCGGCTGGCTTGGCGGGTACAACTTCCAGTGGGCATGGGCAAGTGCCTGGGCATGTGCTCAGGCTCTGGCAGAGAAATAATCACGCCCCGCAATTATTGCACCAACTTTTTCCATCCATTCAACTAAGCTTCGACCTGATGCCCCGCTGCGTTCGCGGGGCCGTATTCCTTTTGGTCAGAGCACACGTCATGCAGATACTCAGCATTATTATTTTGCTTACCCTAACCGTGGTGATCCATTCACTGTGGATGTTTATCGTTCTCAAATTCATTAAGTTAGAAGTCGATTCTGCGGTACGTATTGTTTTACGTAATGTTGGCATCGTTATCTCCATGATTTTCGCCCATCTTCTTGAAGCCGGGCTATTTGCGGCGTTTTATTTCGTCATTGATGCATTTAATGACTGGAACACCAGTTTCTACTTTTCACTGGTCAGTTATGCCACTGTCGGGTACGGCGACGTCACGTTACCCGAGAATTGGCGGCTCATCGGCGGTGTGGAAGGGCTCGTGGGCGCGCTAATGGTGGGCTGGTCTGTGGCGGTTCTGGTGGCGGTACTGCAGCGTTTGCGTGGCATGAGCGCCTGAACGACGGGTGTGCTAAAGTAACGATCTTTTTCTGTTACTGGCTTATGTCAGTTTGTATGGTGTTGTGTATGTCTGCTGCTCATCTCGGTTTCCCGACGGAAACCGTTGTTGTCTTTGTTGTGATGGCCGTAGGGGCGATGTTTATCGACCTCTTTATGCACCGTCACGATAAACCGATCTCGCTCAAAAGTGCCGCCATGTGGTCCCTGTTCTGGGTCATGATGGCAATGGCGTTCGCCGGATTCCTGTATGTTCACCACGGCGCCGAGATGGCAAGTCTGTTCCTCACGGGTTACGCGCTTGAAGAGGTGCTTTCTGTCGATAACCTGTTTGTAATGATGGCCATTTTTGCCTGGTTTGGTGTGCCGGATAAGTATCGTCACCGCGTACTTTACTGGGGCGTGCTGGGCGCGATTGTTTTCCGTGGCATCTTTGTGGCCATTGGGACAAGCCTGCTGAGTCTGGGGCCTTACGTCGAAGTGATTTTCGCGCTGGTCGTTGGCTGGACAGCGGTGATGATGCTCAAACGCAATGAAGAGAGTGACGAAGTGGAAGATTACTCTGGTCATCTCGCTTATCGCCTGGTGAAACGTTTCTATCCTGTCTGGCCGAAAATCAGCAGCAATGCCTTTATTCTGACCCAGAAAGAGGTCGATGCTGAACTTGAAAAACCGGAAAACCAGGACGTGATGGTTGGACGCGTGAAGAAGGCGAAGCGCTACGCAACACCACTGCTGCTCTGCGTGGCGGTTGTGGAGCTTTCTGACGTGATGTTCGCGTTTGACTCGGTCCCGGCGATTATTGCCGTGAGTCGCGAACCGCTGATTATCTATAGCGCCATGATGTTCGCCATTCTCGGCCTGCGTACGCTCTATTTCGTACTGGAAGCGCTGAAACAGTATCTGGTGCACCTTGAGAAAGCCGTGGTGTTGTTACTGTTCTTCGTGGCCTTCAAGCTGGGTCTGAATGCAACCGACCACTTCTGGCATCATGGTTACAGCATTGGCGCGACGGCCAGCCTGTTTGTGGTATTAGGCGTGCTGGCGCTGGGCATTATTGCGAGTGTGATGTTCCCTGGGAAACGTGAGGCCTGATGCACCGCTTTTCACCCTCGCCCCGTGGGGAGAGGGTGAAAAGGCTATTTAATCGGTGAATTCCGACGCTTACGCGGGTGATGGAAATGCCGCCAGTGTGGATCCTGCGCGGCTGCCAGCAGTTCGTGATCGCCGCGAGTGTCTCCCCAGGCGCGCAGGTGATACGCGTTGAGATCGCCATACACCTTTTCCAGCCTTGCCACTTTCTGAGCACAGCGGCAGTTATTGCCCGTGATACGTCCTGTCAGCTTACCGTTTTTCACTTCCAGCTGTGTGCCAATCAGCTTAATGCCGAGTTTGTCAGCCCACGGCTGTAGCACCAGGGCAGGAGAAGCGGAACAGATTGTCACTTCCGCGCCGGAGTTCACCTCTGCAGCAACGGCCAGCACGCCAGCCGGACGCATCAGTTTATCCCAGTACTTTTCGCAAAAGGCTTCCGCCTGCTGGCGTAACCAGTGTTCATCCACGCCTGTCAGGAACGTTTTAATCAGCACTTCTTTCAGCTCATCGCGCGTCAGCTTGCGGCGCACGCAGTGGAGCGTTGGCAGCGCCATACGCACCAGGCGGCCCGCGAAGTAACGTTTACCAAAGGCAAAACGCAGGAAAGGGATAAAGCTGTCGTGGTGCGTTAATGTTCCATCAAAGTCAAAGACAGAGAGCACGTTGGATTTTGCCACCGTCTCGTCGGCAATCATATTGGTCATAAATACGTCTTAGCTGAAATACACATTCTGTTGATTAGTTTACCTGCTTTACCTGGACAGTCCTTACATCACAACCATTTTTTTATCGATCTTGCGATCTGAAAGTGAGTCCATTTTTGGCCTCGATAAAGATTGGTTAAAAAATGCCCTGTCTATATTATCGCCGCATTGAAAGACTTTTCGGGGGAACATTGGCCCCCACAGGTAAGGAATAATTCACTCTCAGATCCTTTTTTGATATGACGTTCAGATCGCTTATTTCAATCCTCACGTTAAGTTTTGCTTCATTTTCCGCATTCAGTTTTGAGCTGCCTGCATCCATGATCTCGATGAACAGCGCATTTGCAGTATCGCCAGCGAAATCGGCTCTGTTTCACCACGAAACAGGCCCGCTACGCTCGCGCATCCTCGATCAATACCAGAAGTGGAAGGGGACCCAGTATCAGTGGGGCGGAACCACGCATCGCGGGGTGGATTGCTCGGCACTGATGCAACATCTGTTCAGCGATGCGGTACACCTTAATTTACCGCGCACGACGAGCGAACAGATCCACCGCGGCGTGCAGGTGGCGCAATATCGCCTGAAGGCAGGAGACCTGGTGTTCTTCCAGACGGGACCGAACCGCAAGCACGTAGGCGTTTATATTGGCAATAGCCAGTTTATTCATGCTTCAAGTAGCCAGGGGGTAACGGTCTCAACCCTGACGGACGACTACTGGCAAGAGCACTACATTACTGCCCGTCGGGTCGCGGGCAGTGCAGCCTGACGATATCAAATGATGTCATCCACGACGCCGCCATCGACGCGCAATGCCGCGCCCGAGGTGGCGGAGGCCTGGGTCGAACAGACATAAATCACCATACTGGCCACCTCTTCAACCGTGGCCGCGCGCTGGATAACCGAGCTGGGGCGGTTGGCCATCACAAACTCTTTCGCCAGCTGTTCCAGCGATTTACCGGTTTTTTCGATTTCATCCTTCATCATTTCGGCGAAACCATCAGACATCGTCGGTCCTGGCAATACGCTGTTGACCGTCACACCACTTCCCGCCACGAACTTCGCGAGGCCGCGTGCGAGCGAAAGCTGCGCCGTTTTGGTCACGCCGTAGTGGATCATATCCGCCGGGATATTGCAGGCCGACTCGGAGGAAATAAACACCACGCGTCCCCAGCCTTTCTGCACCATGCCCGGCAGCAAGGCGCGGGAGAGGCGTACGCCGGACATCACGTTGGTCTGCCAGTAACGCTCCCAGGTGTCATCGTCGGTGGCATAGAAATCCTGCGGTCCGTAAATTCCAGCGTTGTTAACCAGGATATCAACGTGGCCCGCGACCTTCACAAGCGACTCGACCCCTTCTGCCGTACTGAGATCGGCGATCGCGGCACGCACCTGCACGCCTGGCACTACCTGCTGAAGCTGTTGAATACCTTTATTCACCGATTCCGTGCTGCGGCCATTGACGATTACTTCCGCACCACTTTCCGCCAGACCTCTGGCAATAGCGAACCCGATCCCGCCGGTTGAGGCGGTCACCAGCGCCACTTTCCCCGCAAAGTCGATTTTCATCATCCACTCCTTATCGTTTTAACGTTCGGACCTTAAAGCGTAGCAGGTGGTGATGATGGCTCATGGCTAAAAAGGCGCACCAGCGTCTCAACCTGCTCATCAAGCGGGGTGAGGGAGCGTTTAACAATCAGGTGAAGCGGCGTTGCTCTGCGCGCGCCGTGGCTCAGCGGCAGATGTTTCAGTACACCTTGATCCAACTGGGGCTGGATGCGTTCTTCTGGCAGCCAGCCGTAGCCAACCTGAGAGACAACGGCCTCAATGGCGGCATCAATGGTGGAAAACGTCCACGACTCGCCGGCAGCGCGCGCGGTAGTCTGGTTGTCCGCAATCTGGATGAGCGGCCACGGGCGCAGCATGTCATCGTTAAGCGGTACGTCGAGGGTGAAAAGGGGATGCTGATGATGCGCCACGGCGACAAAGTCGATATTCATCAGCCATTCGCCGAGCCCTGTCATGTCCTGGCGGCGCGTCAGAACCATGATATCGGCTTCGTCATTTATGGCATCGGCACGGGACGTTTCAAGCACTTCGGTGAGGCGTACGTGGGTTTGTGGATACTGCTGCTGGAACTGACGCAGAATGGCGAACAGGCGGCGACGCGGGAAAACCGTGTCTACGACCAGATCCAACCGTGTGCGCGTGCCGTTGCGAAGGGTACCTGCGCGCGTCTCAACATACGAAAACGCTTTCAGCAACGGTTTCACCTGGTTGAGAAGAAGTTCTCCGGCTGGGGTTAGCACCGCTCGTCGTCCTTCCGGCGCCAGCAGCGCCACGCCCAGCCTCTCCTGCAACAACGCCAGGTTATAGCTGACGGAGGACTGGCTGCGATGGGTTTCTTCCGCTGCTTTGGCAAAGCTACCGGCCTCAACCACTTTCACCAGTAAAGACCATTGTTCCAGCGTCGTCTTGTGCATGATATATCTAAATTTTGGATGAGTTTGATTAAAACATAGCGTTATTCATCCATTTTTTGAAGGGGTACGATCGTCTCATCAAAACAAAGGAGACATCTTATGAACACCTTCGACAAACACGACTTAAGCGGCTTCGTTGGCAAACACCTTGTTTATACCTATGACAATGGCTGGAACTACGAGATTTACGTAAAAAATGAGACCACCCTTGATTACCGTATTCATAGCGGTCTTGTGGCAAACCGTTGGGTAAAAGATCAGCAGGCCTATATCGTACGGGTAGGGGAGAGTATCTATAAAATTTCCTGGACAGAGCCAACCGGGACGGATGTGAGCCTGATTGTAAACCTGGGCGATAAACTGTTTCACGGCACCATCTTCTTCCCGCGCTGGGTCATGAACAATCCGGAAAAAACCGTCTGCTTCCAGAACGATCATATTCCTCTTATGAATAGCTATCGCGATGCAGGTCCGGCCTATCCAACTGAAGTGATTGATGAGTTTGCTACGATCACCTTTGTACGCGATTGCGGTGCGGATAATGAAAGCGTTATTGCCTGCGCAGCCAGTGAATTACCAAATGATTTCCCTGCTAATCTTAACTAAGCGCGACAGTTGATTCCGCGACAATTCATATTAATAAAAAGTTCCCGGAGGACGGTCTATTTCCGCCGAAACCGCCGGGATTTTAATTTTGGTTGAGTATTCATTTACTTTTCTTATAATCTCAATGTAAAAGAAATGAAATATTGTCGTAAGTGTTGTGAGGCTTCCCACAAAAACGTGAAAAATTTAACATGACAGCTATCTTGCTGTTGTAAAAAGACTTCTTGTCATTCTTAATGTGCTGTCCCCCTTCTGCTTCTCACCTGTCTTAATTTTTTCCTAAGAAAACACCGCTACTTTGTTTCAGTTGATGGTTTGTTGACATAACTGTTATAGCGACTTAATTTTATTTGGTCTTTATTTAATAACCATCTTGCATGATCCCATTGAGCTGCCCATTACGACAGCGCAGTAAAAGATGACGCCTTTAATACAGCAAGGAAATTAATAATGAGTGATTTTCTGCCTTTTTCGCGACCGTCGATGGGCGCTGAGGAAATTGCGGCGCTTCAGGACGTTTTGATGTCGGGCTGGATCACCACGGGGCCTAAGAATCAGGAACTTGAAGAGGCATTCTGTCAACTTACCGGGAACCAGCATGCAATTGCCGTTTGTTCTGCAACAGCAGGAATGCATGTCACGCTGATGGCGCTGGATATTGGCCCGGGCGATGAAGTCATTACCCCCTCCCAGACCTGGGTCTCCACTCTGAATATGATTGTTTTACTGGGCGCAACGCCGGTAATGATTGATGTGGACAAAGATACCTTGATGGTGACACCCGAAGCGGTTGAAGCTGCCATCACCCCGCGTACCAAAGCGATTATCCCCGTTCATTATGCCGGCGCACCATGTGAAATCGACGCCATCCACGCCATTGGTGAACGCCACGGTATTCCGGTGATTGAAGATGCGGCTCATGCAGCCGGTACTTACTATAAAGACCGTCATGTCGGCTGGAAGGGAACGGCGATTTTCTCTTTCCACGCCATTAAAAATATGACCTGTGCAGAAGGCGGTCTCGTGGTGACGGATAACGCGCAACTTGCTGCGCGGATCCGCAGCCTGAAATTCCACGGTCTGGGTGTTGACGCGTATGACCGCCAGACGCATGGTCGTGCGCCGCAGGCAGAAGTGATTTCCCCGGGCTATAAATACAACCTGGCGGATATCAACGCCGCGCTGGCGCTGGTGCAGTTGGGCAAACTGAAAGAAGCCAACAAACGACGCCAGGAAATTGCTGAACGCTACCTGCGGGAGCTTGCCGATACGCCGTTCCAGCCGCTCACCATTCCGTCATGGCCGCATGTGCACGCCTGGCACCTGTTTATCATTCGCGTTGATGAAGCGCGCTGCGGGATTTCACGCGACAACCTGATGGCAGCGCTGAAAGAGAAAGGCATCGGTACTGGCCTGCACTTCCGCGCGGCGCATACGCAAAAATACTACCGCGAGCGTTTTCCTGATGTATCGCTCCCGAATTCAGAATGGAATAGCGCGCGTATTTGTTCTCTCCCTCTTTTCCCGGACATGACTCATGACGACACAACCCGCGTCATTACCGCGCTCCATCAGCTTGCAGGAAATTGATATGTTCAGTGCACCGCCTGTACAAAAAGTTTCTGTGGTGATCCCTGTTTATAACGAGCAGGAGAGCCTGCCTGAACTGATCCGCCGCACAACCGCCGCCTGCGACACCATGGGCAAAGCGTATGAAATTCTGCTGGTGGATGATGGCAGCAGTGATAATTCCGCTCTGATGCTGACCGAAGCCGCACAGGTAGAAGGCAGCCATGTTGTGGCCGTGTTGCTCAACCGTAATTACGGCCAGCACTCCGCCATTATGGCCGGGTTCAGCCACGTCACGGGCGATCTGATCATCACCCTGGACGCTGACCTGCAAAACCCGCCGGAAGAGATCCCGCGCCTGGTGGCGAAAGCCGATGAAGGCTATGACGTCGTCGGCACGGTGCGTCAAAACCGTCAGGACAGTATGTTCCGTAAGCTGGCCTCACGCACCATCAACCGCCTTATCCAGCGCACCACCGGTAAAGCGATGGGCGATTATGGCTGCATGCTGCGCGCCTACCGCCGCCATATTGTCGACGCCATGCTTCATTGCCATGAACGCAGCACCTTTATTCCGATTCTCGCTAACACCTTTGCCCGCAAGGCCACGGAAATCCCGGTTATGCATGCCGAGCGCGAGCATGGGGAGTCGAAGTACAGCTTTATGCGCCTCATCAACCTGATGTACGACCTCATCACCTGCCTGACCACCACACCGCTGCGCCTGCTGAGCGTTTTCGGCAGCATCATCGCCGTGGCCGGGTTTGCGCTGTCCGTACTGTTGGTCGTGCTGCGCCTGGTCTTTGGCCCGCAGTGGGCGGCGGAAGGGGTCTTCATGCTCTTTGCCGTACTGTTTATGTTCATCGGCGCCCAGTTTGTCGGAATGGGCCTGCTGGGTGAATACATTGGCCGTATCTATAACGATGTTCGCGCACGCCCGCGCTACTTTATTCAACGTGTTGTCCGTCAGGAACACAAAGCATCTCAAGAGGAAATCCACCCATGAAAGCTGTTGTATTTGCCTATCACGATATGGGGTGCACGGGCACGCTGGCCCTGCTGGAAGCGGGCTACGACATTGCTGCAATCTTTACTCATCCGGACACGGCGGGAGAGAACAACTTTTTCGGCTCTGTAGCGCGTATCGCCGCTGAGCGTGGTATTCCGGTTTATGCACCGGACGATGTAAACCACCCGCTGTGGGTGGATCGCATCCGCGCGCTCGCGCCTGATGTTATCTTCTCGTTCTACTACCGTAACCTGATTTCCGACGAGATCTTAGGTCTGGCCGCCAAAGGGGCATTCAACCTTCACGGCTCCCTGCTGCCGGCCTATCGTGGCCGCGCGCCGCTGAACTGGGTACTGGTCAATGGTGAAACCGAAACCGGCGTGACCCTGCACCGTATGGTGCATCGTGCGGATGCGGGCGCTATCGTGGCACAGCAGAAAGTGGCTATTGATGCCGACGAGACGGCGCTGCAGCTGCATCAAAAGCTGAATGCAACCGCGCAGACGCTGCTGCGTGATGCACTGCCAGCGATCCTTGGCGGTACGTTCAGCGAGACTGCGCAGGATGAGAGCAAAGCGAGCACCTTTGGCCGCCGCGCACCGGAAGATGGTCGTCTGGACTGGAACAAACCCGCTCGCCAGCTGCACAACCTGGTGCGTGCGGTGACCGATCCATGGCCGGGCGCTTACAGTTTTGCGGGTGTCAGCAAATTTATCGTCTGGAAATCCCGCGTGCGCGACGACATTCCAGCGGCAAAACCGGGTACCGTTATCTCTGTCTCCCCGCTGATCGTGAGCTGTGGTGAGCAAGCTCTGGAGATCGTCACCGGACAAACCGATAACGGTCTGTATGTTCAGGGTACTCAACTGGCACAGTCTTTAGGTCTGGTGACCGGGGCGCTGATCACCAGTGCGCCAGTTGTTGCCATCAAACGCCGCACTCGCGTGTTGATCCTCGGCGTGAACGGCTTTATCGGGAACCACCTGACCGAACGTCTGCTCAAAGACGATAACTACGAAATCTATGGTCTGGATATCGGCTCTGATGCGATCAGCCGTTTCCTTGATAACCCGCGTTTCCACTTCGTGGAAGGGGATATCAGCATCCATTCCGAATGGATCGAATATCACATTAAAAAATGCGACGTGGTGCTGCCGCTGGTTGCCATTGCTACGCCGATTGAGTACACCCGTAACCCGCTGCGCGTGTTCGAGCTGGACTTCGAAGAGAACCTGAAGATCATCCGCGATTGCGTAAAATACGACAAACGCATCATCTTCCCGTCCACCTCTGAAGTGTACGGCATGTGTACCGACAAAAACTTCGATGAAGACACCTCCAATCTGGTGGTCGGGCCGATCAACAAACAGCGCTGGATCTACTCTGTCTCCAAACAGCTGCTGGACCGCGTGATTTGGGCCTACGGTGAGAAAGAAGGCCTGCGCTTTACCCTGTTCCGTCCGTTTAACTGGATGGGTCCACGTCTGGATAACCTGAACGCGGCGCGTATCGGTAGCTCACGTGCGATCACGCAGCTGATCCTCAACCTGGTTGAGGGCTCCCCAATCAAGCTTATCGAAGGCGGCAAACAGAAACGCTGCTTTACTGATATCAGCGATGGTATCGAAGCGCTGTTCCGCATCATCGAAAACAAAGATAACCGCTGCAACGGTGAGATCATCAACATCGGTAACCCGGACAACGAAGCGAGCATTCGTGAACTGGCAGAGATGCTGCTGGCAAGCTTTGAGCGCCATCCACTGCGCGATAAATTCCCGCCGTTTGCCGGTTTCCGTGAAGTGGAAAGCAGCAGCTACTACGGTAAAGGGTATCAGGACGTTGAGCACCGTAAGCCAAGCATTCGCAATGCGAAACGCTGCCTGAACTGGACGCCGACGGTGAAAATGGAGCTGACTATTGATGAGACGCTCGATTTCTTCCTGCGCACTGTGGAGCTGTCGGAACAGGACTCATGAAAAAAGTCGGTTTACGCATTGATGTCGACACCTTCAGGGGGACGCGTGACGGCGTACCCAAACTGCTGGAACTGCTGAGCAAGCACGATGTGCGTTCAAGCATTTTCTTCAGCGTGGGGCCTGACAACATGGGACGCCATTTATGGCGTCTGATTAAACCGGCGTTTCTGTTCAAAATGCTGCGCTCACGCGCAGCATCCCTCTATGGCTGGGATATTTTGCTGGCCGGGACCGCATGGCCCGGCAGACGTATCGGCGCGGGTAATGAAGCGATTATCCGTGAAGCGACACGGCAACACGAGGTCGGCCTGCATGCCTGGGATCACCATGCCTGGCAAGCGTGGGCTGGCGTCTGGGACATATCGCGCCTGACCCGTGAAGTCGAGCGCGGTATGTTGGAGCTGGAGGCGATTACCTGCCAGCCTGTGCGCTGCTCCGCCGTGGCGGGATGGCGTGCGGACCAACGTGTTGTGAAAGCTAAAGAATCCTTCGCATTCCGCTACAACAGCGACTGTCGCGGGACCGGGCCATTTTTACCGCTGTTAGGGGAAAATCGCTACGGGACGGTGCAGATCCCGGTCACGCTTCCCACCTGGGATGAAGTGGTTGGCCGCGAGGTGAAGGCAGAGGATTTCAATCGCTACATTCTGGACCGCATGCATCGCGATACCGGTACGCCGGTGTATACCATCCACGCAGAAGTGGAAGGGATTGCGTATCAGCATGATTTCGATGAGCTGCTGACGATGGCTGCTCAGGAGGGGATTCAGTTCTGTCCGTTGAGTGAACTGCTGCCAGACGATCTCAGCGTCCTGCCGGTGGGCAAAATAGTACGTAATGAACTGGCTGGCCGGGAAGGCTGGCTTGGCTATCAACAAACCGTGAGTCCGGCCCCATGAAAACAGCCCGTTATGGCTTAGCGCTTCTCGCACTGTTTATCGTTTACTACCTCATCCCTGTCGATATCCGCCTGCTGTGGCAGCCTGATGAAACGCGCTATGCGGAAATTAGCCGCGAAATGCTGGCATCAGGAGACTGGGTTGTCCCGCATTTCCTGGGGCTGCGTTACTTTGAAAAACCGATTGCGGGCTACTGGATCAACAGTATCGGGCAATTGTTGTTTGGGGATACGAACCTTGCCGTGCGTGCCGGGGCCATATTCTCCACCGGGTTTGCGGCGCTGCTGGTCATCTGGATGGCCTGGCGTCTCTGGCGGGATAAACGCGTTGCCATATTCTCCGGCCTTATCTTCCTGACGCTGTTCCTGGTGTATGGCATCGGTACGTATGCCGTGCTGGATCCCATCATCACCCTGTGGCTGGTGGCGGCGATGTGCAGCTTCTGGCTGGCATCCCAGGCTGAGACGGTTGCCGGAAAAGCAGGGGGGTACGTGCTGCTTGGGCTGGCCTGCGGTATGGGGGTGATGACCAAAGGCTTCCTGGCGCTGGCAGTACCGGTGATTGGCGTACTGCCGTGGGTCATTGCCCAAAAGCGCTGGAAAGAGGTGCTGATTTTTGGCTGGCTGGCAATCCTGAGCTGTGTGCTGATTGTCCTGCCCTGGGCACTGGCGATTGCCCATCGTGAGCCTGATTTCTGGCGTTACTTCTTCTGGGTTGAGCATATTCAGCGTTTTGCCCAGAGCGATGCCCAGCACAAAGCGCCATTCTGGTATTACCTGCCGTTCCTGGTCGCGGGTAGTCTGCCGTGGTTAGCGTTGTTGCCAGGCGCGTTCCGTCTTGGCTGGAATGACAGACAAAACGCGGCTGGCGGGTTCTATCTGCTGGGCTGGGTGGTTATGCCGCTGCTGTTCTTCAGCATTGCCAAAGGCAAGCTGCCGACCTATATCCTGCCGTGCTTCGCCCCGCTGGCGATTCTGATGGCGCGCTATGCCTGCCTCGCGGCGGAAAAAGGTGCTCGCGTGCTGCGCATTAACGGGGGGATCAACCTGGCATTTGGCGCCATTGGCGTGGTGGCCGCTCTGGTCGTCTCGCCGTGGGGACTGTCTAAACATCCGGTCTGGACGTCGGTTGAGCTGTATAAAGTCTTCTGCGCGGTGGTCGCGTTCCTGATTTGGGCCGTGGTGGGCTGGTTTACGCTCAGGCAGAGTCAGCAGCGCTGGTGGTTAGCGGCGTTGTGTCCTGCCGGGCTGGCGTTGTTGATTGGTTTTGCCATTCCTAACCTGGTGGTGGATTCCAAACAGCCGCAGTCGCTGGTCGACACCGTGCGCGATCCGCTGCAGGACAGTCGGTTTGTGCTGGCCAATAACGTAGGTGTGGCCTCTGGCCTGGCGTGGGAGCTTAAGCGTAATGACATCATTCTGTTTGGTCAGAGTGGAGAACTGCGCTATGGCCTGGATTACCCTGATGTGAAAGACCGTTTTGTGGGTAAAGCTGATTTCGCAGAGTGGCTGGCGGAACATCGACAGCAGGGGCGCATATCGCTGGTGATTCTGCTGTCAAAAAGCGACGATCTTAAGCGGGCTAATTTGCCAGAACCGGACAGCCTGTATATCCAGGGTCGTCTGGCCTACCTTCAGTATCTACCGAAGTGATGACCTGGCTCTGGCTGATACTGGCAAGCTTGCTCAGCTGTGCGGGACAACTTTGCCAGAAACAAGCCACCCGTCCGGCGAAAGCCGGGCGGCGTGGTGTACATATCGCGCTGTGGCTTGGCCTGGCCCTGTTGGCATTGGGCTGCGGGATGCTGGTCTGGCTGGTGGTCTTACAACGCATGCCTGTGGGCATTGCTTACCCTATGTTAAGCCTCAATTTTGTCTGGGTGACGCTGGCGGCGAAGACCGTCTGGCGTGAGAACGTTGCTTCGCATCACTGGCTGGGTGTTGGGTTTATCATCATTGGCATTATTGTGCTGGGAGGAAGCCTGTGAAAGGAACGTTCTGGGCCCTATGCAGCGTACTGTTAGTCAGCGCCGCGCAGCTCCTGCTGCGAAGCGCCATGCAGGCGCTTCCCCCCGTCAGTGATGTCCTGGCGTTAATTTCTGCCCTCTGGCATTTCTCATCCGGTACCGGTGCGCTGCTGTTGGGGTTAACGGGGTATGTAGCCTCTATGGGCTGCTGGTATCTGGCCTTGCATCGTATGGCGCTCAGCAAAGCGTATGCCTTGCTGAGCCTCAGTTATATCCTGGTGTGGGGCGCCGCAATCCTGTTGCCAGGCTGGGAGGAACGTTTCTCCTGGCACGGGCTGGTGGGGGTTGGGTTTATTATTCTGGGCGTGTTGACTATTTTCCGACCAGTGCGTCGTCAATCGAATGAATCCGCGCGGCAGTGAGTTCGTAGGGTGTTGCGGTGCAAACGGCAAGGCTGAGTAAACCGACCTGGCACTGGCTTGATGAATGGAGCGCGCGGGCTGAACTGTCAATGCTGACCATCTGCCAGGCATGACCGTCACGTTGTTTAAGAATCGCCTTTTTTCGCGTCCAGATGCGCCAGAATGCCGTAAGCTGGCCTTCTGGCGTTTCCTTTTCCAGCTCATCATGCTCGGCATTGCTGAACACGGCATTGGCAAGCGTACGCCAGTTATCCTGCTGGCGAATGTGTTCCAGTGAACAGCCAACATCGCCTTCATCACTGATAATTAACGCAATATCGTCGCCCGAGTGGCTACTGCTGAACCACAGTGGATAGTCGCCAGCAAAAATGGCTTTCCCTTGTTCGCTGTAGATAATCTCCGGGAGTTGTTCTGGAGCCAACAGCCGAGAAAGCAACCCGTGATCGGCCAGCCAGCGAGCACGCTGAGCGCCTTCCGGTGCGTGTCGGGAGAGTGCTTCAGCCCAGCAGTTTGTGCTCAGCGAGGAAATTTTTCCCAGAAAAACCTGGTACATATAGCGTCTGGCCTTCAGTTAAAACGATGATAGCCGTAAAGTTGAGCGGCGAAACTATTACTATAATCCATTGCCCCCTTGAATTGCTAACCAGACAGGGATGCTCACCCTGGTAATCGGCTTTTCGGTCGCCCTGGCCCGAGCAGGATCGCCAGCTTGCTTCCGCCTTTGGTGGTTTCCATCCAGATCTTACACACACTGGTTAGCGGGACCGACAGTAGCATCCCGACCGGGCCCAGCAGCCATCCCCAGATCAGTAACGATAAGAATACCACCAGCGTCGACATGCCCAGCCGGTGCCCCATCATGCGCGGTTCGAGAATATTCCCCAGCACCATATGCACGACGAGGAAAAGTGCCCCGACCAACATGCATTCATAGAAACCATTAAACAGGAATGCCTGAATCATCGGTGGTACGGCGGAGAGTACCGCGCCAATATTGGGCACATAGTTGAGCAAAAACGCCAGTACGCCCCACATCAACGCAAACTGCACGCCCATCAACATCAACCCCAGCCAGACAATCACGCCGGTCCAGACGCTCAACAGCGTTTTCAGCGCCAGATATTTGGAGACGCCCTTTAACGCGCGGTGTAATCCGGCGATGTGAATTTGTGGATTATTCAGCGCAAAGCGCAGCTTATAGGGGACGTGGCGCACTTCGAACAGCATAAACACCACCGTCATGACCAGCAGAAGAATACTGGCCATCGCGCCGGAAAGTCCCGTCATCAGGGTGGTGGCGTAGGTCATGACTTTCTCTGAATCCATCCGACGCAGCATCCGCTCTGGCGAGATATGCAGGTTAAGGAAAGGCACCATCTCCTGCAGCGCCACGATCTTCCGCGTCAGCGCTTTGTTGTACTGTGGCAACATCGTGGAGAATTCGCTCAGCGAAGCCGCCAGCACGCCGAAAAGCGCCGTCAGGGCAATTAGCATCACGATGACGACGATGGTGATGGCCACCGGGCGACTGACGCCCCGACGTAAAAACCAGCTCACCAGCGGATTAAGCACAATGGCAAAAAAGAGCGCCAGCAGGAGCTGCACAATAATGTCAGCCGCGGCATGGATACCCGCAAGGATAACCACCAGGCAGGCGAGTTTTAATAAGATGTGGAGCCCAGCTTTGTCGGACGGGTTAGCGATCATACGCGTTCCTTAAAATGATGACCCGGTAAGTGTAGTGTCCGCGGTTCGCTTCGTCTGGGGCTGTTAATCTGAAAGTCGGTGCTGATTTTCTTATTGTGTCGTGGTAATAGTGAAACACTGTTGTAAAAATCCAGGTAGAACCTCATGCCCGAACCTGCCGCTGAACCGGCGCTGAGCGGACTGCGCCTCAATCTGCGCATCGTCTCCGTTGTTATTTTCAATTTCGCCAGTTATCTGACCATTGGCCTGCCGCTGGCGGTTTTGCCTGGCTATGTCCATGACGTGATGGGCTTTAGCGCCTTCTGGGCGGGGCTGGTGATTAGCCTGCAGTATTTCGCCACGCTTCTGAGCCGTCCGCATGCCGGGCGTTACGCGGACCTTTTCGGCCCAAAAAGCATCGTGGTTGTAGGGTTGTGCGGTTGCTTTCTGAGTGGCCTGAGCTATTTTCTGGCCGCCACCACCAGCCACTGGCCCCTGGTTAGCCTGGTACTGCTCTGCCTGGGTCGCGTGATCCTGGGTATCGGTCAAAGTCTGGCGGGAACCGGTTCGACACTGTGGGGCGTGGGGGTGGTAGGCGCGCCGCACATTGGTCGGGTGATTTCGTGGAATGGCATTGTCACCTACGGCGCAATGGCGCTGGGTGCGCCGCTTGGTGTGGCCTGTTATGCGTTTGGTGGTCTGTATGGGCTGGCGACTACCATTATGGCGGTTGCGGCTCTGGCGATCCTCTTTGCGCTGCCGCGCCCGAAAGTGAAGGCCAGCAAGGGCAAGCCACTGCCGTTTCGGGCGGTGCTCGGGCGCGTCTGGCCGTATGGTATGGCCCTGGCGCTGGCGACAACGGGGTTCGGTGTGATTGCGACCTTCATTACCCTTTTCTATGACGCCAAAGGATGGGACGGCGCAGCTTTCGCGTTAACCCTGTTTAGCTGCGCGTTTGTTGGCGCGCGTTTGCTTTTCCCGAACGGTATCAACCGTCTGGGTGGGCTGAACGTGGCAATGATCTGCTTTGCGGTAGAGATAGTCGGGCTGCTGTTGACCGGCATAGCGATGGTGCCATGGGTCGCAAAAGTGGGCGTCTTCCTTGCGGGAGCAGGTTTTTCACTGGTCTTCCCGGCGCTGGGGGTGGTGGCGGTAAAAGCCGTGCCGCAGCAGAATCAGGGGGCGGCGCTGGCAACCTACACGGTATTTATGGATATGTCTTTGGGCATTACCGGCCCGCTGGCAGGGCTGGTGATGACCTGGGCAGGAGTCCCGGTTATTTATCTTGCTGCGGCGGGTCTGGTGGTTATCGCCTTGATGCTGACATGGCGGCTAAAAAAATGGCCCCCGGTGCAGGCACCGGAGGCCACGTCATCCTCGTGAAGGATTACTGGATCACGAGGGTGTTAATGATGTTTTCAGCCGCAGTCTGCGCTTTCTGCTGATCGTCCGCTGGCAGGGTGATCTGCATAGTCAGCAGTTTGTTATCGACCTTACCCAGCACCACAGACGAGTACGCGGTCTGGCCTTTTGCGGAGATGATGCTATCCAGCTGTTGCAGCGTGTGGCCTTTCAGTTCGATGGACTTATTGGTCACCACCTGCAGCTGCGGGTCGCGGCTGCGCTGCTGATCTTCCAGACGTTTTGACAGTACGCTCAGATCTTCGCTGGTGTCGTCACCCACAATCACAATGACGGCTTTCTGCCCGGTTGCGTCGGAATAAACGTGCATATTGTTCGCCTGAGTGCCCAGCTTACCGCTCTGGTCAGTCATATCGGCTGGCAGAGAGAAACTGAGTTTGCCATCCAGCAGATTCACCGGCTGACCGGTCGCATTGCTCTCTGCAGATGCACCCTGAGCAGGCGTTTTCGTGTCGCTGTTATCACAGGCTGCAAGACCCACAACCAGCAGGCCAATCCCGACATATTTAACCAGATTGCGCATTGACTTCTTCCTTTCGATAAACGGCCATAACGGCTCATTCGCTCATCTTATCACAACTGATAAAGCGAACCCTTAACCAGCCTGCAATGCCGTGATTTCAGATTTATCTGCCAGCCTTTTCAGCAGCATATTCAGCAGCACACCGTACATTGGCAGGAAGAAGACAATACTGATGAGCACCTTGAAGCAGTAGTCCACCAGGGCGATCTCCATCCAGTGCTCGGCCATGAACGCATCCGGGCTGTGCCAGAAGGCGATGAAGAAGAAGGCCAGCGTATCGCTCACGTTACCGAACAGCGTCGAGGCGGTCGGGGCCATCCACCAGCGGTGATTCTGACGCAGGCGGTTAAACACATGCACGTCGAGGATCTGCCCCAGCGCATAAGCCATAAAGCTTGCGGTGGCGATTCGGGCGACAAACAGGTTGAAGTGGGTTAGCGCCTCAAAACCCTGCCAACTGCCCATATAGAACAGGGACGAAATCACGTAAGACACGAACAGCGCCGGGAGCATGACCGCAAAAATAATGCGGCGAGCCAGCGGTGCGCCAAAAATTCGCACGGTCAAATCGGTGGCGAGGAAAATAAACGGAAAACTGAACGCCCCCCAGGTGGTATGAAAACCAAAAATGGAGATGGGAAGCTGTACCAGATAGTTGCTGGAGGTGATCACCAGCAGATGAAAAAGCGAAAGCCAGAACAACGCTTTTACGCGCTGAGATTCAGAAAACTGCGTCATATTGTGACCTTTTTATACGTTGGGGTGAGGGAACCCAATAAAAACCGCAGCATGATACTGCTTTGGGCAGACATTGCAATGGTTAGTTTTTACGCAATCGTTAACCTGGTTTGCATTGATCGCTACGGGGCGTAAACTACAGCCGTTTTTACCTGACCGAGAAAATCATGACCGACCTGTTTTCCAGCCCGGACCACACTCTTGATGCCCAGGGCCTTCGCTGCCCGGAGCCGGTAATGATGGTGCGCAAAACCGTGCGTAACATGCAATCCGGCGAAACGCTGCTGATAATCGCCGACGACCCGGCGACCACCCGCGATATCCCCGGATTTTGTACCTTTATGGAGCATGAGCTGGTGGCTCAGCAGACTGAAGCGCTGCCGTACCGGTATTTGATTCGTAAAGGATAGATGGGCAGCCCCTGCGGCCTGATGCCCTCACTCCGACCCTCTCCTTTCGGGAGAGGGAGAACGTCACCCCTTCATCCACGTCCGTATCCCGTCCAGGAACATCTGCGTCGCCATCATCACCAGAATCAGCCCCATCAGGCGTTCCAGCGCGTTCACCCCTTTCTCACCCAGCAGGCGCAGGAACAGGGACGACTGCAGCAGGATGATAAATGTCCCACCCCAGGCGATCAGCAGGGCAATCACCAGATGGCTCATCTGGTTCGGATACTGATGTGACAGCAGCATCAGCGTCGCCAGAATGGTCGGCCCGGCGACGAGAGGAATCGCCAGCGGTACAATAAATGGCTCTTCACCCGCAGGCAGGCCGCTGCTGCTGCCTTCCGCGCTCGGGAAAATCATCTTTATGGCAATCAGGAACAGGATAATCCCGCCGGAAATCGACACGGTTTCGGCACGCAGGTTCAGGAAGGCGAGGATTTTTTCGCCCGCAAACAGGAAGATAAACATCACCAGCAGCGCGATAAGCAGCTCGCGGATCATGATCGCCCGACGGCGCTTTGGTTCGGTGTGCTTCAGCACCGACATGAAGATCGGCAGGTTTCCGAGTGGATCCATTATCAGGATCAATAAAACCGCCGCGGAAATGATTTCACTCATGTAAATTATCCCTGAAACTCTCTATGGTTATTATGATGATTAGCTCTTTTTCTGATTGCCGGGCAATCATCGATTAATTTCGCTTGCGACTTTGGCAGCATTTTGTAATGTGAAGCATATCCCAGTTCAATACTGGCTTGCACAAACAGCACACACCCTCTGCAGGAAAAAAATGCTATGAAAAACGTTGGTTTTATCGGCTGGCGCGGTATGGTCGGCTCTGTACTCATGCAACGCATGGTTGAAGAGCGCGATTTCGACGCTATCCGCCCGGTCTTCTTCTCCACTTCCCAGCTCGGCCAGGCTGCTCCGTCCTTTGGTGGTACCACAGGCACTTTGCAGGATGCTTACGATCTGGAAGCGCTGAAGGCACTCGACATTATTGTCACGTGCCAGGGCGGCGATTATACCAACGAAATCTATCCAAAGCTGCGTGAAAGCGGCTGGCAGGGCTACTGGATTGACGCGGCCTCTTCGCTGCGCATGAAAGACGATGCCATCATCATTCTTGACCCGGTTAACCAGGGCGTGATCACCGACGGCCTGAACAACGGCGTGAAAACCTTTGTTGGCGGTAACTGCACCGTCAGCCTGATGCTGATGTCTCTGGGCGGCTTGTTCGCGCAAGATCTGGTGGAGTGGGTCTCCGTGGCGACGTACCAGGCAGCTTCCGGCGGCGGTGCGCGTCATATGCGCGAGCTGCTGACCCAGATGGGCCAACTGCACCAGAGCGTCGCGACCGAGCTGGCAGACCCGGCGTCCGCGATTCTGGATATCGAGCGTAAAGTCACCCAGCTGACCCGCAGCGGCGAGCTGCCGGTGGATAACTTCGGCGTACCGCTGGCCGGTGGCCTGATCCCGTGGATCGACAAACAGCTGGATAACGGCCAGACCCGCGAAGAGTGGAAGGGCCAGGCCGAGACCAACAAAATCCTCAATACCGCGAATACCATTCCGGTAGACGGACTGTGCGTGCGCATTGGCGCGCTGCGCTGCCACAGCCAGGCCTTCACCATTAAACTAAAAAAAGATGTGTCTATTCCAACCGTGGAAGAACTGCTGGCTGCACACAACCCGTGGGCGAAAGTGGTACCAAACGATCGCGATATCACCATGCGTGAACTGACCCCTGCAGCCGTGACCGGCACGCTGACCACGCCTGTTGGCCGTCTGCGTAAGCTGAACATGGGGCCGGAGTACCTCTCCGCGTTCACCGTTGGCGACCAGCTCTTATGGGGTGCCGCCGAGCCGCTGCGCCGCATGCTGCGCCAGCTGGCGTAATAATTTGTTAACGACCGGGGGTGATTTTCACCCCCTTTTTTTGCGTACTACATGGAGTAAAACGCGTATGTCTTATTTTTTATCAGGAGTCATTTAGAGCGTTGGCTATGCTTTAAGGAAGAGTCATTTCTTACCTGAGGTTAGGACGGGCTGTGAGGATGCTCGTTCAGGTCACATTAAAGTCGTCCCAGGCGCTAAAAAAGGACGACATAAAAAACAGGATGAATACCATGTCCGATCGTGTGGATAGAGACGTGATTAATGCGCTTATTGCGGGTCATTTTGCCGACCCCTTTTCCGTGCTGGGGATGCACCGTACAGAGGCCGGGCTGGAAGTCCGGGCGTTGTTACCGGATGCGACAGAAGTGTGGGTTATCGAACCCAAAACCGGCCGCAAAGTGGGCAATCTGGAATGCCTCGACTCGCGCGGTTTCTTCTCTGGCGTGATGCCCCGTCGTAAAAACCCTTTCCGTTATCAGCTCGCCGTCATCTGGCACGGCCAGCAAAATCTCATTGATGATCCCTACAGCTTTGGCCCTCTTTTGCAGGAGATGGATGCATGGCTGCTGTCTGAAGGAACCCATTTGCGGCCTTATGAAACGCTGGGTGCCCATGCAGACACGATGGATGGTATCACCGGCACGCGGTTTGCAGTGTGGGCACCCAACGCCCAACGCGTCTCCGTTGTCGGACAATTCAACTACTGGGACGGTCGTCGCCACCCGATGCGCCTGCGCCGGGAAACGGGGATCTGGGAACTGTTTATCCCCGGAGCGCACAACGGACAGCTCTACAAATTCGAGATGATCGATGCCCACGGCAAGCTGCGCATTAAAGCCGACCCGTACGCCTTTGAAGCGCAGATGCGCCCGGATACGGCATCGCTGATTTGTGGCCTGCCAGAGAAGATCACTCAGACGGAAGAGCGCAAACAGGCCAACCGCTTCGATGCACCTATCTCCGTCTATGAAGTGCATCTTGGCTCCTGGCGCCGCCACACCGATAACAACTTCTGGCTCAGCTACCGGGAGCTTGCCGACCAGCTGGTGCCGTATGCCAAATGGATGGGCTTTACTCACCTTGAGCTGCTGCCGGTTAACGAACACCCGTTCGACGGTAGCTGGGGTTATCAGCCAACCGGGCTGTATGCGCCTACGCGCCGCTTCGGCACGCGCGATGACTTCCGCTATTTCATCCATGCCGCGCATGCCGCCGGGCTGAATGTGATCCTCGACTGGGTACCAGGCCATTTCCCGTCGGATGACTTTGGCTTGTCAGAGTTTGATGGTACGAATCTGTACGAGCACAGCGACCCGCGAGAAGGTTATCACCAGGACTGGAATACGCTGATCTACAACTACGGTCGCCGTGAAGTCGCGAACTACCTGGTTGGAAATGCCCTGTACTGGATTGAGCGCTTTGGCATTGATGCTCTGCGTGTTGATGCCGTGGCATCCATGATCTATCGCGATTACAGCCGCAAAGAGGGAGAGTGGATCCCGAACGAGTTTGGCGGCCGTGAAAACCTGGAAGCGATTGAGTTCCTGCGCAGCACCAACCGCATTATCGGTGAGCAGGTGGACGGTGCCGTGACCATGGCGGAAGAGTCGACCGACTTTGCGGGCGTCTCCCGTCCGCCGTCATTAGGTGGACTGGGGTTCTGGTACAAGTGGAACCTGGGCTGGATGCATGACACGCTCGACTACATGAAGCTGGATCCGGTTCACCGCAAGTACCATCACGATAAGCTGACGTTCGGGATGCTCTACAATTACACCGAAAACTTCATGCTGCCGCTGTCGCACGATGAAGTGGTGCACGGCAAGAAATCCATTCTCGACCGCATGCCGGGCGATGCGTGGCAGAAATTTGCCAACCTGCGCGCCTACTACGGCTGGATGTTTGCGTTCCCGGGCAAAAAACTGCTGTTTATGGGCAATGAGTTCGCTCAGGGACGCGAATGGAACCACGACGCCAGCCTCGACTGGCATCTGCTGGAAGGCGGTGACAACTGGCACCACGGCGTGCAGCGTCTGGTGCGTGACCTGAACCTGACCTATCGTCATCACAAAGCGCTGCATGAGCTCGACTTTGACCCGTACGGCTTTGAGTGGCTGGTGGTGGATGACCATGAGCGCTCGGTGTTTGTCTTTGTGCGGCGAGATAAAGCGGGTAACGAGATCATCGTCGCCAGCAACTTCACGCCTGTGCCGCGTCAACACTATCGCTTTGGCATTAATCAGCCGGGTAAATGGCGCGAAATCCTGAATACCGATTCCATGCACTACCACGGCAGCAACACCGGCAATGGTGGTCTGGTGCAAAGCGATGCCATCGAAAGTCACGGGCGGCCAAACTCCCTGAGTCTCACGCTACCGCCGCTTGGCACTATCTGGCTGATGAGGGAGGGTGAATGACGCAGCTTACGGCAGGTCAACCCGAACCGCTCGGGGCGAGTTTTGACGGAAAGGGTGTGAATTTCACCCTCTTTTCTGCTCACGCTGAGCGGGTAGAACTGTGTGTTTTTGACGGTGAGGGTAACGAGCACCGTTACGATTTACCGTCGCGCACGGGGGATACCTGGCACGGTTACCTGGCCGGAGGACGGCCAGGTATGCACTATGGTTTTCGCGTTCATGGTCCGTGGGAACCTGCGCAAGGGCACTGGTTTAACCCTGCAAAGCTGTTGATTGATCCGTGTGCGCACCGCGTGGACGGTGAGTTTAAAGACGACCCGATTTTCCATGTTGGTTATGGTGAGCCTGACCATCGCGACAGTGCCCATGTGGTGCCAAAAAGCGTGGTAGTGCACGATCTCTATGACTGGGAGGACGATGCGCCACCGGCCACGCCGTGGGGCAACACCGTCATTTACGAGGCCCATGTCAAAGGGCTGACGTATTTGCATCCGTCCATCCCCAAAGAGATGCGCGGCACCTACAAGGCGCTCGGGCATCCGACCATGATCGCCTACCTGAAACACCTCGGCATCACCGCTCTTGAACTGTTACCCGTTGCCCATTTTGCCAGCGAGCCGCGTCTGCAGCGGCTGGGGTTGAGCAACTACTGGGGTTACAACCCGCTGGCGATGTTCGCGCTCGAACCCCGCTATGCCGTCCATCCGGAAAAGGCGCGGGACGAGTTTCGCGATGCGGTTAAGGCGCTCCATGCGGCGGGAATTGAAGTCATTCTGGATGTGGTGCTGAACCACAGCGCAGAAAGCGATCTCGATGGTCCGACGCTCTCCATGCGCGGAATTGATAACCGTAGCTATTATTGGATCAGGCAGGATGGCGATTACGAGAACTGGACCGGCTGCGGTAACACGCTCAATCTCAGCCATCCGGCGGTCACGCATTTTGCTTATGAATGCCTGAAATACTGGGTTGAAACGTTCCACGTGGACGGTTTTCGTTTCGACCTGGCGCCCGTGATGGGGCGCACACCGGCGTTCAGCCAGCAGGCGCCGCTGTTTGAGGCGATAAAAAATTGTCCGGTGCTCTCGCAGGTCAAGCTCATCGCCGAGCCGTGGGACATCGGTGAAGGAGGCTATCAGGTCGGGAATTTCCCGCCGCTGTTTGCCGAGTGGAACGATCACTATCGCGATGCCGCGCGCCGCTTCTGGCTGGAGCGAAATCTCTCGCTGGGGGAATTTGCCGGGCGCTTTGCCGCGTCAAGCGATCTCTTTAAGCGCGACGGTAAGCGACCGTCGGCCACCGTCAACCTGTTGACGGCGCACGACGGTTTTACGCTCAGGGACTGCGTTTGTTTCAATCAGAAACACAATGAGGCGAACGGCGAAGAGAATCGCGATGGCACTAACAATAACCATAGCTTCAATCATGGTATAGAAGGGTTAGGCGGAAGCCTTGACGTTATCGAGCGGCGGCGCGCCAGCGTTCATGCGCTGCTGACAACGCTTCTGTTGTCGCAGGGGACACCGATGCTGCTGGCGGGCGATGAGCACGGCCACAGCCAGCACGGTAACAACAATGCGTATTGCCAGGACAACACCTTAACCTGGCTTGACTGGGGGGAGGCGAACAGCGGGCTGCTCCATTTTACCGCTGCGCTGATCCACCTTCGCCAGCAAATCCCCGCGCTGACCACCGACCGCTGGTGGGAAGAGGGGGACGGAAACGTTCGCTGGTTGAATAAAGACGCGCAACCACTAAGCGCGCAAGAGTGGCAACACGGTGTACCACGGCTGCAAATCCTGCTTTCGGATAAATGGCTGGTTACGCTGAACGCGACGGATGATGTCGCAGAGATTGTTTTACCTGAAGGGGAATGGCGCGCCGTTCCCCCCTTTGCCGGAGCGGATAATCCGGTAGTAATGGCTGTCTGGCACGGGCCTGCGCACGGAGTGTGTGTATTCCAAAGATGATAAAAAAGGAGTTAGTCATGGTTAGATTAGAGAAGAACGATCCCTTAATGTTGGCACGCCAGCTACCATTAAAAACGGTTGCCCTGATACTCGCTGGTGGGCGTGGTACCCGTCTGAAAGATTTGACCATCAAACGCGCCAAGCCGGCTGTTCACTTTGGTGGTAAGTTCCGTATCATTGATTTCGCACTCTCCAATTGCCTCAACTCTGGCATCCGCCGCATTGGCGTCATTACGCAGTATCAATCACACACGCTGGTGCAGCATATCCAGCGCGGCTGGTCCTTCTTCAGCGAAGAGATGAATGAGTTTGTCGATCTTCTTCCGGCCCAGCAGCGCGTGCACGGCGAAAACTGGTACCGGGGCACGGCGGATGCGGTGACGCAAAACCTCGATATCATTCGTCGCTATAACGCGGAATACATCGTGATCCTCGCCGGGGATCATATTTACAAGCAAGACTACTCCCACATGCTCATCGACCATGTCGAAAAAGGGGCGCGTTGCACCGTGGCGTGTCTGCCGGTGCCCGTTGCTGAAGCGACGGCGTTTGGCGTAATGCACGTGGATGCGGACGACAAAATTATCGACTTCGTCGAAAAACCTGCAAACCCACCGACCATGCCGGGAGATGATACGAAGTCACTCGCCAGTATGGGGATCTATGTCTTTGATGCAGATTACCTTTATGAACTGCTCGAAGAAGACGACAAAGACGAAAACTCCAGCCATGACTTTGGCAAAGATATCATCCCGAAAATTACGCAAGCTGGCATGGCGTATGCACATCCCTTCCCGTTGTCCTGCGTGCAATCCGACCCAAATGCGGAACCTTACTGGCGCGATGTGGGAACGCTGGAGGCGTACTGGAAGGCGAACCTCGACCTGGCTTCGGTGACCCCTGAGCTGGATATGTACGATCAGAACTGGCCGATTCGTACTCATATGGAATCGCTGCCGCCAGCCAAATTCGTTCAGGACCGTTCGGGTAGCCACGGTATGACACTGAACTCGCTGGTTTCTGGCGGATGCATTATTTCAGGGTCGGTGGTGGTGCAGTCAGTGCTGTTCCCCCGCGTGCGGATAAATTCATTCTGTAATATTGATTCGGCAGTCTTATTGCCGGATGTCTGGGTAGGACGTTCGTGTCGCCTGCGTCGTTGCGTTATCGACCGCGCCTGTGTCATTCCTGAGGGGATGGTCATTGGTGAAAATGCGGAAGAAGACGCGCGTCGCTTCTACCGTTCGGAAGAGGGAATCGTGTTAGTAACACGGGAAATGTTGCGGAAGCTGCAGATCAAACAGGAGCGATGATGCAGGTTTTACACGTATGTTCTGAGATGTTTCCATTGTTAAAAACGGGCGGCCTGGCGGATGTTCTTGGTGCATTACCGGCGGCGCAAATCGCCGGAGGGGTGGATACCCGAGTCCTGCTGCCCGCATTTCCGGATATCCGGCGTGGTATTCCTGATGCAAAAGTGGTGACGCGTCGTGAGACTTTTGCCGGGCGCATCACCCTGCTGTTTGGACATTACAACGGCGTTGGGATCTACCTGATTGACGCGCCGCACTTATACGACAGGCCCGGGAGTCCGTATCACGACACCAACCTGTTTGCTTACCCGGACAACGTGCTGCGCTTTGCGTTGCTCGGCTGGGTCGGTGCAGAAATGGCGACGGGGCTGGATCCGTTCTGGCGTCCGGATGTGGTGCACGCGCACGACTGGCACGCCGGGCTTGCCCCGGCGTATCTGGCCGCGCGCGGCCACCCGGCAAGGTCAGTCTTTACCGTGCATAACCTGGCATATCAGGGGATGTACTATGCCCATCACATGCATGAAATCGATCTGCCACTGTCGTTCTATAACATGCACGGGCTGGAGTTTAACGGGCAGATCTCGTTCCTGAAAGCCGGGCTTTACTATGCCGATCATATTACCGCCGTGAGCCCGACTTACGCCCGGGAAATTACCCAGCCGGAGTTTGGTTATGGTCTGGAAGGGCTACTGCGACAGCGGCATCGTGAAGGGCGCCTGTCGGGTATTCTGAACGGTGTGGATGAAAAGATCTGGAGCCCGGAAACCGATCTCCTGCTGGCGTCGCGCTATGGCCGTGATTCGGTCGAGGACAAAGCCGAAAACAAGCGCCAGCTGCAAATTGCCATGGGTCTGAAGGTGAACGACAAAGTACCGTTGTTCGCCGTGGTCAGCCGTCTGACCAGCCAGAAAGGGCTGGATCTGGTGCTGGAAGCGCTGCCTGGTTTACTGGAGCAGGGAGGGCAACTGGCGCTGCTCGGCGCGGGCGACCCGGTATTGCAGGAAGGTTTTCTGGCTGCTGCGGCGGAACATCCCGGTCAGGTTGGGGTGCAGATTGGCTATCACGAGGCGTTTTCGCACCGCATTATGGGCGGCGCGGACGTCATCCTGGTGCCAAGCCGTTTCGAACCCTGCGGCCTGACGCAACTCTACGGCCTGAAATACGGCACGTTACCGCTGGTGCGTCGCACGGGCGGGCTGGCTGACACGGTTTCCGACAGCTCTCTGGAAAACCTGGCGGACGGTATCGCCAGCGGGTTTGTGTTTGAAGACAGTAATGCCTGGTCGTTGTTACGGGCGATTCGGCGTGCTTTCGTTTTATGGTCCCGGCCTTCCTTGTGGCGTTATGTTCAGCGCCAGGCGATGAGCATGGACTTTAGCTGGCACGTTGCGGCGCAGTCATACCGCGATCTTTATCAACGCTTGATGTAACAAGGCGGAGTCACTGATATGAATGCACCTTTTAGCTACTCTTCACCCACACTCAGCGTTGAGGCGTTAAAGCACTCTATCGCCTACAAGCTGATGTTTACCATCGGGAAAGATCCGGTCATCGCGAACAAACACGAGTGGCTGAACGCCACCCTGTTTGCCGTGCGTGACCGCTTAGTTGAACGCTGGCTGCGCTCCAACCGTGCCCAGCTCTCACAGGAAACGCGTCAGGTTTATTACCTGTCGATGGAATTTTTGATTGGCCGCACACTTTCCAATGCGCTGTTGTCGCTCGGTATTTATGACGACGTCAAAAACGCCCTGGAAGAGATGGGGTTAGATTTAGAAGAACTGATTGACGAAGAGAATGACCCGGGTCTCGGTAACGGCGGTCTGGGACGCCTTGCAGCCTGCTTCCTGGATTCGCTGGCGACGCTGGCGCTGCCGGGTCGTGGTTACGGTATTCGCTATGACTACGGCATGTTCAAACAGAACATCGTCGACGGACGTCAGAAAGAGTCGCCGGACTACTGGCTGGAGTATGGCAACCCGTGGGAGTTCAAGCGTCACAATACGCGCTACAAAGTGCGCTTCGGTGGACGTATCCAACAGGAAGGGAAAAAATCCCGCTGGGTGGAAACCGAAGAGATCCTGGCCGTGGCGTATGACCAGATCATCCCGGGCTACGACACTGACGCCACCAACACGCTGCGCCTGTGGAGCGCCCAGGCCAGTAGTGAAATTAACCTCGGTAAATTCAACCAGGGTGACTACTTCGCGGCGGTGGAAGATAAAAACCACTCCGAGAACGTGTCCCGTGTCCTTTACCCGGATGACTCAACCTACTCCGGGCGTGAGCTGCGTCTGCGCCAGGAGTATTTCCTGGTGTCCTCGACGATTCAGGATATCCTGAGCCGTCACTACCAGCTGCACAAAACCTACGCCAACCTGGCGGAGAAAACCGCGATTCACCTCAACGACACCCACCCGGTGCTCTCCATTCCAGAACTGATGCGCCTGCTGATCGACGAACATAAGTTCAGCTGGGATGATGCGTTTGAAGTGACCTGTCAGGTGTTCTCATACACCAACCACACGCTGATGAGCGAAGCGCTGGAAACCTGGCCGGTGGATATGCTCGGCAAAATCCTGCCGCGCCATCTGCAGATCATCTTTGAGATTAACGATTACTTCCTCAAGACGTTGCAGGAGCAGTACCCGAACGATACCGGCCTGCTGAGTCGTACGTCGATCATTGATGAGTCGAACGGCCGCCGTGTGCGCATGGCCTGGCTGGCGGTGGTGATCAGCCACAAGGTTAACGGAGTGTCCGAGTTGCACTCAAACCTGATGGTACAGTCGCTGTTTGCTGACTTCGCGAAGATCTTCCCGACACGTTTTTGCAACGTGACCAACGGCGTGACGCCACGACGCTGGCTGGCGCTGGCCAATCAGCCGCTCTCTGAGGTGCTGGATGAGAATATCGGTCGCACCTGGCGTACCGATTTGAGCCAACTGAGCGAACTTGAACAGCACATTGATTTCCCGACGGTCAACAAAGCCGTGCGTGAAGCCAAGCTGCTGAACAAAAAGCGTTTATCAGTATATCTTGCACTACACCTGAACGTAGTCGCCAACCCGAAAGCGCTGTTCGATGTGCAGATCAAGCGCATCCACGAGTACAAACGTCAGCTCATGAACGTGCTGCATGTGATCACCCATTACAACCGCATCAAGGCCGACCCTACGGCTGAGTGGGTGCCACGGGTGAAGATCTTTGCCGGTAAGGCGGCTTCCGCCTACTACATGGCCAAGCATATCATTCACCTAATCAATGATGTGGCGAAGGTGGTCAACCTGGATCCGGAAATTGGTGACAAGCTGAAGGTAGTGTTCATCCCGAACTACAGCGTCAGTCTGGCGCAGCTGATCATCCCGGCGGCGGATCTCTCTGAGCAGATTTCCACGGCAGGTACGGAAGCGTCCGGCACCAGTAACATGAAGTTTGCCCTTAACGGCGCGCTGACCATTGGTACGCTGGACGGGGCGAATGTCGAGATGCTGGAGCATGTCGGTGCAGATAACATCTTTATCTTCGGTAACACAACGGAAGAGGTCGAAGCGCTGCGTAAGCAGGGTTACTCACCGCGTAAATATTACGAAGAGGATGAAGAGCTACGCCAGGTATTGACGCAAATCGCCACCGGCGTGTTTAGCCCTGACGAGCCTGGCCGCTATCGTGACCTGGTGGATTCGCTGATTAACTTTGGCGATCACTATCAGGTGCTGGCGGATTATCGCAGCTACGTGGATTGTCAGGATAAAGTGGACGAACTGTACCGGCAGCAGGAGAAATGGACCATTGTCGCGATGCACAACATCGCCAATATGGGGTATTTCTCGTCAGACAGGACCATCAAAGAGTATGCCGAGACGATCTGGCATATTGATCCGGTGAGGTTGTAAAAACAAAGCCGGGTGGCGGCTTCGCCTTACCCGGCCTACTTGATCCCGTAGGCCCGGTAAGCGTAGCGCCACCGGGCATTTTTTCACATCAAGACGCTAGCGACAGCTCACGCTTCCCCGCATTTTGCAGTAACCACTGCGCCACGCGAGACTGCTGCTCGGCATCCAGCCACATCCCTTCTTTAGTACGACGCCAGATGGCGTCATCCAGGCGGCGCACCCACTCGTGTTCAACCAGATAACGCAACTCGGCTTCGTACAGTTCATGGCCGAAATGTTCGCCCAGATCGGCAATCTCTTTGGCTTCACCCAGGATCCACTCCGTGTTGCTACCGTAAGTACGGGCATAATGGCGTGCCATCCCTTCGGTGATGAACGGATAGCGGCGACGCAGCTTCGCGGCATAATCATCGCGGTTATCCCCGATATCTCCGCCAGGGAGCACGGCACCTTTGGTCCATGCCGGACCAATGCCTTTATAGTACGGCACCAGTTTTTCCAGCGCGTGCTCGGCCAGCTTACGATAAGTGGTGAGTTTGCCGCCAAACACCGACAGCAGCGGTGCCTGCCCATCTACGTCGTGAATATCAAGCGTATAGTCGCGGGTGATGGCCTGCGGTGAATCCGATTCGTCATCGCACAGCGGACGCACGCCGGAGTAAGTCCAGACCACATCATTACGAGACAGCTGTTTCTTAAAGTGCGCGTTATACACTTTCAGCAGGTAGTTGACCTCGCTCTCGTCGATCTCAACGTTTTTCGGATCGCCTTTGTACTCCACGTCGGTGGTGCCGATAATCGAAAACTCGTCCATCCACGGGATCACAAACACGATGCGTTTATCTTCGTTCTGCAGAATATAAGCCTGCTTCTGAGTATGTACGCGCGGCACCACAATATGGCTGCCTTTGATCAGGCGAATACCGTACGGTGAAGGTAGGTGCATGCCTTCGTCAAAGAACTGTTTCACCCACGGACCGGTGGCGTTGACCAGGCCGCGTGCTTTCCAGCTGAATTTCTCGCCGGTATCGATGTCTTCCGCGTCGACAATCCACAGACCGTTTTCACGACGAGCAGAGGTCGCGCGGGTGCGGGTTTTCACCTCGCCGCCTTTCTTCACCACCATCTGTGCGTTCGCCAGAACCAGACGAGCATCGTCTACCCAGCAATCGGAATATTCGAATCCGCGCACGATTTCAGGTTTAAGGACCGATTCTGAACCAAAACGCAAACCGTTCGAACCCGGCAGACTGGTGCGTTTACCCAGGTGATCGTACATAAACAGACCGATTCGGATCATCCAGGCCGGACGCAGATGCGGGCGATGGGGCAGGCGGAAACGCATCGGAATCGCCAGATGCGGTGCCATTTTCAACAGCACTTCACGTTCAGCCAGCGCTTCGCTGACCAGGCGGAATTCGTAGTGTTCCAGGTAGCGCAGGCCACCGTGAATCAGTTTGGAGCTGGCGGACGACGTCGCGCAGGCGAGATCGTTAGCTTCCAGCATCAGTACGGATAATCCGCGTCCTGCGGCATCGACCGCAATACCGGCACCGTTGATGCCACCGCCTATCACAATCAGATCTTTGGTTTCCATAACACCCTCATGCACTTTCGTTAAAGCTCAGAAATGTTCGATATCGCTCATAATAGCAAAGAGACGCGCTTTTGGTAACATCAAAAAAACAATTTAGAGTGATATGGATAACATAATGGCGTTTACCCGCCGCCAGGACGTACACTACGGGGTAAAATAGTGCCGTTGACCAATGTAAAGAGAACACCATGGATCAGTTTGAATGTATTAACGTAGAAGAAGCCCACCAGAAGATTCACCAGGGAAAAGCGGTGCTGGTGGACATTCGCGACCCGCAGAGTTTTGCGATGGGCCACACGCCGGGCGCGTTCCACCTTACCAACGACACGCTGGGCGCGTTTATGCGCGATAACGACTTCGAGACGCCGGTGATGGTCATGTGCTACCACGGCAACAGCAGTAAAGGTGCGGCGCAGTACCTGCTTCAGCAGGGTTATGACGCGGTATACAGCGTCGACGGCGGTTTCGATGCATGGCATCGCCATTTCCCGGCAGAAGTTGAGTACGCGTTTGAGCGCTGATCCCGCTATACTGTCCCCTTTTGTGTGGAAATAAGCGACCGCTACCCATGTTGATGATCACCTCTTTTACCAACCCGCGTGTCGCCCAGGCGTTTGTCGACTACATGGCGACGCAGGGTGTTATTCTGACCATCCAGCAACATACTCAGACCGATGTCTGGCTGGCCGACGAGAGCCAGGCAGGGCGGGTAAACGAGGAGCTGGCGCGTTTTCTTGAGAACCCCGGCGACCCGCGCTATCTGGCTGCCAGCTGGCAATCTGGCCAGACGGGCAGTGGATTGCATTATCGTCGTTTTCCTTTCTTTGCCACCGTGCGTGAACGTGCAGGGCCGTTTACGCTACTGCTGATGGCGGCCTGTATTGTCGTCTTTATCATTATGAACGTGGTGGGTGACCAGAGCGTGATGATCGCTCTGGCGTGGCCGTACGACCCCTCTCTGGAGTTTGATGTCTGGCGCTACTTTACCCACGCGCTGATGCACTTCTCGGTGATGCACATCCTCTTTAACCTGCTGTGGTGGTGGTATCTCGGCGGTATCGTTGAGAAGCGGCTCGGCAGCGGCAAGCTGATCGTTATCACCATTATTAGCGCCCTGCTGAGCGGCTATGTGCAGCATAAATTCAGCGGTCCGTGGTTCGGTGGGCTGTCTGGCGTGGTATACGCCCTGATGGGCTACGTCTGGCTTCGCGGGGAGCGCGACCCGGAAAGCGGCATCTATTTGCAACGCGGACTCATAACCTTTGCGTTAATATGGCTAATTGCCGGATGGTTTGATCTGTTTGGTATGTCTATCGCCAATGGTGCACACGTCACTGGCCTGGTTGTCGGGTTGGCAATGGCCTTTGCCGATACGCTCCATGCGCGAAAACGAACATAATTCTCAGGGATAATTGATGAAACAAACACAACGTCATGACGCCATTATCGAACTGGTAAAAAAACAGGGATACGTCAGTACTGAAGAGTTGGTTGAGCAGTTTGCCGTCAGCCCGCAAACCATCCGTCGTGACCTGAACGATCTGGCCGATCAGAACCGTATTCTGCGCCACCACGGCGGGGCGGCGCTGCCGTCCAGCTCGGTCAACACCTCCTGGCACGATCGTAAAGCCACGCAGACGGCAGAGAAAGAACGCATTGCCCGTAAGGTCGCCAGCCAGATCCCGAACGGGGCGACGCTGTTTATTGATATCGGCACCACGCCGGAAGCGGTCGCCCATGCGCTGCTGGATCATGAGAACCTGCGCGTGGTCACCAACAACCTGAACGTCGCCAACACCCTGATGCAGAAAGACGATTTCCGCATTATTCTCGCGGGCGGCGAACTGCGAAGCCGCGACGGCGGGATTATCGGCGAAGCGACCCTCGACTTTATCTCTCAGTTCCGCCTCGATTTTGGCATTCTCGGGATCAGCGGCATCGACAGCGACGGCTCGCTGCTGGAGTTTGATTATCACGAGGTGCGTACCAAGCGCGCGATTATTGAAAACTCACGTCATGTGATGCTGGTGGTAGACCATTCGAAGTTTGGCCGTAATGCGATGGTAAACATGGGCAGCATCAGCATGGTGGATGCGGTGTATACAGACGTGATGCCGCCGGCGGGCGTCATGCAGGTGATTAAAGATAATAATTTGCAGCTGGAATTGTGCTAGGAATTGTGTCGGGTGGCGCTGCGCTTACCCGACCTACAAAACTCCGTATGCCCGTGCAAGCGTAGCGCCGCCGGGCAATGAATTACACTCCGTACCCCATCATCTTCAACAATCGCTGCGCATGCTGCACCGCATCCTGACGATGCGCCACGCCCAGCTTTTGATACAGATTTCGGATATGCGTTTTAATGGTGGTCGCAGCAACCGCCAGTTCACCCGCAATTTGTTCATTGCTGTAGCCGGAGTAGATCAGCCCCAGTACCTGCCATTCACGCTGGGTGAGCGGGCTGGTGCGGATAAGCTCCGGTACTTCCGGGTGGTTCAACAGACGTTCGACAAAGTTCTCATCGAAATGCGCAAACTTATGGCGATGGTGCTGGTTGATTTCGCGCAGAATACGTTGAGCGCGATGCTGATCGAGTTCCGGCAGCGTATTAAGCTGAATCAACTGACGCAGTTGCTGCGCCATCACTTCACCTTCAATCACAAAGTGGCTGATAAACCCGGTGCGGTTCGCGAGTTGCAGCGCTTCCAGCAGTACACGCTGAGCATCATTTTTACGACCCGCCTGCCAGTAGAGCTGGTTCAGCAGCAGCAGGTTGCGGTTCAGATCGCTCATCAGACGCAGGCCGCGCGCGTTCTCGTTCAGCTCTTCCAGCACAATCTCCGCGGGCTCTAATTCACCGAGCAGGATCTGCGCGCGGGCAATGTTGCGCCACTGGCTCTGCAGGAAGTGGTTGTTAGCAAATTCCGGTTTTGGCGTCTGACGCAGCCAGTTGGCGGCGGATTTTTTATCGCCTGTCATTTGCCAGTAAATCACCCGAACCTTATCGGCGTTCGATACCCAGTCGCTATGATACTGACCGTTGCCCAGCAGGTTTTCGAGACGGTTAAGATGATTACGGGCGTTATCGAGATCGCCACGCGCCAGCGAGCACTGCACCAGCAGCGCCAGACACTGCAACTGTTGCTGCGGCTGGAAGCCAGAAAGCACGTCCACACCCTGGCGGGCGCAACTTTCAGCTTCATCCAGCCGTGACCATGCCCACAGGAGCTGAGCGCGAATACGCAACAGGAACTCGTGCATCGGCAACTGTTCCAGATGCTGTTCCCGAATCAGCTGGAAGGCTTTTTCCTGATTTTCCCAGGCAGCCTGCAGGAACCCCTGAGCGAACAGAATTTCGCTTTGCTGGATCAGGCTCCACAACGCGTAGTGCCAGACATCATGGCGCCGTGCCATTTGTTCCGTTTGCTGCATCAGCGAAAGGGAGCGCGTCAGCTCGCCTTTGCAGTGCAGCACTTCACCGTGTACCGACGTGGCAACGATCCGGCTGTAGAAGTTGGCCAGCGGCAGTTCATCCAGTGCGACCATCGCCAGGCGTTCGGCTTCATCCGGGTCGCCGTCGTTAATCGCGACCTGGGCCCGCAGGGCGTTAAATTCACCGTGCAGGGGCGTGTCCATGTTGCTTTCCATCTCCTGCTCCGCACGTGCCAGCAGGGTATTCACTTCGCTATAGCGATGTTGGCTCTGCATCAGCCAGGCCTGCAGCAACACCAGACGCGGGTTCTCCAGCAGACTTTCCCACGGCAGCGCTTTGAGGGACTCTTCAAGCAACGTCAGCTCGCTGTGGTTGAACAAGCCCCACGCATGGTTGAGGAGAATATCACGCAGCATGTTGGCATCACCTGCGGCCAGCGCATGGTGGATCGCCTCGCTCGGGAAGCCTTGTGCCATCCAGCTTTCGGCGGCAGCGCGATGAATTTCCGGCAGTTCAACCGCAAGCTCCCACTGGCAACGCTGGCGCAGGAAACTGCCAAACAGCGGATGGTAGCTGAACCATTCGCCGGGATCGTCCATACGCGTCAGGAACAGGCCCTGACGTTCAATTTCTTCAAGCTGTAGCTGGCCGTTTTCGCAGCCCGTCACGCGCACAATCAGCGCGTCGTTCATGGAACGCAGCAGGGAGCTTTTCAGCAGGAAGTTACGGGTAGACGGATCGACGCTGTCCAGCACCTCATCCACAAGATAATCAGAAAGATGGCTGGCATTGATCCCTGCCAGTCGACGCGCTGACTGATGCGCCGGGCTGTTGTTTTGCCGGGCAGAGAGGGCAATTAACTGCAGTGCAGTGGCCCAGCCTGCGACATCGTCACACATCCGGCTGCTTTCTGATGCCTCAATGGGGGAGGTCAGACGGCAGTCAAAGAACTGTTTCGCTTCCTGATGAGTAAAAGCCAGCTGCTGGCTGCCCACTTCCAGAAGTTGATCGCGCACGCGCAGGTTGGCAATACCCAACTGCGGCAGGTTGCGTGACAGTACCACCAGGGTCAGGTTTTCCGGTTGATGGCGCAGGAAGAAACGCATCGACTCATGAATTACCGGGTTAGTGATGAGATGGTAATCATCAATCACCACATACAGCGGGCGATGCCATTCGGCCAGTTCAATAAATAGCTGAGAGAAAAGGGAGGACAGGCTGGCGTACTGGCGCTTTTGCACCATCACTTCACTGGCGACGCAGTGTCCATTGGTGGCCTGTTGAATAGCGGCAATCAAATAGCTGGCAAAACGCTCTTGCTGGTTATCGCCCTCATCAAGGGAGTACCAGCCAAGATCGCTCTTACCTGCGGCCCATTGCGAAATGAGCGTTGTTTTTCCATAGCCTGCAGGGCTCGTAACCAGCGCCAGTCGGAAATTATGCGCGCCGGAAAGTTTAGCCAACAGGCGCTCGCGGACCACTGTATGGTCAAGGCGAACCGGGCGACTTAATTTAGACGGAATCAACATAGGTTTCACTTCACTGTGGGGAACGAGAGATTTTATTTTTTTTGCGCTTCGTAATTAATACGATATAAGGTCGGCCAGAAAGAGAACTATTGCAAGTTATGTCTGGATTTGGTGGCTCTGAATTTGCACTCTGTCACAAAACATTCAGACAGATGACGGAACTTTCTGGAATGGGCTTTAACACCGCGTCAATGCTGGCTTGTATGGTTCTGGTACGGCTGCGCTGAAACTGGTTTCAGAAAGGGATAGTGACGTCAAATGTAATAAAGTTCGGGTAAAATTATAAGTGATTAACAATCTCCTTAGTTATTACCCGATTGCAGAAATATTATTCTACGTAAGTAATCATTTTAGAGGGGTTTAATTAACCCCCGAAACTGCATTTCATTTCTTTGACATTCTCCCCGGTTACTTTTTTATCTTCAGGGCACACTCGAACTATGCTCTGAGAGTGGCCTCGATCACATTTTTATGCTCATCCCCGCTACTCCTCCCTGTCTAATCCCCCACAGGAGGAGGAAGAGGTGAAATGAGCCAGGCACACTAGCGCCAACTTGTGTTTTCTTTCTAAAGGATGCCGATCCCCTATGTCACAGCCTACCTTCAACAAAGCTCAATTCCAGGCTGCCCTGACGCGTCAGTGGCAGCGTTTTGGCCTTCATGCGGCAAACGAAATGACGCCTCACCAGTGGTGGCAGGCGGTGAGTGGTGCGCTCGCGGAACAGCTGGATGCTCAACCTTTGGCAAAGCCGGTGAAAAACCAGCGACACGTGAACTACATCTCGATGGAATTCCTGATTGGCCGTCTGACGGGCAACAACCTGCTGAACCTTGGCTGGTATCAGGACGTTTGTGATGTGCTCAAAGAGCATGACATTAATCTGACCGACCTGCTTGAAGAAGAGATTGACCCCGCGCTGGGTAACGGTGGACTGGGACGTCTGGCTGCCTGCTTCCTTGACTCCATGGCAACCGTTGGCCAGTCAGCAATTGGCTATGGTCTCAACTACCAGTACGGCCTGTTCCGTCAGTCATTTGCCGATGGTCATCAGATGGAAGCGCCGGACGACTGGCACCGCAATACTTACCCGTGGTTCCGCCATAACGCGCAGCTGGATGTGCAGGTCGGGATTGGCGGGAAAGTGACGAAGCAAGGTCTCTGGGAACCGGCATTCACCATTACTGGCGAGGCCTGGGATCTGCCAGTACTGGGTTACCGTAACGGCGTGGCGCAGCCTCTGCGTCTGTGGCAGGCGAAGCACGCGCATCCGTTCAACCTGACCAAATTCAACGACGGCGATTTCCTGCGCGCTGAACAGCAGGGTATCGACGCCGAGAAGCTGACAAAAGTCCTCTACCCGAACGACAACCATCTGGCGGGTAAAAAACTGCGTCTGATGCAGCAGTACTTCCAGTGTGCCTGTTCCGTGGCGGATATCCTGCGTCGTCATCATCTGGCGGGCCGCAAGCTGGCGCAGCTGCCTGATTTCGAAGTGATTCAGCTCAACGACACACACCCGACGATCGCAATCCCTGAACTGCTGCGCGTGCTGATCGACGAGCATCAGCTGAGCTGGGATGACGCATGGGCCATCACCAGCCGCACATTCGCTTACACCAACCACACCCTGATGCCAGAAGCGCTGGAGTGCTGGGACGAGAAGCTGGTGAAAACACTGCTGCCGCGTCATATGCAGATCATCAACAAGATTAACGACAACTTTAAAGTGCTGGTGAAAAAGACCTGGCCTGGCGACAAAGAAGTCTGGGCGAAGCTGGCAGTGGTTCATGACAAACAGGTGCGCATGGCGAACATGTGCGTGGTGAGCGGCTTTGCCGTAAACGGTGTGGCAGCGCTGCACTCGGATCTGGTGGTAAAAGATCTGTTCCCGGAATATCACCAGCTGTGGCCGACTAAATTCCACAACGTGACCAACGGCATCACGCCGCGTCGCTGGATCAAGCAGTGCAACCCACTGCTGGCAGGGCTGCTGGACAAAACCCTGAAAAAAGAGTGGGCCAACGATCTGGACCAGCTCATCAACCTGGAAAAATACGCCGACGACGCGAAATTCCGCGAGCAGTACCGTGCGATCAAGCGGGAAAACAAAGTTCGCCTGGCAGCGTTTGTCAAAGCGCGTACCGGAATTGAGATCAACCCGAATGCCATTTTCGATATTCAGATCAAACGCCTGCACGAGTACAAACGTCAGCACCTGAACCTGCTGCACATTCTGGCGCTGTACAAAGAGATCCGCGAGAATCCGAAAGCCGATCGCGTTCCACGCGTGTTCCTGTTCGGTGCGAAAGCGGCGCCGGGCTACTACCTGGCGAAAAACATCATTCTGGCAATCAACAAAGTTGCTGAAGCCATAAACAACGATCCGAAAGTCGGCGACAAGCTGAAAGTGGTGTTCCTGCCGGATTACTGTGTCTCGGCGGCTGAAATGCTGATCCCGGCGGCAGATATCTCCGAGCAGATTTCTACGGCGGGTAAAGAAGCATCCGGTACCGGCAACATGAAGCTGGCGCTTAACGGCGCGCTGACGGTTGGCACACTGGACGGTGCAAACGTCGAAATCGCCGAGAAAGTGGGTGAAGAGAATATCTTTATTTTCGGTCATACCGTGGAAGAGGTGAAAGCCATCAAGGCCAAAGGCTATGACCCGGTGAAATGGCGTAAGAAAGACAAAGTGCTCGATGCGGTGCTGAAGGAACTGGAAAGCGGTAAATACAGCGACGGCGACAAGCACGCGTTTGACCAGATGCTGCACAGCATGGACAAGCATGGCGGTGACCCGTATCTGGTGATGGCGGACTTCACAGCCTATGTCGACGCACAAAAACAGGTTGATGTTCTGTATCGCGACCAGGAAGCCTGGACCCGGGCGTGCATTCTGAATACCGCCCGCTGCGGTATGTTCAGCTCTGACCGCTCAATTCGTGATTATCAGGCCCGTATCTGGCAGGCAAAACGCTAAGGAAGCGCGATGGAGAGTAAACGTCTGGACAGCGCCGCGCAGGCGGCGGGAATTAGCCTCAGTTACATCAATGCGCACGGCAAACCGCAGTCTATTGGCGCCGACACCAAAAGACGTTTGCTGGATGCCATGCAAAAAACCGACGCGAAAGCGTCGGTTGCGCCAGTGCCGAATGTGAAGGTATTCACCGCAGGCAAAAAGATGTCGCTGGCGGTGGAGGGGCGGGGCGAGTTTAGCTGGTTGCTTACCACCGAAGAAGGGCATCAGCACAAAGGCCACGCCACCGGCGGCAAAATGCTAAACCTTCCGGCAAAACTGCCGGAGGGCTATCACACCTTAACGCTCACTCAGGACGACCAGCGGTACCCTTGTCGGGTGATTGTGGCACCAAAACGTTGCTATGAACCGCAGGCGTTGCTTGAAGGTAAAAAGCTGTGGGGTGCCTGCGTGCAGCTCTACACGTTGCGTTCCGACAGCAACTGGGGGATCGGCGATTTTGGCGACCTGAAAAAAATGCTGGCATCGGTAGGGGAGCGCGGCGGCGCATTTATTGGTCTTAACCCTATTCACGCGCTCTATCCGGCCAACCCGGAGAGCGCCAGCCCGTATAGCCCGTCGTCCCGTCGCTGGCTGAACGTCATCTATATCGACGTTAACGCGTTAGATGACTTCAAAAACAACAAAGAAGCCCAGGCATGGTGGAAACTTCCGACCACCCAGCAGATGCTGAAGCAGGCTCGTGACGCAGAATGGGTTGATTACTCAACGGTTACCTCGCTGAAGATGGCGGCTTTACGCCTGGCGTGGAAAGGTTTTGCCCGGCGCGATGATGAGCAGATGGCGGCTTTTCGTCAGTTTGTTACCCAGGAGGGCGAAAGCCTTTACTGGCAGGCGGCATTTGACGCATTGCACGCATACCAGGTGAAAGAGGATGAAATGCGCTGGGGCTGGCCGGTATGGCCGCAAGCGTATCAATCTGTTGATACCCCGGAAGTGAAAGCGTTTTGTAAGAAGCATGCTGACGAGGTGGATTTCTACCTGTGGCTGCAGTGGCTGGCGTACAGCCAGTTTGCTGCCTGCTGGCAGGTAAGCCAGGGCTACAAGATGCCGATCGGCCTGTATCGTGACCTGGCCGTGGGTGTGGCTGAAGGCGGGGCGGAAACCTGGTGTGACCGTGAACTTTACTGCCTGAAAGCCTCTGTGGGGGCGCCACCGGATATCCTTGGCCCGCTCGGTCAGAACTGGGGCTTACCGCCGATGGATCCGCACGTGATGGCGGCGCGTGCTTACGAGCCGTTTATCGACCTGCTGCGCGCTAACATGCAGAACTGCGGGGCGCTGCGTATCGACCATGTGATGTCCGTGCTGCGTCTGTGGTGGATCCCATATGGTGAAACGGCGGACCACGGGGCGTATGTACAGTATCCGGTTGACGATCTGCTGTCGATCCTGGCGCTGGAAAGTAAGCGCCATCAGTGCATGGTGATCGGTGAAGATCTGGGTACTGTGCCAGTGGAGATTGTCAGTAAACTGCGTGATAGCGGTGTGTATTCCTATAAAGTGCTCTATTTTGAAAACGACCATGAGAAAACCTTCCGCGCGCCGAAAGCGTATCCTGAACAGTCAATGGCAGTCGCGACGACGCATGATCTTCCTACGCTGCGTGGCTATTGGGAAAGCGGTGATCTGACGCTCGGTAAAACGCTGGGGCTGTATCCTGATGAAGAGGTGTTACGCGGTCTGTATCAGGATCGCGAGCTGGCGAAACAGGGCTTGCTGGATGCCTTGCATAAGCATGGCTGTCTGCCGAAACGTGCCGGGCATAAGGCGTCGCTGATGGCGATGACCCCGACGCTCAACCGTGGCTTGCAGCGCTATATTGCTGACAGCAACAGTGCCCTGCTGGGTCTGCAACCGGAAGACTGGATTGATATGGCCGGGCCGGTGAACATTCCGGGAACCAGCTATCAGTACAAGAACTGGCGTCGCAAGTTGTCCGTGAGTCTTGAGAAGATGTTTGCCGATGATGGGGTGAACAAGCTGATTAAGGATTTGGATAAGCGCAGAAGAGCAGTAGTGAAGAAGAAATAAAAAAGAACCCGCCAGTTGGCGGGTTCTTTTTTTACATCAGATAACCATATTCAACAGCAGAACCCCGACCAGACCGCACACTGAAATAATGGTTTCCAGCGCAGACCAGGACTTGATGGTTTCACCGATAGTCAGGTTGAAGTACTCCTTGAACAGCCAGAAGCCCGGATCGTTTACGTGAGAGAAAATCACGCTACCGGAACCGACTGCGATAACCATCAGCTCAGGGCTAACACCTGTCGTGGCAATCAGCGGCGCAACGATACCACCGGCGGTGATGGCGGCCACGGTCGCAGAACCGAGTGCAATACGCAGAACCGCGGCGATAGACCAGGCCATCAGGAGCGGTGACACGTTAGTTTCATGCATCATGGCCGCGATGTATTTATCCACGCCGCTGTCGACCAGTACCTGCTTGAACGCACCGCCACCACCGATGATCAGGAGCATCATGGCAATGATTTTGATGGAGGAGGTCAGCGTGTCGTTGATCTGATCCATTGAACGACCACGGTTCAGACCAAAGGTGAACATCGCGATCAATACCGCAATCAGGGTTGCCATCACCGGGTCACCCAGGAACTCCGCAACGGACAGGAACGGGTGACCTTTCGGCAGGATCATCTCTGCCACGGCACGCATCGCCATCAGGATAACCGGCACCAGAGAGGTCCAGACGCTGACGCCAAAGCCAGGCATCTCTTCTTCGGTGAAGGTTTTTGCGCTGTATAGACCTTCCGGGATTGGCTTATCAATGCCTTTCAGGAAACGGGCATACACCGGGCCTGCCAGGATCACTGTTGGGATAGCGAGAATGGTGCCGAACAGCAGCGTTTTACCCATATCGGCGTGGAAGATGGTCGCGATAGCGGTTGGACCCGGGTGCGGTGGCAGGAAGCCATGCGTCACGGACAGCGCTGCGGCCATTGGTACACCGACATACAGCAGAGGGATGTTTGCCGCCGCCGCAATGGTGAACACCAGTGGCAGCATCAGCACAAAGCCCACTTCATAGAACAGCGCGAAACCGACGGTAAAACCGGTTAATACCACCGCCCACTGGATGTTCTTCTTACCAAATTTGGCAATGAGCGTGGTGGCAATACGTTGAGCACCACCGCAGTCCGCCAGCATTTTGCCGAGCATGGCACCGAAGCCCATGATCAACGCCAGGCTGCCGAGCGTCCCGCCGACACCGGCTTTAATGGAGCTGATGACTTTCACCAGCGGCATCCCTTGCATCAGACCGACTGCAAGTGCCACCAGAACCAGAGCGATAAATCCGTTCATTTTGAAACGGATCATCAAGAGCAGTAATAACACAACACCGATAGCAACGATGACTAATGGCATGATTTACCTGGCCTTTGAATTGTTATGGGTAACGTCATTGTTTCAACGACAAATTCCGATTGTCCCAACTGGGAACAGAGTGATTACGGCACTAGTACTGATACCTTGGAAACCAATAAGTTTAGTCGGCTGTTATGAGAGTGCTTAGTGCCCATGAGAATGATACGGGTAACATGATGTGATTGAGAATCACCCTGGGAGGCTAAATTTGAATTATGAGACGCAGGTCAACATATGGAGGGAATGAAGGGGGAGAAGCGAGGCCCGGTAAGCGCAGCGCCACCGGGCGATACAGACGGGCACTGAATCAGTAGTAAGAGTGCTCGCCGCGCTGGTGCTCGGTCAGATCACGCACGCCTTTCAGTTCCGGGAATTCGTTCAGCAGCTGCTTTTCAATCCCTTCTTTCAGGGTCACATCGACCATGGAACACCCGTTACAGCCGCCGCCAAACTGCAGAATGGCGAAGCCTTCGTCGGTGATTTCCATCAGGGAAACACGACCACCGTGGCCCGCCAGCTGTGGGTTGATTTGGGACTGCAGAAGATACTCTACGCGCTCCATCAGCGGCGCATCGTCTGCCACTTTACGCATTTTCGCGTTCGGCGCTTTCAGAGTCAGCTGAGAACCCAGCTGGTCGGTGACGAAGTCGATCTCCGCATCTTCAAGATACGGTGCGCTCAGCTCATCAACGTAGGCGGTGAGTTGTTCAAATTTAAGGGCTGTGTCAGTTGCTTCTACCGCATCCGGCGGACAATAAGAGACACCACATTCTGCATTCGGAGTGCCTGGATTGATCACAAACACGCGGATCTGCGTCCCTTCTTCCTGATTTGCCAGCAGTTTGGCAAAGTGCGCTTGTGCAGAATCGGAAATACGGATCATAGCTTTGGCCTAATAGTTGACTAAATTACCTGGGTATAATCATACGCCCATTGAAGAAGGGCTACAAGGTACGGCACAGACACCATACCTGAACCGACGCAGCGCCGCTTCGCAAAAGCAGTCGGGAAAGTTCAGCAACGGTACTGCCTGTGGTGACGACATCATCCACAATCGCGATATGGAGGCCTTTGACCGCTAATTCAAGGCGAAAGGCATTTTTGAGGTTTCTTTTGCGAAGCCGGGCGTTGAGCTGATGCTGGATGGCGGTGGCATGGACACGCGTGAGCGCAGAGGCATCATACTCACAGCCGAGCCAGCGGGCGAGTGGGCGACAGAGCAGGTCACTCTGGTTGTAGCCGCGCCGCCAGTGTCGGCGTCGGTATAAGGGGACATTCACCACCCTGTCGATTTTCGGCAGGGTGCGGCTACGACGAGCCTGTAACACCGCCAGCAATAACAGGCGGGCGAGAGGTTGCGCCAGCGAACTCTGACCGGAAAACTTCAGGGCGTGAATGAGCCTGTTCAACGGTGGAACATAATCATCCACCGCCACCAGCGCGCTCCAGGGCGGGGATTTTTTCAGGCAGCGTCCGCAGGGTATATGTCGGCTCGTGGCCGGTAAACCACATTGTGGGCAGACCGTGAGACGTCCTTCCAGCGACCGCGTGCAGACGGAACAGATCCCCCACCCACTGAGTGTAAGTGGCATTTGGCATAGCCAGCACAAGCCAGGCACTGTTAGCATGTGCAACCTCCATGTGAAATAAAGAGAACAGTAACTGATGAAGACGCTGTGGTGGCAGACTGTAGGGACAGGAAATTGCCATCTTGTGCTGCTGCACGGATGGGGCCTGAATGCGGAAGTATGGAATTGCATAAACGAGGAATTGGCCTCGCATTTCACGCTGCATCTGGTGGATTTACCGGGTTTTGGTCGCAGCCGTGGTTTTGGCCCTATGTCGCTTGATGAGATGGCGCAGCAGGTTCTGGCCGCCGCGCCACAAAACGCTATCTGGCTGGGCTGGAGCCTGGGCGGGCTGGTGGCAAGCCAGATTGCGCTCTCCCGACCAGAACGCGTGAGTGCGCTGGTGACCGTGGCCTCGTCGCCATGCTTTAGTGCGCAAGCGTCGTGGCCGGGTATAAAACCGGATGTGCTGGCGGGCTTCCAGCAACAGCTGAGTGAAGATTTTCAGCGGACCGTTGAACGTTTCCTCGCATTGCAAACGATGGGGACCGAAACCGCACGTCAGGATGCGAGAGCATTGAAGCAGACCGTGCTTTCCCTGCCGATGCCGGATGTTGAGGTGCTTAACGGTGGTCTTGAGATCCTGAAAACGGTTGATCTGCGTGAACCGCTGTCTGCGCTGATGATGCCGCATCTGCGTATCTATGGCTACCTCGACGGACTGGTTCCACGGAAAGTAGTTCCATTGCTGGATTCGCTCTGGCCGGAAAGTGAATCGCAGATCATTGCCAAAGCGGCGCATGCCCCGTTTATCTCTCATCCGGCGGAGTTTTGCTCAGCGCTCATTGCGTTAAGTCAACGTTTAGACTGATTAATTTCTATCCAGCCTGGAAAAAGTCTTACACCGCAACCATACTCCAGATGTCGTTGCGGTGGTTCTGCCTACGACAATCAAAACAACAATCCTAAGGAGAGTCAGGCTATGAAACTTGTTACAGGTATTGTCACTTCTCTGGTTATTGGGTCACTTTCATTTGGCGTCTTTGCGGCAAAAGAGCTGGAAAAAGATAAAGTTGCCGGGATGAATCTGACCAAAATTGGTGAGATTTCTACGTCTGACACCACCGCGCCGATGGACGCTCGCAGAGAGTTGTCGAAAAAGGCGGATGAACTGGGCGGGACGTACTACGTGGTGACCAGTGCGAATAAAGATACAAAAAACGTGCGCGCAACGGCGGAAGTCTATAAGTAATACGATAAAGCCGGGCATCTCTGTCCGGCTTTATTAACGCAAAGCCCACCACTCCTTGAGGCAGGCTTTACCTTCCGGGCAGCTTTTACAACTGCCGGAGAGACAACCTTCCACTTCTTCCTGAATCCGCACGGCTTTCCCCATGGCTTCCAGTCTTTCCAGCATGGCATCGATCATCGGCTGCGGCGTATGCAGGCTGAGGCTCAGCTGTTTCGCCTCCATCCGCCCTTGTAATGCCAGCAGATCACGAACCTGAATCAACGATGCCATGGCTTACTCCTTAGTGACAGTCACCCGCCGGGCTGCTGCAACAAGTGGCGGCGGTTTTACGGTTTGCCAGCAGGTCGATATCGACGCGGCTGCGTGCCCGGCGTAGCAGACTGATAACTAACACGTTAAAGAGGACAACTGCCAGAATACAGACCAGGCTATAACGCGGGTGCTGGCTAAAGTTAACGGCCTGGTAAAAGAGCGTCGCCAGCGAGTAAGCAATGTTTAACCCCCACAGAATGGAGAATCCCATCCAGCCACGGCTGGACTCACGGGAAATCGCCCCCATCACGGAGATGCACGGAATATAGAGCAGGACAAAGATGAGGTAGCTGTAAGCTGCAGACTCGCTGCCAAACTTCTCACTCATCACGCCCATAGCCCCCGTCGCCATTTCACCGTCGCCTTTGCTGGCTTCAATAGGGTTTGCCAGCACGCTCAGGCTGAAGGTGTCTTTCAGGCTCTGCCAGGTTTCCTCTACTGCACCCAACAGTTCGTTACCGAGATGAAACTCTGCCGGATTAAATTCCTGCTCCTGAATGTTCTCAGCGGTGTAAAGCGTGTTCAGGGTGCCGACAACCACCTCTTTTGCCATCGCACCGGTGAACAGCCCGACGGTTGCCTGCCAGTTATCCTCATGCACGCCAATCGGTTTGAAGACTGGCGTGATGACGCGGCTGACGGAGGCAAGAGCAGAATCGTTGATGTTATCTGCTGCTTGTCCACTCAGGGTGAAGCTGTTCAGCGCGCTCAGGAAAATGCTGACGATGACGATCACTTTACCCGCGCGCAGCACAAAGCCTTTCAGGCGCTGCCAGGTCTGGATCGCCAGGCTTTTTAGATGCGGCACGTGATACACCGGCAGCTCCATCACAAACGGCGACGCTTCGCCACGCATAATGGTGTGTTTCAGCATTAAACCGGTCAGGATCGCCATCACAATACCCAGCACGTACAGCGAGAAGACTGCCAGCGCCCCTTGCTGACCAAAGAAGGCTGCGGCAAAGACCGCAAAGATGGCCAGGCGCGCGCCGCAGGACATAAACGGCGCCATCATGATGGTCATCAGACGTTCACGCGGTGCATCCAGGGTACGTGCGCCCATCACCGAAGGTACATTACAGCCGAAGCCAACAATTAGCGGGACGAAGGATTTGCCCGGCAGACCAAGAGCCTGCATCAGACGGTCCATGACAAACGCCGCGCGCGCCATGTAACCGGAATCCTCCAGGAAAGAGAGGAACAGATACATCATGCCAATTTGCGGCACCAGTGGCAGAACGGTGTTGATACCGCCACCGATCCCCTGGGCCAGGAAAATGGTTAGCCATTCCGGGAAGTGCAGGGTGTAACCCACCCACTGAATACCGTGTACGAAGACCGCGACGGAACCTGCATCGAAAATAGGCTGCAGCGCGCCACCAATGTTAATGGCGAGCAGGAACATTACGTACATCACCAGCAGGAAGATCGGCAAACCCAGGAAACGGTTAAGCACAATCTTGTCTACCGCAGCGGTAAAACGGCTCGGTTCCGCCGTGAGGGCGTTACTGACAACGTCGCAAATCGAGGCAATTGTCTGGTAACGTGCATCGGCGATGTGCAGGGCCGGGTCATCCAGCTCGTCGCTAAGACGGGCGATTGTGACATCCAGTTTATCTGCCGCATGCCCGGCGTATGCACGGCTGTAGATATCCCCTTCCAGCATTTGCAGGCCGAGCCACAAACGCTGTTTTTCGGGCATGCTTTTGTCCATTTCCTCTGCCAGAAGACCGGCCTCGCGCAGAAGTGGTTGCGCGTAATGCACCAGCTCAACGTCGCTATTTCCCGCATGACGGTCAATCGCCAGCTTCAGGGCATCAATGCCGCGAGCACGCGTTGACACCAGCGGAACGACCGGGCAACCCAGGCGCGCTGAGAGAGCATCGACGTCGATGCGCAGCTTCTGTTTCTCGGCAATGTCGAGCATGTTAAGCGCCACGATGCAGGGAATACCCAGTTCCAGCAGCTGCAGCGTCAGATAGAGGTTACGCTCAAGATTGGAAGCGTCGACCACGTTGATCAGGAGATCCGCGTCGCCGCCAAGAATATAGTGACAGGCAATCTGCTCATCGAGCGAAGTTTGCGACGAAATGGTGGTTAAGGAATAGGTGCCGGGAAGGTCAACCAGCGTCACCTGGTTGTCTGTCGTCGTGAACTGGCCTTCTTTACGCTCAACCGTCACACCTGCCCAGTTACCCACGCGCTGACGCGCTCCGGTTAACTGGTTAAATAACGTGGTCTTGCCGGAATTTGGATTACCAATTAAGCCAATAGTTAATTTTTTCATTTTAGTAGACTCACTGAAACCGCTGGCTTGTTATTGAGATAAGGCTTCGACTTCTATTAATGCGAGGTCTTTCTTACGCAGCACCAAATTCACGCGGCGGGTTTCGATATGAACGGGATCACCTAACGGGGCAACTCGCACGACCTGGAAAGACGAGCCGGGTAGCATGCCCAGTGACAGCAGCTTTTGCCGATAGGCCGGGCTAATTTCACGGGTAAAACCGGTAATTTTCCATGCACTGTCTGGAGTGAATTGCATAATGCCTGATCCCACGAAGGTTAAATAATCTACTATGCGATGATAATGAGAATAGTTTGTATCAGCAATAATAAAACTGTGACGGAATGTTGTTTGCGGGATTAATTTACGGCCTGTTTGACCTTGCTCAATATTTGCTGAATATGCGGCGACGAGAGAAGCGGCCTATTTGTTAATGGCGTGCTAATTATTGGTTTAAATAAAGGAGTGAGAGAATACACCGTACTGCGCGATCCCCTCTCCCCTGTGGGGAGAGGGTGAGAGGTTAGCGTTTTTTACCCATCGCGGCCGCCAGCGCATCCATCATCGCGCTGTTGCCTGCAGGCTGAGCATCACGCCCACGCGGTTTCGCGGCTTTAGCGGCCGGGCGCTGCTGTTCGCGGCCACCACCATTGCCGCCACGGCGCGCGTTGGTTTCGCCCGGCTGCTCGTCCAGACGCATGGTCAGGGCAATTCGTTTGCGCTGTAAATCCACTTCCAGCACTTTGACCTTCACGATATCGCCCGCTTTGACCACGGTGTGCGGGTCTTCAACGAACTTGTCGGCAAGGGATGAGATATGGACCAGGCCATCCTGATGCACGCCGATATCAACAAATGCGCCAAAGTTGGTGACGTTGGTCACCGCGCCTTCCAGCACCATGCCTGGCAGCAGGTCGTTCATGGTCTCGATGCCGTCGGCAAAGGTCGCGGTTTTGAACTCAGGACGTGGATCGCGGCCCGGTTTTTCCAGCTCTTTGATGATGTCAGTGACGGTTGGCACACCAAATTTATCGTCGGTGAAATCCGCGGCTTTCAGGTTGCGCAGCGCACTGTTATCACCCATCAGGTCTTTCAGTGCCTGTTGAGTGGCAGCCAGAATGCGTTCTACCACCGGGTACGCTTCCGGGTGAACGGTTGAGGCATCCAGCGGGTTATCACCGTGGTTGATGCGCAGGAAGCCCGCACACTGCTCAAAGGCTTTCGGTCCCAGACGGCTCACCTTCAGCAGTTGCTGACGGTTCTGGAACTGACCGTTCTCATCACGCCATGCGACGATGTTCTGCGCCATCATGCGGGTTAAGCCTGCAACACGGGTCAACAGGGGAACTGAGGCGGTATTCAGGTCTACACCGACGGCGTTTACGCAGTCTTCCACCACCGCATCCAGCTTACGGGCGAGCTGAGTCTGGCTCACGTCGTGCTGATACTGGCCCACACCGATGGATTTCGGGTCAATCTTCACCAGTTCTGCCAGCGGATCCTGCAGACGACGAGCGATAGAGACCGCACCGCGCAGAGAAACGTCCAGGTCCGGGAACTCCTGCGCCGCCAGTTCAGATGCGGAATAGACGGATGCCCCCGCTTCACTGACGATCACTTTCTGCGCCGTTACTTTCGGGAATTGTTTCTGCACGTCGAGGTAGAAACGTTCGGTTTCGCGGGACGCCGTACCGTTGCCGATAGCAACCAGCTCCACGTTGTATTTCTCGCACAGTGCCGCCACTGCGACAGCCGCTTTCGCTGCCTGGCCAGTGTGTGGATAGATGGTGTCGGTTGCCACCAGCTTACCGGTGCCGTCAACTACCGCCACTTTTACGCCCGTACGCAGACCCGGATCGAGACCCATGGTGGCGCGAAGGCCCGCCGGGGCGGCCATCAGCAGGTCGTGCAGGTTGCGGGCAAACACATTGATCGCTTCATCTTCGGCGCGCTCGCGCACGGTGCCCATCAGCTCGGTTTCGAGGTGCATCAGCACTTTGATACGCCACGTCCAGCTCACCACGCCTTTACGCCAGCTGTCCGCCGGGGCGTTGTTCAGACGCAGGCCGAGGTGATCGATGATGATCTGCTCGCAGTGGCTCTCTTTCGGCGGCTCGTCAAACTGGGGGTCGGCATTCAGGGAAAGCTGCAGCACGCCTTCGTTGCGGCCGCGGAACATTGCCAGCGCACGGTGAGACGGGGTCGTTGAAATCGGTTCGTGGTGATCGAAGTAGTCGCGGAATTTCGCGCCTTCGTCCTCTTTACCCGCGACGACGGTCGAGACGATGTGGGCATTCTTCCACAGGTAATCACGTACTTTGGCGAGCAGGGCGGCGTCTTCGGCAAAGCGTTCCATCAGAATATAACGCGCGCCGTCGAGGGCGGCCTTGGTGTCCGCTACGCCTTTGTCAGCGTCGATGAATTTCGCCGCTTCGGTATCTGGATCGTGGGAAGGTTCGTTCCACAGCCGGTCGGCCAGCGGCTCAAGACCCGCTTCAATCGCAATCTGCCCGCGCGTGCGGCGCTTTGGTTTGTACGGCAGATAGAGATCTTCGAGTTCGGTTTTGCTCAGGGTACCGTTAATAGCGCTTTCCAGCTCGCTGGTCAGTTTACCCTGTTCGCCGATGGATTTGAGGATCGCCTGACGACGTTCTTCCAGTTCGCGCAGATAACCCAGACGGGTCTCCAGGTTACGCAGCTGTGTGTCATCCAGACCGCCGGTGACTTCCTTACGATAACGTGCAATAAACGGCACGGTGTTCCCTTCATCAAGCAGGCGAACGGCAGCTTCTACCTGTTCGGCTCTGGCCTGAAGTTCACCCGCAATAATGCGGCAGAGCGAATCTTTCATCATGGCTTTATCATCTTGTGGGTCAAAAATCAGGGGATAGTTATACGGGCTGACACGGCAAAATGCCAGCCGGGGAGGGCGCTCTCGGACTATTTTACGTACTCGATCTCATTGACGTACCAGCTGGCTTCACCACCGGGTGTCTGAACGACGGCTAAATCGCCCACTTCCTTTTTCAACAGCGCACGGGCCATAGGGGAGTCGATGGAGATGTAATCCTTTCGACCAAAAATTTCATCGTAGCCGACGATGCGAAAACGCAGGGTATCGCCGTTATCGTTTTCAATCTCCACCCATGCGCCGAAGAACACTTTGCCTTCCTGCTGCGGGGAGTAATCGACAATTTTAAGGTTCTCAAGGCATTTCGTCAGATAGCGTACCCGACGGTCGATCTCACGCAGCCGCTTCTTGTTGTACTGATAATCAGCATTTTCGCTGCGATCGCCGAGGCTCGCGGCCCAGGTGACTTTTTTCGTCACTTCAGGACGCTCTTCGCGCCACAGGTAATCCATCTCTTTTTTGAGTTTTTCGTACCCTTCGCGGGTGATCAGGGGCGTTTTCATGGTAAAGCCTTTGCTGCCGGTTTTCTGTCTTGCGCACAATACGTACCACACAGTGTAACAGACAGGATTAATAATGATTTATGTGATGAAATGAGCAGATAAGCTGCTGTTAAATATGCTTTGTAACAATTTCGACTAGAATTTATACCAGAATTAGCTGGTCGAACACGTGCACTTTTTTAGAATACGCTGTTACAAAGACTATCCGAACCTTTGGGAGTAAATACAATGCAAGAGAACTACAAAATTCTGGTCGTGGATGACGACATGCGCCTGCGTGCGCTGCTGGAACGTTATCTGACCGAGCAGGGCTTCCAGGTTCGTAGCGTCGCGAACGCTGAGCAGATGGATCGTCTGCTGACCCGTGAATCTTTCCACCTGATGGTGCTCGACCTGATGCTGCCAGGCGAAGACGGGCTCTCTATCTGCCGTCGTCTGCGTAGCCAGAGCAACCCGATGCCGATCATTATGGTGACGGCGAAGGGCGAGGAAGTTGACCGTATCGTGGGCCTCGAAATAGGTGCTGACGACTACATTCCAAAACCGTTTAACCCGCGTGAACTGCTGGCACGTATTCGCGCCGTACTGCGTCGTCAGGCAAATGAACTGCCTGGCGCACCGTCGCAGGAAGAGGCCGTCATTGCCTTCGGCAAGTTCAAGCTGAACCTCGGCACGCGCGAGATGTTCCGTGAAGACGAACCTATGCCACTCACCAGCGGCGAGTTCGCAGTTCTCAAAGCACTGGTTAGCCACCCACGTGAGCCGCTGTCCCGTGACAAGCTGATGAACCTGGCGCGTGGCCGCGAATACTCCGCAATGGAACGCTCCATCGATGTGCAGATCTCTCGTCTGCGCCGCATGGTGGAAGAAGATCCGGCGCATCCTCGTTATATTCAGACCGTTTGGGGTCTGGGCTACGTGTTCGTTCCGGACGGCTCTAAAGCATGAGGCGAATGCGCTTCTCGCCGCGAAGCTCGTTTGCCCGCACCCTGTTACTGATCGTCACCCTGCTGTTCGTCAGCCTGGTGACGACCTATCTGGTGGTGCTGAACTTTGCGATCCTGCCGAGCCTCCAGCAGTTTAATAAGGTCCTGGCCTACGAAGTCCGTATGCTGATGACCGATAAACTGCAGCTGGAGGATGGCACGCAGCTGGTTGTTCCCCCTGCCTTCCGTCGTGAAATTTACCGTGAGCTGGGTATTTCGCTCTACTCAAACGAAGCGGCGGAAGACGCGGGACTGCGCTGGGCGCAGCATTATGAATTCCTTAGCCAGCAGATGGCGCAGCAGCTCGGTGGCCCGACGGAAGTGCGCGTCGAGGTCAACAAAAGCTCGCCTGTTGTCTGGCTGAAAACCTGGCTGTCACCCAATATCTGGGTTCGCGTTCCGCTGACCGAAATCCATCAGGGCGACTTCTCACCGCTATTCCGCTACACCCTGGCGATTATGCTGCTGGCGATAGGCGGAGCCTGGCTGTTTATTCGTATACAGAACCGACCGCTGGTCGACCTGGAGCACGCTGCGCTGCAGGTCGGTAAAGGGATTATTCCTCCTCCATTGCGTGAGTATGGTGCCTCTGAGGTCCGTTCGGTGACGCGTGCGTTTAACCATATGGCGGCCGGTGTGAAGCAACTGGCAGATGACCGTACGCTGCTGATGGCCGGTGTGAGCCATGACCTGCGCACACCGCTAACGCGTATCCGTCTGGCGACGGAGATGATGGGGGAAGAGGACGGCTATCTTGCCGAGTCCATCAACAAGGACATCGAAGAGTGTAATGCCATCATTGAGCAGTTCATCGACTACCTGCGCACCGGCCAGGAGATGCCAATGGAGATGGCGGATCTGAACGCGGTGCTGGGCGAAGTGGTGGCGGCGGAAAGCGGCTACGAGCGCGAGATTGATACCGACCTTCAGGCGGGGGAGATCCAGGTTCGCATGCATCCGCTTTCTATCAAACGTGCGGTTGCCAACATGGTGGTCAATGCGGCGCGTTACGGTAATGGCTGGATTAAAGTCAGCAGCGGGTCTGAACTTAACCGCGCCTGGTTCCAGGTGGAAGACGATGGTCCGGGCATCAAGCCTGAGCAGCGTAAGCATCTGTTCCAGCCGTTTGTGCGTGGCGACAGCGCGCGCAGCACCAGCGGTACAGGTTTAGGTCTGGCGATTGTACAGCGTATCATCGATAACCATAACGGGTTGCTGGAGATTGGCACCAGCGAGCGGGGCGGGTTGAGCATTCGCGCCTGGTTGCCGGTACCGGTGACGCGCGGGCAGGTGAAAGAGAGTTGACAAAAGGGTGCGGCCTGATGCCCTCACCCCGGCCCTCTCCCACGGGGAGAGGGAGAAAACATTAAAAAAGGCAACTTTCGTTGCCTTTTTGCTTTTACCTACAGCTTCGGTCCCGCGCTCACCAGCGCTTCACCTGCCGGGGTATCGGTGTACTTCTCGAAGTTCTCAATAAACAGCTTCGCCAGCGATTCCGCTTTCTCGCGCCACTGTTCCGGCGAACCGTAAGTGTTGCGTGGGTCGAGGATATGCGTATCCACACCCGGCAACTCTGTTGGGATCGCCAGATCAAACATTGGCAGCGTGAAGGTTTCAGCGTTATCCAGAGAACCATCCAGAATGGCGTCGATAATGGCGCGCGTATCTTTGATGGAGATACGCTTGCCGGTCCCGTTCCAGCCCGTGTTCACCAGGTATGCCTGCGCGCCGGAAGCCTGCATGCGTTTTACCAGCACTTCAGCGTACTGCGTCGGGTGCAGCGACAGGAATGCCGCGCCGAAGCAGGCTGAGAAGGTTGGGGTGGGTTCTGTCACGCCGCGCTCGGTACCCGCCAGCTTAGCGGTGAAACCAGAGAGGAAGTGGTACTGTGTCTGGCTGGCGGTCAGGCGAGACACCGGAGGCAGCACGCCGAACGCATCTGCCGTCAGGAAAATGACCTTCGTGGCATGACCCGCTTTTGAAACCGGCTTCACGATATTGTCGATGTGGTAGATCGGGTAAGAGACGCGGGTGTTTTCCGTTTTCGACGCATCGTCGAAATCGATGGAGCCATCGGCACGCACGGTGACGTTTTCCAGCAGCGCATCGCGACGAATAGCGTGGAAGATATCCGGCTCGGCCTCTTCAGACAGGCGAATGGTCTTCGCGTAGCAGCCGCCTTCAAAGTTGAATACACCGTCGTCATCCCAGCCGTGTTCGTCATCGCCAATCAGACGACGTTTCGGATCGGTGGACAGGGTGGTTTTCCCGGTACCGGAAAGACCAAAGAACACTGCCACGTCGCCTTTTTCACCGACGTTAGCCGAGCAGTGCATGGAGGCGATGCCCCGCAGCGGCAGCAGGTAGTTCATGACGGAGAACATCCCTTTCTTCATTTCGCCGCCGTACCAGGTACCGCCGATCAGTTGGATACGCTCGGTCAGGTTGAAGGCAACAAAGTTTTCGGAGTTCAGACCCTGCTCTTTCCACTGTGGGTTAGTGCATTTCGCACCGTTCATCACGATGAAATCCGGGGTGAAATTCTTCAGCTCTTCGTCGGTTGGACGAATAAACATGTTTTTCACGAAATGCGCCTGCCAGGCCACTTCGGTGATAAAACGTACGGAGAGACGGGTGTCGGCGTTAGCGCCACAGAAAGCATCGACAATGAACAGACGCTTGCCGGAAAGTTGATGGGTTACGAGCCCTTTCAGATGCTGCCAGGTTTCCGGGGAGAGCGGTTTGTTATCGTTCTTCCCTTTGCCCTTGTCAGCCCACCACAGCGTATCGCGGGTGGTTTCGTCGCGGACGATATACTTATCTTTCGGCGAACGACCGGTAAAGATACCGGTATCGACGGCGATAGCACCAAGATTCGTCAACACACCGCGCTCGTATCCTTCCAGGGCTGGATTGAGCTCTTCCTGATACAGCGTATCGTAGTCGGGGTTGTAGACGATTTCCTGGACGTCGTGAATACCATAAGCCTTGAGATCTTGCGGGGTTAAACCAGTAACACGCATATCACTGCTCCTTAGCCAATATGTACTGCCTGAAATTGTAGGGTTTTTCTGAGGTTGTTAACCGCGACGGGGCTCATAGATTTACGCATCTGGACAAAACCCTTACTAACGGAAAACGCTGCGACTCCAGTCACAGGGCAGGCGGATTATCGCAGGAATCGCTTTTTGGTTGGGGAAAATGTTCCGAAAAGGTTAAAGGCTGGTGATATTATCGGAAGGAATGTGAATGTAATCGCATACACGTAAGAAAATTACGTAAGAGTTACATAATGAAAACGATTCAGCATGGGCGGGGATTTTACCCCTCCCCCAAAGGGGAGAGGGGAAAAGTATTAGTGAACCTGTGGGTCTGCCGGGGAGGCGTTATTGCGGATCTCAGCAATATCCATCGAATTGAACACATAGTGCGTACCGCAGTAGTCACAGTGCATATCAATTTCGCCATCTTCCGCCATGATACTGTCGATCTCTTCATCCGGCAGCGTCTTCAGTGCGCCGGCACAACGTTCACGTGAACAGGTGCACTTAAACTCCACTGACTGCGGGTCGTAAACGGTCACTTCTTCTTCGTGATACAGACGCCACAGCACGTCGGTCGCCGACAGGTTGAACAGCTCTTCCGCTTTGATGGTTTCAGTCAGCGTCGCCAGGTGCTCAAAGTCATTGGTCTGTGCGTCCTGAGCCGGCAGAACCTGCAGCAACATACCGCCCGCAGCAGGCTGGCCGTCCACTTCACCGGTGCGAATGAACAGGCGGGTTGGCAGCTGTTCAGAACGCATGAAGTAATCTTCCAGGCAGGCCGCCAGCGTATCGCCTTCCAGACCGACCACGCCCTGATAGCGTTCACCTTCCTCAGGGGAGATGGTGATCACCAGGTAGCCATTACCCACCAGCGTTTTCAGATCTGCATTTTCAGGTACATCGCCCTGAACGCGTGCCACGCCGCGCATCTGCTGCTGGTTATTGCCGTTGATCACCGCCAGCGTCATCGGGCCATCACCCTGTAATTGTACGGTAATATCACCCGCGAATTTCAGCGTTGCCGTCAGCAAGCTGGTGGCAACCAGCAGTTCGCCCAACAGGGTCTTCACCGGCAGCGGGTAGTTGTGGTTTTCCAGAATCTGTTTCCAGGTTTCGGATACGGTGACCAGCTCGCCGCGCACGGCGAATTGTTCAAACAGATAGCGGTGTAATTGGTCGTGTTGGGCCATTTTAGTCTCTCGTGCGGGTGAGGTTACTCAGTCTCACCGTGTTTAAATTTCATCAGATCGCGGCGCTCTTTTTTATCCGGCCGCCGGTCCGGGTGTGGCATAGTCAGCGCGTTCATTTTGCGCGCCAGTGCGGTTTTCTCACGCTTTTCAATGCTTTCAGCCGTCTCTTCATAAAGCAGTGCGGCTTCGGTTGCGGGCCGTCGTTGTTCGGTAATGGCTTTAATCACCACCGTTCGTTCATCGTTGCCCTGACGCAGCGTCAGGGTGGCATTCAACTCAACCAGCTTGCTCGGTTTGCTGCGCTGGCCGTTGTAATGCACTTTTCCGCCGTCAACCATCTCGCGGGCAAGGGCGCGTGTTTTATAAAAACGCGCTGCCCACAGCCATTTATCCAGTCTTACCCCTTCAGAGGGTTTTTCTTTCATGGCGTCTCCTTCACGGTGAGTGAGGGGATCATCTGGCGGTAGTCGTTCAGCCCCGGATGGCGCAAATAGCTTTTTTCAGCCAGGCCAGAGTCAGGATTCGTAACCCCCAGACAATAGCGAATGCCAAAGGTGGCTGCGGAATCCAGAATGGGCTCGCTGTCGTCAATAAACAGCGTACGTTCAGGCTGCAAACCCGTCTCTTCCTTCACCGCGTGCCACAACCGCTGATCCTCTTTCGGATAACCAAATGTGTGGGTAGAAAGTAATAAATCAAGGTGTGAAGCCAGACCCGTATGTTCCAGCTTTACCGCCAGATTATGAGGATGCGCATTGGTCAGCAAAATACGGCGCTTGCCGCTGGTTTTCAGCGCATCCAGAAAAGGTACAGTATCTTCACGCAGCACGGCGCGTGGACCCTGAGCGGTAGTCATGGCACAAATATCCAGACCGAGGCGTTCGCTCCAGTAGTCAAGACAGTACCAGTTTAGCGTATGCTGCACCGCGCTATATTGCGAACGAATGAATGCCTGCGCTTCTGCCGGGGAGATCCCCTGCTGTTCGCCATAGGTTTCCGGAACCAGCTTTTGCCAGAAATAGTTATCAAAGGCGAGATCGAGCAGTGTGCCATCCATATCCAGCAGAACGGTATCAACCTCCTGCCAGGCGATATCAAGATGCATAAGGGGTACTCCAGCCAGAAGAAACGTGCGCGACAGGGTAGCACATCTTGTCGCGCAAGGACGTTATCAGATCAGGCTCTCAGAGGAGGGGAGCAGCTTAGGATTGAGGCAATTTTCGTAATATTGCTGGATGTCAGCCAGCCGGGTGCGTGAGCGCTGGTAGCGACGCAGGGCCATAAAACCGTTCCAGAAGATGGAGAACAGCATGGCTAACATTAACAGCGAGGTACCAATGTAGCGCCACAAACCTGCGCTATCCGGCATCCGGTGCAGAACGATATGACGGGTACCGTTGGCATCAGTATAAATACTCGTGACGATCCCTTCGGCACTGAACGGCGTTTGCATCAGCATCTGCGCCAGGCGCTGAAATTGGCTCCACTGCTCTTGTGCCGGGTAATCATAAAGCGCAACCTGCGGATAAGGTTGATCGACCAGGTCGCTGCCTTCATCACTGACAATGACAAAGCCACCCGGTGCCGGGCTGTTCAGCGCCTGAGCCGCACGGGTGGTTTCGCGCATCATGAACGGTGCCGTCGAAGTGGCCACCAGGTTGTCCAGCGATTCCGCGCTAACCGGACGCAGCAGCACGTTGACGCCATCCAGCCGACCCGCTTCGGCACGTTTCACCAGCGCGTCCCAGTCTTTGCTGTTCCCCAGATTTACCAGAGCGTTTTTGAGACGCACACACTCGTCCTGCGAGGAGCATAAATCCTTCGTTTTTAGAACGATGTCGCCAAAATCATCCAGCAGAACCATGCCTGATTTCTGAATGGCTGAGCGCAGCGCAGGGCTGACGCGCGAATCATCATCCGGCTTCGGATGTAACTGGCGGTTGACCGTCTGAGTGAGGGCGGTAGCTTTATTCACCACTTCGGATTCCGGCAACGGCAGCGGCGGCGCGTCGTTCCAGATGATTTGCGAGCAATCGAACGGCATGAACGGCGAGTTCTGGCGCGTATTCCACGCCCCAGGGGTGTGAATATTACACATCCCGGTTCCCTTCAGGCGCAGCGTGTCTCCTACGCGCACACCGGCTTCATCCAGTTTGTTGACGCTGGTCGCTTCGATGGTTTGCGCCCCTTTGATCCACGAAAGGGTGAATTTGATGGGCATATCCAGCGGCACGAAAAGCAGCAGCATGACAAAGACCAGCGCGGCGCCTCCGGCAATAACCGTGCTACGTAACCAGTGCTGGAGCGGGAAATTTTTCACTTCATCATGCAGAGATAAAAATCGGCCCTGACGCACAACGTGGCGGTCAAGGTAGATATCAATATCGGTTTTCTGTCCTAAATCCTGCGCAATCCATGGTTGCCAGTGGCGCGGGTAGATAAGGTCGATAATGCCGAGTGAGATATTGTTGAGATGCTCCTGATCGTTTTCACCAAACAGACCCCAGCGCTTCGGCGTACCGCGCAGGCAGTGGATCTCACGCAACGAGGTTTTTGCTGGTGGGGCAAAAAGCCCCCAAAGCCCGGCAGCCAACAGTAACACCGCTCCGCCAGCCAGCCAGGGCACAAACACATCCGGCGTCAGCAGACAGCAGAAAAAGAGCAGGAAAGCGGCAACGATCAGGATGGCTTCACGAATGCCATCCGGGCGGCTCAGGGCATATTCTTCATGCGTCTCCTGGCGGATATTCAGCAGTTCGATCTGCTCTGACTCTTCGCCACGGATGGAAGCCTGGGTTGAACTTGCACGCTCCAGCGCAAAGCGCGGTGCTTCCTGAAGGTATTCACTTAGCGTGTGACCGTTAAGCGAGATGACCAGAGGTAATGAATCGGTGTGGATCAGTTCAACGCTGTTTTCGTCAGTAATGTATTGCTCCCAGGATGGGGGCAGATGCACTTCGACAGAATCAAGGTAATAGCGCCATTTGTTGGGATCATCGGTGGTGATGCCATAGCGCGTGATGGAGCGTGTCAGGCACAGCACGGTATCACTTTGCGCATTAAGCTTAAGTGAGACTGGCGCAGCAGTAGCTCCCGTCGGCCCAGGGGTTAACTGAGAACGGTTCAGCGTTTCGAGATAGTTTTCAACTGCATCGCGTTCGTCCTGCGTGAGTTTACGCGTCGTTGCGCCAGCGAACGCATTTAAAAAAGGCAACCGGTAACGGCGTTGTATGCGACGCCTGTATACCCATCCTGCAAACAATGCGCCGGCCAGCATAGCAGCGAGAACAATCAAAATGGTGCTCATGCTTTCCCCATCTTACTTATCTTCTTACAGGTGTAGTCTGTAGCACCTTTAATATTGAATGAGAGTCTGTGGTTGGCTATCGGCAAGTATGGAGTCGAACTTGAGCATTCTGAAGCGCATCCCAGTGACCGATGATGATAGCAAAGCCTGTTATGGCGCGATATCAGCAAATTCCTGGAAACATTTCAACCTCTTGACATTTGTTTTGAATTGAGGATTGATCTTTATTACGTTGCATAAATGTAAATAAAGAACGATTGACATTGCCGAAACCGTGCGGCATATCGCACAATAAAGCCCGTTCTCACTGCTAAGACCCATCAAGATGAGCAAACCACTACAAAAACCCACCATTCTGAATGTTGAAACTGTCGCAAAATCGCGCCTGTTTAATGTCGAAAGCGTGGACCTGGAGTTCAGCAACGGTGTGCGTCGCGTTTATGAGCGTATGCGCCCCTCTGCGCGCGAAGCGGTGATGATTGTTCCTATTGTCGACGATCATCTGATTTTGATCCGCGAATACGCTGTGGGAACGGAGTCTTACGAGCTTGGGTTCTCGAAAGGGCTTATCGACCCGGGTGAAACTGTCTTTGAAGCGGCAAACCGCGAGCTAAAAGAAGAGGTGGGGTTTGGCGCGAATGAGCTGTCGTTCCTGAAAAAACTGAGCATGGCACCCTCTTATTTTTCCAGCAAAATGAATATCGTGGTAGCCGAAGATCTCTATCCAGAATCGCTGGAAGGAGACGAGCCGGAGCCGTTGCCGCAGGTTCGCTGGCCGCTAGCACACCTGATGGATTTGCTGGAAGACCCGGACTTTAACGAAGCGCGTAATGTGAGTGCACTGTTCCTGGTACGGGAGTGGTTGAAGGGGCAGGGGCGACTGTAGGCCACAAAAAAGCCGGGTGGCGGCTTCGCCTTACCCGGCCTGCGATGCTTTGCCCGATTTTTATCGGGCATTTTTATTTAGAACAGCTCGTGCGTTTCGCCGTTATCAATAATCTCAGTACCCACCTCATGCACCGCCTGTGTGGTTGGCTGCGTGCCCTCGATGAAATACTCTTCGCGACTATTCCCGCCGTTGGCGAGCTGGCCCGTACTGCGGTCGATATTGACTGTCACCACGCCTGGTGGTGGCGTCAGCGGCTGCTCTGGAACACCTTCAAGAACAGATTTCATATAGGCATCCCAGGCAGGTTGCGCACTTTTCGCACCGCCTTCATAGCCGGAAATCTGATCTTTAATCGCACCAGATGCCGTTGTACGGCCTAAGTCGCGACGATGATCGTCGAAACCGATCCAGACTGAGGTCACCACACCCGGCCCGTAGCCGGAGAACCACGCATCTTTCGAGCTGTTGGTTGTCCCTGTCTTACCGCCGATGTCATGACGCTGCAAATCACGTCCTGCACGCCAGCCGGTACCTTGCCAGCCTGGTTCACCGAAGATGTTAGTATTCAGCGCGCTTTTGATCAGGAACGACAGCGGCGTGTTGATCACATGCGGGGCATACTCCTGTGCACCTGTCTGCGCCACCAGCGCCTGGTTCGCCTGTTCCAGTTGTGGCTGCGGTACTACGCCGTTCTGCTGCTCCTGAGACACAGCAACGTCTTCCATGTCCTTGTTCTCAAGCACGTCAGATTTCGGCGTATTGCCGTAAATGACCGGAATATCGCAGTCAGGACAGGCAATTTTCGGCTTCGCTTCAAACAGTACGCCGCCCTGATCGTTCTCGATTTTACTGATGAAATACGGATCAATCAGGAAGCCACCGTTGGCCATTACCGAGTATCCGCGTGCAACCTGAAGCGGCGTAAAGGAGGCTGAGCCTAACGCCAGCGATTCGGTGCGAACGATGTTCTGCGCCGGGAAACCGAAGCGTTGCAGATACTCGGCAGCATAGTCGACGCCCATCGCGCGCATGGCACGCACCATTACCACGTTTTTCGATTGTCCCAGACCCTGACGAAGACGAATAGGGCCGGCATATTCCGCCGGGGAGTTCTTCGGCTGCCAGTCGGAACCGGCACCGGCATCCCAGCGAGAGATGGGAACGTCGTTAAGGATGCTGGCAAGGGTCAGGCCCTTATCCATCGCGGCAGTGTAGAGGAACGGCTTGATATTGGAACCGACCTGACGCAGTGCCTGGGTAGCACGGTTAAATTTGCTCTGGTTAAAATCGAACCCACCGACCAGGGCCATTACAGCTCCGTTCTGAGGATTAATGGAGACCAGAGCCGAGTTAACGTCCGGAACCTGCGCCAGCCACCAGGCCTCACCTACCTTGCGCACCCAGATTTGCTGTCCGGTTTGTACCGCATCGGTCACTTTACGCGGCGTTGCGCCTTGCAGGGTATCTGAACGGTACGGACGCGCCCAACGGATGCCATCCATACGCAGGGAGACTGAGGTGCCGTCCGCGAGCGTCGCAACGGCTTCCTGAGGATCGGCTTGAGTGACCACGGCAGGAAGGAGCGGACCATAGGTTGGCAGCGCTTTCAGCGTACCGGTGATTTTTTTGCTGTCCCACGCGCTTTCGCCCACTTTCCAGAGCACGTTTGACGGGCCGCGATAGCCGTGACGCATATCGTAATCCATCACGTTATTACGCACCGCTTCCTGTGCTGCCTGCTGAACCTTGCGGGTAACAGTAGTGTAAACGCGATAACCATCTTCGTAGGCCTTATCACCATAACGATTCACCATTTCCTGGCGAACCATTTCGGTCAGATAAGGGGCAGAGAAGGCGATCTCAGGGGCGTGATAGTTGGCATCAATAACATCATTACGTGCCTGGTCGTACTCGCTCTGGCTGATATAGCCTTCACTCAACATACGGGACAGAACGACGTTACGACGCGCGGTGGCGCGATCGAGCGAGTAGAGCGGGTTAAACGTAGAAGGCGCTTTCGGCAGACCCGCGATGGTTGCCATTTCGCTTAAGGTGAGTTGCTCAACTGGTTTACCGAAGTACACCTGTGCGGCAGCCCCCACACCATAGGCGCGGTAGCCCAAATAGATTTTATTGAGGTACAGCTCAAGGATCTCGTCTTTGCTCAACAGCTGCTCGATACGGATCGCAAGGAAGACCTCTTTGATCTTACGGATCAGCGTCTTTTCCGGACTGAGGAAGAAGTTACGTGCCAGCTGTTGCGTAATGGTACTCGCCCCCTGAGAGGCATGACCGGAGAACAACGCAATGCTTGCGGCACGGAAAATCCCCACCGGATCGACACCATGGTGCTCGTAAAAACGGCTGTCCTCAGTGGCGATAAAGGCTTTCACCATAACAGGTGGAATTTGGTTTAAGGTCAGCGGAATACGGCGCTTCTCGCCATACTGCGCCATCAACTCGCCATCGGCGCTATAGACTTGCATCGGGATCTGGAGTCGCACATCGCGAAGCGTAGCGACATCAGGTAGCTGTGGCTCAATATATTTGTACAAACCGTAAATCGAGCCTGCTCCCAGCAGAATGCAACAGACTGCAAGGATGAATAAATACTTTACGAACTTCACCGGAGATTTCCCATTTGGTTTCACTTGGGCAGTTTCTAAACAATCGCGCGGTAGTATAAAGGCAAGCCTGATTCATTGATATAGCCGTCACGGTGACGGGCGATAAGGAGATCGTGAAGCATGGCTTTCAAAACATGGCAAACGGGCGTTCATATTCAACAGGATAGGGTGCTTATCGTCGCATTGGCCCGGGAAAGAACTGACTGGTGCTTGCGTCGCTGGTGGGCAATCCCTCTGACCGAAGGCGTCATTCGGGAAGGTAAAATATGCCAGCCAGAACAGCTGGTTGACGCGTTGCGCGACTGGCGGAAGACGTTGCCGCACCACCACCGTGTGTTCCTCTCTTTCCCGGCAGCACGCACCCTGCAACGCTCACTTCCCCGCCCGGGCATTGCGCTGCGCGACAGCGAGCAACTTTCATGGCTGGGCGCGGCACTCTCGCGCGAACTGGAGATACCAGCAGAAACGCTCTGTTTCGATTACGTGCAGGACACGTTCAGCAACACATTTCATGTTACCGCCGCACAAAACAAAGAGGTTGAAACTCTCCTGGCGCTGGCGAAAACGCTACGTTTGCGGCTGGTTACGATTACCCCGGATGCCAGCGCACTGGCGAACCTTCTTCCCGCAGTTGCCCCGGCGTATTGCGTCGCCTGGCGAGATGAACATCAGTGGCTTTGGGCTATGCGTCATCAGTGGGGACGCCGCTTTACCACAGAAGCTGCAAACGTGACGGAACTGGCGGCGCTGCTGGCTCTGAGTCCGGGCGATATCGCGCTGTTTGATAGCCGACGTGACCCATGGGAAACCCTGGAGCGCTGCCATGCCCCGCTACCGGAATGCGGTGCTGATTACACCGTCGCGCTGGCGTTGGCCATGAGCGAGGTCCCTGAGTGAACATGACGAACTTTATACCGTGGCGACAGCAACGGCGGGCGCGTTGTCTGCGTTTCTGGGGCGCGATGTTCGTCGGCGCATGGCTGGTGATGCTGATGGTCATTTTCTGCCTGAGGATAAACCACCTGGTGAGGCTGCACGCTCTGCGAGCTGAACTGGCGGGAATGCAGTCCGTGCGTCACACGCTTATGTCTCGCCAGACGCTGACCACAGAGGTGCCGATGCCTGCACTGAAACGTCAACGACACGCATGGCAACCGGTGCTGGAATCACTTGCCAGCGTCATGCCGCCGCAGGTCTGGCTGACTGAACTGCGTTACCAGCCTCCTGCTCTGATGCTTATCGGGTATGCCACTACCCTGCCAGCTCTTTCTGCGCTGCGTGATGTACCTGGACAACTCGACGGGTTCACGACAGGACCCGCAGGGGAGATCCGCCAGGATAGCCAGGGACACTGGATGTTCACATTTAATCTGAAAAGTGAGAGGTAACGTGTGGACACCCTGTTGGAACGCTGGTGCGAAAACCGTCCATGGCATCGGGTGCTTTGCTGGTGTCTGAGTATTCTCTTTGCCGGGCTGGCCGCATGGAGCATGTTGCTCCGCCCAGTAGACAGGCTGTGTGCTGAGCTCCAGCGGCAATTGATGCAGGATGCCCGGGCTAATGCATCGCTATGGCCCGCAGCCAGTAAGATACCTTTTAGCCCTGCCTCTCCGAAAGTGCAGGAGATGCAGCCCTTTTCACCGCTCGATTTTCAGGGGGACGGTATGAAATTGGTTCACTGGAAGCCGTCGCAAAGGGGAGGAGAACTGACGCTGGATGCTGAATGGCCGGCGATCCCGACCATTTTTTCCCTGCTGGCACAGCGGGATGTGCAGGTCGCGGCTTTCGCTATTGCGCCACAGGATGCGTTGTTACGCCTGCGGCTGGAGCTGGAGTCAGATCATGCGAAATAGTGTGCGTTGCTTGCTGGTTTGTTCGGTGCTGACATTGACCGGTATGCGCGATCCGTTTCGCCCGCCGGACGATCCTTGCAGTCGTGGTCAACTGTTGCAGTGGCACTACCGCGGTATGGTGGCGGGTCATGAAACGGTTGGCATCTTACAGGATGGGCAAAAGCGCTGGTATCGCCTGAAAACGCATCAGCGCTTCCCGGTGGGCTGGCAGGTAAAAGCCATCAATGAGTCAGCACTGGTTGTTGATGTGGGTGACACATGTGAACCTGGACAATGGACGTGGCAACGAGAAGGAACGATTAAAAATGAACTTAAGGATAATGCTGTTGCTGCTGGCGTTCTGCCAACCGCTGTGGGCCACCGTACCAAAACCCGTCACGCTGGTGGTGGATGATGTTCCTGTGGTTCAGGTGCTACAGGCACTGGTCGCGCAGGAGAACCGTAATCTGGTGGTATCACCGGATGTTAGCGGCTCGCTTTCACTTAACCTGACGCGCGTCCCCTGGCGACAAGCGCTACAGACGGTGGTCACCAGCGCCGGACTTGTTATACGGGAGGAGGGTGGCATTTTTTATGTCCATACTACGGCCTGGCAGCGCGAACAGCGGGAGCGTTCAGAGCAGGAGCGGACGCGTCGGCAGCTGGATGCCCCGCTGGTCTCACAAAGTCTCTCATTTTCTTACGCCGATGCCGGGGAGCTACAAAAAGCAGCCGAAAAACTCCTGAGCCCAAAAGGGAGTTTATCACTCGACAAGCGCACTAACCGCCTGTTGGTTCGGGATAATAAGACGGTGGTGGATACGCTGCAGCGCTGGGCCGCTCAGATGGATATTCCCGTCGAGCAGGTAGAGCTTGCGGCGCATATTGTGACCATCAATGAAAAAAGCCTGCGTGAGCTAGGGGTGAAGTGGAATCTTGCCGACGCCACCGACGCGGGCAAAGTTGGTCAGCTCACCACTCTTGGCAGCGATCTTTCCGTAGCCAGCGCCACCAGCCACGTGGGTTTTAATATCGGGCGAATTAATGGTCGGCTGCTGGATCTGGAGTTGTCAGCACTGGAGCAAAAACAGCAGGTTGATATCATCGCCAGCCCGCGACTGCTGGCCTCGCACATGCAACCGGCCAGCATCAAACAGGGGAGTGAGATCCCGTATCAGGTTTCAAGCGGTGAAAGCGGGGCGACCTCCGTTGAGTTTAAAGAGGCGGTATTAGGGATGGAGGTGACGCCCGTGGTATTGCCGGGGGGACGCGTGCGTCTGAAATTACACATCAGTGAAAATATGCCGGGGCAGGTGCTTCAGCAGGCTGACGGTGAAACGCTGGCAATCGACAAACAGGAGATCGAAACGCAGGTGGAGGTAAAAAGCGGAGAAACACTGGCGCTGGGTGGAATTTTTTCGCAGAAGAACAAAACCGGCAGCGACAGCGTGCCGGGGCTGGGGAAAATCCCATGGCTTGGACAGCTTTTTCGTCATGATGGAAAAGACAACGAACGACGTGAGTTAGTGGTGTTTATTACACCACGTCTGGTCGGTATTCACTGACGGGTAACGATCCCCGCAATGATTTTGCATTCAGTTTGTTGCAGATGTTTGACGTGGGGCATGAATTAGCATACAAGGAGTACCGATTTGAGTTGGACTTACGTCTTATTACCTTATGCGCCCGGCGCGGTGATTTAATCAGTTGCCAAACAAGCCGGAGTATTGAGATAATTTTTAGTCTGACTCTCGCTCTATTGCATATGAGGTTTCAGTTCATGTCCTGCTACGCTGGGTGTCTGCGAAGCGGGGATTACCATTAACGAATAGTCTTAGTAGTACCGATAAAATGGCAGAGAAACGCAATATCTTTCTGGTTGGGCCTATGGGTGCCGGCAAAAGCACTATTGGGCGTCAGTTAGCTCAACAACTCAATATGGAATTTTACGATTCTGATCAAGAGATTGAGAAACGAACCGGAGCTGATGTGGGCTGGGTTTTCGACGTAGAAGGCGAAGAAGGTTTCCGTGACCGAGAAGAAAAAGTGATCAACGAACTCACGGAAAAACAGGGCATTGTGCTGGCAACAGGCGGCGGCTCTGTAAAATCTCGCGAAACCCGCAACCGTCTCTCCGCCCGTGGCGTAGTGGTCTATCTTGAAACGACCATCGAGAAACAGCTGGCACGTACGCAGCGTGATAAAAAGCGCCCGCTGCTGCAGGTTGAAACGCCACCACGCGAAGTTCTGGAAGCGTTGGCCGATGAACGCAATCCGCTGTACGAAGAGATTGCTGATGTGACCATTCGTACTGACGATCAGAGCGCTAAAGTGGTTGCAAACCAGATTATTCATATGCTGGAAAGCAACTGATTCTGGCTTTATATACACTCGCCTGCGGGTAAAAGCATTAAAGGTGGATGTCGCGTCATGGAGAGGATTACAGTTACTCTCGGGGAACGTAGTTACCCTATCACCATCGCGGCTGGTTTGTTTAACGACCCAGCTTCCTTTTTACCACTGAAAGCGGGTGATCAGGCGATGCTGGTCACCAACGAGACGCTGGCTCCGCTTTATCTTGACCGTGTACGCCACCTGCTAGAGCAGGCGGGCGTAAAAGTCGACAGTGTCATTCTGCCCGATGGCGAGCAGTATAAAAGTCTGACGGTACTGGATACCGTCTTTACCGCATTGCTGCAAAAACCGCATGGTCGCGATACAACATTGCTTGCCCTGGGCGGCGGTGTTGTGGGCGATCTCACCGGCTTTGCGGCTGCAAGCTATCAACGTGGTGTCCGTTTTATTCAGATTCCGACTACGTTGCTGTCTCAGGTCGACTCTTCTGTTGGCGGCAAAACTGCGGTCAACCATCCGCTTGGCAAAAACATGATTGGCGCATTCTACCAGCCCGCATCGGTGGTGGTGGATCTCGACTGTCTGAAAACGCTGCCGAAGCGAGAGCTGGCTTCGGGTCTTGCTGAAGTGATCAAATACGGCATTATTCTGGATGGCGAGTTCTTTGACTGGCTTGAAGAGAATATGGATGCGTTGCTGCGCCTGGATGAGGCTAAACTGGCATATTGCATCCGTCGTTGTTGTGAGCTGAAAGCGGAAGTTGTCGCAGCAGACGAGCGTGAAACGGGCTTACGTGCTTTACTGAATCTTGGGCATACGTTTGGTCACGCGATTGAAGCCGAAATGGGTTACGGTAACTGGCTTCACGGTGAAGCGGTTGCTGCCGGAATGGTGATGGCTGCTCGCACCTCTGAACGTCTGGGGCAGTTTAAACCGGATGAAACGGCGCGCATCATCGCGCTGCTTGAGCGTGCAGGCTTGCCGGTGACCGGGCCGCAAGAGATGTCGGCACAAGCGTATTTACCCCACATGATGCGCGATAAAAAAGTATTGGCAGGTGAGATGCGTCTTGTACTCCCGCTTGCAATAGGGAAGAGTGAAGTGCGCGGCGGAGTGCCGCACGATGTCGTTCTTGGCGCTATCGCTGATTGTCAGCAGGCGTAACAACTAGAAAGGTCAGGCCACTGTTGCAGGTGGTCGTTTAGCTTCAGGTGAAATGCAAAGTCGTTGGCATAAGCCTTTGAGTGGGGTGTTAAATGGATGAATTCAAACCAGAAGACGAGCTGAAACCCGATCCCAGCGATCGTCGTACTGGTCGTTCTCGTCAATCTTCAGAACGTGATAACGAGCCGCAGATCAACTTTGACGATGTTGATCTGGATGCAGACGATCGTCGCCCCTCGCGCAGCCGCAACGCGCACGATGAGCGAGCAGAAGAGGATTATGAGTCCGAAGAAGATTCAATGGACGAAGAGCCTGTAGAGCGTCGCCCGCGTAAACGTAAGAAAGCCGCTGCACCAAAACCGGCTTCCCGCCAGTATCTTATGATGGGGCTTGGCGTGTTGGTACTTGTGCTGCTGATTGTCGGCATTGGTTCTGCACTTAAAGCACCATCAACGAACTCAACCGAGCAAACCGCTTCCGCTGAGAAGAGCATCAACCTCTCCGGTAACGATGCGGCTAATCAGGCAAATGGCGCGCAGCCTGCACCGGGTACTACCCCTGCAGAGCAGACCGCAGGAAACACCACAGCACCAGCACCACAGGATGTTTCTCTGCCGCCCGTTTCCTCAAACCCAGCTCAGAGCCAGGCACCTGTTACGCCTGAAGGTCAGCAGCGTGTAGAAGTTCAGGGAGACCTGAATAATGCACTGACGCAGCCGCAAAACCAGCAGCAGATGGATAACGCCGTGGTTAACTCTACGCTGCCAACTGAACCTGCAACCGTTGCCCCGGTTCGCGGTGGTAACGCTCAGCCGCAAACTGCTGCGACCGAAACCAAGCCGCGCCAGACGCAGACTGCAACACGTCCTGAACGTAAGCAGGCGGTGATTGAACCTAAACGCGAAACTAAACCTCAGGCAGTGGTGAAAGCGCCTGAAGTGAAAGCTGTTCCGGCGCAGCCGAAACATACTGAAACGGCTGCGGTGAGCGAGCCAGCAAAAGCGCCAGTTACACAGACTGCACCGAAAGCCACGGCGAGCACGACAGCACCGACGACGACTGCTGCACCTGCGGCATCTGCAACAGCCTCCAGCGCTGCAGCAGGCAAAACAGCAGGTAACGTAGGTTCGCTTAAAGCTGCACCTTCCAGCAACTACACGCTGCAGCTGAGCAGTTCGTCTAACTATGACAACCTCAACAGTTGGGCGAAGAAATCCAATCTGAAAAACTACGTGGTTTATCAGACGACCCGTAACGGTCAGCCGTGGTATGTGTTGGTCAGCGGCGTTTATACGTCTAAAGATGAAGCGAAGCGTGCCGTAGCGACGTTGCCTGCTGATGTTCAGGCAAAAAACCCGTGGGCGAAGCCGATTCATCAGGTTCAGGCCGATCTGAAGTAATGTTTAAAGCGCAGGATGCTGTCGGAGCTTTCTCCACAGCCGGAGAAGGTGTAATCAGTTAGTCAGCATGAAAAAAAATCGCGCTTTTCTGAAATGGGCAGGGGGGAAATACCCCCTGCTCGATGATATTAAAAAGCACCTGCCGAAAGGTGAGTGTCTTATCGAGCCCTTCGTGGGCGCGGGATCGGTGTTCCTGAACACCGATTTTTCTCGTTATATCCTGGCGGATATCAACAGCGACCTTATCAGCCTCTATAACATCGTCAAACTGCGTACCGATGAGTATGTCGCAGAGGCGCGTAAACTGTTTACGCCTGAGAACAATAACCCGGACATTTACTACCAGTTCCGCGCGGAGTTCAATCAGAGTGAGGATTCGTTCCGCCGGGCGTTGTTGTTCCTCTATCTTAACCGACATGGCTACAACGGCCTGTGTCGGTATAATCTTCGTGGTGAATTTAACGTGCCTTTTGGACGCTATAAGCGGCCGTATTTCCCACAGGACGAGCTGTATCACTTTGCTGAAAAAGCACAGAATGCTGAGTTTCACTGCCTCTCCTATGAAGAGTGTATGGAACTGGCAGGCGTAAATTCGGTGGTTTACTGTGACCCCCCTTACGCGCCGCTGTCTGCGACGGCGAATTTCACTGCCTATCACACCAACAGCTTCAGCCCTGCCGAGCAGGCGCGCCTGGCTGAGATGGCGGAAAAGCTGGTCAGCAAAAGAATTCCGGTGTTAATTTCGAATCACGACACGCCTGATACGCGCGAATGGTACAAAGCCGCGAAGCATTTTCAGGTTAAGGTGCGGCGTAGCATCAGCAGCAACGGCGGCACACGTAAAAAGGTGGACGAACTCCTGGCTCTTTATCGCCCCTGAGCCGTTTTGCCCGCCGGTAAACACATTTCAAGGAGAAGCGGATGAAACAGTTTTTGATTGCTCCCTCAATTCTGTCGGCCGATTTTGCCCGCCTGGGTGAAGACACTGCCAACGCACTGGCGGCAGGCGCGGATGTCGTCCATTTCGACGTGATGGATAACCACTACGTTCCTAACCTGACCATCGGTCCGATGGTGCTTAAGGCGCTGCGTAACTATGGCATTACCGCCCCGATCGACGTACACCTGATGGTGAAACCGGTTGACCGCATCGTGCCGGATTTTGCCGCAGCGGGAGCCAGCATCATCACCTTCCACCCGGAAGCCTCTGAACATGTGGATCGCACGCTGCAGCTGATCAAAGAGAACGGCTGTAAGGCGGGTCTGGTGTTTAACCCGGCAACGCCGCTGAGCTATCTTGATTATGTGATGGATAAGCTGGACGTAATTTTGCTGATGTCCGTTAACCCAGGCTTTGGCGGCCAGTCGTTCATTCCTCACACGCTGGATAAGCTGCGTGAAGTGCGTCGTCGTATTGATGAATCAGGCTACGACATTCGTCTGGAAGTGGATGGCGGTGTGAAAGTGAATAATATTGGTGAAATTGCGGCAGCGGGCGCGGATATGTTCGTTGCAGGTTCGGCAATTTTCGACCAACCGGATTACAAAAAAGTCATTGATGAAATGCGCCGTGAACTGGCGAAGGTAAGTCATGGATAAATTGCAGACAATTCGGGGTGTGGCATTCGACCTCGACGGCACGCTGGTCGACAGCGCGCCGGGCTTAACAAGCGCCGTTGACCAGGCGCTGTATGCGCTTGAACTCCCCGTTGCGGGTGAAGAGCGCGTGGTAACGTGGATCGGCAACGGCGCTGACGTGCTGATGGAGCGTGCGTTGACGTGGGCTCGCCAGGAGCGTGCGTCGCAGCGTTCGGCGCAGGGTAAACCGAGCGTCGATCACGCCGACATCCCGAAGGACGAGCAACTGCGTATTCTGCGCAAACTGTTCGATCGTTTCTATGAAGAGACCGTCGAGGAAGGGAGTTTCCTGTTCCCGGACGTCCAGGAAACCCTGAGCACACTGCATGCGAAAGGCATCCCGCTGGGGCTGGTAACCAACAAGCCAACGCCGTTTGTTGCACCTCTGCTTGAAGCGCTGGATATCGCGAAGTATTTCACCGTCATTGTGGGTGGTGATGACGTGCAAAACAAAAAGCCGCATCCGGAACCGCTTCTGCTGGTGGCAGGTAAATTATCCTTAACGCCTGCGGAGCTGCTCTTTGTTGGTGATTCACGCAATGATATTCTGGCTGCCCGGGCGGCTGGGTGTCCTTCCGTCGGGTTAACCTACGGCTACAACTACGGTGAGGCCATCACCCTAAGTGAGCCGGACGTCGTGTTTGACCACTTCAAAGATTTGTTGCCCGTACTCGGGCTTTCACACAGTGAACATCAGGAATTGAATAATGACTAAGCCCATCGTTTTTAGTGGCGCACAGCCTTCAGGTGAATTGACCATTGGTAACTACATGGGTGCGTTACGTCAGTGGGTCAGCATGCAGGATGACTACCATTGCATTTATTGCATCGTCGATCTCCATGCGATTACCGCGCGTCAGGATCCTGAGAAACTGCGTAAAGCCACGCTGGATACCCTGGCGCTGTATCTGGCCTGCGGCATCGATCCTGAGAAGAGCACCATTTTCGTTCAGTCTCACGTGCCAGAGCACGCACAGCTGGGCTGGGCGCTGAACTGCTACACCTACTTCGGTGAGCTGAGCCGCATGACTCAGTTCAAGGATAAATCTGCACGCTATTCTGAAAACATCAACGCCGGTCTGTTTGACTATCCGGTACTGATGGCTGCAGACATTCTGCTGTATCAGACTAACCAGGTTCCTGTTGGTGAAGACCAGAAGCAGCACCTTGAGCTGAGCCGTGATATTGCCCAGCGCTTTAATGCGATTTATGGCGATGTGTTCAAGGTACCAGAGCCATTCATTCCGAAATCTGGCGCACGCGTGATGTCACTGCTGGAACCGACCAAAAAGATGTCCAAGTCTGACGATAACCGCAACAACGTTATCGGCCTGCTGGAAGATCCGAAATCGGTCGTGAAAAAGCTTAAGCGTGCGGTAACTGATTCCGACGAGCCACCTGTCGTGCGCTACGACGTGCAGAACAAAGCGGGCGTGTCCAACCTGCTGGATATTCTCTCCGGGGTTACTGGTCAGAGCATTCCTGAGCTGGAACAGCATTTTGAAGGCAAGATGTACGGCCACCTGAAAGGTGAAGTGGCGGATGCCGTTTCTGGCATGCTGACTGAGCTGCAGGAGCGCTATAACCGCTATCGTAACGACGAAGCTTTCCTGCAGAAGGTGATGAAAGACGGCGCGGAAAAAGCCAGTGCGCGCGCATCTGAAACCCTGAAAGCGGTGTATGAAGCGATTGGGTTTGTGGGTAAGCCTTAAGCTTGCTTTACCGCCACCTGACAAAAAATCGACTAAATAAAAAACCGGGAAATTCCCGGTTTTTTTACGCCTGAAAAACGCTTACTGCTGTGCCGCCGGGCCGCAACCACCGATGATCTTCGAAATGGAGATCGCCGGGTGCAGCAGATAATCGTAGCTGCAGTTATTTTTCGTGTTTTCTACACGACCGGTGCAAGCCGTCAGAGTCGATAACAGGCCGACCAGAACGGCGGCTTTTGCCAGTTTAAACATACGCATTCCTTGTCTGAAAACGAAAATGAGATGTAACTCAAGGGAATAAAGGGGAAAGTTCCACTTCGGGGCGGTATGTTATCGACAGCAGTAAGAGGGGAGTAGTCCGCTTAAAGACTACTCAGGGAAGGAATAATATGCGTTAGTGGTTGGAGAACCAGTTGAGTTTACCGCGCAGTTCCACCACGCGACCCACTACAATCAGCGCCGGGCTTTCAACCTGTTGCGCCAGTTCACCAAGCTGCGTCAGCACGCCATTTACCACGCGCTGCGTAATGGCGGTACCGTTTTCCACCAGTGCGACAGGCATATCTGCATCCATGCCGTGCTCAAGCAGTTTCGCCTGAATTGTGGCGGCCTGGTTCAGCCCCATATAGAACACCAGCGTCTGTTTTTCTGCGGCCAGGTTATGCCAGTCCAGCTCGCTGCCGGTTTTCAGGTGGCCCGTCACCAGACGCACGCTCTGAGCGTAGTCCCGGTGTGTCAGCGGAATGCCTGAGTAGGCTGAGCAACCGGATGCCGCCGTAATGCCGGGCACGACAGAGAACGGAATACCCGCGTCACACAGGGTTTCCAGCTCTTCACCGCCACGGCCAAAGATAAACGGATCACCACCTTTCAGACGCACCACGCGTTTTCCCTTTTGCGCCTCGCGCAGCAGGATCTGGTTAATCTCTTCCTGCGGCACGCAATGGTAGCCCGCGCGTTTGCCCACGAAAACACGGTCGGCGTCGCGGCGAACCAGGTTCATGATGTCATCGGAGACCAGGCGATCGTAAACCACAGTATCGGCCTGCTGGAGCTGCTGGAGACCTTTCAGCGTCAGCAAGCCAGCATCTCCCGGCCCTGCCCCCACCAGCACCACTTCGCCGCGGTGATCCAGCGGTTCGCTCAGCAACTGTTCGGTCGTCTCTTCAACGGCTTTCGTGTCCTGATTCGCCAGCGACTGCGCCAGCCTGTCGTTGACAAAGAATTTTTCCCAGAACCGACGTCGCTCAGCTACGGTTGCGAAGGTTTGCTTCACGCGTGAACGCAGCTGCCCGGCATAATGCGCAATCTGACCAAGATGCTGTGGCAGCACAGCCTCCAGTTTTTCCCGCAGCAGGCGAGCAAGTACCGGCGAGCGGCCACCGGACGACACCGCAATCATCAGCGGGGAACGGTCGATAATCGACGGCATGATGAAGCTGGCTTCTTTCGGCGCATCCACCACGTTGCAGAAGATACGGCGTACCTCACAGGCATCGCTCACGCGTTGGTTAACGGCATCATCGTCCGTCGCGGCAATCGTCAGCCAGCAGGTATCCAGCAGGGATTCATTAAACTCACCCTGCTCCAGCGTGAGCATTCCTGCCTGGGCCCAGACCTCAAACTGTGGGGCAAAGTCGAGGGCGTTGACGGTCAAACGGGCACCCGCTTCTAACAGCAGGCGCGCTTTGCGTTCGGCCACATCGCCGCCGCCCACGAGCAGGCAGTCGCGGTTGCGTAATTGACAAAAAATCGGCAAGTGATCCACGACGTTACCTCGTAGCATTTATGGAAGGGGTAAGAATTGACGTCAGGATAACAGCAGGGATCGTAAGGAACATACGAATTTCCTGCCGTTATCCCTAAAAGGGCGGAGGTTAGCCTTTCAGCTGCACCATGCCGTCCTTCACGCGGGCGTCGTAGTGCTTCACAGAGCGGCTCTCATCTTCCATGCAATAGCCATCGCTTAAGCGGAAACGCTGCTTTTTCAACGGGCTTGCGACCCACAGCTCGCCCTGATGCTCGGCAATCAACCCGCGGGACAGCACGCTGGCCTCGAAGAACGGATCGATATTGCTGATGGCAAAAACCTGTTCATCATGGCGAGGACGGAAAATCGCGACCTGCTCTTTACCCAGCAGCGCGCAGACGCCGGTGGCAGGCAGGATGTCGTTAATATTGCAGATGTTTACCCACTGGCTCATGCGTTTTCCTCCACCAGAGTCACCGGAATACGTTCATAAGGCGTCGCCGGACGATGTTGTTCGCGCTCTGCCACAACCTGCACGTTCGGGTCGCGCTGGGTGCTGTTGATAAAGTGTTTGAAGCGCGTCTGTGCAGCCGGGGTGTTCACGGTTTCAGTCCATTCGCAAATCACCGCGTCGCGCAGGCGAGCCATCTCGGCTTCAAGCTGTTCGTTTAGACCCAGTTTGTCGTCGATGATGACTGACTTCAGGTAGTCGATGCCGCCTTCCAGGTTGTCCAGCCAGGAAGCGGTACGGGTCAGCTTGTCGGCGGTACGGATGTAGAACATCATGAAGCGGTCGAGATACTGAATCAGCGTATCGTGGTCGAGATCCGCTGCCAGCAGGTCTGCGTGACGGGGTTTCATCCCGCCGTTACCGCACACGTACAGGTTCCAGCCTTTCTCGGTGGCGATAATGCCAACGTCTTTACCCTGCGCTTCCGCACATTCGCGGGTACAGCCAGAGACGCCAAACTTCATTTTGTGTGGGGTACGGATGCCTTTGAAGCGGTTTTCCAGCTCCACGCCGAAGCCCACGCTGTCGCCGACGCCGTAACGGCACCAGGTGCTGCCCACGCAGGTTTTGGCCATACGCAGCGCTTTGGCATACGCGTGGCCGGTTTCGAAGCCCGCTTCAATCAGCTGACGCCAGATTTCTGGTAGATCGTCCTTCTGCGCACCAAACAGGCCGATACGCTGGGAACCGGTAATTTTGGTGTACAGGTTAAATTCACGTGCGATGCGACCTACGGCGACCAGCCCTTCCGGGGTGATTTCGCCACCGGCAGAGCGTGGGATAACGGAATATGTCCCGTCTTTCTGGATGTTTGCCAGGAAGTTGTCGTTGGTGTCCTGAAGCGGCGTATGTTCTGGTTTGAGAACGTACTCATTCCAGCAGGAGGCCAGCAGAGAACCGACGGTCGGTTTACACACTTCGCAGCCATAACCCTGGCCGTGTTTTGCCAGCAGTTCGTCGAAGGATTTGATGCCCTCCACGCGGATCAGATGGTAAAGCTCCTGGCGAGAGTAAGAGAAGTGTTCGCACAGATTGTTGTTCACTTCGATGCCCTGTTTCGCCAGTTCGGCGTTCAGCACCTGGGTGACCAGTGGAATACAACCGCCGCAGCCGGTACCGGCTTTGGTTTCTGCTTTCAGCACCGCCACGGTGTGGCAACCTTTGTTGATAGCGGAAATCAACATGCCTTTGGTGACGTCGAAGCAGGAGCAAATCTGCGCGCTGTCCGGCAGTTTATCGACACCGATAGACGGCTTGCCGCTGGAGGCATGAGCAGGCAGGATCAGGGCGTCCGGGTTTTCCGGCAGCTCGATGGCGTTCAGCACCAGTTGCAGCAGGTTGCCGTAATCGCTGGTGTCACCCACCAGCACCGCGCCGAGAAGAGTTTTATTATCCTGGCTGACGATGAGTCGTTTGTAGACCTCTTTGCTTTCGTCGAGGTAGACGTAGCTGCGCGAGTTCGGGGTACGACCGTGCGCATCGCCAATACCGCCAACGTCTACGCCCAGCAGCTTCAGCTTGGCGCTCATGTCTGCGCCTTCGAAGGCGTTCTCCGTTCCAAGGATATGGTCAACGGCAACCTGCGCCATTTTGTAGCCGGGGGCGACCAGCCCGTACACGCGGTTGTTCCAGCTGGCGCACTCGCCAATTGCGTAGATGTCCGGGTCAGAGGTCTGGCAGGTATCGTTAATCATGATACCACCGCGCTGAGCAACGGCCAGTCCACACTGGTTAGCCAGCTTGTCGCGCGGACGAATACCGGTGGAGAAGACGATAAAGTCCACTTCAAGCTCGCTGCCGTCGGCAAAACGCATGGTTTTGCGCGCTTCAGTGCCTTCCTGGACGATCTCTTTGGTGTTTTTGCTGGTGTGAACCTTCACGCCCATGCTTTCGATTTTACGACGTAACTGGTCACCACCCATGTGGTCCAGCTGCTCGGCCATCAGCATCGGGGCAAATTCGATGACGTGAGTTTCAACGCCGAGGTTTTTCAGTGCGCCTGCGGCTTCCAGACCCAGCAGGCCGCCACCAACTACTGCACCGCGTTTGCTGCGACGTGCACAGTTTTCAATGGCTTTGAGGTCTTCAATGGTACGGTAGACGAAGCAATCCTGGGTTTCCGAGCCTTTGATTGGCGGGATCCACGGATAGGAGCCCGTCGCCATGATCAGCTTGTCGTAAAAAACCGTGCGTCCGGCGCTGGAGTGGATCACTTTTTCCTGGCGGTTGATGGTGATAGCGCGTTCTCCCACCAGTACTTTTACGCCATGCTTCTCGTAGAAACCCTCACGCACCAGAGAGAGCTCTTCAGCGGTATGATGTGAGAAGTAGGAAGACAGGTGCACACGGTCGTACGCCTTGCGGGGTTCTTCACAGAACACGGTAATGTCGAACTGGGCAGCGTCAGCTTTATCGAGAAGATCCTCAATAAAGCGGTGGCCGACCATGCCGTTACCGATGATAGCGAGTCTGACTTTGCTCATTATTGCCTCGATTTCTTTTCTATTACTGCCTACCTTAACGATTCAGCTATGGCGATTATTGATGCAAATCAAATACGTCTTCGCCTACTCCTTAGGTGGTATGCGACTGATTTGTCAGGGTTTTTATAAGTGGCGGAAATCGAAGGCTTTTCGTTGTCGTTGAATTTGTGTACAACTCAGGGACGATCGTTGAAAAATCGGTACGCCTGAATATCAGCTGCGTTTTTTAGGGGAAAGGTATGTCTACAACACCGTTATGGCTTGTTCAGAATGTTCGTTTACCGGGTCGGGAAGGGCTGTGGCAACTCGCCATTGAGAACGGGCGATTTGGTGACATTACCCCAATGGACGATACCCACGCCGAAAGTTATGAAGTCTTAAATGCCCGTGGAGGGCTGGCGATCCCGCCGTTTATTGAGCCGCATATTCATCTTGATACAACCCAGACGGCAGGCGAGCCGAACTGGAACCAGTCCGGCACGCTGTTTGAAGGGATTGAGCGCTGGGCGGAGCGTAAGGCGTTGCTCAGCCATGACGATGTCAAAGCGCGTGCCTGGAAAACGCTGAAGTGGCAAATTGCCAACGGAATTCAGTTTGTCCGCACCCATGTAGATGTCTCCGACCCGACGCTTACCGCTCTTAAGGCGATGCTGGAGGTGAAACAGGAGGTTGCCCCGTGGGTGACGCTGCAAATTGTCGCGTTCCCGCAGGAAGGTATTCTTTCGTACCCGAACGGCGCGGCGCTGCTGGAAGAGGCGTTAAAACTGGGGGCTGACGTGGTGGGGGCGATCCCGCACTTCGAATTCACCCGGGAATATGGCGTGCAGTCTCTGCATATCGCCTTCGAGCTGGCGAAGAAATATGACCGCCCGCTGGATATCCACTGTGATGAAATCGACGACGAGCAGTCCCGCTTTGTGGAGACGGTCGCCACGCTGGCGTATGAGGCCGGTATTGGTGCGCAGGTAACGGCCAGCCATACCACCGCTATGCACTCTTACAACGGTGCATACACCTCGCGGCTGTTCCGACTGCTGAAGATGTCGGGCATTAACTTTGTGGCGAATCCGCTGGTGAACATTCATCTGCAGGGACGCTTTGACGACTATCCGAAGCGTCGCGGCATCACCAGGGTGAAGGAGCTGCAGGAAGCGGGCATCAACGTCTGCTTCGGCCATGATGATGTGTTTGACCCGTGGTACCCGCTCGGCACCGGCAACATGCTGCAGGTGCTGCATATGGGACTGCATGTTTGCCAGATGATGGGCTATCCGCAAATCGACAGCGGGCTGAACTTGATTACACACAACAGTGCCAGAACCTTTGGTCTGAGTGATTACGGTATCGCAACGGGGAACCCGGCAAACCTGATAATCCTGCCGGCAGAGAGCGGATTTGAAGCGGTGCGCTGCCAGGTGCCGGTGCGCTGGTCGATTCGTCAGGGGCGGATTATTGCCACCACGCAGCTGGCGCAGACGTGGATCCAGATGGACAGCGGTGGGGAAGAGGTGAGCTTTGCCAGAAACAGCCCCTCTGATTAAGCAAAGGGGCAAGGCGATTAGTGAGAAGCTGCTGCCACGTTATGCTGGCGGTGGCGGGTCACGAAGCCCAGGACGAGGCACATGATAAACACCACGGCATACAGACCGTTCGCGGTGTGCAGCGCTGCCAGAGGACCGCTGTGCGCTACAATCGGGCCCGTGACGACGAAGGTCAGCATGGTGCCGATGGTGCCGCAGGTCAGCACGAAGTTTACCAGTTTTGGCGAGGCCACTTTCGTCTGCAGCGAGCCCAGGGTAATGATGGACGTGTAAATCGCGCTGGAGAAGAAGCCCAGGGTCAGAATGAACCACGGCATATGTTCCGGCGACCCGTTAATGAACAGGTACATCAGCACGGTTGCCATGCCTGCCAGCACGGTCAGAATGCGCTGCAGGTCGAAGAAGCGCAGGATGAAGCTAAACGCCCACATGCCGAACATGTAAGACATCCAGAAATCGCTCACCAGTTTGCCCGCATCGTTCAGGCTCATGCCCAGACCTTTAGCGTATTCCGGTACCCAGGAGATAAAGCCCAACTGACCCAGGATGTAGCACAGGGCGGCAATAGAGAGGAACAGCACGCCGATACCCCATTTCTCTTTCGCGACAGGTTCTGCCGTGGTCTGCGCTTTTTTACCCAGCACCGGGAATTCACAGCCGAAGGTCAGAATAAAGATCGCCACGTAGACCAGCCCGATGCAGGCATAGACCCAGTACCACTCAATGCTGCGTGCTAGCAGAACGGCGGCAACCATCGGGAAAATCATCCCGGCCATGCTGAAGAAGGAGTCAGTAAACAGCAGACGTGCGCCGCGCTGACGGCCTTCATACATGTGGGTAATGAGGAACGTACCGATCGACATGGTGATCCCGCTGACCAGACCGAGCACAAACATGGCGGCGGAGAACAGGGCGATGCTGTGGCTCAACATCAGACCCGCCACGGCGGCGACCATCAGCACAAAGCCAAAACGCAGCTGCGTTTTCAGCGGAACAATTTCCATCAGCCAGGCATTCAGGAAGATAGAAATCAGGATCCCCGCGTTGAGGAAGGTGAAAGTGTTACTCATGCTGGATACGGGCAGCTGGAAGTAGTCTGCGATATTCCCCATCACCATCCCGGTGACGATCACCAACGCGCCGGTCAGGGCGTAGGAGAAGAAGCTGATCCATGTGAGCTTGATGCGATTGCTGTTAGTCATGTCTGGCCTGTTCAAAAAAGAAAAGCGCCCAGAGGGCGCTGAGAGCGGGCAGATTTTAGACATTAAAGTGATCCATTCATATCTTTTAAGAGAAATTAGAACTTCATTGCATTATTTTGTGTGATAGCGATCACAAAATATGGCGCTAAAGCCAACCGTTTGCGTGGTTACAACTGTTTCAAATTCGTAAAATTAGGTAAAAGGCTGGTCTCCGTTCATACTGCTCTTTAGAATCATGCCATTCGCTTTTTATACTGCGCTTTGTTAAGGAATTCTCATGCTCAAATCAACACTGGCGGCTGTCGCAGCTGTGTTTGCTCTTTCTGCCGTTTCCCCTGCTGCGCTGGCAGCAAAAGGAGATCCTCACGTCCTGCTGACCACCTCCGCCGGGAACATTGAGCTGGAGCTGAATAGCCAGAAAGCCCCTGTTTCCGTGAAAAACTTCCTCGACTACGTGAACAGTGGTTTCTATAACAACACCACTTTCCACCGCGTGATCCCGGGCTTTATGGTTCAGGGTGGCGGCTTCAATGAGCAAATGCAGCAGAAGCAGCCGAACCCGCCTATTAAAAACGAAGCGGACAACGGCCTGCTGAACAAGCGCGGCACTATCTCAATGGCGCGTACCGCAGACAAAGATAGCGCGACCAGCCAGTTCTTCCTCAACGTGGCGGATAACGCCTTCCTCGACCACGGCCAGCGTGACTTCGGTTATGCCGTCTTCGGTAAAATTGTGAAAGGGATGGATGTGGCGGACAAGATCTCTCAGGTGCCTACCCATGATGTCGGCCCATACCAGAATGTGCCGTCAAAGCCTGTCGTTATCCTCTCCGCAAAAGTTCTGCCATAACGTTTTTTGACACGGGCGTCCCCCGCCCGTGTTTTGCCCCTCCCTGCGAAAGCGCGTTTTGCTGCTTATACTTGTGGCAAACGGACTATTCAGGGAGGCGTTAAGTGAAAAAACTCACCGATAAGCGAAAATCCCGTCTCTGGGAACAGCAGCGTAACGTCAATTTTCAGGCCAGTTGCCTCCTTGAAAAAGGTAATGGTCCTTCAGAGCCCCACATTGAGACGCTGGAACTGGGGCCTTCTGCCCCCGGTTTGCCCCATCTGTGCCATATTCACCGCCATTTGTACCGCAGAGAGATGAAGCGGGCAGGCGAGTTACGTACCGACGATATTTTTAAGGGTGACATTCCTTTCTGCCATTTCGAATACATCGAGAAGATGGGTAACGAGCTGATGGCGGCGCTGGAAAGCGAAAAGTATCTCGTGGGTCTTGAGAAAGCGGCGTTTGTTGACAGAGTTAGCCACTATTACTGCGAAATCAACATGCTGCATCCGTTTATGCGCGGCAACGGTATTGCCCAACGCGTTTTCTTCGAGCAGCTGGCGATCCACGCCGGTTACACGCTGGACTGGCGTGATATCGATCCGGAGCAATGGGTGGTGGCCAACCAGAATGGCGCAATGGGGGATTTGACGGCTCTGAATACTATCTTTGCCAAAGTAGTGAGCGAAGCACGGGAAACTGAGTAGAATAGGGCGGCATTTTTTCGGGAGCCGCCATGATTCTGCTGATTGATAACTACGATTCCTTCACCTGGAACCTTTACCAGTATTTTTGTGAGCTGGGTGCAGAGGTGGTTGTCCGCCGCAACGACGACATTAGCCTGGCGGATATTGAAACACTGGCTCCGCATAAAATCGTGATTTCACCCGGCCCCTGCACCCCGTCGGAGTCGGGTATTTCGCTGGAGGTTATCCAGCACTATGCTGGCAAGCTGCCGATCCTCGGCGTCTGTCTTGGCCATCAGGCCATTGCGCAGGTGTTTGGTGCCACTATCGTGCGCGCCGCGAAAGTGATGCACGGTAAAACTTCTCCGGTCACCCACACTGGCGTTGGGGTATTCACCGGGCTCAATAATCCGTTAACCGTGACGCGCTACCATTCACTGGTGATTGACCCGTCGACGCTGCCTGACTGCTTTGAGGTGACCGCCTGGAGCGATACGCAGGAGATCATGGGGATTCGTCACCGCGAATGGGATCTCGAAGGCGTACAGTTCCACCCGGAAAGCATCCTCAGCGAGCAGGGCCACGCGCTGCTGGCAAATTTCCTTAAACGCTGAATATTGATTGCCTTGTCGTGATTTTTTATGCATATTTTGTGATTATATTTTCACAATCAATGTGACATAAAATGGATGGGCATGACATGGCAACTGAACAACCTGCAATTACCCGCGCAACATTTGATGAAGTGATTCTGCCGATTTATGCACCGGCTGAGTTTATCCCGGTAAAAGGAAAAGGCAGCCGCGTCTGGGATCAGCAGGGCAAAGAGTATGTTGATTTCGCGGGCGGTATTGCAGTGACGGCGCTGGGCCATTGCCATCCTGCCCTGGTTGAGGCGCTGAAAACCCAGGGCGAAACGCTCTGGCACACCAGCAACGTTTTTACCAACGAGCCGGCGTTACGCCTCGGCCGCAAGATTATTGATGCGACGTTTGCCGAGCGCGTGCTGTTCATGAACTCGGGCACCGAAGCAAACGAAACCGCCTTCAAGCTGGCGCGCTACTACGCAACCACGCGGCACAGCCCGTACAAAACCAAAATCATTGCCTTCCACAATGCCTTCCACGGACGCTCCTTCTTTACCGTCTCCGTCGGCGGCCAGCCGAAGTATTCCGACGGATTTGGCCCGAAACCGGCCGACATCGTCCATGTGCCGTTTAACGATCTGCATGCGGTGAAAGCGGTGATGGACGACCACACCTGCGCGGTTGTTGTCGAGCCGATCCAGGGTGAAGGCGGCGTGACGGCGGCGACGCCGGAATTCCTGAAAGGCCTGCGTGCGCTGTGCGATGAGCATCAGGCGCTGCTGGTGTTTGATGAAGTGCAATGCGGGATGGGACGTACCGGCGATTTGTTTGCCTATATGCACTACGGCGTGACGCCGGATATTCTCACCAGCGCCAAAGCGCTCGGCGGTGGTTTCCCGGTGAGTGCGGTACTGACGACTCAGGAGATTGCCTCCGCGTTCCACGTTGGTTCTCACGGTTCCACCTATGGCGGGAACCCGCTGGCGAGTGCCGTGGCGGGCGCGGCATTTGATATTATCAATACACCTGAGGTTCTGAACGGCGTCAGCGCCAAGCGCGAGCTGTTTGTGAAACACCTGCAGCAGATTGACGATCGGTTTGACGTGTTCAGCGAGATCCGCGGGATGGGGCTGCTGATCGGTGCCGAGCTGAAACCGCAGTACAAAGGTCGCGCGCGCGATTTCCTGCATGCCGCCGCCCGCGAAGGGGTGATGGTGCTGAACGCGGGACCGGATGTGATGCGTTTTGCACCGTCGCTGGTGGTAGAAGACAAAGACATTGAAGATGGATTAACCCGTTTTGCCGCGGCAGTCGAGAAAATCGTAAAAGGTTAATACTCCGTCCGCTTTAATATCCGCGTTAACCAAATCCCGTGATGCGGACGCTGACGCCATGCCACCGACGAAATGGTGTGCATGGTGTTCAGATGCCCCAGAATGCGCTGTAAATGCTGCTCCAGCGTGCTCATTGGCCCGTGGGTTAACGTCTCCGGCGCTTCCAGAATATTCGAGTCGCCCGACTCGCCCGGCGCGTCATACTCTAGGCGCTGCTGACACCGCTGTAAGGCAATTTCACACGACTGCAAATAGCGCTGCGCCAGATCCGGCGTCAGCATCGTGTGCTCGCGCGCCAGCGTGGTCATGGCGTTAATGTGCTCGACGATAAACTGGCTGTGCGTCACCCAGAGCTTCATATCCGCCAGATAGTGCGAGTTAAAGCCCGGCTCCTGCATCGCCTGGTTGAGCGAGTTAAACAGGGCATTGTGCGCCTGGTTAACCTTCATCCGCTGATACGCCAGCGGGGAGGGTTGCGGATCGTCGCTCAGGATCAGACGAATGGCCTGCTGGTCGGCCTCCAGCGCGTCGTGGGCGTTCTGGCGCAACAGTCCGCTTTGCCATTGCGGCCACAGCCAGACCATGCCGCCAAAGGCAATCAGACAGCCAATCAGGGTATCGATCAGTCTGGCGACAATAAATTGTTCGCCATTGAGCGTGAGCAGTTGCAGGGTGTATACCGCCGTTACCGTAAAGCCCACCATCGCCCAGCCATAGTTTTTGCGGATAATCAGGTAGCTCACCAGCGTAATTATCAGCATTCCCGCCAGGGTATAACCTTCCGGCACGTGAAAGTGCAGCGTGACGCCCGCAATAATCAGCCCGGCCATCGTTCCCCCCGCCCGGTGCAGAATACGCACGCGCGTGGCGCCATAGCCGTTCTGGGTGACAAACAGCACGGTCATTAAGATCCAGTAGGGTTTAGGTAGATGCAGCGCCATGCCCATCAGGCTGGCGGTACTGAGCATGACGCTAATCCGTGCGGCGTTGCGCAGAGCGGACGATTTAAGAGACAGATAGCTTCTGAGCGCCGGCAATAACGGCAGACGTTTTTGTTTATCCGCCATGAGATCGCGGGGATAAAGCGGGCGTTGGGTGCGCAACACGCGGGCGATACGGCTGAAATGCCAGGCGGCAAACTGGCCCACCGGGTTGTCCTCATGCTGGCGGGCGATTTTCTCCAGCGCGCCGAGTTGTTTGTCCATGTTAAAACGCGTGGGATAGCGGTGATATAAAATGTCATCAGCCAGCACCCGCAGACGCGCAGAGACGGTTTGCGCATTCCAGCGGATCACCGCTTCGGCATGGCTGCGCTCGACCAGCTTTTGCACCTCCTGAGGATGATGCAGGCTCACGGAGATATGTTCTTGCAGATCCAGCCCCACCTGGAAGATACGCAGCAGCCGTTTGTATTCGTGATTCTTGTTGGCGGCGAGCATGTGTAGTTGCTGATAACACTGGCTTATCAGATCCACCACCTTTTGCTGGCGCGTCAGCAGCGGCGGTAACGATTTTTCCGGATCGGTATGCTGGGTGAGCAGGGTGTATTTGGCCTCGCAGTAATCCGCAAGTTGCACATAGAGCAGGCTCAATGATTCACGCAGGGGCTGTTCCCGCCACAGCCAGAACCAGAACCAGTTAAACAGCCCATACCACAGCGTACCCAGGGCGTAGATCAGTAGCGGCTCCCACACCGGCATGTTACCCGCGAGGCTCAGCGTGAAGATGGCCGCTATCAGTGAGGCGGGAAGCAGGCGCGCATGAAGGGAACTGATTTCGGCGGTGACGCCGAGCGTCATCGCCAGCACGGTCAGGATTAACGGCAGCGGAATATCGCGGGCGAGTAAGAGCTGCACGGCGAGGCTACAGCCAGCAAACAGCGAGCCGCCAATAATCAGACGTTTAAAAAAGCGCTTATGCGGTGTGTCCAGGCCAGCAATGTTGCAGCAGGCGGGCACGAGAGAAAACAGCAGACCTTGCTGAAGATGTCCGAGGATCAGGCCGATGGCTACAGGAAGACACAACACCAGCGTTTGTCGCAGTGCATAGTTAACTTCCGGGTGATAAATCAGCCTGCGCCACATGGGGAAGAGAGACAAAAACGGCGTGACACCTTGCGATGGCACGCCGTTTGAGTGGAATTAACGCGTTCCGTAGACCACGATGGTTTTACCGTGGGCGGAGATCAGGTTCTGATCTTCCAGCATTTTCAGAATACGGCCCACTGTTTCACGGGAGCAGCCGACGATCTGGCCGATCTCCTGACGGGTAATTTTAATCTGCATGCCGTCAGGGTGGGTCATCGCATCGGGTTGTTTTGCCAGGTTAAGCAGAGTCTGCGCGATACGACCGGTAACGTCCAGGAAGGCGAGGTTACCCACTTTCTCAGATGTAACCTGCAGACGGCGAGCCATCTGGGAAGAAAGACGCATCAGGATATCAGGGTTAACCTGAATCAACTGACGGAATTTCTTGTAAGAAATTTCAGCCACTTCACATGCTGTCTTTGCACGAACCCAGGCACTACGTTCCTGGCCTTCTTCAAACAGGCCCAGTTCACCGATGAAATCGCCCTGGTTCAGATAAGAAAGGATCATCTCTTTCCCTTCTTCATCTTTGATCAGCACTGCCACCGAGCCTTTTACGATGTAATACAACGTTTCCGCTTTTTCACCCTGGTGAATCAGCGTGCTCTTCGATGGGTACTTATGAATGTGGCAATGAGACAAGAACCATTCGAGAGTCGGGTCTGTTTGCGGTTTGCCAAGCACCATGCGCTGTTATCCTCTGTTATAAGCTGTCACCAGAGTCATCAGATGCATCCGGACTCTGGGGTTGCAATCGAATTCTTACCCATACCCTGGGAAGTCGGCTATCGTAACGTTTCGCAGCCAGTAAAGTTTGATGTCCTCTGCATACATGTGTAACGTCAATGTATTACTGTAGCATCCTGAGTGTTTTAGCATAGCTTTCGCCGCGTGTCTCCTGGTGTCTCGCTTCAGCATGATGCAGGTCGCCTTCCATTGCGAGAAATGTAACGCACGCGTAATCTGTCACCAAAAATGCAACGTTGGAGTTAATGAATATGCAAGCGCGCGTGAAATGGGTTGAAGGTTTAACGTTCCTGGGCGAGTCCGCTTCAGGGCACCAGGTTTTGATGGATGGTAACTCCGGCGATAAAGCACCAAGCCCGATGGAGATGGTATTGATGGCTGCCGGTGGATGCAGCGCGATTGATGTGGTGTCGATTCTGCAAAAAGGCCGTCATGATGTAACGGATTGCGAAGTTAAACTCACGTCGGAACGCCGTGAAGAGGCACCACGCCTGTTCACCCATATTAACCTGCACTTTGTAGTCACCGGTAAAGACCTGAAAGACGCGGCCGTTTCACGCGCGGTGGACCTGTCTGCGGAGAAATACTGCTCTGTGGCGTTAATGCTGGAGAAAGCGGTAAAAATCACGCATTCGTATGAAGTGATCGAGGCGTGATTGATGGGGCATCGTGCGTGTTGATGCCCTCACCCTAACCCTCTCCCACCGGGAGAGGGAATATGATCACGCAATCTGCTTCCCTTCCATCAACCGCTGTACCAGCGGCGTCATGATGAGCTCCATCGCCAGCCCCATTTTTCCGCCCGGCACCACTAATGTATTCATGTGCGAAATAAACGAGCCCTGCAGCATGGCCAGCAGCCAGGGGTAATCAATGCCTTCGAGGTTGCGGAAATGGATCACCACAAAGCTCTCATCCAGCGACGGGATGCTTTTGGCCGCGAATGGGTTGGAGGTGTCGACTGTCGGTACTCGCTGGAAGTTAATATGGGTACGGGAGAATTGCGGCGTCAGGAAGTTGATGTAATCCTCCATGGAGCGCACCACGGAGTCCATGACCGCTTCTCGTGAATGGCCGCGCTCGCTCATGTCACGCGTCAGCTTCTGGATCCACTCCAGGTTCACGATCGGTACCACGCCAACCAGCAAATCCACATGGCGCGCCACGTCGTGATGGGGAGTTACCACGCCGCCATGCAGCCCTTCATAAAACAGCACGTCAGTGGGTTCCGGCAGGGGTTGCCAGGGAGTAAAGGTGCCCGGTACCTGGTTCCATGGCACGGCTTCATCGTAAGTATGCAGATACTTGCGGGATTGCCCTGTGCCGCTCTTGCCATACTCGACGAAGGTTTGCTCCAGCAGGCCGAAGTCATTGGCTTCCGGGCCAAAGTAGCTGATGTGTTTACCCAGATCGCGCGCTTTACGGATGGCCATGTCCATCTCCGGGCGCGTATAGCGGTGAAAGCTGTCGCCTTCGACCTCCGCCGCACGGAGATTCAGCTGGGCGAAAATCTTGCGAAATGCGAGGCTGGTGGTGGTGGTTCCCGCACCACTCGACCCCGTAACGGCAATAACCGGATGTCTGGCAGACATAGCAACTCCCTGACTGGAAAGGTTGAAAGATCAGCCGTGAAACGCGTTGCGGGGCATGATATTGACCGTCTCATGCAGTTCTGACCATACCAGCACCACGTCGCCGCTTTTGAGCTGGCGCTTTACATCGTTGACCTTTTGCTCGAGCGAGCGTTCTTGTTCACCATAATCTGTGCCTTCGCGTAATACAAAGCTTTCAATCAGATTATCGAGCGTTTCGGGAGCCAGATCCTGCCAGGGAATGATCATTTTGCACCGTCCAGATACGGGGTTAACCAGTCAGGAATACGCGTCTCAAGCCACATTTTCGGGCGACGCAGTGTGCCACCGATAAACCCGACGTGGCCGCCATGCTCCGTCAACTGATAGTGAACGTTGTCGGGCAGGAATTCCTGAGCGGGAATCGAATGATGATCCATAAACGGGTCATCTTTGGCATGAATGATCAGCGTCGGCTGCGTAATCTTGCTGAGCAGCGGCATGGCGCTGCACTGACGATAGTAGTCAATCGCGTCGGCAAAGCCGTGGATTTTTGCGGTGATCAGATCGTCGAACTCGCGAATGCGACGCACTTTTTTTAACTGACGCAGACTTATCGGAAGCGTCTCCGGGTAGGCTTTCAGTTTGCGCGCCGCGTTTGCTTTCAGCAGGTTAAGCAGGTAGCGCTGATAGACGCGGGAAAAACCTTTATCCATATGGTAGCTACACTGCTCCAGCATAAATGGTGCAGAGACAATGACGGCGGCATCCAGCGGGACGCTTTCGCCCTCTTTGGCCAGCAAACAAGCCAGCATATTCCCGCCCAGCGAGTAGCCCACGGCTGCCGTTGGCACGGTGCCATAGTTTTCCCGCAGCCAGTGTAAAAACCACGTACCGTCCTCGGTTTCACCCGAGTGATAAATGCGTTTCTGGCGATTTGGCTCGCCGCTACAGCCGCGAAAATGCATCACCACACCGAGCCAGCCACGCGCTTTTGCCGCCTCAATTAACCCGTGCGCATACGGACTGTGCAGGCTACCTTCCAGACCGTGAAAGACCACCAGACGCGGCTTATGGCGAGCCTGTTCCGGTTCCTCGCTCCAGGCGAGATCCAGAAAGTCTCCGTCCGGTAAATCCAGCCGTTGCCAGTGCGGGGTGAACTGAACCTTGCGACGGATAAGCCGTGGCAGCATGGTTTGCAGGTGGCGATTGGACACGCCGCGCATGGGCACGAACTCAGCGCTCTCTTCAGTAGCTATGTCGAAGTCTGATGGAATGATTTGGGTCATAACGATGCGATGCTAATTCTTGTCAGTTATTTACTATAATCGCTTCCAGCTGTTCCTGAGCGTCCAGCCACGCCATCTCGCACTCTTCGAGGCTGGATTTCGTTTTGGCCTGAGTTTGCAGACAGTCAGTCAGCTCAGCTTTGCGGCTCTGGTCATACAGACCGCTATCGCCCAGCTTCTCTTCAACGGTAGCGAGTGTCGCATTAAGTTTTTCCATCTCTTTTTCGAGACGGGCGATCTCTTTGCGTAGCGGCTGTGTCTGGGTGCGAAGTTCCGCGTCGCGGCGCTTTTGGTCTTTACGCGCCTGCGCGCTGTTGGCGTTCTCTTTCGCGGACTCCTCCGGCTGGTTTTCCTGCTTCTGCACGTCGGTCAGCCACTGCTGGTAGTCTTCCAGGTCACCGTCGAATGGTTCAACTTTGCCGTCATGCACTAAGTAGAGATCGTCGGTGGTGGAGCGGATCAGGTGGCGATCGTGCGAGACGACAACCAGCGCGCCTTCAAACTCAATCAGCGCTTCAGTTAGCGCCTGACGCATATCGAGATCCAGGTGGTTAGTCGGTTCATCAAGAAGCAGCAGGTTCGGACGTTGCCAGACGATCAGTGCCAGCACCAGACGGGCCTTTTCGCCACCGGAGAAGCGCTCGGTGTTTTCGGTGACCTTATCACCCTGGAAGCCAAAACCGCCGAGGTAGTCACGTAGCTTCTGCTCCATCTCCTGCGGCGCCAGACGCGCGAGGTGCTGAATCGGGGACTCATCCGCGCGTAAAAATTCCAGCTGATGTTGGGCGAAGTAACCCAGCTTGATGCCCTTCGCGAGACCGATTTCACCGCTGACCGGGTTAAGCTCGCCCGCCAGCAGTTTGATCAACGTTGATTTACCTGCACCGTTGCGTCCCAGCAGGCCAATGCGCGAACCCGGCACCAGGTTGAGCTTGATGGAGTCGAGAATAGTGCGTTCGCCGTAGCCCGCGCTGACTTTTTCCATCTTCAGCAGTGGGTTTGGCAGGCTTTCCGGCGCGCGGAAGCTGAAGTGGAACGGGTTATCCACGTGCGCCGGGGCAATCATCTCCATGCGTTCCAGCATTTTGATGCGGCTCTGGGCCTGTTTCGCTTTTGACGCTTTGGCCTTGAAGCGATCCACGAAACTCTGCAGGTGCGCTACGCGCTGCTGCTGGCTTTCGTACATGGACTGCTGCTGGGCAAGACGCGTCGCGCGCTGGCGCTCGAAGGAGCTGTAGTTGCCGGTGTACTCGAACATCGTTTGCTGTTCGATATGAATGATTTTATCCACCACCGGGTCGAGGAAGTCGCGGTCGTGGGAGATCAGAATCAGAGTGCCCTGATAGCTCTTGAGCCACTTCTCCAGCCAAATAACCGCATCGAGATCCAGGTGGTTCGTCGGTTCATCGAGCAACAACAGATCAGAGCGGCAGATCAGTGCCTGCGCCAGGTTGAGGCGCATACGCCAGCCGCCCGAGAAGTCGCTGACCGGGCGTTCCAGCTGTTCATTGCTGAAGCCCAGGCCGTGCAGCAGGCTGGAGGCGCGGGAGCGAATGGTCCATGCGTCGATGGCGTCCAGCTTGCCGTGAACGGTGGCGATGGCGTGACCGTCGTTGCGCTCGTTGGCGGCGTTAAGTTCCGCTTCCAGCTTACGGTATTCACGGTCACCGTCGATAACATAGTCGAGAGCCGGTTCGCTCAGGGCGGGCGTCTCCTGGTTCACCCAGGCGAGCTGCCAGTTCCCCGGGAAGGTAAAGTTACCGCCATCCGCGCTAATCTCGTTTTTCAGCAGCGCCAGCAGAGTGGATTTACCACAGCCGTTTTTGCCGACCAGACCCACTTTTTGGCCAGGGTTGATGGTTGCAGTGGCGTTATCCAGCAGGACGCGCACGCCGCGACGAATTTGTAACGAGGAGAAAACAATCATAGAAGCGCCGTATGTTCCGACTATGTTAATTTGTCATTATGATAATGTAAGGTGTGGGCTATTTTCCGCACCGGGCCGCCATGGTAGCCCAAAACAACGACGATACACAAAAACAGAAACAAGACCGGGAGGGGAATGATGTCTCAGACAGCAAAAGTGCTGCTGCTGTATGCCCATCCGGAATCTCAGGACTCGGTGGCAAACCGGGTGCTGCTTAAGCCGGCCACACAGCTCAGTAACGTGACGGTGCACGATCTTTACGCGCACTATCCTGATTTCTTTATTGATATCCCTTACGAGCAGGAACTGCTGCGTCAGCACGACGTCATTGTGTTCCAGCATCCGCTTTATACCTACAGCTGCCCGGCGCTGCTCAAAGAGTGGCTGGACCGCGTGCTGAGCAGGGGATTCTCCAGTGGGGTAGGGGGCAACCAACTGGCGGGAAAGTACTGGCGTAGCGTTATTACTACCGGTGAACCGGAAAGCGCATACCGTTATGACGGGCTGAACCGCTATCCGATGAGTGACATCCTGCGTCCATTCGAACTGACGGCAGCGATGTGCCGTATGCACTGGATGAGCCCGATTATTATCTACTGGGCACGTCGTCAGGATCCGAAAGAACTGGCAAGCCACGCCAGAGCTTATGGTGAATGGCTGGCGTCACCGATTCCGGCAGGAGGACGTTAATGGAAGGATCGAATCTACTCCTTGCCGGAGTGCTGTTTTTATTTGCGGCCGTCGTCGCGGTTCCGCTTGCTGCACGTATTGGAATAGGAGCAGTGCTGGGCTATCTGCTGGCAGGGATCGCGATTGGCCCCTGGGGACTTGGATTCATCAGCGATGTGGATGAAATTCTCCATTTTTCCGAGCTGGGCGTGGTGTTCCTGATGTTCATCATCGGCCTTGAGCTGAACCCCTCTAAATTGTGGCAACTCAGACGCTCTATCTTCGGTGTGGGTGCTGCGCAGGTGCTGTTCAGCGCCGCGATTCTGGGTGGCCTGTTAATGCTGACCAACTTCTCCTGGCAGGCGGCGGTGATCGGTGGGATAGGTCTTGCGATGTCGTCGACGGCAATGGCGCTCCAGTTAATGCGCGACAAAGGGATGAACCGCAACGAAGCAGGGCAGCTGGGTTTTTCGGTGCTGCTGTTTCAGGATCTGGCAGTGATCCCCGCGCTGGCTCTGGTGCCGCTATTGGCAGGCTCCGGCGACGATCACTTTGACTGGGCAAAAATCGCCATGAAGGTGCTGGCCTTCGCCGGTATGCTGATTGGCGGACGTTTCCTGTTACGCCCTGTGTTCCGCTTTATTGCGGCGTCGGGCGTACGGGAGGTGTTCACCGCTGCGACGCTGCTGCTGGTGCTGGGGTCAGCGTTGTTTATGGATGCGCTGGGGCTGTCGATGGCGCTCGGGACCTTTATCGCCGGGGTGCTCCTGGCGGAAAGTGAATACCGTCACGAGCTGGAAATTGCCATCGATCCCTTCAAAGGGCTGCTGTTAGGGTTGTTCTTTATTTCGGTGGGCATGGCGCTGAATCTGGGCGTTCTTTATACCCATCTGCTGTGGGTGGTGGTGAGCGTTGCCATCCTGGTGGCAGTGAAAACACTGGTGCTCTACGTCATGGCGCGCATTTATGGCTTGCGCAGTTCGGAACGCATGCAGTTTGCCAGCGTATTAAGCCAGGGGGGCGAGTTTGCGTTTGTACTGTTTTCTACCGCCTCCTCCCAGAAGCTGTTTAAAGACGATCAGATGGCACTGCTGCTGGTGACGGTCACGCTGTCCATGATGACCACGCCGCTGTTGATGAAGCTGGTGGATAAACTTTTGTCACGCCGCCTGAATCCAGCTGATGATGAAGACGAAGCGCCGTGGGTGGAAGACGATAAGCCGCAGGTGATTGTGGTGGGCTTTGGCCGTTTCGGACAGGTTATCGGGCGTTTGCTGATGGCGAACAAAATGCGCATTACGGTGCTGGAGCGTGATATCAGCGCGGTTAATCTGATGCGCAAATATGGCTACAAGGTGTATTACGGCGATGCGACCCAGCTCGAGCTACTGCGCTCAGCGGGAGCGGAGGCAGCAGAGTCTATCGTGATTACCTGTAACGATCCGGAAGACACGATGAAGCTGGTGGAGCTGTGTCAGCAGCATTTCCCGCATCTGCATATTCTGGCGCGTGCGCGGGGACGTGTTGAAGCTCACGAATTGTTGCAGGCGGGTGTGAAACACTTCTCCCGTGAGACGTTCTCCAGTGCGCTGGAGCTGGGACGCAAGGCGTTGATCTCGCTCGGTATGCATCCGCATCAGGCGCAGCGTGCGCAAATGCACTTCCGCCGGCTGGATATGCGAATGCTGCGTGAGCTGATGCCGGTACATACGGATACCGCGCAGATCTCACGCGTGCGGGAAGCGCGTCGCGAGCTGGAGGAGATTTTCCAGCGAGAGATGCAACTGGAACGACGCCAGCTTGATGGCTGGGATGAATTTGAATAAAGGGTAACGAAAGATGGCTGTACGTAAACGCTTTATTGCGGGTGCAAAATGCCCGACCTGCCAGGCGCAAGATACTCTGGCGATGTGGCGGGAAAATAATATTGATGTTGTTGAGTGTGTTAAGTGCGGTCACCAGATGCGTGAGGCTGATAAAGAGGCCCGCGATCACGTTCGCAAAGAAGAGCAAGTGATCGGGATTTTTCATCCGGACTAGCGATATGTCCTGAGTTTTTTTAAGCTAAAGGGTACACGGGTGCAGATTTCCGCTACAATCTGCGCCAGCAATTTTCCCACGCTCAGGAGATATCATGAAAGTAGCAAAAGACCTGGTGGTCAGCCTGGCCTATCAGGTACGTACAGAAGACGGTGTGTTGGTTGATGAGTCTCCGGTGAGTGCGCCGCTTGACTACCTGCATGGTCACGGTTCCCTGATTTCCGGCCTGGAAAACGCGCTGGAAGGTCATGAAGTTGGCGACAAATTTGATGTTGCTGTAGGCGCGAACGACGCTTACGGTCAGTATGATGACAACCTGGTTCAGCGCGTTCCTAAAGACGTGTTCATGGGCGTTGACGAACTGCAGGTTGGCATGCGCTTCCTGGCGGAAACCGACCAGGGTCCGGTTCCTGTCGAAATCACTGAAGTGGAAGACGACCACGTTGTGGTTGACGGTAACCACATGCTGGCTGGTCAGAACCTGAAGTTCAACGTAGAAGTTGTTGCGATCCGTGAAGCAACCGAAGAAGAGCTGGCTCATGGCCACGTTCACGGTGCGCACGGTCACGACCATGACCACGATCACGGCCACGACGGCTGCTGTGGTGGTCACGGCCACGATCACGACCATGGTCACGGCCACGGTAAAGGTGGTTGCGGTAACGGCGGCTGCGGTTGCCACTAATTCCGCCACGCGGAAAATAAAAAAGCGGGATAATCCCGCTTTTTTTACGCCTCAATAATGAGGTGGTGGCGTCTCTTCTGACTGAGAGGCAATGTTCGACGGCTGCGTGGCTTTCAGCTTTTCTGTTAGCAGGCGCATATGATCCCGCAGTTTTGCCATTTCGAGTTCATGTGCAGTCACGGTCTGGTTTAGCTCTTCGATGGTGATGTCCTGAAAAGCCAGGCGGCTTTCCAGCTCAGCCATTCTCGCTTCTATTGTTGTATCCTTCATCATTCACCTCGTTTATTTCAGATTCACCATAATGGCCCAGCGGCGGCGCAGTTTAACTGAGTTTATCCTGAAGTACAGTCTGCATCCCTTTGGCAGGAAACTTATTTAAACAAAAATAGTCTGAAAAGTGGCGAGAATTGGAAGTGTCTGTCTGTAGATTTCTTCCGCAACGTTTTATAGTACGTAACTCATTTACGTTTAACGCTGGGGTGAGAGTCCCCAGGCCCTGGAGATATGGATGAAATCACTGTTTAAAGTAACGCTGCTGGCGACGACGATGGCTGTTGCGCTGAACGCGCCGCTGTCATTCGCTGCTGATACTGCTGCGAAGCCTGCTGCCACTGCAGACAGCAAAGCGGCGTTCAAAAATGACGACCAGAAATCCGCCTACGCACTCGGCGCATCTCTGGGTCGTTACATGGAAAACTCTCTGAAAGAACAAGAGAAACTGGGCATCAAACTGGATAAAGCTCAGCTGATCGCGGGTGTTCAGGACGCATTTGCTGATAAGAGCAAGCTGTCTGACCAGGAGATCGAACAGACTCTGCAGGCGTTCGAAGCGCGTGTGAAAGGTGCCGCTCAGACTAAGATGGACGCGGACGCTAAAGAAAACGAAGCCAAAGGCAAAGCCTATCGCGATACCTTTGCTAAAGAGAAAGGTGTGAAAACCTCCTCTACTGGCCTGGTGTACAAAGTTGAGAAAGAAGGCACCGGCGATGCACCTAAAGACAGCGACACTGTAGTCGTGAACTACAAAGGTACGCTGATCGACGGTAAAGAGTTCGATAACTCTTACGCCCGCGGTGAGCCGCTCTCCTTCCGTCTGGATGGTGTGATCCCTGGCTGGACTGAAGGCCTGAAAAACATCAAGAAAGGCGGCAAGATCAAGATGGTTATCCCACCAGATCTGGCGTACGGCAAAACTGGCGTCCCGGGTATCCCTGCAAACTCTACACTGGTCTTTGACGTAGAGCTGCTGGATATCAAACCGGCACCGAAAGCGGACGCTAAAGCAGACGCACCGGCTGACGATAAAGCCGCTGCTGCTAAGAAGTAATCCTGAAAATAAACCGCCGCCTTTAAGGCGGCGGTTTTTTTATTATGGGGCAGATATAATTAACACTGGAAAGCGTTATACCCGCTGTATTAATTTAGTTGTCCGTGTAGATAATGAGCCTGCCCTGAAAACCTAACGACAGGCTCCTGAAAAGGAGTGTTTTTTTCATGTCCAGGTCGCTTTTAACCAACGAAACCAGTGAACTTGATTTGCTGGATCAACGTCCTTTTGACCAGACCGACTTCGATATTCTGAAATCGTATGAAGCGGTGGTGGACGGGTTAGCGATGCTCATTGGCTCCCACTGCGAAATCGTATTGCACTCCCTGCAAGATCTGAAGTGTTCCGCCATCCGCATTGCTAATGGTGAGCATACTGGCCGTAAAATTGGTTCGCCAATCACCGACCTTGCATTGCGTATGTTGCATGACATGACCGGCGCGGACAGCAGCGTCTCCAAATGCTATTTCACCCGCGCCAAAAGTGGCGTGCTGATGAAATCAGAAACCATCGCGATTCGAAACCGCGAGCATCGTGTGATTGGATTGCTGTGCATCAACATGAACCTTGATGTGCCATTCTCGCAAATCATGAGCACCTTTATTCCACCAGAAACGCCAGATGTTGGCTCTTCCGTTAACTTTGCCTCTTCTGTTGAAGATCTTGTGACTCAGACGCTTGAGTTCACCATTGAAGAGGTGAACGCCGACCGCAACGTATCGAACAACGCCAAGAATCGCCAGATAGTGCTGAATCTCTATGAGAAAGGGATTTTTGATATTAAAGACGCCATCAACCAGGTTGCCGATCGTCTGAATATCTCCAAGCACACGGTTTACCTCTATATTCGCCAGTTCAAGAGCGGTGATTTCCTGGGGCAAGACAAGTAATGCGTTTTGCGTTAATGGTGACAGGCCCGGCGTACGGTACTCAGCAGGCCAGCAGTGCGTTGCAGTTTGCGCATGCGCTACTGGCAGCCGGACATGAACTGGCGAGCGTCTTCTTTTATCGGGAAGGGGTATATAACGCGAACCAGTTTACGTCACCAGCGAGTGATGAGTTTGATCTGGTGCGCGCATGGCAGGCATTAAACGAAAAGCAGGGCGTAGAACTGCATATCTGCGTGGCGGCGGCCCTGCGCCGCGGCGTGACTGATGCGACCGAAGCTGAGCGCCTGGGTTTATCGGGTTCTAACTTGCAGCCCGGTTTTTCGTTGAGTGGTCTGGGTGCACTGGCACAGGCAGCATTAACCTGCGACAGAGTGGTGCAATTCTGATGAAGCGTATCGCGTTTGTTTTTTCTTCAGCGCCGCACGGTAGTGCGTCTGGCAGAGAAGGGCTGGATGCGTTGCTCGCGACATCAGCATTGAGCGAAGATATTGGCGTCTTCTTTTTGGGAGACGGGGTGTTCCAGCTTCTGGCGGGGCAACAGCCGCAAACCATTCTGGCGCGCGATTACATCGCGACGTTCAAAGTGTTACCGCTGTACGATATAGAAACGTTCTATGTCTGTGCTGACTCTCTGGCCGCGCGTGGTTTAAACGAGGCAACGTCTTTCGTGCTGGATGTGACGTGCCTGTCTTCCACCGCACTGCGCGAGCACCTTTCCCACTACGACACCGTTCTGACTTTCTGAGGCTGCCATGCTCCATACTCTGAGCCATTCACCGTGGCAATGTGATATCGACGCGTTACTGAGTATGCTGCGCGAAGGTGATGACCTGCTGCTGATTCAGGATGGCGTACTTGCCGCACTGGAAGGCAGTCGTTTCGTTGAAATTCTCACGAATGCCCCCATAACAGTCTCTGCGCTGAAAGACGATCTGGATGCGCGGGGTCTTTCTGGTCAAATTTCAGCCAAAATTGACGTGGTTGGCTATACTGATTTCGTCAATCTTACTGTGAAGCATGCCAGTCAAATGAACTGGTGATTTGAGATCGCTGTATATTTCTTGACACCTTTTCGACGTAGCCCTAAAATTTCGCGTCCTCATATTGTATGAGGTCGATTTATTACGTGTTTACGAAGCAAAAGCTAAAACCAGGAGCTATTTAATGGCAACAGTTAACCAGCTGGTACGCAAACCACGTGCACGCAAAGTTGCGAAAAGCAACGTGCCTGCGCTGGAAGCCTGCCCGCAGAAACGTGGCGTATGTACTCGTGTATATACCACCACTCCTAAAAAACCAAACTCCGCACTGCGTAAAGTATGCCGTGTGCGTTTGACTAACGGTTTCGAAGTGACTTCCTACATCGGTGGTGAAGGTCACAACCTGCAGGAACACTCCGTGATCCTGATCCGTGGCGGTCGTGTTAAAGACCTTCCGGGTGTTCGTTACCACACCGTTCGTGGTGCGCTGGACTGCTCAGGTGTTAAAGACCGTAAGCAGGCTCGCTCCAAGTACGGCGTGAAGCGTCCTAAGGCTTAATGGTTCTCCGTTAAGTAAGGCCAAACTGATTTATCTTAATGTCACACTAAACTCTTTGAGTTTTGGACAATCCTGAATTAACAACGGAGTATTCCCATGCCACGTCGTCGCGTCATTGGTCAGCGTAAAATTCTTCCAGATCCGAAATTCGGATCAGAACTGCTGGCAAAATTTGTAAATATCCTGATGGTAGATGGTAAAAAATCTACTGCAGAAGCAATCGTATACAGCGCGCTTGAGACCCTGGCTCAGCGTTCTGGTAAAAATGAGCTGGAAGCTTTCGAAGTCGCTCTCGACAACGTTCGCCCAACTGTAGAAGTTAAGTCCCGCCGCGTTGGTGGTTCTACTTATCAGGTTCCAGTTGAAGTTCGTCCGGTTCGTCGTAATGCTCTGGCAATGCGTTGGATCGTTGAAGCTGCTCGTAAACGCGGTGATAAATCCATGGCTCTGCGTCTGGCGAACGAACTTTCTGATGCTGCAGACAACAAAGGTACTGCAGTTAAGAAACGTGAAGACGTTCACCGTATGGCAGAAGCCAACAAGGCGTTCGCACACTACCGTTGGTAATCCCTTCGGAGTATTAGTCACCAGGCGGGCGCTTCAGAGAAGCCGCCCGCTCTGGGTAACTTAACTGAACGCCTAAAGATATAACGAGGAATCAAATGGCTCGTACAACACCCATCGCACGCTACCGTAACATCGGTATCAGTGCGCACATCGACGCCGGTAAAACCACTACTACCGAACGTATTCTGTTCTACACCGGTGTAAACCATAAAATCGGTGAAGTTCATGACGGCGCTGCCACCATGGACTGGATGGAACAGGAGCAGGAGCGTGGTATTACTATCACCTCCGCAGCGACTACTGCATTCTGGTCAGGTATGGCTAAGCAGTACGAACCGCATCGCGTAAACATCATCGACACCCCAGGGCACGTTGACTTCACCATCGAAGTAGAACGTTCCATGCGTGTTCTTGACGGCGCGGTAATGGTTTATTGCGCAGTTGGTGGTGTTCAGCCACAGTCTGAAACCGTATGGCGTCAGGCGAACAAATATAAAGTTCCACGCATCGCGTTCGTTAACAAAATGGACCGTATGGGTGCTAACTTCCTGAAAGTTGTTGGTCAGATCAAAACCCGTCTGGGCGCGAACCCTGTTCCGCTGCAGCTGGCAATTGGTGCTGAAGAAGGCTTCACCGGCGTAATCGACCTGGTGAAAATGAAAGCCATCAACTGGAACGATGCAGACCAGGGCGTTACCTTCGAATACGAAGATATCCCAGCTGCAATGCAGGACCTGGCTGACGAATGGCACCAGAACCTGATCGAATCCGCTGCTGAAGCTTCTGAAGAGCTGATGGAGAAATACCTGGGTGGTGAAGAACTGACTGAAGAAGAGATCAAAAAAGCTCTGCGTCAGCGTGTTCTGAACAACGAAATCATCCTGGTAACCTGTGGTTCTGCGTTCAAGAACAAAGGTGTGCAGGCGATGCTGGATGCGGTAGTTGACTACCTGCCATCCCCGGTTGACGTTCCTGCGATCAACGGCATCCTGGACGACGGTAAAGACACTCCGGCTGAGCGTCACGCAAGCGACGAAGAGCCATTCTCTGCACTGGCGTTCAAAATTGCTACCGACCCATTCGTGGGTAACCTGACCTTCTTCCGCGTTTACTCTGGTGTGGTTAACTCCGGTGACACCATCCTGAACTCCGTGAAAGCGGCGCGTGAACGTTTTGGCCGTATCGTACAGATGCACGCTAACAAACGTGAAGAAATCAAAGAAGTTCGTGCGGGCGACATCGCTGCAGCTATCGGTCTGAAAGACGTGACCACTGGTGACACCCTGTGTGACCCAGATCACCCAATCATTCTGGAGCGTATGGAATTCCCTGAGCCGGTAATCTCCATCGCAGTTGAACCAAAAACCAAAGCTGACCAGGAAAAAATGGGTCTGGCTCTGGGCCGTCTGGCGAAAGAAGATCCATCATTCCGCGTATGGACTGATGAAGAATCTAACCAGACCATCATCGCTGGTATGGGTGAACTGCACCTGGACATCATCGTTGACCGTATGAAGCGTGAATTCAACGTTGAAGCGAACGTGGGTAAACCTCAGGTTGCTTACCGCGAAGCGATTCGCGCGAAAGTTACCGATGTTGAAGGTAAACACGCTAAGCAGTCTGGTGGTCGCGGTCAGTACGGTCATGTTGTGATCGACATGTACCCACTGGAGCCGGGCTCTAACCCTAAAGGTTACGAGTTCATCAACGACATCAAAGGTGGTGTAATTCCTGGTGAATACATCCCAGCCGTTGATAAAGGCATCCAGGAACAGCTGAAAGCGGGCCCTCTGGCTGGCTACCCGGTTGTTGACATGGGTATCCGTCTGCACTTCGGTTCTTACCACGACGTTGACTCCTCTGAACTGGCGTTTAAACTGGCTGCGTCTATTGCCTTTAAAGAAGGCTTTAAGAAAGCAAAACCAGTTCTGCTTGAGCCAATCATGAAGGTTGAAGTAGAAACTCCTGAAGAGAACACCGGTGACGTTATCGGTGACTTGAGCCGTCGTCGCGGTATGCTGCGTGGTCAGGAATCCGAAGTAACTGGCGTTAAGATCCACGCTGAAGTTCCACTGTCTGAAATGTTCGGATATGCAACTCAGCTGCGTTCTCTGACCAAAGGTCGTGCATCATACACCATGGAATTCCTGAAGTATGATGATGCGCCTAACAACGTTGCTCAGGCCGTTATTGAAGCCCGTGGTAAGTAATCCACAGGATTAAAACCTAAGTCCCGTGCTCTCTCCAAAGGGGAGAGCACTATAGTAAGGAATATAGCCGTGTCTAAAGAAAAATTTGAACGTACAAAACCGCACGTCAACGTTGGTACTATCGGCCACGTTGACCATGGTAAAACTACCCTGACCGCTGCAATCACTACCGTTCTGGCTAAAACCTACGGTGGTTCTGCTCGTGCATTCGACCAGATCGATAACGCACCAGAAGAAAAAGCTCGTGGTATCACCATCAACACCTCTCACGTTGAGTACGACACCCCGACTCGCCACTACGCACACGTAGACTGCCCAGGCCACGCCGACT
>NZ_JAFBJM010000008.1:0-149086 GCF_016809815.1 Enterobacter sp. E1 | reverse complement strand
TTGCCTGGCGGCTTTAGCGCGGTGGTCCCACCTGACCCCATGCCGAACTCAGAAGTGAAACGCCGTAGCGCCGATGGTAGTGTGGGGTCTCCCCATGTGAGAGTAGGGAACTGCCAGGCATCAAATTTAGCGTGCTGATATGGCTCAGTTGGTAGAGCGCACCCTTGGTAAGGGTGAGGTCCCCAGTTCGACTCTGGGTATCAGCACCACTTTATACTTAGGTTAAAGTTCGGCAAGAAGTAAAAGAATTTGTCTGGCGGCTTTAGCGCGGTGGTCCCACCTGACCCCATGCCGAACTCAGAAGTGAAACGCCGTAGCGCCGATGGTAGTGTGGGGTCTCCCCATGTGAGAGTAGGGAACTGCCAGACATCAAACAAGTGAAAAGGCCATCCGAAAGGATGGCCTTTTTGCGTTTATGTGCAGAAAAAACGGTAGGCCGGGTAAGGCGAAGCCACCACCCGGCAGAGAAAACGACTAATGAATCACCTGTGACAAGAAGGTCCGGGTGCGTTCTGACTTCGGATGAGCAAAGAACTCATCTGGTGGTGCCTGCTCGACAATCTCGCCACGATCCATGAAGATCACCCGATCTGCTACGGTTCTGGCAAATCCCATTTCATGTGTCACGCACAACATGGTCATCCCGGATTGTGCCAGCCCAATCATAGTATCCAGGACTTCCTTCACCATTTCAGGATCCAGTGCTGAGGTAGGCTCATCAAACAGCATGATTTTAGGCTTCATACACAGCGAGCGGGCGATAGCCACACGCTGCTGTTGGCCACCCGATATCTGACCAGGAAATTTATTGGCATGCTCTGCAATGCGGACGCGTTCCAGATAGTGCATCGCCAGTGCTTCGGCCTCCTTTTTGGGCAACTTTTGAACCCAGATTGGTGCCAGCGTGCAGTTCTGCAGGACGGTCAGATGTGGGAACAAATTAAAGTGTTGAAACACCATTCCTACTTCCTGACGAACACGTTCGATATTGCGGATATCTTCATTCAGCTCAATACCATCAACAACAATACGTCCCTGTTGATGTTCTTCCAGATGGTTAATACAGCGAATTGTCGTGGATTTACCTGAACCTGAAGGTCCACAAAGTACGATGCGTTCGCCCTGTTTAACCTTCAGGTTGATGTCTTTCAGGACATGAAACTGTCCGTACCATTTATTTACGTCTTCCAGCGTAATCATCGCGTCGGCGGGTGTCATAGTAATTTGGCTCATAATTTCCTCAGTGCGGTGTACGCCCGGTGTTAAAGCGCTTTTCCAGATGCTGGCTATAGCGCGACATGCTAAAACAAAAGATCCAGTAGATTAGGGCAGCAAAGACATATCCTTCGGTGGACATCCCCAGCCAGACGGGGTCTACGGTGGCCTGCTGCACGCTGCTAAAGAGATCGAACAATCCGATAATGATTACCAGGCTGGTATCTTTGAAGAGGGCAATGATCGTGTTAACCAGACCCGGGATAACCAGCTTGAGTGCCTGGGGCAGAATGACCAGCCCCTGCGTTTTCCAGTAACCGAGCGCCAGTGATTCCGCTGCTTCGTACTGGCCTTTAGGCAACGCCTGCAGACCACCGCGCACAACTTCAGCGACATAGGCGGACTGGAAGAGAATTACCCCGACCAGGGCACGGATCAGTTTGTCGATCGTTGTACCTTCAGCCATAAACAGCGGCAGCATGACCGAGGACATAAACAGAACGGTAATGAGCGGTACACCGCGCCAGAACTCAATGAAGATAACGGAAAGGACACGCACGACAGGCATTTTTGAACGCCGTCCCAGGGCAAGTAAAATCCCCCACGGCAGAGCACCGGCTATTCCCACTGAAGCGATAATTAGCGTTAACGTTAGACCGCCCCACTGGCGGGTTTCAACGCGTTCCAGCCCCAGGAAACCGCCATACAACAGCACCCAGACAATAATCGGATAGACCACGGCCCAGACGGCAATATAGCGTCCACGATGAGGCAGCTTTTTCCAGAACATGATAGCGATTGAGAGCAGGCCAATAACCAGCGCAAGATTAATCCGCCAGCGCTGTTCGTGCGGATACAATCCATACATGAATTGCCCGAAACGCTCATGAATAAACACCCAGCAGGCACCGGATTTTGTGCAGTCTGCACGGGTTGAACCGACCCAATTGGCCTGTAAAAACGCCCAGTTCAGCAGTGGAGGAATCAATTCCCACATGAGCCACAGGCAGACAATCGTCAACAGGCTGTTACTCCAGCTGGAGAACAGATTCTTACGCGCCCAGAGAATGAAACGTCCACCTGTCGAGTGGGCAGGGCGCGAGGAGTGCGACAGTATCGCTTTTGTCATCATAGTTCCTTAGCGCTCGACCAGTGCTATACGACGGTTATAGAGGTTCATCAGCAATGAAATCACCAGGCTGATGATCAGATAGACAGACATGGTGATGGCGATGGTTTCAATGGCTTGCCCTGTCTGGTTAAGCACGGTTCCGGCGAACAGTGACACCATATCGGGGTAACCAATGGCAGCGGCCAGCGATGAGTTTTTGACAATGTTGAGGTACTGGCTGGTCAGGGGCGGAATGATGACCCTTAATGCCTGAGGTATGATGACCTGGCGAAGCGTCACGGTATGGGGCAACCCCAGAGAGCGTGCTGCCTCGTGTTGTCCATGCGGTACGGCCTGGATCCCTGAACGGATAATCTCAGCGATAAATGCGGACGTATAAATCGAAAGTGCCAGCGTCAGGGATGCCAGTTCAGGGATCAATACCATCCCGCCCTGAAAGTTAAAACCACGCAGATGTGGAACATCCCAGTGTAGTGCGGCACCAAAGAGCCAGTGTGTCAAAAGCGGCAGGCCGATAACCAAGGCAGCAGCCGTTGGCCAGGTTTTACGAAGCTGGCCGGTTTTGATCTGATGCTTGCGGTTAAAGCGGAATACTGCAACAGAAAGGGCAAGCGCTATCACTATCGCGCCAATGAAAGCGTAAAGTCCTTCGCCTGGTAGAGGTGAAGGAATAGACAACCCTCGGTTACTCAGGAAAAACAGATCAAACGCGTCAACGGCCTGGCGGGGACCGGGAAGGTTACGCAGTACGGCGAAATACCAGAAGAAAATCTGCAGCAACGGGGGGATATTGCGGAACGTCTCGATGTAGACAGTTGAAAGCTTCCGCAGTAGCCAGTTTTCAGAAAGACGCGCCAGACCAATAAAGAAGCCCAGTATCGACGCGAAGACGATACAAAGCGCCGATACCAACAGCGTATTCAGTAAACCGACCACGAACACGCGTCCGTACGTGTCACCTTCCTGGTAATCAATAAGGTGCTGAACAATGCCAAACCCCGCGCTGCGATCTAAAAACGCAAAACCGGAGGTAATACCGCGGTTATTCAGGTTGGTGATGGTGTTATGGATGAGATACACGGCGATGAGAACAACCGTAACAATAGCAATAATCTGGAATAGCCAGGCGCGGACCGCGGGATGAGAAAAGGATAGCGATCCTTTTACGGCTGAGCGGCGATGGGACATAAAGAAACCTCAGTAACCATGACTCTGGAGTGGGCACTGCCGAAACAGTGCCCGTTACAGCTATGACTTAACGTACAGGTGGCGCGTACTGAATACCGCCGTTGTTCCAGAGATTGTTCTGGCCGCGTTTGATCTTCAGCGGGCTTTCCGATCCCACGTTGCGTTCAAAGATCTCAGAGTAGTTGCCCACCTGTTTGATGATGTTGTAGGCCCACTTGTTATCCAGCTTCAGATCCTTGCCGAAATCACCTTCTGTACCAAGCAGGTGTGCCATATCCGGGTTGGATGGTTTAGCCGCTTTCTCATCGACGTTTTTCGAGTTGATGCCCATTTCTTCCGCATTCAGCATGGCAAACAGTGTCCAGCGAACGATGGAGAACCAGTCTTCATCGCCACGGCGGACAACCGGTCCAAGAGGTTCTTTCGAGATCACTTCCGGCAGGACAATCCACTCCGCTGGATTGCTCAGCTTAATACGTAACGCATACAGCTGTGACTGGTCAGAGGCCAGTGTGTCACAACGACCAGATTCCAGCGCTTTAGCTGATTCATCGGAGCGGTCAAATGTGACAGGGGTGTATTTCATGTTATTGGCTTTGAAATAATCCGCGACGTTCAGCTCGGTATCGGTGCCCGCCTGAATACAAACCGTGGCACCATCCAGTTCCTTCGCGCTTTTCAGGCCAGCTTTATTGTGGGTAAGGAAGCCGATGCCGTCATAATAGGTTACACCGGTAAATGACATGCCCATACCTGCATCACGGGAAGAGGTCCAGGTCGTATTACGGGAGAGCATGTCGACCTCGCCGGACTGCAGCGCCGTAAAGCGTTCTTTCGCCGTCAGCGGGGTATATTTTACTTTGCTGTCATCGCCAAAAACGGCGGCGGCGACGCCACGGCAGACATCCACATCAATCCCGGTAAATTTGCCATTAGCATCGGCATAAGAGAAGCCAGGCAAACCGTCACTGATACCACATTGAACAAAACCTTTCTTTTTAACGGCATCCAGTGTCGTTCCCGCATGGGCTTGACCGGCTACGGCAAACATCATGCCTGCAGCGGCCAGGCTGGCTATCATCGTCTTTTTCATAATGCATCCTGTGTGGCGAAATTTATCGTTATAGAGGCGTTTTTAAACGCTTTACCTGTCTGTGGCTTTGGCCAACGTTTATAAAGCAAACGTAATGCCAGTTTTGCGTTCGACAAAATAAGAGACGAGTGAACGCTTAATGCTGAGTGTAGACAGGCTTAAATAAAACGAGCGCCCCGAAACGGTGCAAAATTACAACCTGTGCCACAAATCGGAGCAAAAGTTTCAATGCTATTTGGATTGGAAGAGTAGATAGTTTCATGGGTGAATATTGGCAGGGTATTAAATGCTATTAATATGTGAAAATCATCACTATAGGGTGTGCAATTTAAATGGATTCACTAAAAAGATGTGATTGCCTTCAGGCTTGAATTAATCGCGAGGATAAATACGGGGCTATTTTTTTACTTATTTGAAAATAGTGCATTAATTAAAAGCAAAGGCGCGGCTTGGGCCGCGCTTTTTGAACAGATGTTACTTAGTCAGGGCAACAATACCCAGCGTCAAGCCCGCGACTGCGGCAGCACCGCCGGCGATAGCGCCTGCTGTTTCCCAGTTATCCTGGGTGGTGCCTTTCATACAGGTATTGGTATGAACCAGTCGGCCCTGGTCGTCGTAAACCGGTACACATGGAGAATCGTGCGCGCAACCAGCAAGCAGCGCAGCGAGTAGTGCAACGGAAATGAATCTTTTCATGATGTTACCTCAGTATTATTTCTCATCCGCTATAAAGCCAGGAGGGCTATTAACGAACTGGAGGTTATTTTACCACCAGGGTAAGCCCTCGTTACACGAGGAATAATCTCAAATTATGTAGTTTGTAAAAATCGTGGAGAAAAGTCATTTTCAAGGTGAATTAATGGAGGAATTGTGGAGTTGCAAGAAGCTGTTTTTACTTAATGCAAATAATCGTTTTTTTAGAGGGTTATTTTTTAATGCCTAATTCATTGTTTACGTTAAAAATAAAAAAGGCACCAGAGGTGCCTTTCAGGGAAACATTAATCCTTATGGCGAGTAAATCTTCGCCGGACAACCACAAAGAAGACCGGCACGAAGAAAATCGCCAGAAGGGTTGCAGAAAGCATACCTCCCATAACGCCCGTACCGACGGCATTTTGCGCGCCGCTCCCGGCCCCGGTGCTGATCACCAGCGGCATGACACCCAGAATAAAGGCAAGGGACGTCATCAGAATCGGTCGAAGGCGCATTCTTGAGGCTTCCAGCGTGGCTTCAATGAGGCCTTTACCTTCTTTATCCATCAGGTCTTTAGCAAATTCGACGATCAGAATGGCGTTTTTCGCCGATAAACCGATCGTCGTCAGCAGGCCGACCTGGAAATAGACGTCATTGTTTAGACCACGCAATGATGCTGCGAGAAGTGCCCCAATGACACCCAGCGGCACTACCAGCATGACGGAGAAGGGAATGGACCAGCTTTCGTACAGGGCTGCCAGACACAGGAACACCACGATCAGTGAAATGGCGTATAGCGCAGGCGCCTGGTTACCGGAAAGCCGCTCCTGGTATGACATTCCCGTCCAGTCATAGCCGATGCCGGAAGGCAGTTTTGCCGCGAGGCTCTCCATCATAGCCATCGCTTCACCGGTACTTTTACCCGGTGCCGACTCACCAAGAATCTCCATGGAAGGCATCCCGTTATAGCGTTCCAGGCGAGGCGAACCATACACCCAGTGAGCGTTGCTAAAGGCTGAGAACGGGACCATTTCCCCATTCGCGCTGCGTACGTAGAGGCTGTTAATGTCCCCTGGCAACATACGGAATCGGGCATCGGCCTGCACGTAAACCTTTTTAACGCGACCATGATCGATAAAGTCGTTCACATAGGTGCCACCCAACGCAGTCGAGATCGTCTGGTTAACGTCAGAAAGGCTGACACCTAACGCCTGGGCTTTCTCCTGGTCAACATCCAGTTTGAACTGAGGGGTATCTTCCAGACCGTTAGGACGCACGCGCACCAGCAGGTCAGGGTGCTCTTTCACCATGCCGAGCAGTTGGTTACGCGCCTGAGTCAGTTGGGTATGCCCCAGGTTAGCCTGATCAATCAACTCAAAGTCGAAGCCCGTTGCGGTACCTAACTCAATAATGGCAGGTAGGTTAAACGGGAACACAAGGCCGTCTTTAATCTGACTGAAGGCTTTCGTCGCGCGACCGACAATGGCCTCGACGCCATTTTTCTCCCCCGGGCGTTTCTCCCAGGGCTTCAGGCTGACGAACGCAATGCCAGAGTTCTGACCCTGGCCGCTGAAGCTAAAGCCGTTAACGGTAAAGACGGACTCAACATTTGCCTTCTCTTTGTTCAGATAGTAGTCCTGAACCTGATCGAGAACCTGCTGAGTCCGCGTCTGGGTCGCACCTGCCGGGAGTTGAACCATCGTCATAAACACCCCCTGATCCTCTTCGGGCAGGAAGGAGGTGGGTAAACGCAGGAAGAGCACCGCCATCCCACCGACAATAATGACGTACACCACCAGATAGCGCCCGGTCTTACGTAAAATACCGCTCACGCTGTTGCTGTAGTGTTCCACGCTCTGATCAAAGCGCGCATTAAACCAGCCAAAGAAGCCCCCTTTTTTTTCATGGTGGCCGCTGGAGACTGGCTTAAGCAATGTTGCACACAGCGCTGGCGTAAGGATCAGCGCGACAAGCACAGACAGCGCCATCGCCGAAACGATAGTCAGTGAGAACTGGCGATAGATCGCCCCCGTCGAGCCACCAAAAAAGGCCATTGGAATAAAGACCGCCGAGAGCACCATGGCTATACCCACCAGTGCCCCCTGGATCTGCCCCATTGATTTCTGCGTTGCCTCTTTTGGCGGCAGTTTGTCCTCAACCATGACACGTTCAACGTTCTCGACAACCACGATAGCGTCATCAACCAGCAGACCTATCGCCAGCACCATCCCGAACATCGTGAGGGTATTGATTGAGAAGCCGAATGCTGCCAGCACCGCAAAAGTGCCCAGCAGGACGACCGGCACCGCGATAGTCGGGATGAGCGTCGCCCGCAGGTTTTGCAGGAACAGGTACATGACCAGGAAGACGAGAACGATCGCTTCAAACAGGGTCTTCACCACTTCGTGGATGGAGATTTTCACAAACGGCGTGGTGTCATACGGGTAGACAACCTTCAGACCTTGCGGGAAGAATTGTTGCAACTGCGCCAGTTTGCTCTTGATGGCTGCTGCCGTATCCAGCGCGTTTGCCCCGGTTGCCAGTTTAATCCCCAGACCTGTTGCCGCCTGCCCGTTGATTTTGGTCACCATATTGTAGTTTTCGCCACCCAGCTCAATGCGAGCCACGTCCTTCAGGTGAACCATGGAACCGTCCTGGTTCACCTTGAGCGTCACGCGGCCAAACTCTTCCGGTGATTTCAGACGGGTTTGTGCGATGATCGAGGCATTCAACTGCTGTCCTGGGATGGATGGCGTCCCGCCCAACTGGCCTGCCGCTATCTGGTCGTTCTGCGTTTTCAACTGGTTGATAATATCCAGCGGCGTCAGCTGGTATTTGTTCATCGCATTGCTGTCGAGCCAGATGCGCATCGCATATTGGGCGCCAAACAGCTGCACGTCACCGACACCAGACGTTCGGCTGATGGCATCTTTGACGTTCGAAGCGACATAGTCGGAGATGTCATTCTGCGTAAGGTTTTTATTGTCTGATACAAAACCGGCGACCAGCAGGAAGCTGCTGCTGGATTTCTCCACGCCAATCCCTTGCTGCTGCACCTCTTGCGGCAGCAGCGGCATGGCGAGCTGCAGCTTGTTTTGTACCTGCACCTGGGCGATGTCCGGATCGGTTCCTGACTGGAAAGTCAGGGTGATAGTGACGTTACCCGCTGAATCGCTGGTGGAGGACATATACATCAGGTTATCAATACCGTTCATGTTCTGTTCGATAACCTGGGTCACGGTATCCTGCACCGTTTGAGCATCTGCTCCCGGGTAAGTTGCGGATATGGCCACGGCGGGAGGGGCGATGGTCGGATACTGTGCGACGGGAAGTTTGAGAATGGCCAGCCCGCCTGCAATCATCAAAATGATGGCAAGTACCCAGGCGAAAACAGGCCTCTGAATAAAGAAATTAGCCATGTCGTCGTCCCTTAACCGGCTGGTGTCGTGGTGGTATCCGGCGTGGCGACGACGGTAGCCCCCGGTCTGACTTTCTGTAAACCGCTGACAATCACACGGTCACCGTTTTTTAAACCTCCTGTCACCAGCCACCGATCGCCAATCGCCTGAGGCGCAACAACAGTACGCGACTCCACCTGGTTTTTGTCGTTAACCAGCAGTACGGTAGCGTCGCCCTGTGGTGTGCGTGTCACACCTTGTTGTGGAACCAGAATGGCATCCGGTTGTATGCCTTCATCAATACGGGCGCGAACAAACATACCGGGTAACAGCAGGTGTTGAGGATTAGGGAAAATGGCACGCAGAGTAATCGAACCGGTACTTTCGTCGACGGTAACATCAGAGAATTGCAATGTGCCTTTCAGCGGATAGGGCTGACCATTCTCCATCAGCAACTCAACAGTGCTGGTGGCATCGCCTTTCTGCAGGCTGGTCTGTTTCAGTCGCATGAAATCATTGCTGGACTGTGTGACATCGACATAAATCGGATCAAGCTGCTGGACTGTTGCCAGTGCGGTGGCCTGTCCGCTCGTAACAAGCGCTCCCTCGGTTACGCTGGATTTACCGATGCGACCAGCGACAGGTGACGTCACTTTGGTATAGGCAAGATTGATACGTGCAGATTCCACACCTGCCTGGGCGGCGGCAACGCTGGCGTCTGCCTGTTGAGCCGTCGCCACTGCCTGATCGTATTCCTGTTTGCTCACATATTGTGTGCCAACCAGCGGGAGATAACGCTTCACCGTCAGATGCGCGATATTCGCTGCTGCCTGAGACTTCAACAGTTCGGCTTTGGCGTTGTCATAGGCTGCCTGCCAGGTCGCGGGATCAATCTGGTAAAGTGACTCACCTGCTTTAACATCGCTCCCTTCCGTGAAATTGCGACGCAGGATTATGCCGCTAACCTGCGGGCGAACCTCCGCAACGCGAAATGCATCTGTTCTGCCCGGGAGTTCAGTGGTGACAGCCAGAGGGGCGCTTTTCACTATATGGACGCTGACCTGAGGTGCCTGTGGATGTTGTTGATGATTTTCCTGTCCATCGCATCCAGTGAGCAGTACCGCACAGACAATGAAACCGGATAAGGGCAAGCGTCTGAAATGATTTGTCATTACTGTTCCTTTAAATACCCATTAACCGATATTTGCCGTGGCTCGGTAGCTGGGGCAGAGGGATAAAAATAAAATGTAGCTGCGTATAATAATGAGGGTATTTAATGTTTTTTAATTTATAAGTGCGAATGACCAACTATGTTGGAAAAATCAGAATCAGACCCGGTGTAATCAGCGTTATACTTCTGGCGTGTTAATCAGATAAATAGGGTTTAATTTCTCATGCTATTCATTTGGTGAATTTAATTGTGCTTATGTATTTACCTTAATTATAAATTAAGTTAATTGACTTTTTTTGTGCAAAATTAAAACTGATTTTGGTGAATACTTTCCTTCAACTGAACCCGGTATGACGTACAAATCTTGTGAGTAACGAGTAGTTATCTATGGCGCGTAAAAAGAAAGAAGAGGCTCAACAAACCCGACAGCAGCTGATCGAAGCGGCTATTGAACAGTTTGCGATGCGTGGCGTGGCCAACACGACGCTGACGGATATCGCTGATGCTGCTAAGGTTACGCGCGGTGCGATCTACTGGCACTTTACCAGTAAATCAGAAATATTTAATGCCATCTGGGAACAGCAATTACCACTTCGGGACATTATTCGCGACAGACTTTCTGTTTCTGAAAATGATGATCCGTTGTTAATACTTCGCGAGCAATTTATTACTGCATTGCAATATATTGCGCGTGAGCCCCGACAATGTGCACTTTTACAAATTTTGTATCATAAGTGTGAATTCAGCAATGATATGACTCAAGAGAGTGAAATCAGAAAGCGCATTGGATTCAATTATGACTATTTACGTGCCACGCTGGAGGCATGTATTGCGCGAAAAAGCATTTCGGCACAGGTAAATGTTGATCTTACTTTGATTGTATTTCACGGTTTTTTTAGCGGAATAATTAAAAACTGGTTAATGAATAACGACAGTTTTAATCTATATCAGCAGGCTCCGGCACTGGTCGATAGCATTCTGGCGACACTCCCTGTCATCCGAGTATCGCCCGATGATGCTTACTGCTCAGCGTCAGGTAACATTTCTCCCCTGGCACAAAGCGCCTCTATGGTCTGTGCGCTGACAGGTTTACCTAACAGATAACCCTGAAGGGTGTTACAGCCTAGCTCTGTCAAAAAGGTTTGCTGTGCTTCGGTTTCTACACCTTCAGCCACGACTTTCAGGTTGAGTGTTTTTGCGAGAGCCACAATCGCCGAGACAATGGTTGCATCTCCGCTTTCCCCACTTAACTCTTTCACAAATGCTCTGTCGATCTTCAATTCACAGGCCGGTAAACGCTTGAGATACAGCAGGCTCGAATATCCGGTACCAAAGTCATCAATGGAGGCTTTCACACCCGCATCGGTCAGCTCCGTCAACACCCGTACACTCTCATCCGGGTTACTCATTGCCGTGGTTTCCGTCACTTCGAGGATCAACTTTTCCGGTGGCACATTGTGGTGCGCCAGACAGTCGAGAACGGTTTTTACCAGTGACGGTTGTTCAAACTGCAATGTCGAGAGGTTTACGGCCATCGACCAGCTTTGATGGCCCTGAAGATGCCATTCCCTCAACTGGCTACAGGCTTCATTGATTACCCAGTTACCGATGGGAATGATGAGCCCCGTTTTTTCCGCCAGCGGCAGAAAAAGGTCTGGCGTCAGTAATCCTTGTTTCGGGTGTTGCCAGCGCAGTAACGCCTCGAAACCGAGGACAGGGCCAGCGGGCGCGTGAAATTTTGGCTGATAAACAAGGCGGAGCTCATCACGATTAATAGCCATCCACAGGTCGTTCATTAACTGGAGATGGGTCTGCGCCAGAGTGTTCATGGAGGGCTGGAAGAAGTGGTAGCCATTTCGTCCCATATGTTTGGTGTGGTACATCGCTGCATCCGCATTAAACATCAGCTCACGCTCGGTTTTGCCGTCGTGAGGATACAATGCGATACCAATGCTGAGTGTCACCATCAGTTCATAGGGATCGAGATTGAACGGGCTATCTATCGCGTGAACCAGTGAGTTTGCCAGAGAAGCCGCATCGTCCGGACCTTCTCCTTCTGCCAGCAGAACAAACTCATCACCGCCGATACGTGCAAGGGTGAACTGGCCTTTCAGGGGAAGCAACAGACGCTGCGTCACGGCGACCAGCAGCTTGTCACCGATATCATGGCCGTAGGCGTCATTGATGGCTTTAAAACCGTCAAGATCCATGAACATCAAGGCAAAATTGCTGCCTTCACGAGCGGCTTTGCAGATGGCCTGATCGAGTCGGTCTTCCAGCAGTACACGATTGGGCAGACGCGTTAGCGTATCTTGCAGCGCCAGCTGCGCGAGTTCCCGGTTAGCCTCTGCAAGTGATGAGGCAAGAAGGGCGGTACGTGCCTGAAGGCGGGCATCCAGCATCGACACCAGCAGGCTGATCCCAAGAATAGAGAGAGCAACAACGCTGACCAGCACCGCCAGCCAGCTCCCGTTAATGCCGTCATGGTGCACCATCGTCGACATTGGAAACTGTGCGGCTTTCATTCCGGCGTAGTGCATACCGGCAATGGCAATCCCCATGGTGATGGCAGCACCCATGCGCATCAGTACGACCTGAGCGGCTTCCTGGCGCAAGCGGAACGTCAGCCACAATGCCGCGAGTGAAGCGGCAAGTGCAATGGCGACCGAAATGGCGACCCATAGCTTGTCCCAGATAATACCCGGTGTGACCTCCAGCGCTGCCATACCGGTGTAATGCATGGCCACGATGCCACTTCCCATCACTAACGCCCCGGGCAACAGACGGCGCAAACGCAATTGCTCGCAGCTGACGAGCCACAGCGCAAACAGTGACGAACCCACCGCTATGATCATGGATAACACCGTCAGATTGGCGTTGTAACTCATGCTCATGGAGAGGTCCATCGCCAGCATGCCGATGAAATGCATCGCCCACACGCCAATACCCATGGCAATCCCGCCACCAGCCAGCCAGATACGGGCTGCGACACCCTGGCTCCCGGCAACGCGCGCGGCCATATTCAGCGCGGTATACGCGGCAAGGATAGCAACAACAAAGGAGAGGACTACAAGGATATGGTTGTATTGGCTAACCAGCATGGTCGGTTCTACTCGAGTTTGACGTTACGCCAGAGCGGTTGAGAAGGGCGAGACATTATCATCGGAAGGTAATGGCTCAAAGGGATTTAAATCCCTGTTTTTAGTGGGTAATAACAGGGAAGCTGGCGGGGAAAGAGGCTTAGTCGAGTTCTGAACAGTTCACTAATTTCAGCGGATTGACGGAGTTCATATTGCGACACTTATCGGTTTCGGTGCTCATCAGTTCAATCCACTGCATCAGGAGTGCATCGAAAATGAAAATAGAGATTGCGAAGACAACCAGCCACCAGTATTTACGAATCATTGTGTCATTCCGCGAGAAGAGAGTCAGTAATGTGGTGGAAATATACACGAAACGTCGCGGTTTAAAAGCGGGATAAGTGAAGGTTTACAAAGCGTTGACGGTCACAGGTGCGGGCAATAAAAAAGGCGCATCCCCATGCCAGGTAGCGCCTTTTTAAACATGCATTTCGCTAATCGAAATTAGTTCATGCCGTATTTTTTCAGTTTCTTACGCAGAGTACCACGGTTGATACCCATCATCAGCGCAGCGCGGGTTTGGTTACCGCGGGTGTATTGCATCACCATGTCCAACAGTGGCTGTTCAACTTCAGCCAGTACCAGCTCATACAGGTCATTAACATCCTGACCGTTCAGTTGAGCAAAATAGTTCTTCAGTGCCTGTTTAACCGAGTCACGCAGGGGCTTTTGAGTTACCTGGTCCTGAGAGTTAACGGTAGAAACGGTCAGTACGTCAGAATTTACGCGTTGTTCGAACATAGTTCTGTCAGCTCTTTATTTCATTACGCAAGATTTTCGAAGTATGCCTCCAACGCCTCCAGCTGTTCGCTGGCATCCTCTATGGCGTTGAATGTGCGCCGAAACTGGTCATCTGGAGCGTGCTCCTGGAGATACCAGGAGACGTGTTTACGCGCAATTCGGTACCCTTTTGCCTGACCGTAGTGGTCATGCAGTTCCCGAACATGCGAACAAAGCAAGCGCTTAACCTCTGCCAGAGGCAGCGGGGCAAGCAGCTCCCCAGTGTCCAGATAATGCTGGATTTCCCGGAAGATCCAGGGTCTTCCCTGAGCTGCACGTCCTATCATCAGAGCATCAGCTCCCGTATAGTCGAGTACAGCCCTGGCTTTAAGCGGGTCAGTTATGTCGCCATTCGCGATAATCGGAATGGAAACTTTCTGCTTAACTGCCCGAATGCTGTCGTATTCAGCTTCACCATTGAACAAACAGGCGCGAGTGCGTCCATGAATGGTCAGGGCCTGAATGCCACAGTCTTCGGCCAGTTGGGCAATCTCTACACAGTTACGGTGTTCCGGCGACCAACCCGTGCGAATCTTCAACGTAACAGGAACGTCCACTGCGCTGACAACCGCCGTCAGGATAGATTTCACCTGGTCGGGGTATTGCAGAAGGGCTGAACCTGCAAGCTTGCGATTCACTTTTTTGGCCGGGCAACCCATATTGATATCAATAATCTGGGCACCACTTTCCACGTTAATACGCGCGGCATCTGCCATCTCTTCAGGCACGCTTCCGGCAATTTGCACGGTGCGGATACCTGGTTCATCAATGTGCACCATCCGAAGGCGGGATTTATCGCTTTCCCATACCTGCGGGTTAGACGACATCATCTCGGATACGGTTAAACCGGCTCCCATCTCATAGCACAGCGTCCTGAACGGCCGGTCGGTAATACCTGCCATAGGGGCTGCGATCAGGCGATTTCTAAGCTGGTGGTGTCCGATGCGCATGAGTTAAGAAATGACCATACTGTGACTGCAAGGCGGCGTATATTACGCATTTTTCGCACGAGATGAAAGGCCAAACTTTGAACAATCCTCTGTTGTAGATCAAGGAATCGCCGCTCAATCGCTCTGTTAAAAATTATTCACCATGTAAATCATTGTGTTATGCGATAATGCTTGTTTTATGTACGCTTACAATTTCCCGTAACTTCTCATCATTTCTGAATAAATGCCTCGCTGAAGCGGGATAATCTGCTGTTTTTAGCAACAGTTTTACCGCCATCTTTGAGATCTGGCTCTCATTTTAGGACAAGATATTCAGAGAAGAGGGAGGCGGTTTTATGCAGCAAAACGAGATAAGGCGTGGCCTGATGACCACGCCCAGGGCTTATTTTTTACGGCCGGTAATACGACACCACTCTTCTTTCTCCACCACCGGGTCGAGCGCAAAGAGATCGGCATAGGCTTCGCAAACGCTATCCGCCTGGCTTGCCAGGATACCCGAAAGTCCAAGCAGACCGCCCTCAACGGGCAGCACGCTGATTAACGGAGCCAGTTCGCGTAATGGGCCTGCCAGAATGTTTGCGACCACCACATCGGCTTTCATGGCTTCTGGCTGCGCATCCGGCAGATACAGTTCCAGACGATCGGAGACACCGTTGCGTTCGGCGTTATCACGGCTGGCCTGAATGGCCTGCGGATCGATATCGATCCCGATGGCTTTTGCTGCACCCAGTTTCAGTGCCGCAATGGCCAGGATCCCGGATCCGCAACCGAAGTCGATCACCGTCTTGCCGTCCAGATCCAGACCATCCAGCCACTGCAGGCACAGGGAGGTAGTTGGGTGAGTGCCGGTACCAAATGCCAGGCCCGGATCGAGCATCACGTTAACCGCGTTCTCATCCGGAACGTCGCGCCAGCTTGGGCAGATCCACAGACGTTTGCCGAACTGCATAGGGTGGAAGTTATCCATCCACTCGCGTTCCCAGTCTTTGTCTTCCAGCTGTTCGATTTTGTGCACAAAACCCACGCCGAGCAGAGGATGGTTTTCCAGAATTGCGACGACCTCTTTCATGTCGGTTTCGGCATCAAACAGGCCAATAACGTCGGTATCACCCCACAGGCGGGTTTCGCCCGGCAGTGGCTCGAAGACAGGCGTGTCATGCGTGTCCTGGAAGGTGATGGAAACCGAGCCGGCCTCCATCAACGCATCGCTCAGCTCTTCGGCGTTTGCGCCAGTTGTATTCAGTTTTAGTTGGATCCACGGCATGGCAAAACTCTTTATTTATCAGTAGAAATCATAGCGGGTTGTGGGACGGGCTGACCAAAACGGTTCCCCACCACAAACGCCAGTAAACTTAGCAGTAACGAAGGCACAATCGGATGGAAGCCCAGGTACTGAATCTTAAACGTTGCGAGGACGGCATACAGCACACCGCCGACAATCATGCCGCTCAGCGCGCCCGCAGCATTTGCTCGCTCCCAGTAGAGCCCTAACACCAGCGGCCACAGGAATACGGCTTCAAGCCCACCAAATGCCAGCAGGTTCAGCCAGATGATCATCTCAGGCGGACGCCATGCGGCGAGCATCATCAGAATGCCGAGCACCAGCGTGGTCCAGGTTGAGATGCGTTTCAGCTTCTGCTCATTATGCATTTTAGCCGGACGCGCGCTAAGCCACAGATCTTTGATGATGGTGGCGGAAGCCTGAAGCAGGTGCGCGTTAACGTTGGACATGATCGCTGCCATCGGTGCCGCAAGGAACAACCCGGCGGCCCACGGCGGCAGAACCTGTACCATCAGCGTTGGGATCACCTGATCCGGCACGGTCAGGTGAGGTAATACGGCCCGTCCGAGCGCGCCCGCCAGATGCATACCCAGCATCAGAAGGGCGACAACGACGGTACCAATCACAATCCCCCGATGAACGGCTTTGCTGTCTTTATAGGAGATACAGCGCACGGCGGTGTGCGGCAAACCGATCACGCCAAAGCAGACCAGCACCCAGAAGGAGGTCATAAACGCGGGTGTCAGAATATCATCAGCACCGTGGGGGCTGACCAGTTTCGGGTCAATCTGCTCAAGCGTTTCTACCGCATTGTGTAAACCGCCTGCCGCGTAGATGACGCCAACCAGCAGCACCAGAGTGCCTATCAACATCACCATGCCCTGCATCGTGTCGTTCAGCACGCTGGCGCGGAAACCGCCAAACGCGGTGTACAGCGCAATCGTGATCCCGAAGATGAGCAAGCCAGTCTCGTACTTGATACCCGCTGCCGTTTCCAGCAGGCGCGCGCCGCCAATAAACTGAACGGCAATGGCGCCAACGAAGGCGACAATCAGGCTGATACTGGCAATCCAGACCACCGCGCGGCTTTGATAACGAGCCTGCAGCATGTCGTTCAGCGTTATGGCGTTATAGCGACGGGCAAGGATGGCAAATTTTTTGCCCAGAACGCCCAGCGACAACCAGATGGTGGGCACCTGAATCATGGCCAGTAATACCCAGCCCAGGCCATATTTGTATGCGGCTCCTGGCCCGCCGATAAACGAACTGGCGCTCACGTAAGTCGCGGTCAGCGTCATCGCCAGCACAAACCCGCCCATCGAACGGCTGCCGAGGAAATATTCGCTCAGAAACGATCCGGTACTGCGTTTGCGCATGGCATAGAAAGAGAGGCCAAACACGACGATCAAATAGACAACCAGCACGGTGATGATTTCAGTTTGCATCACTATCCTCCAGCGGGAAATCGCGGAAGATAAAGCGCACCATAAACCAACTGAGGAGAATGAAAACCAGTGGTACCAGCAGGCACGCCATTTCAAACCAGTGCGGCAGGCCGGTAATACCTGCTGTTGAATCTGGTAAGTAAGCGGTTACTAACCATGCTGCGAGATAAAGAAGGGTCAGCCACAGCGCCCAGCGCGCTTCTTTATGGGCCTGAACAAAACGTTTGTCCATTTTTTGTCCCTTGTGGATGAAGAAAGCGGGGATTGTACATGATGAGGCTTTCCAGGCCCCAGAAATAAAAAAGGCCGGATAATCCGGCCTTTTCGCAAAGATGCTGTATTACTTCTCGTTCAGACCGAGTTTCTTCTCCAGATAGTGGATGTTGGTTCCACCATTCTGGAAGTGCTCGTCGCTCATGATGCGCATCTGCAGATCAACGTTGGTTTTGATACCGTCGATGATCAGCTCCTGCAGGGCATTTTTCATGCGGGCAATCGCCACGTCACGGTTTTCGCCGTAGCAGATAAGCTTGCCGATCATTGAGTCATAGTACGGCGGTACGGTGTAACCAGCGTAGATATGTGACTCCCAGCGTACACCAAAGCCACCCGGCGCGTGGAAACGCGTGATTTTACCCGGGCTTGGCAGGAAGGTGTTCGGGTCTTCGGCGTTGATACGGCATTCTACCGCATGGCCTTTCACCACAACTTCTTCCTGCTTGATGGACAGCGGCTGGCCTGCAGCGATACGCAGCTGTTCTTTGATCAGGTCAACGCCGGTGATCATTTCGGTAACCGGGTGTTCAACCTGAATACGGGTGTTCATCTCAATGAAGTAGAACTCGCCGTTTTCGAACAGGAACTCGAAGGTACCTGCACCGCGATAGCCGATATCGACACACGCCTTGGAGCAACGCTCGCCGATGTAGCGACGCAGTTCCGGGGTAATACCCGGCGCGGGTGCTTCTTCAACCACTTTCTGGTGACGACGCTGCATGGAACAGTCACGTTCTGCCAGATAGATTGCGTTACCCTGACCGTCAGCCAGCACCTGAATTTCGATGTGACGTGGGTTTTCGAGGTATTTTTCCATGTACACCATGTCGTTGCTGAAAGCGGCTTTCGCTTCAGCTTTGGTCATGGAGATGGACTGAGCCAGTTCAGCGTCGCTGCGCACAACGCGCATACCGCGACCGCCGCCGCCGCCGGACGCCTTGATGATCACCGGGTAGCCAATGCGTTTAGCATGAGCACGGTTAGCATCCATATCGTCGGTCAGAGGGCCGTCAGAACCTGGTACGGTTGGAACACCGGCTTTTTTCATTGCGGTGATGGCAGACACTTTGTCGCCCATCAGGCGAATGGTGTCAGCTTTCGGGCCGATGAAGATAAAGCCAGAGCGTTCAACCTGCTCAGCAAAGTTGGCATTCTCAGAGAGGAAGCCGTAACCCGGATGAATTGCCACCGCGCCGGTGATTTCAGCGGCGCTGATGATAGCCGGGATGTTCAGATAGCTTTTTACGGACGGAGCCGGGCCAATACAGACCGTCTCATCCGCCAGCAATACGTGTTTTAAATCGCGATCCGCGCTTGAGTGCACAGCGACAGTCTTGATGCCCAGTTCTTTACAGGCACGAAGAATACGCAGTGCGATCTCGCCGCGGTTGGCGATAACAATTTTATCCAGCATGTTCGCCTCGTTACTCGATGACGACCAGCGGCTCGTCAAATTCAACCGGCTGACCACTTTCGACCAGAATCGCTTTCACAGTACCTGATTTGTCTGCTTCGATCTGGTTCATCATTTTCATCGCTTCAACGATGCACAGGGTATCGCCTACGTTGACTTTCTGACCCACTTCGATGAACGCCTTCGCGTCCGGGCTCGGGGTGCGGTAGAAAGTACCAACCATTGGGGAACGTACGATGTGACCACTGATTTCTGCTGCAGCGGCAGGTGCGGCTTCAGCTGCTGGCGCAACGGCTGCGGAGAGCACAGGCTGCTGCACTGGCGCAGCATAAGCTTGCTGCATTACCGGGAAGCTAGCGGCTGGTGCTGCACGGCTGATGCGTACAGACTCTTCGCCTTCAGAAATTTCCAGTTCGGAGATGCCTGATTCTTCAACCAGCTCGATCAGTTTTTTAATCTTACGAATATCCATGAGTGGGTTCCGTACTCTTGTTTAGTTTGATTGTGACAAGCGTTTTACCGCTGTCTGTAAAGCGTATGAATAGCCGTCAGCACCCAGTCCGCAGATAACGCCGGCAGCGATATCCGACAGATACGAATGGTGGCGGAACGGCTCTCGGGCGTGCACGTTACTCAGGTGGATCTCGATAAACGGGATACTCACCGCGAGCAGTGCGTCGCGGATAGCAACACTGGTGTGCGTAAACGCGGCCGGATTGATCAGGATATAGTCCACATTGTCTTTAGCCTGATGAATACGGTCGATGAGTGCGTACTCCGCGTTTGACTGAAAATGATCCAAATCCACATTGAGCGACGCTGCTTCCGTTCCCAGACGGTTAACAATTTCACCCAATGTCAGCGTGCCGTACTTCTCTGGCTCGCGGGTACCGAGCATGTTCAGGTTCGGTCCGTTTAAAACTAAGATATGGAATTTATCAGCCATTGTGCTGCTATCTCCTGCGATTTTCCGGTAAAAAACAAAATATACCTTCGAAACGCAATTGTCACCTTTTCAGAGGCCTAAACCTGCTGTCAGGGGAACCAAAGTCGCACATTATAACGATTTCGTAGCATTTGGCAGCTAAATACTGGTCTTATCAGGGAAGATTATCAACCGCTATCCGAAAAAGATTTGCGGTTGACGGGTAATCTGCGGGAAAACGCACAGTTTCGCGAACTATCGCAACCACTGGCGGAACTTCTTGTAACGCCATGCTAAAAGCGCCACGGCCGCCAGCGCATACAGGATTGGCTGGGGCGAGAGGATCTTCACCGACCATAGATAATGAATGGGTGCGAGGATCGCGACAAGATAGACGAAGTTGTGCAGAAGTTGCCAGCGCCTGCCCAGTTTTCGCTGTGCATACTGCGTGGATGTCAGTGCTAGCGCCAGTAAAACCAGCCAGCTCACGATACCCAGCGTCAGATAAGGACGCGTCACCAGTTCACGGCCAAGCAGTGTCAGATTGTTAATTCCCAGTTCCAGTAGGGCGTAGCTGGTGAGATGCAGCGTCGCCCAGGCAAAACACCATAGCCCCAAAAGCCGACGAGTTCGTATCAATAATGGCTGTTTAGCGTAGCGCGCCAGCGGCGAGACGAGCAAGGTTGCCAGCAAGAATTTCAGAGCCATCCTACCCGTAAAGTGCTGGATATCCTTTGCCGGGTCGGCACTAAAGAGTCCCTGGCTGACGGCCCAGAACAGCCAGATGAAAGGAAGCAACCCGGCTAAGTGGAGCAGCACTTTCAGCCAGGTTATCTGCTTTGCCGTTAAACGCACTCAGAAGTTCTCCCGTAAATTGAGACCACGGTAAAGTGAAGCCACTTCATCCGCATAACCGTTAAACAGCAGCGTCGGTTGGCGCTTCACGTCCAGCGCACCGCCGGAACCGATAAAACGCTCGGTTGCCTGCGACCAGCGTGGATGATCCACATGCGGGTTCACATTGGCGAAGAAACCGTATTCGCCCGGTGCGGCCAGATTCCAGGTGGTTGGCGGACGTTCGCGGGTGAGCTTAATGCTGACAATAGATTTAATCCCTTTGAAACCATATTTCCACGGTACGGTTAAACGAATGGGGGCACCGTTTTGCGGTGGAAGCGCTTTGCCGTAAACGCCAACGGTCAGCAGGGTAAGCGGATGCATCGCTTCGTCGAGGCGTAACCCTTCTACATAAGGATAATCAAGCCCGCCGCCGATAAACCGGTCTTTCTGCCCAGGCATCTCGTCAGGAGCATAACGCGTCTGGAAAGCGACATATTTTGCGTTGCTGGTGGGCTCCGCCATTGCCAGCAGTTTATGCAGCGGGAAGCCGATCCACGGCACCACCATCGACCAGGCTTCCACACACCGCATGCGGTAGATACGCTCTTCGAGCGGGAAGCGGGTGGTGAGTTCGTGATGGTCCAGCGTCAGGGGTTTTGCCACTTCACCTTCAATTTTCAACGTCCACGGATCGGTTTTGAGGCTTCCCGCATTGGCGGCAGGATCGGCCTTGTCGAGGCCGAATTCGTAGAAGTTGTTATAGCCGGTGACTTTATCTTCCGGTGTGAGCGTCAACGTGTTTTGCCACTGGGCCGGTTTGGTAAAGGTGAGTGGTGCGCCGGAAGGGGCTTTCGGCCTGTCGTTGCCTTTAAACCAGTCGAGCAGGTCGGCGTGTGCCGTTGGGGAAAGCGTCAGTGCGGTAGCGCTGATACCGAGCATTTTCAGGATCTGGCGGCGCTGTAACATAAAGACAGATTCAGACGTTACGTCGGCTTCCGTCAGTTTTCTATTTTTCATGGCATCCTCCGTCATGCGTTTTTCTAAGCATGACGGAGGAGAAGGATTCGCGCGAATATGTCACGAAAATTTGAAGATTAGGCAATTTTCACCAGCGCGCGACCGTGGAACTGGTTGTCCATGATCTTACTGGCATATTCCGGTGCCTGGCTGAGGCTAATTTCCGTTGCGCTCTGGGTATAGAAGGATTCAGGCAGATCGCGCACCAGGCGTTCCCAGGCTTCATGACGACGGGCCGCTGGCGTCATCACGGAATCGATCCCCTGCAGGCGAACGTTACGCAATATGAATGGCATCACCGTCGTTGGCAGGGCAAATCCTCCTGCCAGACCGCAAGCTGCAACGCAGCCGCCATAATTCATCTGCGCCAGCACTTTCGCCAACACTTTGTCACCGACGGTATCCACCGCCCCTGCCCAGACCTGTTTTTCCAGTGGGCGGGTTTCGGCAAACTCGTCGCGGCCAAGTATGCGGTTAGCGCCGAGCTGGCGCAGGTAATCGTGGGTGCTTTCACGACCAGAAACAGCGGCGACCTGATAACCCAGTTTGTGCAGCAGCGTGACTGCTGTGCTACCCACGCCACCGCTGGCGCCGGTCACGACAATTTCACCCGATTCCGGGCGGATGCCCGCATCTTCCAGCGCCATCACGCACAGCATGGCGGTAAAGCCTGCCGTACCAATGATCATTGCTTTGCGGCCATCCATCCCCTTCGGCATGGGGACCAGCCAGTCACCCTTAACACGCGCCTGCGTTGCCAGACCACCCCAGTGGTTTTCACCTACGCCCCAGCCGGTGAGCAATACCTGCTGGCCGGTATGGAAACGCGGATCTTCGCTGGTATGAACCCGACCAGCAAAATCAATACCGGGTACCATAGGGAAATTTCGGATGATTTTCCCTTTGCCGGTGATAGCCAGTGCATCTTTATAATTTAAACTGGACCAGTCGATGTCGACGGTGACTTCGCCTTCCGGTAAGCGACTCTTTTCAACGGGTTGCACTGAGGCAAGCGTTTTGCCGTCCTGCTGTTCTAAGATCAAAGCCTGCATACGGGGTCCTCATGACTCGGATGATTGGAAAATAATTTCTGAAGACTATACTCGCTCAGGGAAAAGCAATGTCGATTTAACGCAATAAATTGCCAGTTACAGCCGATTTGATAGTATGCCGCATTTGAAATGCAAGTTAGCGCTTACTCGCTACCCCATCAACCTACGGAGTAATCTCAAGGATGCGATTAACGACGAAGTTCTCAGCTTTTATCACCTTGCTGACGGGGCTTACCATTTTTGTCACGCTGCTTGGCTGCTCTCTGAGCTTTTATAACGCCATTCAGGACAAGCTGGTCAACCGGGTCCAGGCTGTTGCTTCGGTGATTGATGTTCGTCTGCTGACGACGCCGCTGCCGGCACTTTCCCGTGAACTGGATGAGTTGATGGCACCTGTTGATATTGTTCAGATAGACATTCAGCAGGGAAAGCATCGGGTTTTTAGCCATATACGGCAGGAAAGTTATCGGCCGGCAGGTGTGGTGAGCCAGTATCGGGAAGTGACTGTGCACTCGCTTAAAAATCCTGGGATGACCCTGCACATGGTCTACCTTGATCCGATGGCCAGTTATTTCCGCTCCATGATGACCACTGCGCCTCTCACCGTTGCTGTTGCGTTTATCGTCCTGCTTATTTTTCTTGCTGTCCGCTGGCTGCGCCGCCAGCTCTCCGGTCAGGAACTGCTGGAGGTGCGCTCCGTGCGGATCCTTAACGGTGAACGCGGTCCGCAGGTGCGTGGTTCAGTCCATGAATGGCCTGCACGCGCCAGTAGCGCGCTGGATACGCTGCTCTCAGAAATCCAGTTCGCCAGTGACCAGCGCAGCCGTATGGATACGCTGATCCGCTCTTATGCCGCCCAGGATAATAAAACCGGCCTTAACAACCGCCTGTTCTTTGACAACCAACTGGCCACGTTGCTTGAGGACCCGGAAAAGGTGGGGACGCACGGGGTGGTAATGATGGTTCGCCTGCCTGACTTCGATCTCCTGCGCGACACCTGGGGACAGCGGGTTGCGGAAGAAAATCTCTTTACGCTAATCAACCTGCTCTCCACCTTTATTATGCGTTACCCGGGGGCACTGCTGGCCCGATATCACCGCAGCGATTTTGCCGTATTGTTGCCGCATCGCACGTTGAAGGAGTCGGAAAGCATCGCCAGCCAGCTGCTGAAGGCGGTGGATGCGCTGCCGCAGAGCAAAATGCTCGACAGGGACGATATGGTGCATATGGGGATCTGTGCCTGGCGCGGCGGGCAATCAACAGAACAAGTGATGGAACACGCGGAAGCGGCGACCCGCAACGCCGTGTTACAAGGGGCGAACGGATGGGCGGTTTATGACGACTCGCTGCCGGAAAAAGGGCGTGGCAATGTGCGCTGGCGAACGCTGATCGAGCAAATGCTCAGCCGCGGCGGGCCACGTATTTATCAAAAACCTGCAGTCATGAAAAACGGTCATGTCCATCACCGTGAATTGATGTGCCGTATTTTTGACGGCACAGAAGAAGTCATCTCTGCGGAATATCTGCCGATGGTACTGCAATTTGGGCTATCCGAAGAGTATGACCGGCAGCAAATTAGCCGCTTGATTCCTTTTTTATCCTTCTGGCCTGAAGAAACCCTGGCATTACAGGTCACCGTAGAGTCGTTAATACGCCCACGTTTTCAGCGCTGGCTGCGTGATACATTAATGCAATGCGAAAAATCGCAACGCAAACATATTATTTTTGAACTTGCTGAGGCGGATGTAGGTCAACACATCAGCCGGTTGCGCCCGGTGGTACGTTTGATCAATGCGCTCGGCTCGCGTGTAGCCGTTACGCATGCCGGGTTAACGCTGGTCAGTACTAACTGGATCAAAGAGCTGGATGTGGAGTTATTAAAGCTACATCCGGGGTTGGTGAGGAATATTGAGAAGCGCACGGAAAACCAGCTGCTGGTACAGAGTCTGGTTGAAGCGTGCAAGGGAACGCGAACGCAAGTTTTTGCCACAGGTGTGCGCTCCAGAGGCGAATGGCAGATGTTAACAGAGCGCGGTGTTACCGGTGGTCAGGGGGATTTTTTTGCCGCCTCTCAGCCGCTTGACACCAACGTGAAAAAATATTTGCAAAGATACTCTGTTTGACCTGCCGTTTACGCTGTTTTCACGTAGAATATCGCGCCTGTAGCTTTGAGTATGTCGAGCAAAAAGCCAGTGAACGACCTTTAACGGGTTACAAATGTCAGTGAGGGACGCTGCTGTTGACTCAGTCCTGAGGGAATCAGGGATCAATTTTGTAACATCAGGAAACGTACTGCACAAATTTTCACCGTTGCAGATGATTTTTGCGCCTTGTCGCTGCTGCGTGTGGTTGGTAAAGTAAGCGGATTTTGTTTTCCGCCCCAGCTTTCAGGATTATCCCTTAGTATGTTGAAAAAATTTCGTGGCATGTTTTCCAATGACCTGTCCATTGACCTGGGTACCGCGAATACCCTTATTTATGTAAAAGGACAAGGCATCGTATTGAATGAGCCTTCTGTTGTGGCCATTCGTCAGGATCGTGCAGGCTCGCCGAAAAGCGTCGCTGCAGTGGGTCATGACGCGAAGCAGATGCTGGGTCGTACCCCTGGCAACATCGCCGCCATTCGCCCAATGAAAGACGGCGTTATCGCTGACTTCTTCGTGACTGAAAAAATGCTTCAGCACTTCATCAAGCAGGTTCACAGCAACAGCTTCATGCGCCCAAGCCCGCGTGTTCTGGTATGTGTGCCGGTTGGCGCAACCCAGGTTGAGCGTCGCGCAATCCGTGAATCTGCCCAGGGTGCAGGTGCTCGTGAAGTGTTCCTGATTGAAGAGCCAATGGCTGCGGCAATTGGTGCAGGTCTGCCTGTGTCTGAAGCAACGGGTTCAATGGTGGTGGATATCGGTGGTGGTACCACTGAAGTCGCCGTTATCTCTCTGAACGGTGTGGTCTACTCCTCTTCTGTACGTATCGGTGGTGACCGCTTCGATGAAGCCATCATTAATTATGTGCGCCGTAACTACGGCTCTCTGATCGGTGAAGCCACTGCAGAGCGTATCAAACACGAAATCGGCTCTGCGTATCCGGGCGATGAAGTGCGTGAGATTGAAGTACGCGGCCGTAACCTGGCGGAAGGTGTTCCACGTGGCTTCACCCTGAACTCCAACGAAATTCTGGAAGCACTGCAGGAACCGCTGACCGGCATCGTAAGCGCGGTAATGGTTGCGCTGGAACAGTGCCCGCCAGAACTGGCGTCCGATATCTCCGAGCGCGGTATGGTTCTGACCGGTGGTGGTGCGCTGCTGCGTAACCTCGACCGCCTGTTAATGGAAGAGACAGGTATTCCTGTCGTAGTTGCAGAAGATCCACTGACTTGCGTCGCCCGTGGTGGTGGCAAGGCGCTGGAAATGATCGACATGCACGGCGGCGACTTGTTCAGCGAAGAGTAGTCATTGTGAAAGGGTAGCGCATCGCTACCCTTTCTCTCTGACGCGAGAATACGCATAGCCTATGAAGCCAATTTTTAGCCGTGGCCCATCGCTACAGTTTCGCCTCATTCTGGCGGTTCTGGTGGCGCTTGGGGTCATTATTGCCGATAGCCGCCTCGGTACGTTCAGTCAGATCAGAACGTACATGGATACCGCCGTCAGTCCTTTCTACTTTGTATCAAATGGTCCCCGTGAACTACTCGACTCCGTTTCTCAAACGCTGTCTTCGCGTGACCAACTCGAACTCGAAAACCGGGCGCTACGCCAGGAACTGCTGCTGAAAAACAGCGAGCTGCTGATGCTGGGGCAATACAAGCAGGAAAACGCGCGTCTGCGTGAACTGCTCGGCTCGCCGCTGCGTCAGGATGAGCAGAAGATGGTGACGCAGGTGATCTCCACCGTAAACGATCCTTACAGCGATCAGGTTGTGATCGACAAAGGTAGCGTGAACGGTGTGTATGAAGGTCAGCCAGTCATCAGTGATAAAGGCGTTGTGGGCCAGGTTGTTGCCGTGGCCAAACTGACCAGCCGCGTTCTGCTGATTTGCGATGCTACCCATGCGCTGCCGATTCAGGTCCTGCGTAATGACATTCGCGTGATCGCCGCCGGTAACGGTTGTACGGACGATCTGCAATTGGAACACCTGCCAGCGAACACGGATATCCGTGTCGGTGACGTTCTGGTGACCTCCGGTCTGGGTGGACGTTTCCCTGAAGGCTATCCGGTTGCGGTGGTCTCTTCGGTGAAGCTCGATACTCAGCGTGCCTATACCGTGATTCAGGCGCGTCCAACCGCAGGTTTACAGCGTCTGCGCTATCTGCTGCTGCTGTGGGGCGCCGATCGTAATGGTGCTAATCCGATGACGCCTGAAGAGGTGCATCGTGTGGCGAATGAGCGTCTGATGCAGATGATGCCGCAGGTTCTCCCGCCTGCGGATTCCATGGGGCCGCCTGCGCCAGTCCCGGCGCCAGCAACAGGATTAACGCAGCCGCTGCCGGATGCGCCACCACCGCCTAAACTCTCTTCGGGAGGGCAGTAGTGGCAAGTTATCGTAGCCAGGGACGCTGGGTCATCTGGCTCTCGTTTCTCATTGCGCTGTTACTGCAGGTTATGCCCTGGCCGGATGACATTCTTGTTTTCCGGCCAAACTGGGTGTTACTCATTTTGCTCTACTGGATCCTTGCCCTGCCGCATCGCGTAAATGTCGGAACAGGTTTTGTGATGGGTGCCATACTGGATCTCATTAGTGGCTCTACGCTTGGCGTGCGCGCGTTGTCCATGAGCATTATTGCGTACCTCGTCGCACTTAAATTCCAGCTCTTTCGTAACCTCGCGCTCTGGCAACAGGCCCTGGTGGTGATGTTGTTGTCGCTTGCTGCGGATATTGTTGTTTTCTGGGCAGAGTTTTTAGTGATCAACGTCTCTTTCCGACCGGAAGTGTTCTGGAGTAGTGTAGTAAACGGTGTGCTCTGGCCGTGGTTATTCCTGCTGATGCGTAAGATTCGCCAGCAGTTTGCCGTGCAATAAAAGGTTTCTATGACGTCTTTGTATCTCGCTTCTGGCTCCCCGCGCCGTCAGGAACTCCTGACGCAGTTAGGGGTATCTTTTGAACGCATCGTGACCGGCATTGAAGAAAAACGTGCTGAGGGCGAAAGTGCTCAACAGTACGTGTCTCGCCTTGCGCGCGAGAAAGCGCAGGCTGGCGTAGCCAGTGTGCCACGTGACCTTCCGGTGCTGGGGGCAGATACCATCGTTATTCTTAACGGTGAAGTGCTTGAGAAACCGCGCGACGCCGATCATGCGGCGCGTATGCTGCGCAAAATGTCCGGGCAAACGCATCAGGTGATGACGGCCGTCGCACTGGCAGACAGCCAGAACGTGCTGGATTGCCTGGTCGTGACGGATGTGACATTCAGAGTACTTACCGACGACGAGATCACCGCTTACATTGCCAGCGGTGAACCGATGGATAAGGCAGGTGCATACGGTATTCAGGGGCTGGGTGGCTGTTTTGTCAGGAAGATTAATGGCAGCTATCACGCCGTAGTCGGCTTACCGCTGGTGGAAACGTATGAGTTGCTGAGCAATTTTAACTCACTGCGTGAGGGAAGGGATAATTATGACGGCTGAATTGTTGGTAAACGTAACGCCATCGGAAACCCGTGTGGCCTACATTGATGGTGGCATTCTTCAGGAAATTCATATTGAGCGTGAAGCGCGACGCGGAATAGTAGGCAATATCTACAAAGGTCGTGTCAGTCGTGTACTACCGGGTATGCAGGCGGCTTTTGTAGATATTGGACTGGATAAGGCGGCATTTTTACATGCCTCCGATATCATGCCGCACACCGAGTGCGTTGCAGGTGAAGAGCAAAAGCAATTTGCCGTCCGCGATATTTCTGAACTGGTGCGTCAGGGTCAGGATCTGATGGTACAGGTGGTGAAAGATCCCCTCGGCACCAAAGGTGCCCGTCTGACCACCGACATCACTTTACCTTCCCGTTATCTGGTCTTTATGCCCGGCGCATCGCACGTGGGCGTTTCGCAGCGTATTGAGAGTGAAACCGAGCGCGAGCGTCTGAAGAAAGTGGTCAGCGCTTACTGCGATGAACAGGGTGGGTTTATCATCCGTACCGCAGCGGAAGGGATCAGCGAAGAAGACCTGGCGTCTGATGCGGCTTACCTGAAGCGCGTCTGGACCAAGGTGATGGAGCGTAAAAAACGCAACCAGACCCGCTACCAGCTCTATGGTGAGCTGGCGCTTGCTCAACGTGTTCTGCGTGATTTTGCCGATGCACAGCTCGACCGTATTCGCGTGGATTCCCGCCTGACCTATGAAGCCCTGCTGGAGTTTACCGCTGAATATATCCCCGAGATGCCTGGCCTGCTGGAGCATTACACTGGGCGTCAGCCGATCTTCGATCTCTATGATGTCGAAAACGAGATCCAGCGTGCGCTTGAGCGCAAGGTTGAACTGAAGTCTGGTGGGTATCTGATCATCGATCAGACCGAAGCGATGACCACCGTTGATATCAATACCGGGGCGTTTGTTGGTCACCGTAACCTGGATGACACTATCTTCAATACCAACATCGAAGCGACGCAGGCGATTGCGCGCCAGCTTCGTCTGCGCAACCTGGGCGGCATTATCATCATCGACTTTATCGATATGAGTAATGAAGACCATCGCCGCCGCGTGCTGCACTCGCTGGAGCAGGCGCTGAGTAAAGATCGTGTGAAAACCAGCATCAACGGCTTCTCGCAGCTCGGGCTGGTGGAAATGACGCGTAAGCGTACCCGTGAAAGCGTTGAACATGTACTGTGTAATGAATGTCCAACCTGCCATGGACGCGGAACGGTAAAGACGGTTGAGACCGTCTGCTACGAAATCATGCGCGAAGTCGTGCGTGTTCATCATGCCTACGACTCCGATCGTTTTCTGGTCTATGCTTCCCCTGCGGTGGCTGAAGCGTTGAAAGGCGAAGAGTCGCACGCGCTGGCGGAAGTGGAAATCTTTGTCGGCAAACAGGTAAAAGTACAAATTGAACCGCTCTATAACCAGGAGCAGTTTGACGTCGTGATGATGTAAGCGCAGTACGCTGCGTGACGAATGCTGACAAGGAGAGATGCGTGAGGCGATTGCCGGGGATTTTATTGCTTACAGGGGCAACGCTGGTCGTGATTGTCGCGTTGCTCGTGAGCGGGCTACGCCTCGTATTACCGCATCTGGACAGCTGGCGTCCGCAGCTGCTGGCGAAAATCGAATCCACTACCGGGGTGCCGGTGGATGTAAGCCAGATCAGTGCTAACTGGCAGAATTTTGGCCCGACACTCGATGTCCGGGATATCAACGCCAGCCTGAAAGATGGCGGCTACCTGAAAATCAAACGCGTGACCCTGGCGCTGGACGTCTGGCAAAGCCTGCTGCATCTTCGCTGGCAGTTTCGCGATCTCACCTTTTATCAACTCCAGTTTTTGACCAATACGCCGCTGTCGGGTGGTGACAGTAGCCAGGGTCTTGAAGCCAACCGTTTCAGCGATCTCTTCCTGCGTCAGTTCGATCATTTCGATCTTCGTGACAGCGAAGTGAGCTTTATTACCCTTTCTGGCCAGCGCGCTGAACTGGCGATCCCCCAGTTGACCTGGTTGAATGGCAAGGATCGACACCGCGCCGAGGGGCAGGTGAATCTCTCCAGTCTGAACGGTCAGCACGGCGTGATGCAGGTACGCATGGATCTGCGAGACGACGATGGCTTGCTCAACAACGGCAAGGTATGGCTTCAGGCCGACGATGTGGATGTAAAACCGTGGCTGGGAGACTGGCTTCAGCAAAATATGCAGCTGGAAACCGCCCGTTTCAGCCTTGAAGGCTGGATGACCCTGACGAAAGGCGAATTTGCCAGCGGTGATATCTGGTTGAAGCAGGGGGGAGCGAGCTGGAAGGGAGAAAAACAGCAGCATCAGCTTTCCGTTGATAACCTCACCGCGCACGTGACGCAGGAGAAAGGGGGCTGGCAGTTTGCCATTCCAGACACGCGCATCACCATGGACAACAAACCGTGGCCGCGCGGCGCGCTGACGCTTGCCTGGATGCCTGAGCAGGATGTCGGCGGTGTGGAAAGTAAACGCAGCGATGAGTTGCGTATTCGCGCCAGTAACCTGGATTTGGCCGCAATAGAAGGCCTGCGCTCAATGGCGACGAAGCTCTCTTCAGATCTCGGGGAAATCTGGCTGGCCACGCAGCCGAGCGGAAAGATCGATACGCTGGCGCTGGATATTCCGCTCCAGGCGACGGAAAAAACCCGTTTTCAGGCAACCTGGAAAGATCTTGCCTGGAAGCAGTGGAAGTTACTGCCGGGCGCGGAGCACTTTAGCGGCAAGCTGGAAGGCAGCGTAGAAAACGGCAGGCTGACGGTCGATATGCATGACGCCAAAATGCCTTACGAGACGGTCTTCCGCGCGCCACTGGAAATTGAACAAGGCAGTGCGGTACTTAACTGGCTCAATAACGATAAGGGCTTCCAGCTTGATGGCCGCCATATCGACGTAAAAGCCAAAGCCGTGCATGCGCGCGGTGATTTTCGCTATCTGCAACCAGAAGGTGATGAGCCATGGTTGGGTATTCTGGCCGGGATCAGTACCAACGATGGTTCTCAGGCCTGGCGCTATTTCCCGGAAAACCTGATGGGGAAAGCGCTTGTGGACTATCTGAGCGGCGCGATCCAGGGCGGACAGGCGGAGAACGCCACGCTGGTCTATGGCGGTAACCCGCATCTTTTCCCGTACAAACATAATGAAGGTCAGTTCCAGGTCCTGGTGCCGTTGCACAACGCCACCTTTGCGTTCCAGCCGGGCTGGCCCGCGCTGAAAAACCTGGATATCGAACTTAACTTCCTCAATGACGGATTATGGATGAAGTCAGACAGCGTCGCGCTGGGCGGTGTGACGGCCAGCAATCTGACGGCAAACATCCCGGATTATTCAAAAGAGAAACTGCTGATTGATGCCGACATCAACGGCCCGGGCAAAGCCGTAGGTCCGTATTTTGAGGAGACGCCGTTGAAAGAGTCGCTGGCGGCGACGCTTCAGCAACTGCAGCTTGATGGCGATGTGAATGCTCGCTTACATCTCGATATCCCGCTGGACGGTGAGATGACCACCGCCAAAGGTGATGTCCGTCTGAAGAATAACAGCCTGTATATCAAACCTCTTGAAAGTACGCTGAAAAATCTCAGTGGGCAGTTCAGCTTTGTGAACGGTAACCTGAAGAGCGAGCCGCTCACTGCCAGCTGGTTTAATCAGCCCGTAAATATCGACTTTACGACCACCGAGGGTGAAAAGGCGTATCAGGTGGCTGTCAATCTCGACGGTAACTGGCAGCCAGCGCGTATGGATGTCCTGCCGAGACCGATTGAAGGGTCAGTGGATGGCTCGGCATCCTGGAAGGGGAACGTGGCAATCGAACTGCCTTATCACGCTGGCGCACATTATAAGGTCGACATTACGGGAGACCTGAAAAACCTTCATAGTCAGCTACCTGCGCCGCTGGAGAAACAGGCCGGACTGCCGCTGCCAGTAAAGCTTAACGTCGATGGTAACCTGAACAGCTTCGAGCTGACCGGAAGCGCGGGCGGGACAAACCACTTCAACAGCCGCTGGCTGCTCAACCGCAAACTCACTCTCGACAAAGCCATCTGGACAACTGATAGCCGCTCGACACCGCCGCTGCCGGAACAGACTGGCATTGAGCTGAATCTCCCGCCTTTGGACGGTGCTGAGTGGCTGGCGCTGTTCCAGAAAGGTGTTGGACAAAACGTTGATGAAACCGCTCAGTTCCCGCAGACCATTACCGTACGCACGCCGTCACTAATGCTGGGGGGACAGCAGTGGAACAACCTGAGTATTGTCTCTCAGCCAACGCCTAACGGCACGAAAGTCGAGGCTCAGGGCAGAGAGATCAATGGCGCACTGACCATGCGCAATCATGCGCCGTGGCAGGCGGCGATCCGCTATCTCTACTACAACCCGGCAAGCACCACGATCGGGAAAGATAAACCGGCAGAGACGTCACCGCTGAGTAAAACCGCTCGCGTCGATTTTAACGGCTGGCCCGATCTCCAGTTGCGCTGTGCTGAATGCTGGCTGTGGGGGCAAAAATATGGCCGTATCGACGGTGATTTCGCTATTCAGGGAAATACGCTCACGCTCACCGGTGGCCTGGTCGATACCGGTTTTGGACGCATGACGGCCGCAGGCGAATGGGTGAATAACCCGGGCGAGCAGCGTACCTCCCTGAAGGGTGACATTAAAGGCAACAAGCTGGATGCCGCGGCCAATTTCTTTGGCATTACCACGCCGCTTCGCGGTTCGTCATTTGATGTTGATTACGATCTTCACTGGCGTGCCGCGCCGTGGACGCCGGATGAAGCCTCGCTCAATGGCATTCTGAAAACCCGCTTCGGTAAAGGTGAAATCGCCGACGTGAGCACGGGGCGCGCCGGGCAGATCCTGCGTCTGCTGAGTTTTGATGCGCTGCTGCGCAAGCTGCGCTTCGATTTCAGTGACACATTCAGCGAAGGTTTCTACTACGATTCCATTCGCAGCACGGCGTGGATCAAGGATGGCGTTCTGCATACGGACGACACGCTGGTGGACGGCCTGGAAGCGGATATCGCGATGAAAGGCTCGGTCAATCTCGTGCGTCGAGAGCTGGATATGGAAGCCGTGGTGGCACCGGAAATTTCCGCGAGCGTTGGCGTGGCAGCGGCCTTTGTGGTGAACCCGATTGTTGGTGCGGCGGTGTTTGCCGCCAGTAAAGTGCTGGGTCCGCTATGGAGCAAGGTTTCCATTCTGCGCTACCACATTACCGGCCCGGTAGATAAACCGCAGATTAATGAAGTGCTGCGCCAGCCGCGCAAAGAAGCACAGCAATGATTTGACGTGGGCAGGTAATTGCCTCACTCTCAATAAATACGATCTTTATACCGCCACAGGCGGCAACGAACGAGTAGCAATACGATGAGTCTGAACCTGGTAAGTGAACATTTGCTCGCAGCGAACGGCCTGAGCCATCAGGACCTGTTCTCCATTCTTGGTCAACTGACCGAACGCCGTCTCGACTACGGCGATCTCTATTTCCAGTCGAGCTATCACGAATCCTGGGTTTTAGAAGACAGCATCATCAAAGACGGCTCTTATAACATCGACCAGGGCGTCGGTGTCCGTGCCGTTAGCGGCGAGAAAACCGGTTTTGCTTATGCCGATCAGATTAGCCTGGCCGCGCTGGAGCAGAGTGCTCAGGCTGCGCGTACCATTGTGCGTGATACCGGCGATGGTCGTGTGAAAACGCTGGGTGAAGTGCAGCACTCTGCGCTCTATACCAGCATTGATCCGCTGCAGAGCATGAGCCGCGAAGAGAAGCTGGATATCCTGCGCCGCGTGGACAAAGTGGCGCGTGCTGCCGATAAGCGTGTGCAGGAAGTCTCTGCCAGCCTGAGCGGCGTCTATGAGCTGATTCTCGTTGCGGCGACGGACGGTACTCTGGCCGCGGATGTTCGTCCACTGGTCCGTCTCTCCATCAGCGTGCAGGTCGATGACGACGGCAAACGCGAGCGCGGCTCAAGCGGCGGTGGCGGCCGTTTCGGCTATGACTGGTTCCTGGGCGATGTTGACGGTGAAGCACGCGCTGACGCGTGGGCAAAAGAAGCCGTGCGCATGGCGCTGGTGAATCTGAATGCCGTCGCGGCGCCGGCGGGGACATTCCCGGTCGTTCTGGGGGCTGGCTGGCCGGGTGTTCTGCTGCACGAAGCGGTGGGCCACGGTCTGGAAGGTGACTTTAACCGTCGTGGTACATCCGTATTCAGCGGCCAGATGGGGCAGCTTGTCTCGTCTGAGCTTTGCACGGTGGTGGATGATGGAACCATGCGCGATCGCCGTGGCTCGGTGGCTATCGACGATGAAGGTACGCCTGGCCAATACAATGTGCTGATCGAAAACGGTGTGCTGAAAGGCTACATGCAGGACAAACTCAACGCGCGCCTGATGGGCGTAGCGCCAACGGGTAACGGCCGTCGTGAGTCCTATGCACATCTACCGATGCCGCGTATGACTAACACCTATATGCTGCCGGGCAAATCCACACCGCAGGAGATTATCGAATCCGTCGATTACGGCATCTTCGCGCCAAACTTTGGCGGCGGCCAGGTGGATATCACCTCCGGTAAATTTGTCTTCTCTACCTCAGAAGCGTACTTGATTGAGAAGGGTAAAGTGACCAAAGCGGTGAAAGGTGCGACGCTGATTGGCTCCGGTATTGAAGCCATGCAGCAGATTTCCATGGTCGGTAACGATCTGAAGCTGGATAACGGTGTGGGCGTCTGCGGTAAAGAGGGGCAGAGCCTGCCGGTTGGCGTAGGCCAGCCGACGCTGAAAGTCGACAATTTGACGGTGGGCGGCACTGCCTGATCTGACGATGCATAAAAAAATGGCGCTACAGAGGTAGCGCCTTTTTTTTAACGTAAGTTACCCAGCGGTATTTCCGGATCGGGCTCGTGCGTGATGCGGTTACGCAAATCACGACGAATGATTTCGATCGACCAGAACCAGACTAAATGACCCACGATTTCTGAGACGTGTTCGTACCATGGAAGTTCGAACAGCGGCGGTGTCAGACCCATCAGCGGGAAGGAGATCATGTGGACAAAAAGCTGGGCTAACGCACCCGCCAGCAAACCTTGCCAGAGTTTAATTTTCGGGAAGACTTCCGCAACTACACAATACCCTACGGCGAAGACGATTGAGAAAATAATATGTGTTACGCCGACCCAGTTAAATATATGTCCGGCGAATGTATAAACCGCCGCGTTAGGATCGACGACGCCCAGCCAGTCGCGTAAAAATACATAAGGCGGATTGAGAAAATTACGCGAGCAGTCAATCTGAGTTGCGGCTCTTATTAATTGCTCTGGTCCGCATGCGGCAGTGAATAAATCACCAGGGCTACGTGGTGGAAGTGGCACCTCCGCTCCCCATTTCACGAATGCAGAGACAATCCCTGCGATCAAACCAATGAACGCGGCGAGTCCATAGCGCCTGCGCGAAGGTGGTGTTTGTTCAAATATATTCATTTCTTTTCCTTGTTCAATGTCATCCTGCGGAATACATTTTATTATTCATATCAGTAACAAATTAATAACAGTCTGAGTGCCAGACTTCTAATAAGGTAAGGGGAGGGTAACGGAAGTGTCAATTAGCTATTACTGATAGTGGTGAGGGAATATTCCTGAATGAATGTGCATCTCATCCAGGACATATTCATATAATATATGCTTATCCGCGATAATCAATTATTCCTTACTTCTTCCTCGCATCCCCTGAAACAGTTCCGCCACGTCCACAAAATAGTCTGTCAGATAGTTAATACACACCTGCACCTTGAGTGGTAGCTTGTCTTTTTCTGTGTACAGGGCGTATACCGGGCGCGGATCGGACTGGTAGCGAGGGAACAGGATCTCCAGTACACCGCTGTTGATCTCGTTGATCACCCACATCAACGGCACGTAGGCGATCCCGGCTCCTGCCACTAACCAACGCGAAATGGTCATTGGATCGTTGGTGATAAACCGGCCTTCTGGCAGCAGTCTGGTGGAGAGCCCTTCCGGAGCAATCAGTTCAAATTCATTGTCGGGTCGAACGCTGTATTCCAGCCATGAGTGGTTGGTGAGATCGGCGGGTTTCTCAGGGACACCGTACTGCGCCAGATAGCTTTTCGAGGCGCAAACGACCATCGGCATACTGCCCAGCCTGCGCGAGAAAAGGCTGGAATCCTGCAATGCCCCAACGCGGATCACCACGTCCAGCCCGTCAGCAATCAGGTCCGGCGCAGGGATACCCGTCACCAGATTCACGGTTAATCCTGGATACTCTTTCAGCATGTCCGCTGTCATGGCAGCGAGGACATTTTGTGCCATAGTTGAAGAACAACCGATGCGCAGTGTGCCGATAGGTGTGTTGTTGAAAGCATAGAGTTGTTCGTGGACATCCTGCACTTCAAGCAGCATGCGGCGACAACCCTGATAGTAAATTTTACCCGCTTCTGTCAGCCCGATGCTGCGGGTACTGCGATTGAGCAGCTTGACCTGAAGCTCATCTTCCAGTTTGGACACCGTCTGGCTGATTGAAGAGACACTCATCTGAAGCTGGCGTGCAGCAGCGGTAAAAGAGCCCAGTTCAACCACTTTGGCGAAGACTGACATGCGTTTTAAACGTTCCATTGTTCACTCTGGCTTAAAAGTGATTTAGATCACATATTATAGATAACAGCATAACAGTTACGTTAATATATTATTAATTACTTAACGGCTGCGCCATTCTCGCCCGGCATTTCTTGCTCTTCTGCGATGGCGTGCGCTAAAAAATTCTGTAGCCTGCACTCTCTCTTATCAAGGTCAACATGAGTCTGTTTCCCGTTATCGTGGTGTTCGGTCTGTCGTTCCCACCGATTTTTTTCGAGCTTCTTTTATCACTGGCGATCTTCTGGCTGGTGCGCAAGGTGCTGGTTCCTACCGGGATCTACGATTTCGTCTGGCACCCTGCATTGTTCAATACCGCGCTGTATTGCTGCCTGTTTTACCTGATATCGCGCATGTTTGTCTGAGGTTGATGTGAAAACACTAACAAGAAAAATCTCCCGAACCGTCATCACCATGGCGCTGGTTATCCTCGCCTTCATCGCTATTTTTCGGGCCTGGGTCTATTACACGGAGTCACCGTGGACACGCGATGCGCGTTTCAGCGCCGATGTCGTGGCCATAGCCCCCGACGTGGCCGGTCTTATCACGGCGGTCAACGTTCACGATAACCAGCTGGTGAAAAAAAATCAGGTTCTGTTCACCATCGACCAGCCTCGCTACCAGAAAGCACTGGAAGAAGCGGAAGCTGACGTGGCCTATTATCAGGCGCTGGCGGCAGAGAAACGCCGTGAGGCAGGCCGCCGTAACCAGTTAGGTATTCAGGCTATGTCCCGCGAAGAGATCGACCAGTCCAATAACGTGCTGCAAACCGTGCTGCACCAGATGGCCAAAGCGCAAGCGACGCGCGATCTGGCAAAGCTCGATCTGGAGCGCACCGTGATCCGCGCGCCAGCCGATGGCTGGGTCACTAACCTTAATGTCTATGCCGGTGAATTTATCACCCGTGGCTCAACGGCCGTGGCGCTGGTTAAACAGAACTCCTTCTACGTGCTCGCTTATATGGAAGAGACCAAACTGGAAGGCGTACGTCCGGGTTATCGTGCCGAAATTACACCGCTTGGCAGTAACCGCGTCTTTAAAGGTACCGTCGACAGCGTCGCGGCAGGGGTGACCAACGCCAGCAGTTCTAAGGATGCAAAAGGGATGGCGACAGTGGACTCCAACCTGGAATGGGTGCGTCTGGCTCAGCGTGTGCCGGTGCGTATCCATCTGGACGAACAGCAGGGGAATGTGTGGCCTGCGGGTACCACGGCGACGGTGGTGATTACCGGCGCTAAAGACCGGGATGCCAGCCAGGAGTCGATCTTCCGTAAAATTGCCCACCGTCTGCGCGAGTTTGGCTAATCGCTATGGGTATCTTCTCCATCGCCAACCAACACATTCGCTTCGCCGTGAAGCTGGCGTGTGCCATCGTGCTGGCACTGTTTGTTGGCTTCCACTTCCAGCTTGAAACCCCGCGCTGGGCGGTGCTGACGGCGGCAATTGTCGCGGCTGGTCCGGCATTTGCCGCCGGTGGTGAACCTTACTCTGGTGCGATCCGCTATCGCGGGATGCTGCGTATCATTGGGACGTTTATCGGCTGTTTCGCGGCGCTGACCATTATTATTTTGATGATCCGCACCCCACTGCTGATGCTGATGGTGTGCTGTATCTGGGCGGGCTTCTGCACCTGGGTCTCGTCTCTGGTGAAAGTGGAAAACTCCTACGCCTGGGGACTGGCGGGTTACACCGCGCTGATTATCGTCATTACTATCCAAAGCGAGCCGCTGCTTGCGCCACAGTTCGCCGTGGAGCGTTGCAGTGAGATTGTGATTGGTATTGTTTGCGCGATTGTTGCTGACCTGCTTTTCTCCCCTCGCTCTATCAAGCAAGAGGTGGATCGCGAGCTGGATGCGTTGATTGTTGCCCAGTACCAGCTGATGCAGCTCTGCATCAAGCATGGTGACAGTGAAGAGGTGGATAAGGCCTGGAGCGGGCTGGTACGTCGCACGCAGGCGCTGGAAGGGATGCGCAGTAACCTTAATATAGAGTCTTCGCGCTGGGCCCGGGCTAACCGTCGCCTTAAAGCCCTCAATACGGTCTCCTTAACGCTGATTACCCAGGCGTGCGAAACCTATCTGATCCAGAACACCCGTCCGGAAGTGGTGACCGATACGTTCCGCGAGCTGTTTGCCGAGCCGGTGGAAACCGTGCAGGACGTGCATAAGCAGCTTAAGCGCATGCGGCGGGTCATTGCCTGGACAGGGGAACGCGACACACCAGTGACCATCTACACCTGGGTCGGGTCCGCGACGCGCTACCTGCTGCTGAAACGCGGCGTGGTTAGCAATACCAAAATCAGCGCTACGGAAGAAGAGGTGCTGCAGGGAGAAGTGGTGATTAAGGCGGAATCTGCCGAGCGTCATCACGCGATGGTCAACTTCTGGCGCACGACGCTCGCCTGCATGCTCGGTACGCTGTTCTGGTTGTGGACAGGCTGGACGTCCGGCAGCGGTGCAATGGTGATGATTGCCGTTGTGACTGCACTGGCGATGCGTCTGCCCAACCCGCGTATGGTCGCCATTGATTTCCTGTATGGCACCATTGCCGCCTTGCCGATAGGCGCGCTCTATTTCCTGGTGATCATCCCGTCCACGCAACAGAGCATGTTGCTGCTTTGCATAAGCCTGGCGGTGATGGCGTTCTTTATCGGTATAGAAGTGCAAAAGCGCCGTCTGGGATCGTTGGGGGCGCTGGCCAGTACGATTAACATCATTGTGCTGGATAACCCGATGACCTTCCATTTCAGCCAGTTCCTCGACAGCGCATTGGGTCAGCTGGTGGGGTGTTTCCTGGCAATGATGGTTATTCTGCTGGTGCGCGATAACTCACAGGCAAGAACGGGCCGTGTATTGTTGAACCAGTTTGTTTCCGCTGCCGTGTCGTCGATGACCACCAATACCGCACGTCGCAAAGAAAACCACTTACCGGCGCTCTATCAGCAGCTGTTTTTACTGCTGAATAAGTTCCCGGGTGACATCGCTAAGTTCCGGCTGGCATTAACCATGATCATCGCGCACCAGCGTCTGCGTAACGCACCTGTGCCGATCAACGACGATCTGTCGGCTTTCCACCGTCAGCTACGCCGCACTGCCGACCATGTACTTTCCGCGACCAGCGATGACAAACGCCGTCGTTACTTTACGCAACTGCTTGAAGAGCTCGATATCTACCAGGAGAAGCTTAAAGTCTGGGAAGCTCCGCCTCAGGTAACCGAGCCAGTAGGACGGCTGGTGTTTATGCTGCACCGCTACCAGAATGCCCTCACAGATAACTGACTGAAGTAAAAAAGCCGACGCCAAAGCGTCGGTTTTTTTGTGGCTATACTTAATTCCAGCACGTTCTTACATTCAGAAAGGGAGGACACATGACGACTGAGACGCTTCAGGACCACATCCTTTTTCAGACCGGGTATCTGGTTAATGGTATCTGGAAAACGCTGGACACGACGTTTGATGTACTTAACCCGGCGACCGGCGAGGTCATCGCTAAAGTCGCGAAAGCGGGTAAAGCGGAAACCGAAGCTGCGATTGCCGCAGCCACCAACGCTTTCCCGGCATGGCGAGCCAAAACCGCGAAAGAACGCTCGGCCATCCTTTACCGCTGGTACGAACTGATTATTGAAAATAAAAGCTGGCTCGGGCGGTTAATGACCACCGAGCAGGGCAAGCCTCTGAAAGAAGCGGAAGGAGAGGTGGAGTACGCGGCCAGCTTTATCCAGTGGTTTGCCGAAGAGGCCAAGCGCGCTAACGGGGAAATTATTCCGCCGATCAAACCCGGTTCCCGCATTCTGGCGACCCGCGAACCCATTGGTGTTGTCGCGGCGATTACACCGTGGAACTTCCCGATGGCGATGCTCACCCGAAAATTAGGCCCGGCGCTTGCTGCGGGCTGTACCGGGGTGATCAAACCGGCCAATAACACGCCGCTCAGTGCTTTTGCGCTGCTTACCCTGGCTAAACAGGCCGGTGTGCCCGACGGTGTTCTCAACGCCGTGGCCGGGAATACCCATGAAATCAGCGATGCGATCATGGCCAGCCGTGACGTGCGTAAAATCTCCTTTACCGGTTCTACCTCCGTCGGCAAAACGCTGGTGCGTAATGCCGCAGACACTATGAAAAAAGTCTCAATGGAGCTGGGGGGAAATGCCCCATATATCGTTTTTGAGGATGCGGATATCGACGCAGCGGTTAAGGGTGCTATCGCCAACAAATTCCGCAATGCCGGGCAGGTCTGCGTGAGCGTTAACCGTTTCTATATTCAGGAAACCGTCTACGACAAGTTTGTGAATAAACTTGCCGATGCGGTAAAGGCGCTGAAGGTGGGGAATGGTCTTGAAGAGGGGGTTGTCGTCGGACCGCTGATTGAACCTGCTGCGGTCAACAAGGTGCGTGAGCATGTCGACGATGCCGTTGCCCGCGGGGCAACTGTGCTGGCAGGGGGGAAACCCCATTCGCTTGGCGGGAATTTCTGGATGCCAACCGTACTGGGTGACTGCCATGAAGGCATGAAGCTGGCAGAAGAAGAGACGTTTGGACCGGTTGCGGCGTGCTTCCGTTTCACTTCAGAAGATGAGGTCATCCAGCGTGCCAACAACACGCCTTATGGCCTGGCGGCTTACTTCTACACCCAAAACCTTTCACGCGTTTTCCGTGTTTCTCAGGCCATCGAGAGCGGGATGATTGGCATTAACGAGTGCGCCGTCTCTACGGAACTGGGGCCTTTTGGCGGGGTAAAAGAGTCAGGCCTTGGACGCGAGGGCTCCGTGCTGGGGCTGGAAGAATATCTGGAAGTCAAAACCCTGCATATCGGGGGATTATAATAGACCGGGCGGCAACTGCCGCTCGCCTGGACTGGGTGGCTGGCAATGAAAACCTATACGTTTGATTTTGACGAGATCGACAGTCAGGAAGACTTCTATCGTGAATTTATCCGCGTGTTTGATCTTGAACGGGAAAGCGTGACGAATCTGGATACCCTGTGGGACGTGGTGACCGGCAGTCTGTTGCCACTCCCGCTGGAGATTGAGTTCATTCATTTACCCGATAAGCTGCGCAGACGTTTTGGCGCACTGATATTACTGTTCGATGAAGCGGAAGAAGAGCTGGAAGGGCAACTGCGTTTTAACGCGCGCCATTGAATGACATAAAAAAAGCCCCTGACCAGCAGGTCAGGGGCAAGTCGTATGATGAAATACGACGAGGGTTTATTTATACAGTTCTGCCGTAGCATGCCAGTGGTCACCCTGATTCAGTTCGGTGACACGATAGCTGCTGGCACCTGCTTTTTCAGCTTTTGCGGCCAGTTCGTGACGAATATCCATTGGTGAACCAGTGACAGACGTTACGGATACACTGCCCATAGGCTGCAGATTTTGTGCCTGGTCGGCATTCACTTGCTGTACGGCTGCACTTGCGCCGAAAGAGAGAACTGAGGCCAGACCGAGGGTTGCGATGATCAATTTGGTTTTCATAGTCTTTACTCCTGAATAGGGTTGTTGCTCAACGGCGAGAAGGGTTAAACAGCTATTTTTATGCCTGGTGCCGTTGAGTGGAGATTTATGTCTTCAGTTATTGCTAAAACTTATTTGTACAGCTCAGCAGTAGCGTGCCAGTGGTCACCTGAACGAGCTTCAATGATGCGGTAGGATGATGCACCCTGTTCTTCCGCTTTCTTGTTCAGCATCTCATGCATGTCCATCGGGGACGTACCGATTGCACCGACAGAAACCGTACCGATTGCCTGGCGGGATTGCGCCTGGTCAGCATTGATTGAATCAGCAGCGAAAGCACCGAATGACAGGACAGACAGGACGCTCAGCGCCGCTACAGTAGTTTTAATGTTCATGATTTTTACCTCGTCGAATTTTTTCGTGGGGTCTTGTTTCGTGACCCTCATCACAAAATCAAGTATACACTAATAACCAAAAAAATTAATACCAGACTAATTGTTACTATTGTTATTACGTGTTAACCCGTTCGTTTTTTATAACCAAATTGCATAATATTGGCTATTTATCGTCCACTTCGTGCAGTTATATCTAATAAAATCATATTGATATCAGCTTTTGATTTTTTGTGCGATTTTTTGATTTAGCATTCACTGGGTGAATGTTAATGGGTGGTAAAAAGCATTATTTGTCAAAGTCAGGGCAGTGGAATCGAGTGGGAAACGCAGCGGGAGCAGAACGATCCCCGCAGCGGTGCTGCGGGGAGGGGGGATTAGAGTTCCTGTTCGAACAGAACCAGAATTGCCTCGTAGAGGTCTTTGACGGAGAAACCATTTGCCGGGGTGGTAAAGATGGTGTCGTCCCCAGCGATTGTACCGAGAATACCTTCCGCTTTACCTAAGGAATCCAGCAGGCGAGCAATCAACTGCGCAGCGCCAGGGCTGGTGTGGATCACTACGACGGCGTCGTTATAGTCGATATCCAGAACCAAATTCTTCAGCGGGCTGGAGGTCGTCGGCACGCCAAGTTCAGCTGGCAGGCAATAGACCATCTCCATTTTGGCGTTACGGGTACGCACCGCGCCAAATTTGGTTAACATGCGGGAGACTTTCGACTGATTGATGTTATCGAAACCTTGTTCCTGTAACGCCTGAACAATTTCTCCCTGAGAACTGAATTTCTCTTCTTTGAGTAGCGCTTTAAACGCCTTTACTAATTCTTCTTGCTTAGACGAGCTTCGCATAAGTCACCCGGAATATGACGATAGAAACAACATTATTATGCATGTGGATGAATTTTTATGCAAATTATCTACCGGGAGGTAGTCTGAAATAATGTTATGAAAGGGAGTGATTTTATCAGATTTCGTTATCAGAAAACATGCCTGGGTCACGCCGCGCAAATAAGCTTAAAAGTAAATTAAATGTTATCAAAATGATGTTGTTTTGGTGGCGGGGCAGGGTGTATTGTAACCACCTCTTAATTCGTTGCCGTCTGTCGTCAGATAGTCTTCTGGTGAGAGATAAAGCCGCGTGACCTCAAATTCTTTAGCTACGAAAATTGTAATTATTTACTCGCTGAATTATGGTCGCCGCAACGGAGTTACAGATACTTAAGTTAACCATAATAAGGAGTTTAGGATGAAAGTCGCAGTCCTCGGCGCTGCTGGTGGTATCGGCCAGGCGCTTGCCCTACTACTGAAAACTCAACTGCCTTCAGGCTCAGAACTCTCTCTGTACGATATTGCTCCGGTAACCCCAGGTGTGGCGGTTGACCTGAGCCACATCCCGACAGCTGTGAAAATCAAAGGCTTCTCCGGTGAAGACGCGCGTCCTGCTCTGCAGGGTGCCGACGTGGTGCTGATTTCTGCAGGCGTGGCGCGTAAGCCCGGTATGGATCGTTCAGACCTGTTCAATGTCAACGCTGGCATCGTGAAAAACCTGGTGCAGCAGATCGCTGAAATCTGCCCGAAAGCGTGCATCGGTATCATCACTAACCCGGTGAACACCACTGTTGCTATCGCGGCAGAAGTGCTGAAGAAAGCGGGTGTTTACGACAAAAACAAACTGTTCGGCGTGACCACGCTGGATATTATCCGTTCCAACACCTTTGTTGCTGAGCTGAAAGGCAAACAGCCAACCGAAGTGGAAGTTCCGGTCATTGGTGGACACTCTGGCGTCACCATTCTGCCTCTGCTGTCGCAGATCCCTGGCGTTAGCTTCACCGAGCAGGAAGTGGCTGACCTGACCAAACGTATCCAGAACGCGGGCACCGAAGTGGTGGAAGCGAAGGCGGGTGGCGGTTCTGCAACTCTGTCTATGGGCCAGGCGGCTGCACGTTTCGGTCTGTCACTGGTTCGCGCTCTGCAGGGTGAGAAAGGCGTTGTTGAATGCGCTTACGTTGAAGGCGACGGCGAACACGCTCGCTTCTTCTCTCAACCGCTGCTGCTGGGTAAAAATGGTATCGAAGAACGTCAGCCTATCGGCAAACTGAGCGCGTTTGAACAACACGCGATGGAAGGCATGCTGGATACCCTGAAGAAAGATATCACCCTGGGCGAAGAGTTCGTTAACAAGTAAAACGAACCGTCTCTCGTAGGCCGGGTAAGCGTTAGCGCCACCCGGCAAAAAAAACCGAAGCACTCACTGGCTTCGGTTTTTTTATGGCTGTCAGTTTGTTGCCGGGTATTCCTGAACCGTCACCTGCAGCGTGAGTTTCTTATCATTGCGCATGACTTCAACAGGGATAATAGAGCCCGGTCGGATCTCTGCGACCTGGTCCATGGTCTCCAGTGCCGAGACCGCTGGCGTACCATTAACTGACACAATGACATCGTTAACCTGAATTCCCGCGTTGTCTGCCGGGCCGCCAGGTGATACCTCGTTGACCACGATGCCCTGAATCTGATCAATACCGCCGCCCTGGTTATGCATTGGTGCAATTTCACGGCCACCTATTCCGATATAACCACGGATCACCCGTCCATCACGGATCAGTTTATCCATAATTTTGGTCGCCAGCTGGAACGGAATGGCAAAGCCGATCCCTTCCGGTGTCTCGCCGTCGTTGCTCTTGTCGAACGAGAGGGTATTGATACCCATCAGCTCACCCAGTGAGTTAACCAGCGCACCGCCGGAGTTACCGCGGTTGATCGACGCATCGGTTTGCAGGAAGTTCTGCCGCCCGGAGGGGTTGAGGCCAATACGACCCGTCGCACTGATAATTCCCTGGGTAATCGTCTGACCCAGGTTATAAGGGTTACCGATAGCCAGGACGACGTCGCCAATGTGAGGGGTACGTTTGCGATTGATGGGAATGATAGGCAAACCTCCCGTGGCGTTGATTTTCAGGACGGCCAGGTCGGTCAGGCTGTCAGACCCCACGAGTAACGCCTCAAACACGCGGCCATCCTGCAGGGCAACGATAATCTGGTCGGCATCGTTAATCACGTGCTTGTTGGTAATAATGTAGCCGCGCTCGTCCATAATCACCCCAGAGCCGAGGGTGCGGATCTCCAGTTGGTTATGGGTTGAGCTATTAAGGCCGCGGTTATAGACATTCACCACGGCAGGTGCGGCACGGCGAACGGCCTGGTTGTAGGTGGCCGGCGTTTCATCCGTACTGTCGAACTGGGGAGCCGTCAGTTTATTAAACTGACGTAAAGACGGCATTGCCGCCAGCAGCAGGCCAGCGACAATCAAACCGATGACAATTGAACGTAAGAGCTTTAAAAGCATGATGCGCGTGTCGTTAAAAAAGGGACGATTTGCAGCATAACATGAGTTATCCGGACATCACACGCAGCGGTGATGTCCGGCATCGCAAATGCTTAGCGCAACAGAATATAGATAGATTCATTGCCACGCATAACCTGCAGGGCAATAACCGCCGGTTTACTTTCCAGCACCTTGCGCAGTTCGGCAATGGATTGCACGCGATTACGGTTTACGCCAATGATGACATCATCCTGATGTAATCCTGCTTGCGCGGCAGGGCTGCTCTTCTCAACGGTGTCGATGCTAATGCCCTTCGTTCCGTCTTTCAACTGCCCATCGCTTAACGTTGCCCCTTGCAGCGCTGGGGCGATAAGCTCCGCACTGGCAGATGACGAGGTACTCTTATCCAGCGTGACTTCAACGTCCAGCGGCTTGCCGTCACGAATCAGGCCCAGCTTCACTTTGGCGCCAGGTTCTGTCGTGGCAATGCGTGAACGTAGCTCTGCGAAGCTGCTCAACGGCTTGTCATTCAGGCTGACGATCACATCGCCCGATTTCACGCCGGCTTTTGCCGAACCGGAGTTTGGCAGGACTTCACTCACAAATGCGCCCCGCTGCACGTTGATGTTGAACGCTTTGGCGATATCCGCGCTCATCTCCATTCCCTTGATCCCCAACAGCCCGCGCTTGATTTCACCGAACTCGATCAGCTGCTGGGCAAGCGTTTTGGCCATGTTACTGGGGATGGCAAAACCAATTCCAATGCTGCCGCCGCCAGGGGCCAGAATAGCCGTGTTAATCCCAATCAGCTCGCCATTAAGGTTGAGCAATGCCCCGCCGGAGTTCCCACGGTTGATGGAGGCATCCGTCTGAATAAAGTTTTCCAGCCCCTCCAGATTCAGGCCGCTACGTCCCAGCGCCGAGACGATCCCGGAGGTGGCGGTCTGCCCTAAACCAAAGGGGTTGCCCACGGCAACGGCAAAATCACCGACACGCAGTTTGTCGGAGTCCGCAATGGTAATCTGAGTCAGGTTGCTCGGGTTCTGCACCTGCAACAGCGCGATATCGCTCTGGTCATCGCCGCCAATCAGTTTGGCATCAAATTCACGTCCATCATTAAGCTGTACGCTGATTTTATCGGCCTGGCTGATGACATGGTTGTTGGTCAGAATATAGCCTTTGGCCGCATCAATAATGACGCCTGAACCCAGACCTTCAAAAGGCTGAGCCTGCTGGTCGGGAGCTTCATCGCCAAAATATTTTTTCAGTTCTTCCGGTACGCGTTGGCTTTGTACAGCCGTACCCTCAACCTGTACGCTGACGACCGCAGGCAACACTTTTTCCAGCATCGGCGCGAGGCTTGGAATGGCCGCCTGACCGGGCACCTGAGAGGGGATGGCGGCAAGGGCAGGGAAGGACGCCGAGAGAGATAACCCGACACTTAACGCGATAGCGCTCAACAGCTGGTTTTTTTTCTTCATCGATGTTGACTCTCGTAACCTGGAATAAAGGAAAAACGGCCCCAAAAACACGTTGATGTTATTGAATTTTAAACCGCTGAACAATGAGGTGCTTAACTAAATGATAGCTGGGGTCATGAAGAAAGGACGGGCGCAATCGCTGCGCCCGTAAAATAAATTCAGGTTGTGCGATTAATCGCGTTTTACACCGCCACGCAGCAGGCCGGAAGCGCCATCTGAATAGTCACGAGGCATCTGAACGGGTGCCTGATCGTTACCGGCTTCAGAGTCTGCCAGACGGTTGCGGAACGGATTAGTTTCCGCGGTCATTTCCGGCAGCAGGCTGCTGGAGCTTTTTGCCATATGTTGATACAGCTGACGATAGTCGGTCGCCATGTTGTCCAGCAGCTCGGCGCTACGGGCAAAGTGGCTGACCAGCTCTTCACGATACTCTTCCAGTTCCGCTTTGTTCTTTTCCAGTTCGTACTGCAGTGACTGCTGCTGACGCAATTTGCGATTACCGAAACGCATGGCCACAGCACCGATGACGATGCCGACGACTAAACCGATTAGCGCATATTCCCAGGTCATGAACTTCTCCCGTTGTCTTGTTGTTCCGTAGGGTGTTGGCTCGGCTCCTGCCTGTGCCTGATAATGCCACTATAACCGCTATTTCTGTAGAAGTGGAATCCTGACGTATCATCGCGTAGTGTAGAACGGCCTTTTTTTCATCAGTCACGGCTGCTGGTGAGGTTTAATTGAAGGAATAACAATAAGATTATGCAAAACCTGTCCCCTGCATCGCGTTATCAACTGGCCCTTAACGACGGCACTCATCAAGCGGATGACGTTCAACGTGAGGCGGTAAGCCGTCTGGAGATGATTTATCAGGAACTCACGGCAAAACCTGCTGAAGTCGAACAGAATGGTGGGCTAAAGGCGGCATTTGGGCGGTTGCTCGGTAAAAAAGCACCACAGGCTCATGCTCCTGTACGCGGCTTATATATGTGGGGCGGCGTAGGGCGCGGAAAAACCTGGCTGATGGATCTGTTTTATCTGAGTCTGCCGGGCGAACGTAAGCAGCGTCTGCATTTCCATCGTTTTATGCTGCGGGTGCATGAAGAGCTAACTGCACTGCAGGGCAAAAGCGATCCGCTTGAGATTGTGGCCGACAGGTTTAAGGCGGAAACGGACGTGCTTTGCTTTGACGAATTTTTTGTTTCTGACATCACCGATGCCATGCTGCTGGGCGGCCTGATGAAAGCGCTGTTTGCACGCGGGATTACGCTGGTTGCCACATCGAACATCCCGCCGGACGAGCTGTACCGCAACGGTCTGCAGCGCGCACGTTTCCTGCCTGCCATCGACGCCATCAAGCAGTATTGTGACATTATGAATGTGGATGCCGGGGTGGATTACCGGCTGCGTACGTTGACCCAGGCGCACCTGTGGCTCTCACCGCTGAACGCCGAGACAACCCATCAAATGGATAAACTCTGGCTGGCGCTGGCGGGGGCAAAACGTGAAAACGCTCCGGAGCTTGAGATTAACCACCGCCCGTTGCCCACGCTTGGCGTAGAGAATCAAACGCTGGCCGTCTCCTTCACAACACTTTGTGTGGATGCCCGCAGCCAGCACGACTATATTGCGCTTTCACGCCTGTTCCATACCGTGATGGTGCTGGACGTTCCGGTCATGACGCGGCTGATGGAGAGCGAAGCACGACGCTTCATTGCGCTGGTGGATGAATTTTATGAGCGGCACGTCAAGCTGGTGATTAGCGCTGAGGTACCTTTATATGAGATCTACCAGGGAGAGCGGCTGAAGTTCGAGTTCCAGCGTTGCCTCTCGCGTCTGCAGGAGATGCAGAGCGAGGAATACCTCAAGCTTGAGCATATGCCATAAATGCCAGCCTCTCCCTGTGGGAGAGGAACTGGGGGAGGGCACCAGACCGCGCAATACCTCCCCCCGAAAAACCCATTCCAAATCACATTTAAGGGTCGATCTTTGACCTCAACTTCTCTATAATCTTGCGACCCCACGTTACGAGAAGGTTTTTTTCCCGAAACTTTCTATGTGTCGGCATGTGCTATTCGAAGGGGTAGGTTTGCCGGACTTTGTCGTGTGAACCTCAACTGACTAAACGTTTGGGTGTTCACCAACGTGTAACTTATTATTTGGGTAAGCTTTTAATGAAAACTTTTACAGCTAAACCAGAAACCGTACAGCGCGACTGGTATGTTGTTGACGCGACCGGTAAAACTCTGGGCCGTCTGGCTACTGAACTGGCTCGTCGCCTGCGCGGTAAGCATAAAGCGGAATACACTCCGCACGTTGATACCGGTGATTACATCATCGTTCTGAACGCTGATAAAGTTGCTGTAACCGGCAACAAGCGTACTGACAAAATGTACTACCACCACACCGGCCACATCGGTGGTATCAAAGAAGCGACCTTTGAAGAGATGATTGCTCGCCGTCCTGAGCGTGTGATTGAAATCGCGGTTAAAGGCATGCTGCCAAAAGGCCCGCTGGGTCGTGCTATGTTCCGTAAACTGAAAGTTTACGCAGGTAACGAGCACAACCACGCGGCACAGCAACCGCAAGTTCTTGACATCTAATCGGGATTATAGGCAATGGCTGAAAATCAATACTACGGCACTGGTCGCCGCAAAAGTTCCGCAGCTCGCGTTTTCATCAAACCGGGCAGTGGTAAAATCGTAATCAACCAGCGTTCTCTGGAACAATACTTCGGTCGCGAAACTGCCCGCATGGTAGTTCGCCAGCCGCTGGAACTGGTTGACATGGTAGAAAAACTGGATCTGTACATCACCGTTAAAGGTGGTGGTATCTCCGGTCAGGCAGGTGCGATCCGTCACGGTATCACCCGCGCTCTGATGGAGTACGACGAATCCCTGCGTTCTGAACTGCGTAAAGCTGGCTTCGTTACTCGTGACGCTCGTCAGGTTGAACGTAAGAAAGTGGGTCTGCGTAAAGCACGTCGTCGTCCACAGTTCTCCAAACGTTAATCATTTTCTGCTTACGCAGAACGATTGGCGAAAAACCCGCTTCGGCGGGTTTTTTTATGGATAATGTGCAGGTTATCCACAATATAAATTCATATATCTCCTCTTTTTCCACATTTCCAGAATCCCCTCACCACAAAGCCATCAAAATCTGGTAAACTATCATCCAATTTTCTGCCCAAATATCGGTGAATACTCGATTTTTGTTCGATTCTTGAACAATGTGTTTTCTCTGGGATGGGCGATACAACATCTGGCTGGCCCCTGTTGGGCCGGTAGCAGTAAAAATTCTGAATATACCTGGAGGTTTTCATGGCTGTCGCTGCCAACAAACGTTCGGTAATGACGCTGTTTTCTGGTCCTACTGACATTTATAGCCATCAGGTTCGTATCGTGCTGGCCGAGAAGGGTGTCAGTTTTGAGATCGAGCATGTGGAAAAGGATAACCCACCTCAGGATCTGATCGATCTCAACCCGAGCCAAAGCGTACCGACGCTGGTGGATCGCGAGCTGACCCTGTGGGAATCCCGTATCATTATGGAATATCTGGATGAGCGTTTCCCACATCCGCCGTTGATGCCGGTTTACCCTGTCGCGCGTGGTGAAAGCCGCCTGTACATGCAGCGTATCGAGAAAGACTGGTACTCGCTGATGAACGTTATCGTTAGCGGTTCCTCTTCTGAAGCCGACGCAGCACGTAAGCAACTGCGTGAAGAGCTGCTGGCAATTGCCCCTGTGTTTGGTCAGAAGCCATTCTTCCTGAGCGATGAGTTCAGCCTGGTGGATTGCTACCTGGCACCGCTGCTGTGGCGTCTGCCGACTCTGGGCGTAGAGTTCAGCGGTCCGGGTGCGAAAGAGCTGAAGGGCTACATGACTCGCGTATTTGAACGTGATTCATTCCTGGCATCGTTAACTGAACCTGAACGTGAAATGCGTCTTGGCCGAGGCTAATGACTGTGGAAATGTCACAACTTACCCCACGCCGTCCGTATCTGCTGCGCGCCTTCTATGAATGGCTGCTGGATAACCAGCTCACGCCGCACCTGGTTGTGGATGTGACGTTGCCGGGCGTGCTGGTTCCTATGGAATATGCGCGTGACGGACAGATCGTGCTGAACATCGCGCCGCGCGCGGTGGGCAACCTGGAACTGGCCAACGACGAAGTGCGCTTTAATGCGCGCTTTGGCGGTGTGCCGCGTCAGGTGTCCGTTCCTCTGGCTGCGGTACTGGCGATCTACGCGCGTGAAAACGGCGCAGGCACGATGTTTGAGCCGGAAGCAGCATACGACGAGGATGTTGCCAGCCTGAATGATGACAACGCATCCGATGAGCGCGAAAGCGACACGGTGATGTCGCTTATTGATGGCGATAAACCCGATCATCATGACGACAATGATCCTGATGACGATCCGCCTCCGCGCGGTGGTCGTCCGGCTCTTCGCGTCGTCAAATAAAAAAACAGGCCCAATCGGGCCTGTTTTTTTTACACTTCCAGGTAGTTCAGTATACCGTCTGCCGCCTTACGACCCTCGGCAATCGCGGTGACCACCAGGTCAGAACCGCGAACGATATCGCCACCGGCGAAGATTTTCGGGTTGCTGGTCTGGAAAGCATTGTCGCTGCCTTCAGGTGCAATGACGCGGCCCTGAGAGTCCAGCTCCACGCTGTGCTTCGCCAGCCACTCCATGCTGTGAGGGCGGAAACCGAACGCCATCACGACGGCATCGGCCGGGATCACATGCTCAGAACCGGCTACGATCTCGGCGCGACGACGGCCTTTCGCATCCGGCGCACCCATCTCAGTACGCGCCATCTTCACGCCGCTCACTTTACCGTTGGCATTCACTTCGATACCCAGAGGCTGGATGTTGAACTGGAACTCCACGCCCTCTTCACGCGCGTTTTTCACTTCGCGTTTAGAGCCCGGCATGTTCTCTTCGTCACGACGGTAGGCGCAGATCACGTGTGCCGCATTTTGACGAATGGAGGTACGCACGCAGTCCATCGCCGTATCACCACCGCCCAGTACGACAACGCGTTTGCCTTCCATGCTGACGAACGGCTCATCGGCGGTTTCGCCGTAGCCCATGATCTGCTTGGTGTTAGCAATCAGGAACGGCAGAGCGTCGTAAACGCCCGGCGCGTCTTCGTTCTCCAGCCCACCGCGCATGGACTGATAGGTGCCCACGCCCAGGAATACGGCGTCGTAATCTTTCAGCAGATCGTCGAGCTGTACATCGCGGCCTACTTCCACATTCAGTTTGAACTCGATACCCATGCCGGTAAAGATTTCACGGCGACGGGTCATGACCTCTTTTTCCAGCTTGAAGGCCGGGATACCGAAGGTCAGCAGACCGCCGATCTCCGGATGACGGTCAAAGACTACCGCCTTCACGCCGTTGCGGGTCAGCACGTCCGCACAGGCTAGGCCCGCCGGGCCCGCGCCGATGATTGCCACGCGCTTGTCGGTTTGCTTCACGCCGGTCATATCCGGACGCCAGCCCATCTCAAACGCTTTATCGTTGATATAACGCTCAATGTTACCGATGGTCACTGCGCCAAACTCGTCGTTCAGCGTACAGGAGCCTTCACACAGACGGTCCTGAGGACACACGCGGCCGCACACTTCCGGCAGGGTGTTAGTCTGGTGAGACAGCTCGGCGGCTTCAAAGATACGCCCCTCGTTGGCTAGCTTCAGCCAGTTCGGGATGTAGTTATGCACCGGACATTTCCATTCGCAGTAAGGGTTACCGCAGGACAGGCAGCGGTCTGCCTGTGCTTTGGCCTGGCCTTCTGAAAACGGCTCATAGATTTCAACAAATTCAATTTTACGGATTTTCAGCGGTTTCTTTGGCGGATCAACACGCTGCAGGTCGATAAACTGGTATACGTTCTGACTCATCTGAATTCCTTACTGCGCCTGCACACGCAGCTCTGCTGAGCTACGACTACGGTGACCCAACAGTGCTTTAACATCGCTGGACTTCGGTTTAACCAGCGCGAATTTCGCAGAGAACGCCGGCCAGTTCGCCAGGATCTCTTCGCCGCGCGAAGAACCGGTATGCTGCACGTGTTCGGTAATCAGACCGCGCAGGTGTTCTTCGTGGATAGCCAGCGTGTCAACGTCCAGCACTTCCACCAGCTCCGGGTTCACGCGTTTGCGGAACTCACCGTCTTCATCCAGGACGTACGCAAAACCACCTGTCATGCCTGCGCCGAAGTTCACGCCGGTTTTACCCAGAACGCAAACAATCCCGCCCGTCATGTATTCACAGCCGTTATCGCCAATGCCTTCCACCACGGTGATTGCACCGGAGTTACGCACCGCAAAACGCTCGCCCGCACGGCCCGCTGCAAACAGACGACCGCCGGTCGCGCCGTACAGACAGGTGTTTCCGATGATGCTGGCTTCGTGGCTGCGGAAAGCTGAACCGACAGGCGGACGCACCGCCAGCAGACCACCCGCCATGCCTTTACCGACGTAGTCGTTGGCATCGCCGGTCAGATACAGCTCAACGCCGCCTGCGTTCCACACGCCGAAGCTCTGGCCCGCAGTACCGCTGAAGTGCGCGGTAATCGGATCAGCAGCCAGCCCCTGGTCACCGTGCGTCTGCGCGATGTAACCGGAGAGGGAGGCCCCCACAGAACGGTCGGTGTTGCGAATATCAAACCAGAACGTTTTGCTCTGCTTGTCGTCAACATACGGTTTCGCCTGCTGCAGCAGCTGCGCGTTCAGCACGCCGTTATCAAACGGCGGGTTGTTCTCGGTGCAGTAGACCGCTTTGCCAGGATGCGGCTGCGCGGTTTCCAGCAGCTTGCTCAACTCCAGCTTCTGCTGCTTGGCAGTGAAGCCTTCCAGCTCTTTCAGCAGGTCGGTACGGCCAATCAGGTCTACCAGACGCTTCACGCCCAGCAGTGCCATCAGCTCGCGGGTTTCGCGGGCGATGAACTCAAAGTAGTTGGTCACTTTGAACGGCAGACCGTGATAGTGGTTCTTACGCAGTTTCTCGTCCTGGGTTGCAACGCCGGTTGCGCAGTTGTTCAGGTGGCAAATACGCAGGTATTTACAGCCGAGTGCAACCATTGGACCGGTGCCAAAGCCGAAGCTTTCCGCACCCAGAATCGCCGCCTTGATGATGTCGAGGCCGGTTTTCAGACCGCCATCTACCTGCAGACGGATCTTGTGACGCAGACCGTTCGCAACCAGCGCTTGCTGAGTTTCCACCAGCCCCAGCTCCCACGGACAACCCGCATATTTCACGGAGGAGAGTGGGCTTGCACCGGTACCGCCGTCATAACCGGCGATAGTGATGAGATCCGCATAGGCTTTTGCTACGCCCGTTGCGATGGTACCGACGCCCGGCTCGGAAACCAGCTTCACGGAGATCATCGCTTTCGGGTTGACCTGTTTCAGGTCGAAAATCAGCTGCGCCAAATCCTCGATAGAGTAGATATCGTGGTGTGGTGGCGGAGAGATCAACGTCACGCCCGGTACGGAGTAGCGCAGTTTGGCGATGTACGGGGTGACTTTATCACCAGGTAACTGACCGCCTTCGCCCGGTTTTGCACCCTGAGCGACTTTAATCTGGATAACGTCGGCGTTGACCAGGTACGCAGGCGTGACGCCAAAGCGACCGGATGCCACCTGCTTGATACGGGACACTTTGTTGGTGCCGTAACGGGCAGGATCTTCGCCGCCTTCGCCGGAGTTCGAGTTTCCGCCGATGCTGTTCATGGCTTCCGCCAGCGCTTCATGGGCTTCCGGACTGAGAGCACCGATAGACATTGCTGCAGTATCAAAGCGTTTGAACAGCTCAGTGGCTGGCTCAACGTCATCAATACTGACCGCATCATCACCAGGATTCAGTGCCAGCAGATCGCGCAGCGTCGCTGCCGGACGGCTGTTTACCAGCTCAGCATATTGCTGATAATCACTGTATTCGCCGCTCTGAACCGCCTGCTGCAGCGTGCGCACCACGTCCGGGTTATAGGCGTGGTATTCGCCACCGTGAACGTATTTCAGCAGACCGCCTTGATCCAATGGCTTACGTGCCAGCCAGGCGCGTTTCGACAGGTTGACCAGATCCTGCTGGAAGTCAGCAAACCCGGCACCGCCGATGCGGCTGACCACGCCCTGGAAGCAGAGGTTGGCGACCTCGTCATGCAGGCCGACCGCTTCAAACAGCTTCGAGCAGCGGTAGGAGGCAATGGTCGAGATGCCCATTTTGGACATGATCTTGTACAGACCTTTGTTGATGCCGTTACGGTAGTTCAGCATCACTGCACGGTAGTCTTTGTCGATCGCGCGGGTATCGACCAGACGAGCCAGTGTTTCGTAGGCCAGGTATGGATAAATCGCCGTCGCACCAAAGCCTAACAGCACGGCAAAGTGGTGCGGGTCACGTGCACTTGCGGTTTCAACAATGATGTTGGCGTCGCAGCGCAGGCTCTTCTCTACCAGACGGGTCTGGATAGCACCGACTGCCATTGGTGCAGGCACCGGAAGGCGATTCTTCGCGATATTTCGGTCAGACAGCACCAGCAGAACGGTACCGTTACGCACCATCTGTTCGGCTTTGTCACACAGGGCATTCACGGTCTCTTCAAGGCTCGCTTCGGCCACGTCGAAGGTGATATCGAGCGTGTCAGCGCGGTAGTGCTCCTCTTTCATGGTGGTGAGCTGTTTGAAATCGGAGTACAGCAGGATCGGCGATTTAAAGGTCAGGCGGTGCGCCTGGCCTTCGGCTTCGCAGAAGACGTTCATCTCGCGGCCGATGCTGGTCGCCAGCGACATCACGTGGGCTTCACGCAGCGGGTCGATTGGCGGGTTGGTGACCTGCGCGAACTGCTGGCGGAAGTAGTCATAAATGATGCGCGGCTGGCTGGAGAGCACGGCAAACGGGGTATCGTCCCCCATGGAGCCCACGGCTTCCTGGCCGTTTTCACCGAGTACGCGGATGACGGAATCCAGCTCTTCCGCGCTGTAGTTAAACTGTTTCTGGAAGCTCGCAAGCGCATCGTCGTCCAGTTCGCGACGACCCACTTCTTCATCCGATAAATCTTCGAACGGCACCAGACGACGCACGTTTTTCTCCATCCACTCTTTGTACGGATGGCGGCTTTTCAGATCGTGATCGGTCTCAGCGGAGTGCAGAATACGTCCGCCGCGGGTGTCGATAACCATCAGTTCACCCGGGCCGACGCGGCCTTTCTCAACCACTTCGTCAGGCTGGTAATCCCAGATACCGACTTCAGAAGCACAGGTGATGAGTTTGTCTTTAGTGATGACGTAGCGCGCCGGACGCAGACCGTTACGGTCCAGGTTACAGGCAGCAAAGCGGCCGTCGGACATCACGATGCCCGCCGGGCCGTCCCACGGCTCCATGTGCATGGAGTTAAAGTCGAAGAACGCGCGCAGCTCCGGATCCATATCCGGGTTGTTCTGCCAGGCAGGTGGCACGAGCAGACGCATGGCGCGAACGATGTCCATACCGCCTGCCAGCAGCAGCTCCAGCATGTTATCCATGGAGCTGGAGTCCGAGCCGGTTTCGTTTACGAACGGTGCGGCATCGTGCAGGTCAGGGATCAGTGGCGTCTGGAACTTATAGGTACGGGCGCGGGCCCACTGGCGGTTACCGGTGATGGTGTTGATCTCGCCGTTGTGCGCCAGGTAGCGGAACGGCTGAGCCAGCGGCCAGCGTGGAACAGTGTTGGTGGAGAAGCGCTGGTGGAACAGGCAAATGGCCGATTCCAGACGCAGATCCGCCAGGTCCAGGTAGAAGCGCGGCAGGTCAGCCGGCATACACAGACCTTTATAGATGTTCACCAGGTTCGAGAGGCTACAGACGTAGAACTCTTTATCGTCCTGGAGACGCTTTTCAATGCGGCGACGGGCAATGAACAGACGGCGTTCCATATCGCGTGGACGCCAGCCCGCAGGCGCGTTAACAAAAATCTGTTCAATACGAGGCAGCGAGGAGAGGGCGATTTCACCGAGCACCCCTTCGTTGGTTGGCACATTGCGCCAGCCGACAATAGACAGGGTTTCACGTTGAAGTTCTTCTTCGACGATGCGGCGTGAGGCGGCAGCTTTTTCAGGATCCTGGTTCAGGAACAGCATACCGACAGCGTAGTTTTTGGCTAAACGCCAGCCGCGTTCTTCCGCAACGATACGGAAGAAACGATCGGGTTTTTGCAGCAGCAGACCGCAACCGTCGCCGGTTTTACCATCAGCAAGGATGGCACCACGGTGCTGCATACGGGCCAGTGCGTGAATGGCAGTACGCACTACCTTGTGGCTAGGTTCGCCTTCTATGTGGGCGATCAGGCCGAAACCACAGTTATCCTTCTCAAGGGATTTATCGTACAACATATCAGTGAACCTCCCCAGGCTCGTCGGGCTTCCCACTGAACTTTACCGTGGCGCACAGGCACAGAAAGAGCATGGCGACGGGGTTTGCGTTTCATACGCGGACCTCGCATTCGCCCTCTTTTCATCCTTTCGCGCAGGTAAACAAGTTTGAGGACTTGCTTCAGAGGGAATCTCAATTACTGCATAAATATGATGAGCAGGCCGCTCATCCAGAAAGCTTCCAGCGGATTTCCAACTTATCGGGAATTGGTACACAGGTCAAATGGCAATCTTATTTATACAAAAATGTGCTAAAGAGAGTTTATCTGATTGTAATTAAAGGGTATTTAACTATTTTTACATTGATTGCATGCCCTGGCAGGACGCAGCGGAGTGTGATCTGACTCACTATATGAAAGCGGTATTATCAATGTAGCGTGCTGAATAGCAGTTTTATAGCAGAATAATAATCTGGCATTGAATGCAAACCCGCATAAAGCCACTGTTTTTCAGTGGTGGCGCTATAAATGAAAAAAACAATCAGAACATAAGGAAAAGTAATCACGAGGGTTGTGAATGAAATTGCAGTAATCCTGAGTATTTATTCATATAGATAAAGGCCGTCCAGGGCGATTGATCCAGGTCATCGCCGACAGAGGCTAAAAATGGCAGGCTTGTCCCCTTTCTCCGGGACGGTCTATCAGATTATGCAGTTACAGAAATTAGTCAATATGTTTGGTGGGGATCTTTTGCAACGCTATGGGCAAAAGGTTCATAAGCTGACGCTGCATGGCGGCTTTAGCTGCCCGAATCGCGATGGCACCATCGGGCGTGGTGGCTGCACGTTCTGTAACGTTGCGTCGTTTGCTGACGAAGCCCAGCAGCATAAATCTATCGCTGAACAGCTTGCCCATCAGGCGAGCCTGGTGAACCGCGCAAAGCAATATTTGGCCTATTTCCAGGCCTACACCAGCACTTGGGCTGAGGTGCAGGTACTGCGCTCTATGTATCAGCAGGCCGTCAGTCAGGCTAACATCGTTGGGCTGTGCGTGGGCACGCGCCCGGACTGCGTACCGGAGGCGGTGCTGGAGCTGCTCAGCGAGTACAAAGAACAAGGTTACGAGATCTGGCTGGAGCTGGGCTTGCAGACCGCACATGACAAAACGCTGCACCGAATCAATCGCGGCCATGATTTCGCCTGCTACCAGCGCACCACGCGGCTGGCCCGTGAGCGTGGGCTGAAGGTCTGTTCGCACCTGATTGTCGGTTTACCGGGGGAAGGGCGACAGCACGGTCTGGAGACGCTGGAAAAGGTGGTTGAGACCGGCGTGGACGGTATCAAGCTGCACCCGCTGCATATCGTGAAGGGCAGCATTATGGCGAAAGCCTGGGAGGCCGGGCGGTTAAGCGGTATTGAGCTTGAGGACTATACGGTGACGGCGGGGGAGATGATTCGCCACACACCGCCGGAAATTGTCTACCACCGTATTTCGGCCAGCGCTCGCCGTCCAACGCTTCTGGCACCGCTATGGTGTGAGAACCGCTGGACGGGGATGGTGGAAATCGACCGCTATCTACAGGAGAACGGTGTACAGGGTTCGGCGCTTGGCCGCCCGTGGGTTCCCCGTCTACCGGCGACGGCCGCCTAGCAGGCTTCCCAGCATGCCGCGCACTATCTGATTAGTGACCTGTCGCGCGGCGCTTTTCGCCATGGTTTGTACAACGCCATCACGCTTGCCGCCGCGCGGACCGGTGCTGCCGAACAGGATGTCTTTGAGCCCCCCGAGAATACCGTCATCCACGGCGACAGACTGCCCTTTAGCGGCAGGCGCATCCTGCGATTCCGTTGTCGCCTGGACCCCTTTTTGTAGCATCTCGAATGCGGACTCGCGATCCACCTCGTCTTCGTACTTCCCGTAAACCGGAGAGTGGTTAATCAGACCGTTACGCTCATCGTCGGTCACCGGCCCCATGCGCGAGCAGGGCGCGATCACCATGGCGCGTTCCACCACGGACGGGCTGCCCTTCGCATCCAGGAACGAGATCAGCGCTTCACCGGTGCCTAACGCCTGAATCGCCGCTTCGGTATCAAAGGCCGGATTGGCGCGCATGGTTTGCGCGGCGGCCTTAACGGCTTTCTGATCTTTCGGCGTAAAGGCGCGTAGGGCGTGCTGCACGCGGTTACCAAGTTGCCCGAGCACGTTGTCCGGAATATCTGACGGATTTTGCGAAACAAACCAGACGCCAACACCTTTGGAACGGATCAGGCGGATAACCTGTTCAATCTTGTCCAGTAGTACCTGTGGGGCATCGTTAAACAGCAAGTGTGCTTCGTCAAAGAAGAACACCAGTTTGGGCTTTTCCAGGTCACCGGCTTCGGGTAGCTGTTCGTAGAGCTCAGAGAGCATCCACAGCAGGCTGGCGGCGTAAAGCTTCGGCATCTGATAGAGCTTCTCAGAACTCAGAATGTTGATGATGCCTTTGCCGTTGCTGTCGGTGCGCATCCAGTCTTTGATATCCAGCATCGGCTCGCCGAAGAAGTGTTCGGCCCCCTGTTGCTCCAGGGTCAGCAACCCACGCTGAATGGCGCCCACCGAGGCGCTGCTGATATTGCCGTACTGGTTCTGGAAGGATTTAGCGTTATCGCCGATGTATTGGGTAATGGCGCGCAGATCTTTGAAATCGAGGAGCAGTAGCCCCTGGTCATCGGCAATACGGAAGATAATATTCAATACGCCGGACTGCACGTCGTTGAGGTTAAGCAGACGGGCCAGCAGCAGCGGGCCGAGATCGGAGACGGTCGCGCGCACCGGGTGGCCTTTCTCACCGAAGATATCCCACACCACCACCGGATTGTTATGCGGCGTCCAGTCCGTGATGCCAATATTCTTCAGCCGTTCGAGCAGTTTTTCAGAGGCCGTCCCTTCCTGAGCGACACCGGTTAAATCGCCTTTCACGTCAGCCATAAAGACCGGCACGCCAATCTCCGAAAGCGACTCCGCCAGCTTTTGCAGGGTCACGGTTTTCCCCGTCCCGGTCGCGCCGGTGATCAAACCGTGGCGGTTCGCCATCGCGGGCAGTAAATACAGCTCTTTTTCCAGCGTCCTGGCAATTAACAATGGTGTACTCATAATGCGCTTCCTCTCTTAGTCCTGGGTGGAGTATAGGCAACCTGGTCGCAATTTGGTTGAGTAAATTCCTGACTTTGCGGCGCATTATCCAGCGCGGACTATGCTTTTGCATACGGTTCACAAAATAGTGGGAAACTATGTCCAGATTCTTCTTTAACGATCGCAAACAGCTGGTCAACGATGCCATTGAAGGCATACTGCTTTCTGCGCCACATGCAAATCTCGTCAAACTTGATATCGATCCGGCCATCAGGATCGTCGCGCGCGGCGACTGGGACAAAAGCCGCGTGGCGGTGATCTCCGGCGGTGGCTCTGGTCATGAGCCTGCACACGCCGGGTTTGTCGGCAAAGGCATGCTGACGGCGGCGGTGTGCGGCGATCTGTTTGCTTCGCCGAGCGTGGATGCGGTACTGAACGCCATTGTGGCGGTAACGGGCGATCGCGGTTGTCTGCTGATCGTCAAAAACTATACCGGCGACCGCTTGAACTTCGGTCTGGCAGCGGAAAAGGCCAAACGCTATGGCCTGAAGGTGGAGATGGTGATTGTTGCCGATGACATCGCGCTGCCGGATAACAAGCAGCCGCGCGGCATTGCCGGTACGGCGCTGGTACATAAGATTGCAGGTTATGCGGCGGAGCACGGGAAATCACTGAGTGAAGTGCGGGATATTGCGCAACAGGCCTGCGATAATCTCTGGAGCCTGGGCGTTGCGATGCAAACCTGTAACCTGCCAGGCAGTGATGATGGAGAAGGGCGAATTAAGCAAGGTCATGTGGAACTGGGGCTCGGTATTCACGGGGAGCCGGGAGCTTCGGTGGTTGATACGCAAAACAGCAAAGCCATTATCGACACGCTGGTAACACCGTTACGCGAGCAGGCGGGAGAGGGGCGCTTTGCAGTGCTGATTAACAATCTTGGCGGCGTGTCGGCGCTGGAGATGGCGCTGCTCACCAAAGAGCTGGCGCACTCGGCTCTGAAAGAGCATATCGCGTACCTGATTGGCCCCGCGCCGCTGGTGAGTGCCCTGGATATGAAGGGCTTTTCCCTGACGTTATTGAAGCTTAACGACCTCTTTGAAAAAGCGCTCCATGAAGAGGTTGAGACGCTGGGCTGGCAAAAACCAGTGGCGTTTGCCCCCTTGCGTGTACAGGAACATAGCGCGCTGCATGACCGCGTGGAATATACCCCATCTGCTAACGCAGAGGTGGGCGAGTATGTCTCCCAGGTAACAACCACGCTGATTAAGCTTGAAAATCGGCTCAATGCACTGGATGCCAAAGTGGGGGATGGCGATACCGGCTCTACCTTTGCGCAAGGAGCGCGAGACATTGCGCAGCGCCTTGAGGAGCACAAACTGCCTCTGGATGATATCCCAACGCTGCTGTTGCTGGTAGGCGAGCGGTTGGCCACGGTGATGGGCGGATCGAGTGGCGTGCTGATGTCGATCTTCTTTACGGCGGCCGGACAAAAGCTGCATGACGGGAAGCCGTTGCCGGAGGCCCTGCTGAGTGGGCTGGCGCAGATGAAGCAGTACGGTGGGGCTGATCTTGGCGATCGTACGCTGATCGACGCGCTGCAGCCCGCGCTGGAGGCGTTGCTGAAAGGCGATCTTCACGCGGCGGCGCAGGCTGCGCGGCAGGGTGCCGAAGCGACCGCGAAAATGCAGAAAGCCGGAGCGGGGCGTTCGTCGTATGTGAATAAAGAGAATCTGGATGGAGTAATGGATCCGGGGGCGGTCGCGGTGGCAGAGGTGTTTGCTGCGCTGGCTCGGTAGTGTAGAAATGCCGGGTGGCGGCTACGCCTTACCCGGCCTGCAAACATGATGTCCGCGTGAAAATCAAAAATCCGCTTTCAACACCACGCGATAACGGGCTTTGCCGTCACGCACGTGCTGGATCGCTTCGTTGATTTTTGACATCGGATACAGCTCAGTAGTCGGAGCCACTTTGGTGCGTCCGGCAAACTTCATCAGTTTGCGCAATTCGAATGGCGTACCGGTGGCAGAGCCGGACACGCTGCGATCCCCGCCAATCAAGGTAAACGCCGGAACGGGCAGCGGCTTCATCACGGCACCTACGGTGTGGAAGTTTCCGCCGTAGGCCAGCGCTTCAAAATACGGCTGCCAGTCGAGATCGACGTTGACGGTGTTGATGATGAGATCAAACTGGCCTGCCAGCGCGTTCAGCGCATGCGGATCTCGGCTGTTCACAACCTTGTCTGCACCCATCGCCAGCACTTCTTTCTCTTTCGCCGGGTTTGAACTGAACGCTGTGACTTCACAGCCCATCGCGTGCAGCAGTTTGATGGCGATATGCCCCAGTCCGCCAATACCGATGACGCCCACGCGGCTGGTGGCAGTGATATGGTGCATCAGCAGAGGTTTGAAGACGGTAATACCACCACACAGCAATGGACCGGCGGATTCGATATCAATGCTGTCCGGCAGTGGAATGACCCATTGCCAGTCGGCGCGCAGCTTATCGGCAAAACCACCTTTGTTAAGTATGGTAGGAACGGCGCCTTCGAGGCAGTTGATCTGATTACCGCTGATACAGGCATCGCAGTGGCCACAGCTGCGTGCTGTCCAGCCAATGCCCACGCGTTGACCCACTTTCAGTCCTTTGTCCTGCGCGGCGCTACCGAGCGCCACGACGCGGCCAATCACTTCGTGTCCGGCAACCAGCGGGTAGCTGGAGAAGCCCCATTCGTTGTCGATCATCGAGAGATCCGAGTGGCAGATCCCGCAGTAATCAACCTGTACTTCGACGTCTTCTGCTTTTAGTTCGCCCGCATCGTACTCGTAAAGCTCAAGTTCTGCACCTGCCTGCGGTGCGGCGTAGCTTTTTATCTTCGACATCGTGTTTCCCCCGTTGTGGTGTGAACTGAGAGTGTAGAGCATTCAGTTCAGCACCGCTTAACAGAAGAGGGCGGCAATATTATTTACAGATTTTTCAGCATCCTGACTTCGCAATCGACGTGGCCGGTACAACCGAGCGGTGCATCAATATGCTCAAAGCCCAGATGTTCATACAGGCCAATGGCCTCTTTGAGGAAGGCGGTTGTTTCGAGGTAACAGCGCGTAAAACCCTGCTTACGTGCGTGTTCCAGGGCGATCAGTGCCAGCTTTTTCGCCAGTCCTTGCCCGCGTGCAGTTGGGAGGAAATACATTTTCTGTAGTTCGCAGATATCCGGCTCGCTACAACTGAGTGGCGCCACGCCGCCGCCGCCCACAACCAGACCATTCTGCTCGATTACCCAATAGGCATGCCCTGGCTGGCTGTAGAGCTGAAAAAGCTCATCCAGATTTGGGTCTGCAACCGTGTAGCCTTTGTCAGCCGTCAGGCCATATTCGGCAGAAACGGTGCGGATAACGGCGGCAATAGCCGGGTTATCCTGCTCAGTGATCCGACGCATCGTCGTCGCGACGGGGGTAATCACGCTCATAGCATTACTCATTACAAAAATTGACACATAACTGCTGTTAATAGCACCGCAGAAAGGGGAGTGCAAGCGAGGAGTTTTCAGGAAGGTTACCCCTTACGCCCTGAAGCGTAAGGGGTAAAAGCATTACAGGGCGGCAATCACTGCCTGCTGCTCAATCAGTTTGGTCTTCGCATCGGCGAAAGCAACCAGACGCTCACGCTCTTTGGCGATGACCGCTTCCGGCGCGCGGGCCACAAAGCCTTCGTTCGCCAGCTTGCTTTCGATTTTGCCGATTTCCACGTCGACTTTCGCCACTTCTTTCGCCAGACGAGCCAGCTCGGCGTCTTTGTCGATCAGGCCCGCCATCGGGATAAGCAGCTCTGCGCCGTCGATGATTTTAGTCACGGATACCGGACCTTTATCATCTGCAGGCAGCACAGTGATGCTTTCCAGACGCGCCATGGTTTTCAGGAAGGTGTTGTTCTCGGTGACACGACGAACAGCAGCTTCACTGCAACCACGCAGCAGCAATTCCAGCGGTTTACCCGGGGCGATGTTCATTTCTGCACGAATGTTACGTACTGCAACGATCGCCTGTTTCAGCCATTCGGTATCTGCTGACGCAGCGTCATCAACCTTCGCCGCATCGAATTCCGGGAATGGTTGCAGCATGATGGTGTCTGCGTTGATGCCAGCAATCACTTTCACACGCTGCCAGATGGTTTCGGTGATGAATGGAATGACTGGATGCGCAAGACGCAGCAGACCTTCCAGCACGGTAATCAGCGTGTTGCGCGTGCCGCGCAGCTCCGCCTCAGAACCGCCGTTCATCACTGGCTTCGCCAGCTCCAGGTACCAGTCACAGAACTGGTTCCAGGTGAATTCGTACAGGATGCCTGCCGCGATATCGAAGCGGTAGCTGTCCAGCGCCTCGCGGAACGCTTTCACCGTCTGGTTGAATTCCGCGAGGATCCAACGGTCTGCCAGAGACAGAGTCATCTCGCCGCCGTTGAAGCCGCAATCCTGATCTTCGGTGTTCATCAGCACGAAGCGGCTGGCGTTCCACAGCTTGTTACAGAAGTTACGGTAACCTTCCAGACGCTTCATGTCCCAGTTGATGTCACGGCCAGTAGAAGCCAGTGCCGCCAGGGTGAAACGCAGGGCGTCAGTACCGTGAGGCTCGATCCCGTTCGGGAACTGTTTCTCGGTACGCTTGCGGATTTTCTCAGCCAGCTGCGGCTGCATCATATTACCGGTGCGTTTTTCCAGCAGCTCTTCCAGGGAGATACCGTCAACCATATCCAGTGGGTCAATAACGTTACCCTTGGATTTAGACATCTTCTGGCCTTCGTCGTCACGGATCAGACCGGTCATGTAGACGGTATGGAACGGAACCTGCGGTTTACCGTCTTCATCTTTGATGAAGTGCATGGTCATCATGATCATGCGGGCAATCCAGAAGAAGATGATGTCGAAGCCGGAAACCATCACGCTGGTTGGGTGGAACTGACGCAGCGCGTCGGTGTTTTCTGGCCAGCCGAGGGTGGAGAAGGTCCACAGCGCGGAAGAGAACCAGGTATCCAGCACGTCTTCGTCCTGGCGCAGCGCAACGTCAGCGCTCAGGTTATTTTCCTGACGAACTTCTTCTTCCGTGCGGCCAACGTAGACATTGCCTTCGTTGTCGTACCATGCCGGGATGCGGTGACCCCACCACAGCTGACGGGAGATACACCAGTCCTGAATATCACGCATCCAGGAGAAGTACATGTTTTCGTACTGCTTCGGCACGAACTGGATGCTGCCGTTTTCAACCGCTTCAACAGCCGGTTTCGCCAGTACGTCAGCACGCACGTACCACTGGTCAGTCAGCATTGGCTCGATAACCACACCGCCACGGTCGCCGTACGGCACGGTCAGATCGTGAGGTTTGATCTCTTCCAGCAGGCCGAGTGCGTCAACGGCAGCCACAATCGCTTTACGCGCGGCAAAACGTTCCATTTTCTGGAATTCTGCCGGGATAGCGTTTGAGTAAACGTCAGTTTCTTCGCCTTTGGTATCGTACACTTCTGCGCTTTCACGGATATCACCGTCGAAGGTCAGAATGTTGATCATTGGCAGGGCGTGACGACGACCGACTTCGTAGTCGTTAAAGTCGTGCGCCGGGGTGATTTTCACGCAGCCGGTACCTTTTTCCATGTCGGCGTGTTCGTCGCCCACGATCGGAATACGGCGGTTAACCAGCGGCAGCACCACGAATTTGCCGATCAGATCTTTATAACGTGGATCTTCCGGGTTAACAGCCACGCCGGTATCGCCCAGCAGGGTTTCCGGACGAGTCGTCGCGACCACCAGGTAATCTTTACCATCGGCGGTTTTTGCACCGTCAGCCAGCGGATAGCGGATATGCCACATGGAGCCTTTAGACTCGCGGTTTTCCACTTCCAGGTCAGAAATTGCGGTGCGCAGTTTCGGATCCCAGTTTACCAGGCGTTTGCCACGGTAAATCAGGTCTTCTTTATACAGACGGACGAAGACTTCTTTAACGGCGTTGGACAGGCCTTCATCCATGGTGAAGCGCTCACGCTCCCAGTCCACGGAGTTGCCAAGACGACGCATCTGACGGGTAATGGTGCCGCCAGATTCCGCTTTCCACTGCCAGATTTTGTCGATGAACGCGTCGCGACCGTAGTCGTGGCGAGTTTTACCTTCTTCCGCGGCAATTTTACGTTCAACCACCATCTGGGTCGCGATACCCGCGTGGTCAGTACCCGCTTGCCACAGGGTATTTTTACCCTGCATGCGCTGGTAGCGGATCATGGTGTCCATGATGGTCTGCTGGAAAGCATGACCCATATGCAAACTGCCGGTGACGTTCGGCGGCGGGATCATGATGCAGAAGGACTCTTTGCTTTCGTCGCCGTTAGGCTTGAAATAGCCCTGCTGTTCCCAGTGCTCGTAAAGCGGCTGTTCGATATCGCGTGGGTTATATGTCTTTTCCATTATTTCCAGGTTGCCGTATTCAGGTTAAAACCAGCCAGGCGGTACGCTTTATAGCGTTCGCGCGCCAGTTGTTTCAAAGATTCTTCGTAAGGGACAAAGTCTACCACTTCTGTGAAAGCGGTGGCAAAATCTGCAAAATCTATCCGCAGGCTAATCAGAATATCGCGCGCGCTGCTGTTGCGCTTTTGCGGCCAGGCAATTTCGACCGGCGCACCGCCGCGCGGACCTTCGCCAGACAGGTTATGCGGCACGAAACTCTCAGGCGGACGTGCCCACAACGCTTCATCAAGCCGTATAGCCTGCTGTTCATCTTCGCAGGCAATCAAAACGCGCTTGCCTGCTCGCCAACGTTCTGCGGCAATTTCACACACCAGCTGTTCGACGGCGCTGAGGCCATCCTGATGGGTGTCGTTGTCCAGAAGGTAGAACGTTGCATTCTTCATATATGGGGCTTCTTGTCATGGATTTAAATGCAAAGCCGGGTAAGCGTAGTGCCACCCGGCGTTTTACATCACTCGTCGCCGTTAAACCCAGCGCGATTCAGCAGGAACTGCGAGAGTAACGCGACCGGACGACCGGTTGCGCCTTTGGCTTTACCGGAACGCCATGCGGTGCCCGCGATATCCAGGTGTGCCCAGTTGTACTTGCGGGTGAAGCGTGCCAGGAAGCAACCTGCGGTGATAGCACCGCCAGGACGGCCGCCGATGTTCGCCATATCCGCAAAGTTAGACTCCAGCTGCTCCTGATACTCATCACCCAGCGGCAGACGCCATGCGCGGTCACCGGCTTGTTCCGAGGCACCAATCAGTTCGTGTGCCAGCGGATTGTGATTCGACATCAGGCCGGTAATGTGATGGCCCAGCGCGATCACGCAGGCACCGGTCAGAGTAGCCACGTCGATGACCGCTTCAGGTTCGAAACGCTCAACGTAGGTCAGCACGTCACACAGCACCAGACGGCCTTCGGCGTCAGTGTTCAAGACTTCAACCGTCTGGCCAGACATGGTGGTCAGGACGTCACCCGGACGATAAGCGCGACCGCCAGGCATGTTTTCGCAGCCTGCCAGTACGCCAGTGACGTTAATCGGCAACTGAAGTTCTGCGACCATACGCATCACGCCGTATACGGCCGCTGCGCCGCACATGTCGTATTTCATCTCGTCCATGCCTTCGGCAGGTTTGATCGAGATACCGCCGGAGTCGAAGGTCAGGCCCTTGCCGACGAGCACGATTGGACGTGCATCTTCGGACGGGTTGCCCTTGTATTCGATGACTGACATCAGGGATTCGTTCTGAGAGCCGTTACCGACGGCCAGATACGAGTGCATCCCCAGCTCTTTCATCTGCTGTTCGCCGATAACGCGGGTGATGACATTCTTGCTGTAGGTATCAGCCAACTGGCGCGCCTGGGAAGCCAGATACGCGGCGTTACAGATGTTAGGCGGCATGTTACCGAGATCTTTCGCCGCCTTAATGCCAGCCGCAATCGCCAGACCGTGCTGAATAGCGCGCTCGCCGCTGGTCAGCTCACGACGGGTTGGCACGTTGAAGACCATTTTACGCAGCGGGCGACGCGGCTCGCTTTTATTGGTCTTCAGCTGATCGAAACTGTACAGGCTCTCTTTTGCTGTTTCGACAGCCTGGCGCACTTTCCAGTAGGTGTTACGGCCTTTGACGTGCAGTTCTGTCAGGAAGCAGACGGCTTCCATTGAACCGGTATCATTTAGCGTATTGATCGTTTTCTGAATCACCTGCTTATACTGGCGTTCATCCAGCTCGCGCTCTTTACCGCAGCCAATCAGCAGAATGCGCTCGGACAGTACGTTCGGAACATGGTGCAGTAACAGCGTCTGCCCAGGTTTGCCTTCCAGTTCGCCACGGCGCAGCAGGGCGCTAATGTAGCCGTCACTGATTTTATCGAGTTGTTCGGCGATCGGGGAGAGTCGGCGTGGTTCAAAGACGCCCACAACGATGCAGGCACTCCGCTGTTTCTCCGGGCTACCGCTTTTTACACTGAACTCCATGCACTACGCTCCTGAATCTTAAAGACAACGGCGGCAGCTACAGATAGAATTGAAAGCTTTCGTAACTCATGTCCGCTGTTGTGGTGACTTCGTGTTAATCTTACGTTATTACGGTTTCGACACGTCAGAAAAAAGTCCTGAAGCGTGAATCCGCCGGGTGTTTTAATCTTAGCGATGATTTCGACGACTCAAGAGAATAAATGACGTTTAAGCCATGAAACAAGCGATTTTCCAGCAAAGAGACGGGTTTTTACGGGCGTATTTAAAGTGATAATCATAAGATATCTGGTGCGGGAGACGCTCAAAAGCCAACTGGCGATCCTCTTCATCCTGCTGCTGATTTTTTTCTGTCAGAAGTTGGTTAAGATCCTCGGTGCGGCCGTTGACGGCGAAATTCCAACGAATCTGGTGCTTTCCCTGCTTGGTTTAGGGATCCCGGAAATGGCGCAGCTTATCCTGCCGCTAAGTCTTTTCCTTGGTCTGCTCATGACGCTTGGTAAGCTCTACACCGAGAGTGAAATCACGGTGATGCATGCCTGTGGTCTGAGCAAAGCCGTGCTGGTGAAGGCCGCGATGATACTGGCGCTGTTCACCGGTATCGTTGCTGCGGTGAATGTAATGTGGGCAGGTCCCATGTCCTCCCGTCATCAGGACGAAGTGCTGGCCGAAGCGAAAGCGAACCCCGGCATGGCGGCATTAGCCCAGGGGCAGTTCCAGCAGGCGACTGACGGTAACTCTGTGCTGTTTATTGAGAGCGTAGACGGCAGTAAATTCAACGACGTATTTCTGGCGCAGCTGCGTACGAAAGGTAACGCACGTCCGTCGGTGGTCGTCGCCGACTCTGGCCAGCTTGCTCAGCGCAAAGATGGTTCGCAGATTGTGACGCTGAATACAGGTACCCGTTTTGAAGGTACCGCGATGCTGCGTGACTTCCGTATCACGGACTTCCAGAACTACCAGGCCATTATTGGTCATCAGGCTGTGGCGCTCGACCCATCGGATACCGAGCAAATGGACATGCGTACGCTGTGGAATACCGATACCGACAGAGCGCGCGCTGAGTTCCACTGGCGAATTACTCTCGTCTTTACGGTGTTTATGATGGCATTGATTGTGGTTCCGCTGAGCGTGGTCAACCCTCGCCAGGGACGTGTGCTCTCCATGCTGCCGGCGATGTTGCTGTACCTGATCTACTTCCTGCTGCAAACCTCGATTCGCTCAAACGGTGCTAAGGGTAAGCTGGATCCCATGGTCTGGACATGGGTCGTCAACAGCTTGTACATCTTACTGGCGCTGGGATTAAACCTGTGGGATACGGTGCCAGTGCGCCGCATACGTGCCCGATTCTCGCGTAAAGGAGCCATCTAATGCAGGCGTTTGGCGTTCTTGATCGCTATATCGGTAAAACCATTTTTACTACCATCATGATGACGTTGTTCATGCTGGTGTCGCTCTCCGGCATTATCAAATTTGTCGATCAGCTGAAAAAAGCCGGGCAGGGGAGCTATGACGCGATGGGCGCGGGGATGTACACCCTGCTCAGCGTGCCGAAAGATGTGCAAATCTTCTTCCCGATGGCAGCCCTGTTAGGTGCGCTGTTGGGGCTGGGGATGCTGGCCCAGCGCAGCGAGCTGGTCGTCATGCAGGCATCGGGCTTCACCCGTATGCAGGTTGCGCTGTCGGTAATGAAAACCGCGATTCCTCTGGTGCTGTTGACCATGGCGATTGGCGAGTGGGTGGCACCGCAAGGTGAACAAACGGCGCGTAACTACCGTGCTCAGGCAATGTACGGCGGCTCTCTGCTTTCCACTCAGCAAGGTCTGTGGGCGAAAGACGGAAAAAGCTTCGTCTACATTGAACGTGTAAAAGGCAACGATGAGTTAGGCGGCGTGAGTATCTACTCCTTCAACGACCAGCGTCGCTTGCTGTCTGTCAAACACGCCTCATCGGCGAAGTTTGATCCCGAACATAAGCAGTGGCGTTTGTCACAGGTAGATGAGTCTGACCTGACAGACCCGAAACAGATCACCGGTTCTCAGACGGTTTCCGGCACGTGGAAGACGAACCTCACGCCGGATAAGCTCGGTGTTGTGGCACTGGATCCAGATGCGCTCTCTATCAGCGGTTTACACAACTATGTGAAATACCTGAAGTCGAGCGGCCAGGATGCCGGACGTTATCAGCTCAACATGTGGAGCAAGATCTTCCAGCCAATGTCCGTGGCGGTGATGATGCTGATGGCGCTGTCGTTTATCTTCGGCCCCCTGCGTAGTGTGCCGATGGGTGTACGTGTGGTAACCGGTATCAGCTTTGGCTTTGTATTCTACGTGCTCGACCAGATCTTCGGCCCGCTGACGCTGGTTTACGGCATCCCACCGATTATTGGTGCGTTGCTGCCAAGCGCCAGTTTCCTCCTGATCAGCCTCTGGCTGCTTCTGAAACGCTCCTGATTGACCTCTCCTCGCTTCCGGTTAACCGGGAGCGGGGCTAATCTCCTGTTTCACGCCGCACTTTTTCTCACAACCTTCAACGCCCCGCCGCGAATTTGAGTATTATTGAGCGATAAAGTCGTGAAGGGATCCTCTATGAAGCAAATTCGAATGCTTGCCCAGTACTACGTCGACCTGATGATGAAGCTCGGGCTGGTGCGTTTCTCCATGCTGCTTGCGCTGGCACTGGTCGTTCTGGCCATCGTTGTGCAGATGGCCGTCACCATGGTTTTGCATGGTCAGGTTGAGAGTATCGACGTTATCCGCTCCATCTTCTTTGGCTTGCTCATTACCCCCTGGGCGGTCTACTTCCTCTCCGTGGTGGTTGAACAGCTGGAAGAATCCCGTCAGCGTTTGTCAAAACTGGTCGATAAACTGGAAGAGATGCGCGAGCGCGACCTGAAGCTCAATGTTCAGCTCAAAGACAACATTGCACAGCTGAACCAGGAGATTTCAGATCGTGAGAAGGCGGAAGCCGAACGTCAGGCCACACTGGAGCAGCTTAAAATCGAAATGAAAGAGCGTGAGGTAACGCAGATCCAGCTTGAGCAGCAATCCTCTTTCCTGCGTTCGTTCCTCGATGCTTCACCGGATCTGGTTTTCTACCGTAACGAAGACAAAGAGTTCTCCGGCTGTAACCGGGCGATGGAGCTGCTGACCGGGAAAAGTGAAAAGCAGCTGATTCACCTGAAACCTCAGGATGTCTATTCTGAGGAGGCGGCGGCCAAGGTCATGGAGACAGATGAAAAAGTCTTCCGCCACAACGTCTCGCTGACCTATGAACAGTGGCTGGATTACCCGGACGGGCGCAAAGCCTGCTTTGAGATCCGTAAAGTGCCGTACTACGACCGCGTCGGGAAACGTCATGGCCTGATGGGCTTTGGTCGCGATATTACCGAGCGTAAGCGCTATCAGGATGCCCTGGAACGTGCCAGCCGCGATAAGACCACCTTTATTTCCACCATCAGCCACGAACTGCGTACGCCGCTTAATGGCATTGTCGGTCTGAGCCGTATTTTGCTGGACACCGATCTGACTGCGGAACAGGAAAAATACCTCAAAACTATCCATGTCTCGGCGGTCACGCTGGGGAATATCTTCAATGATATTATCGACATGGATAAGATGGAGCGCCGTAAAGTCCAGCTGGATAACCAGCCGGTTGATTTCACCAGCTTTATGGCCGATCTGGAAAACTTGTCCGGTCTGCAGGCACAGCAGAAGGGGCTGAGTTTTGTGATGGAACCCTCCCTGCCACTGCCGCATAAAGTGGTCACGGACGGTACCCGCCTGCGCCAGATCCTGTGGAACCTTATCAGTAATGCTGTGAAATTTACCCAGAAGGGGCAGGTTGCGGTGCGCATCCGCTATGACGAAGGTGACATGCTGCACTTTGAGGTGGAAGACTCCGGGATTGGTATTCCGCAGGAGGAGCAGGACAAAATATTCGCGATGTACTACCAGGTGAAAGACAGCAACGGCGGGAAACCTGCCACCGGTACAGGCATTGGCCTGGCGGTATCTAAACGGCTTGCGAAGAGTATGGGCGGGGACATTACGGTAACCAGCCAGGCGGGCAAAGGCTCGACCTTCACGCTGACGGTACATGCGCCAGCGGTGGCTGAAGAGGTTGAGGATACCTTTGAAAACGACGATATGCCGCTGCCCGCGCTACACGTCCTGTTGGTGGAAGACATCGAGCTGAACGTGATTGTGGCACGCTCGGTGCTGGAAAAATTGGGTAACAGTGTGGACGTGGCAATGACCGGTAAAGCCGCGCTGGAGATGTTTAAACCGGGTGAATATGACCTCGTCCTGCTGGATATTCAACTGCCGGATATGACCGGGCTGGATATCTCACGTGAACTGACGAGCAAGTATGCCGCTGACGATCTGCCGCCGCTGGTCGCGCTGACGGCGAACGTGCTGAAAGACAAAAAAGAGTACCTCGATGCCGGTATGGATGATGTGCTTAGCAAACCGCTGGCGGTGCCTGCCCTGACCGCCATGATCAAGAAGTTCTGGGATACCCGTGATGAAGAGGAGAGCACCATGACGTCTGTTGATAGCGCAAAAGCCCAAACGATACTCGATACCGCGATGCTGGAGCAGTATATCGATCTGGTTGGTCCAAAACTGATTACCGACGGTCTGGCTGTGTTCGAAAAGATGATGCCTGGCTATCTGAGTGTGCTGGAATCAAACCTGACGGCACGAGACCAGAAAGGTATTGTGGAAGAAGGGCATAAAATCAAAGGTGCGGCCGGCTCGGTTGGCCTGCGTCACCTGCAACAGCTGGGACAACAGATTCAGTCGCCTGATTTACCTGCATGGGAAGATAACGTGGGTGATTGGGTCGAAGAGATGAAACAAGAGTGGCAAAACGATGTTGCGGTACTTAAAGCCTGGGTCGACGCCAGAAAAAAATGACCCCGGCTTAACCGGGGTGCGCGAATACTGCGCCAACACCAGGGAAATCTTGGCTGCGCCTGTTTTTTCAAGTTATTTTCGAATGGGCGCCGCCTGAAAAATTTAGGCCGCACGCAGATAAGATAGCAAATCTTAAATGGTTTGTTACATGAATCAGTGAAATGTGTGAAGCATAGCGTTTTAATCAAAATTATTAATGTGCTTCAGCGAGTTGCAGAGAAGGAACCTGATGATGAAAAAGATTGGTGTCGTGCTGAGCGGATGTGGTGTTTACGACGGTTCAGAGATACATGAAGCCGTCATCACATTGTTGGCGCTTTCCCGAAACGGAGCTGATGTTGTCTGCTTCGCGCCGGATAAAAGCCAGACTGATGTAATTAATCATTTGACCGGCGAGCCGATGGCGGAAACTCGTAACGTGTTGATTGAAGCGGCACGCATTGTTCGCGGCGATATTCACCCTCTTAATCAGGCTAATGCTTCAGAGCTTGATGGGTTAATTGTGCCAGGCGGGTTTGGCGCAGCGAAAAACCTGAGCAGCTTTGCTTCCCAGGGGGCAGAGTGCCATGTTGATCCGGATTTAAAAGCGCTGTCACGTGCGATGCACGCTGCGGGTAAACCGCTGGGTTTTATCTGTATTGCCCCGGCGATGCTGCCGAAAATTTTTGATTTCCCACTGCGCCTGACCATTGGGACCGACATCGACACTGCTGAAGTTGTTGAGGATATGGGCGGCGAACATGTGCCGTGTCCTGTCGATGACATCGTGGTGGACGAAGACAATAAAATTATTACCACGCCTGCATACATGCTGGCGCAGAATATTGCTGAAGCAGCCACGGGCATTGAAAAGCTGGTGGACAGAGTGCTGGTGCTTGCTGAATGAGTCGTAAGTTCAGTCCCGGTGCAAGGTTAAAGCGTATCCTGCTGAGAGCTCTGCTCGTACTGGCGGTCTTCTGGGGCGGCGGGATTGCTTTATTCAGCATTGTACCGGTCCCTTTCTCTGCTGTGATGGTTGAGCGCCAGATTGGCGCATGGCTCTCTGGGGATTTCCGCTATGTTGCACATTCCGACTGGGTGAGCATGGACGAGATCTCACCGTTCATGGGGCTGGCAGTCATCGCGGCAGAGGATCAGAAATTCCCGGAGCACTGGGGGTTCGACGTGGCGGCCATTGAGAAGGCGCTTGCTCATAACGAACGCCACGAAAATCGCGTGCGCGGCGCGTCGACGTTGTCGCAGCAGACGGCCAAAAATCTGTTTTTATGGGATGGTCGAAGCTGGGTGCGAAAAGGGCTGGAAGCGGGGTTGACCCTGGGGATGGAAACGGTCTGGAGTAAAAGACGCATTCTGACCGTCTATCTCAATATCGCTGAGTTTGGCGACGGCGTATTTGGTGTGGAAGCCGCTGCGCAGCGTTATTTCAATAAGCCTGCAAGCCGTCTAAGTATGTCAGAAGCTGCGCTATTGGCCGCTGTTTTACCTAATCCCATCCGTTTTAAAGCCAGTGCCCCATCAGGCTACGTGCGAAGCCGACAGGCGTGGATTATGCGCCAGATGAATCAACTGGGCGGGGAGGGGTTTATGCAGCGTAATAATCTCATGTAGGGCGGGTAAGCACAGCGCCACCCGCCGAAGGGACGAACGTTAGTCTTCGTCAAAACCGGCGTTAAACAGGGCAATCACCGCCGCCAGCGCTTCCTCTTCCTGGGGGCCGGTGGCTTCTACTTCAATCTGGCGTCCTTTGGCTGAGTCCAGCATCAGCAGTGCGATCACGCTGTTCGCTTCCGCTTCTGTGCCTTCATCATTACGCAGCAGAACTTCTGCATCGAACCCCTGCATCAGCTCAAACAGCTTCATCGCCGGGCGTGCATGCATGCCCAGCTTATTGGTGATCTCAACAGTTTGTTTTACGGTCATGTTTTACGTTTTTCCAGCGTGCGATGACGGGACTGAACGTTCTTTCCGCGTGAACGGAAATAATCGGCCAGCTGTTCGGCGATGTAGACCGAACGATGTTTACCGCCGGTACAGCCAATCGCCACTGTCAGGTAGCTACGATTGTTTGTTTCCAGCATAGGTAACCATAGCTCAAGGTAGCTTCGCGTCTGGTAGATAAAATTGTGAACTTCTGTGTGTCGGTCGAGGAAGGCCGCGACGGGTTTATCCAGACCTGTCATTGGACGCAGTTTTGGATCCCAGTGCGGGTTCGGCAGGAAACGCACGTCGAAAACATAATCCGCATCAATGGGGATACCGTGCTTAAAGCCGAAGGACTCGAACACCATCGTCAGTTCACGCTCGCGCTTGCCCAACAAACGGGTACGCAGCATTTCCGCCAGCTCATGAACGGACATCTCAGAGGTGTCGACAATCAGGTCAGCACGAGAACGGAGCGGCTCCAGCAGATCGCTCTCTTCGTCGATAGCGCTCTCCAGAGAGAGATTCTTACTGGAAAGCGGATGCAGACGGCGGGTATCGCTGTAGCGGCGGATCAGGGTATTACGATCTGCATCCAGGAACAGCAACTGAGGTGAGAATTCCTCAGGCAAGTTACTCATCGCCTGCTCAAAAATTTCTGGCGATTCAGGCATATTACGAACGTCGATACTGACGGCGGCAGAGGTTTGTCTTTCCGCAAGCGTCCGAGCCAGATCGGGTAACAACACGACCGGCAGGTTATCTACGCAGTAAAAACCCATGTCTTCCAGCGCGCGCAGAGCAACGGATTTCCCCGACCCTGAACGGCCACTGACAATCATCAGTACCATGTTCCGTTTCTCCTCAGGACAACAGATGTGAAAGCCATCTCCTGGTTATGCATCATCCTGATTGCCTTCTGCTTCAGTGATAATTTGATAGAGCTCTTCATCACTTTGGGCTGAGCGCAGTCGACGGCAAATGGTTTTATCAGCCAGGCGTTTTGCGACCAGAGAAAGCGTATGCAGGTGGGTTTTCGTCTGGTCAGCAGGCACCAGCAGCGCGAAGAGGAGATCGACGGGCTGGTTATCAATGGCATCGAAGGCGATAGGGGTTTCCAGTTGCACAAACACACCGACGGCACGCAAGGTGTCTTCTTCCAGTTTGCCATGCGGGATCGCGATGCCATTGCCGATGCCGGTACTGCCCATCTTTTCACGGGTCAGGATAGCTTCGAACACTACCTGCGGCGGCAGGCCCAGCTGTTTTGCGGCCAGTTCACTGATGATCTCCAGCGCACGCTTTTTGCTCTGGCAGTGAACTGCACTGCGGGTACATTCCTGGTTAAGGACATTGCTCAGTTGAAGAGCGGAATCGTTGTTCATCATAATTTCACCTAAGCGCTAACTGTACAAATGGCCCGTTGTGTTTCACAACAGGCCGTCCTGCACCCGTTAACTGCCCGGACAATTAGTGTTGTTTCAGTTTATCTTTATGTTTATTAAGCTGTCGCGCAAGCTTATCAATCAAGCCGTCGATAGCCGCATACATGTCTTGCCCTTCCGCACTGGCATGGAGTTCACCCCCGTTGACGTGCAGGGTTGCATCCGAGATATGAGTCACTTTCTCCACTTTCAACACAATATAGACCTGATTGATCCTTTCGAAATACTGCTCGAGTTTTGCAAACTTCGCGTTCACGAAGTCGCGTAAAGCCTCAGTAATTTCGACGTTTTGTCCAGTGATGTTGAGCTGCATAGTGTCTTCCTTATCGGTTGTGTCAAACCAGCTGCTTACGCTGGTTGGACGGCGGAATGGATAAAGACTCTCGATACTTCGCAACAGTACGACGTGCCACCATAATACCCTGGTCGGACAGCATGGTGGTTAACTTACTGTCACTCAGTGGCTTCGCGGGGTTCTCCGCGGCGATCAACTTCTTCACCAGTGCGCGAATTGCCGTTGACGACGCTTCACCGCCGCCCTCGGTATTCACATGACTGGAGAAGAAATACTTAAGCTCAAAAATACCGCGTGGACTGTGCAGATACTTCTGCGTGGTGACGCGGGAAATGGTTGATTCATGCATCTCGACGGCCTGGGCAATATCTGCCAGTACCATCGGTTTCATATACTCTTCGCCCTGCTCAAAGAAAGCCTGCTGCTGTTCGACAATACAGCGGCTGACGCGGAGCAGCGTATCATTTCGGCTCTCCAGACTTTTGATCAACCATCGCGCTTCCTGCAGATTGCTACGAATATATTGGTTGTCAGAGTCGTTTCGTGCGCTGGTGCACATGGAGGCATACTGCTGGTTGATTTGCAGGCGAGGGATGCTGTCAGAGTTCAGTTCAACGACCCAGCGGCCATTGTGTTTTCTGACCAGCACATCCGGGATCACGTACTCAGGTTCGCTGGTCTGGATCGACTGTCCGGGGCGTGGATCGAGCGACTGGATCAGATTCACCGCTTCTTTCAGCACCTCTTCTTTCAGGCGCGTGACGCGCATCAGGGTGCGGAAATCGTGGTTAGCCAACAGATCCAGATGATCGCTAATGATAACGCGTGCCTCATCAATCCATGGCGTCTCTTTGCTGAACTGAGAAAGCTGGATCAGCAGGCAGTCGCGTAGATCTTTTGCCGCCACACCGACCGGATCGAAACGCTGGATACGCTTCAGAACCGCTTCAATCTCTTCGAGTTCAATCTCTTCGTCGCCCATGCTTTCCAGAATATCGTCCAGCGTGACGGTCAAATAGCCCGTGTCGTCAACGGCATCGACAATTGACGTGGCAATCGCGCGGTCGGTATCGGAGAAGGGGGTCAGTTCCACCTGCCACATCAGATAATCCTGTAGCGACTGGGTGGTTTCACCCTGATAGACCGGTAGCTCATCATCCTGGTAGTCTGCACGCGTACCGGAAGGGGTTCCGGCGGTGTAGATTTCATCCCAGCTGGCATCCAGCGGAAGCTCGTCCGGCATCTCTTTTTGTTCGAGTGCATCAGCGGTATCGAGCGCTTCTGTATCCTGCGACTGCTGGGTATCTACCTCGTCATGAAGATCGGTTTGTTCCAGCAGCGGATTGCTGTCCAGCGCCTGCTGGAGCTCCTGCTGGAGTTCTAACGTGGACAGTTGCAACAGGCGAATTGCCTGCTGTAGCTGCGGCGTCATCGCCAGTTGTTGGCTGAGCCTTAATTGCAAACCTTGCTTCATGTTCAGAGCATTTTTCTCCGGTTCGGCGTTACGTTACCTCTACCCTATCAGAGTCTGAAGTCTTCCCCAAGATAGACGCGCTTAACATGATCATCTTCGAGGATCTGCTGCGGCGTACCGTGGGCGATCAGATTGCCCTGGCTCACAATATAGGCGCGTTCACACACGGCCAGCGTTTCACGCACGTTGTGGTCAGTGATCAGTACACCAAGCCCGCTGTCGCGCAGGTGTTCAATGATACGTTTAATGTCGATAACGGAGATGGGGTCAACGCCCGCAAACGGTTCATCCAGAAGGATAAATTTCGGGTTTGCGGCCAGCGCACGCGCGATTTCAACGCGGCGACGTTCCCCCCCGGAGAGCGCCTGACCGAGGCTGTCACGCAGGTGCTCAATGTGGAACTCTTCCATCAGCTCGTTGGCACGATCCTGTCGCTGTTCGCTGGTCAGGTCGTTACGAATTTGTAGAACCGCCATCAGGTTATCGTAAACGCTAAGACGACGGAAAATAGAGGCTTCCTGCGGCAGATAGCCGATTCCGCGACGCGCGCGAGCGTGCAACGGCAGAAGACTGATGTCTTCATCGTCAATAACAATGTTGCCGGCATCGCGTGGCACAATGCCAACGACCATGTAGAAGGTTGTGGTTTTACCCGCACCGTTAGGGCCAAGCAGGCCCACAATTTCGCCGGAGTTGACGGTCAGACTGACATCTTCTACGACACGGCGGCCCTTATAGGCCTTCGCGAGATTTTTTGCAGTTAATGTTGCCATAACGAATTAGTTACTCTTCTTCTGTGCCGGGGCCTGGCCTTTACCTTTGTCCTGCAGCTGCGACGGAACCAGCACGGTGGTTACGCGTTTGCCTTTCTCGCTGGAGGCCTGCATTTTTTGCTCTTTCACCAGATAGGTGATCTGGTCGCCGGTAATATTGCTGTCCAGCTGTTCCAGATAGGCATTACCCGTCAGGATGACCAGATCCTTCGCCAGCTCATAGTGCATGTGCGTGGCGTGGCCCTTCACCGGCTTGCCGTTGTCCTGCATCTGGTAGAAGGTTGCCGGGTTGCCGTAGCCATCAATAATCTCTTTGCCCTGCTCACCACCCGGACGGGTAACGACCACTTTGTCGGCGTTGATTTTGATGGTGCCCTGGGTCATGACGACATTACCCGTAAAGGTGACGACATTACCCTGCATATCAAGAGACTGCGTGTCTGACTCGATATGGATCGGCTGGTCGGTATCGCCCGTTACAGCAAGCGCGGGGAGACTGGTCGCCAGCATCGCACTGGCGATAATTACTTTAAGGCTGAGTTTGTTTGTTTTGAATTTCATAGGAGGTTCTAACCTTTTCAATCAGCTCGGCGTTTTTGCTGCGTAAGTTCCCGCGCATTCTTAAACCGCTGGAATTAAATGTTGTGCCATATAGTGTGACCAGATCCTGCGACGTCACATCCTGGGTCACCAGGTTGATCTGGGCATTATCCGTCGTAATTTTTCGCAGTTGCGAGTCAGGCGTCAGAGCGTTGACTTCAACGTGACCATATAGATAAAGCATACGGTCATTTGTCAGTTTTGCCCGGTCTGACTTGATTGACCACGTCGGGACTTTGTCCTTATCAAACGTCGTCATGACAGGTTGGGTAAACCACGAAATACCGTCATCTGAAAAGTATTCAACATGCTGGGCAATCAGGCGATAGTTCAGTGCCCCTTCCGGGCTGTAGACCACGGTGTCGCTGTGATCGCTTTTATAGGTTGGATCGTTATTGTTGATCACTTCCGTTTGCGTATCGTCGCGATCGGCAATATTCACGCCAATCAATACCAGTGCGACAAGCGAAAGCAGAATGATAACCCAACGTCTGGTTTTACTCATATTGATTGCCCTTTGGCCTCATCAAGCTTGCCTTGCGCCAGCAGAAGCAGATCGCAGACTTCACGTACGGCACCGCGGCCGCCATTGATGTGGGTAACGTAGTCAGCGCGTGGGAGCAACAGCGGATGCGCATCGGCAACGGCGATGCTCAGCCCAACTTCAGCCATCACGGGCCAGTCAATCAGGTCATCCCCGACATAAGCCACGTTTTCCGGTGCAATTGCCAGTTTACCCACTAAATCATTGAACGCCGCCATCTTATCGGATTGTCCCTGATACAGATGGGTAATGCCCAGCGTTTCACAGCGATCTTCTACCAGTTTAGCTTTTCGCCCGGTGATTATCGCTACCTCGATACCCGAGGTGAGGGCACAGCGGATACCGTAACCGTCGCGAACGTTAAACGCTTTCAGCTCTTCACCATTATTGCCCATGTAAATCAGGCCATCGGAGAGGACCCCATCCACATCCAGGATGAGCAGGCGAATCTTTTCTGCCTTCGCCATCATATGGGTACTGACTGGACCATAACAGGTTGCAAGGGATGCACCCGCATTACTCATTGTCTTATCCTTCATTACACTACGCCTGCGCGTAGCAGATCATGCATATGTACCACACCCAGCAACTGGTCGCCATCGGCAACCATAACGGAGGTGATATGACGGGACTGCATCAGGTTCAGCACATCCACTGCCAGCGTACCCGGGCGAACGCGGATGCCGCCAGGTGTCATCACATCGGCAATGCCAAGCGTGCGGACATCTACACCCATATCAAACACGCGACGCAGGTCCCCATCGGTGAAGATCCCCTGAATTTTCATCAGATCATCGCACACGACTGTCATACCCAGATTCTTGCGGGTGATTTCCAGCAGCGCATCGCGCAGGGAGGCCGCTTTACTGACGTGAGGGATTTCATCCCCGGTGTGCATAATATCGTTGACCCGCAGAAGCAGCTTGCGCCCAAGCGCACCGCCGGGATGAGAAAGTGCGAAATCTTCAGGGGTAAAACCGCGGGCTTCCAGCAGCGCTACGGCAAGCGCATCACCCATGACCAGTGCAGCGGTGGTGCTGGAGGTCGGAGCCAGGCCCAGCGGGCAGGCTTCTTTGGGAACCTTAACGCACAGGTGAATATCGGCCGCCCGCGCCATGCTACTTTCCGGGCGACTGGTCATGCAAATGAGGGGGACATGCAGTCGCTTCAGTACCGGGATCAGCGCCAGGATCTCATTGGATTCACCGGAATTTGACAGTGCGATGACGATATCTTGCGGCGTGACCATCCCCAGGTCGCCATGTGCGGCTTCCCCTGGGTGTACAAAGAAAGAAGAGGTTCCGGTGCTGGCAAACGTCGCGGCCATTTTGCGGCCAATATGACCGGACTTGCCCATCCCCATTACCACGACTTTACCGGCACAGTAGAATATCTTCTCACATGCCAGACTAAAATCCTGATTAATGTACTGATCTAACTGCGCCAGACCTTCACGTTCAATCTCCAGAACGTCTTTGCCTGCTTTCTGAAAGTCAAAACCCGGCTGCAATTCTATTTGCGACATAATGCGTTTCCGTTTACCCAGAGAGAAGAGGCGAGAGCCAGTACAGCATCGCCATCCATACGATAAATCCACCCGTCAACAGCGCGCCTGCGCCTTTGCCGATCTGGCGTTGCCGCCGCCAGCAGAGCAGGGCAAATATCACGCTGACCAGCAACATCACACCGTAATCGCGTGAAAACGCCAGGGGGTTAAAAGGCCCGGGCGTTATCAGGGCCGGCAGGCCCATCACAATCGCGATATTAAAAATGTTGGAACCGATGATATTGCCAATGGCAATGTCATCTTCACCTTTACGTGCTCCCGCAATGGCCGTGGCCAGCTCCGGCAGGCTGGTGCCGATGGCAATGACCGTCAGGCCAATGGTCAGTTCACTGATGGCAAAATAGTTCGCCAGTACTGTCGCGTTGTCGACGACCATGCGCGTTGCCATTGGCATGATGATCAGCGCGACGCCAAGCCAAAGTAGTGCTACAGGCAGCGTGCCCTCCCGCGGGAGTTCGGCAACCTGCTCCCGAGTCAGGCTATCCTGACCCAGCTTTTCAGCCTGGCGGGCGATTTTAACACTATACAGCAGCCAGATGACGGCCAGCGCCAGCAAGAAAATGCCGTCGCTGTAGCTCAGTACGCCATCATAAAATACGCACCCTGCCAGCAGGCTTACGATTAACATTAGCGGCAATTCACGGCGCAGAACATCGGAATGTACGCGAAATGGGTGGAGCAGTGCCGCCAGGCCTAAAATCAGTAATATATTGACGATGTTCGAGCCAATCGCGGTGCCAATAGCCAGGTCTACCTGACCATGCAGCGATGCTGAAACAGAGACGATGATTTCAGGAAGCGACGTTCCAACACTGACAACGGTCATCCCGATGACAACAGGCGGTACGCCAGTCAGACGACACAGGATAGATGCAGCAAACACTAAACGGTCAGCACTGTAGACCACCAAAAGTAAACCAATTATTAACAGTGCTGTTGCTAAAAGCATCAAAAGTCCTTTCTTCAGGTATACTCGTCGGTCCATCGCGCGGGAATGGCTGGACTGCATACTGTCTGAGGCGTAACGAATTCCTAATTTTGACTTTATGCGCCGGAAAAGTAAAACAAATGCCAGCTTTCGCTAACCTCAACGGCTATTATTCTGTAAAAATGCTGAGTTTGGGGCTGATTCAGGCTGCATGCCTTAATGTGAGCAGGGTAAGAAAGGAACAATAAATGAGCCAAACGATGGCGAATTTAGTCGATGTTCGCGGTGTGAGTTTTTCTCGCGCCAACCGATTGATATTTGATGATATTTCGTTGACCGTACCGCGTGGCAAGATCACTGCCATCATGGGGCCGTCCGGGATCGGTAAAACGACCCTGCTGCGCCTCATTGGTGGGCAGATCCCACCGGATAGCGGTGAAATCCTCTTTGATGGCGAAAACATCCCGGAGATGTCGCGCTCGCGCCTGTATACTGTCCGTAAACGCATGAGCATGCTCTTTCAGTCGGGGGCTCTGTTCACCGACATGAACGTCTTTGATAACGTGGCCTATCCGCTGCGCGAGCATACCAGCCTGCCGCCTGAGCTGCTGAAAAGCACGGTGATGATGAAGCTTGAAGCCGTCGGTCTGCGAGGGGCTGCAAAACTGATGCCTTCGGAACTGTCCGGTGGGATGGCGCGACGCGCTGCACTGGCGCGAGCCATTGCACTAGAACCTGATTTAATCATGTTCGACGAACCGTTTGTCGGACAGGATCCTATCACGATGGGTGTGCTGGTGAAGCTCATCTCTGAGCTGAACAGCGCGCTCGGCGTTACCTGTATCGTGGTTTCTCACGATGTACCGGAAGTATTGAGCATTGCCGATTACGCCTATATCGTGGCGGACAAAAAGATCGTCGCACACGGTAGCGCTCAGGCGCTGCAGGAAAATTGCGATCCGCGCGTGCGGCAGTTCCTTGACGGTATTGCAGATGGCCCTGTGCCGTTCCGCTACCCGGCGGGCGACTATCGTGACGATTTACTGGGAATAGGGAGTTAAGCCACTCATGCTGTTAAATGCGTTGGCCGCTCTCGGACACCGTGGCATAAAAACCATCAGGACGTTCGGGCGCGCCGGATTGATGTTATTCAACGCGCTGGTCGGCAAGCCGGAATTCCGCAAGCACGCACCGTTGCTGGTGCGTCAGCTCTATAATGTCGGCGTGCTGTCGATGCTCATCATCATTGTTTCCGGGCTGTTTATCGGTATGGTGCTTGGGCTTCAGGGCTACCTTGTTCTGACAACCTACAGTGCAGAAACCAGCCTCGGGATGCTGGTGGCGCTCTCACTGCTGCGTGAACTGGGGCCGGTTGTGGCGGCACTGTTGTTCGCCGGGCGCGCGGGGTCGGCATTAACGGCTGAAATTGGCCTGATGCGTGCGACCGAGCAGCTTTCCAGCATGGAGATGATGGCGGTTGATCCGCTGCGTCGCGTGATCTCGCCGCGTTTCTGGGCTGGGGTGATTTCGTTACCGTTACTGACTATTCTGTTTGTCGCCGTGGGTATCTGGGGCGGCTCGCTGGTTGGCGTCCACTGGAAAGGCATTGATGCCGGTTTCTTCTGGTCTGCCATGCAGGACGCCATTGATCTGCGAATGGATCTGGTCAACTGTCTGATTAAAAGCGTGGTCTTTGCTATTACGGTCACCTGGATTGCATTGTTCAATGGTTACGATGCCATCCCGACGTCGGCGGGCATTAGCCGTGCAACAACGCGTACAGTCGTACATTCGTCGCTGGCCGTACTGGGTCTGGATTTTGTGCTCACCGCACTGATGTTTGGGAATTGAGTTCATGCAAACGAGAAAAAATGAAATTTGGGTCGGCGTGTTCCTGTTACTGGCACTGCTGGCGGCGCTGTTTATCTGCCTGCGAGCGGCGGATATCACATCTGTCCGCACCGAGCCGACATATCGTATTTATGCCACCTTCGATAATATCGGCGGGTTGAAGGCGCGTTCACCGGTACGTATTGGTGGCGTGGTGATCGGCCGAGTGTCGGACATTACGCTTGATGAGAAAACCTATCTCCCACGCGTCGCGATGGATATCGAAGAGCGTTATAACCATATTCCGGACACCAGTTCTCTTTCGATCCGGACTTCCGGCCTGCTGGGTGAACAATATCTGGCGCTTAACGTTGGTTTTGAAGACCCAGAGCTCGGAACGACTATCCTTAAAGACGGCAGTGTTATCCAGGATACGAAGTCCGCAATGGTGCTGGAGGATATGATTGGTCAGTTCCTTTACAACAGTAAAGGGGATGAGAAAAAATCCGATGCTGCCCCTGCGCAGACTGAAGATCACACCAACGTCGCACCGACATCTGGCGCGACGAATTAATTTCAGGAGAAGTCATTCATGTTTAAACGACTGTTAATGGTTGCCATGCTGGTCATTGCCCCTCTCACCGCAGCCCACGCTGCGGATCAGAGTAACCCGTACAAACAGATGGACGAAGCGGCCAAGAAGACTTTCGACCGTCTTAAAAACGAGCAACCTAAAATTCGTGCTAATCCTGATTATCTGCGTGATGTTGTCGATCAGGAACTGCTGCCGTATGTGCAGATCAAATATGCAGGTGCGCTGGTGCTGGGACGTTATTACAAAGACGCGACCCCCGCGCAGCGTGATGCTTACTTTGCCGCGTTCCGTGAATACCTGAAACAGGCTTATGGTCAGGCGCTGGCGATGTACCATGGTCAGACCTATCAGATTGCGCCTGAGCAGCCGCTGGGTGATGCGACCATCGTACCTATCCGCGTGACGATCAACGATCCTAACGGCCGTCCGCCGGTTCGTCTGGATTTCCAGTGGCGTAAAAACAGCCAGACGGGGCACTGGCAGGCGTATGACATGATTGCCGAAGGGGTAAGCATGATCACCACCAAACAGAACGAGTGGAGCGACCTGCTGCGTACCAAAGGTATTGATGGCCTTACCGCGCAGCTGCAGTCTATTTCTCGTCAGAAAATTACCCTGGATGAGAAGAAGTAATGTCTCAGCAACTCAGCTGGTCGCGTGAAGGCGAGACATTAAAGCTGTCCGGTGAACTTGATCAGGATCTGCTGAACCCATTGTGGGACAAACGTCATGAAGCGATGCAGGGTGTGACGCTCATCGACTTAACCGAGGTCACACGGGTGGATACAGCAGGTATTGCGCTGCTCGCCCATCTGGTTGCCGTGGGGAAAAAGCAGGGGCAAAGCGTCAAGCTTCACGGCGCGAGTGATAATGTCGTTACCCTTGCGCAGCTCTACAATCTCCCTCACGACGTGCTGCCTCGTTAGTATTTTCAGTGCGTTACTTCTGAAAGCCCTGACAGTTTCATCGTCGGGGCTTTTTGCTTGTTTAAGACGACGTCACTTTGCTCTAAGATGTTGGGCTTGTTTTCACTATCAGATGATTAAGAGCCCATGGAAAATCATGAAATCCAGACAGTGCTGATGAATGCACTCTCCCTTCAGGAAGCCCACGTCACTGGCGATGGCAGTCACTTCCAGGTTATTGCTGTGGGTGAGATGTTCGACGGTATGAGCCGTGTGAAGAAGCAGCAGGCTGTGTACGCGCCGCTGATGGAATATATTGCGGATAACCGCATCCACGCCCTGTCGATTAAAGCGTTCACCCCGCAAGAGTGGGCACGCGATCGCAAACTAAACGGTTTTTGAGCTGAGGGCGACAGGCCCGCAGCACGGTTGAATTTATAAGAGAACACACAATGGATAAATTTCGTGTACAGGGGCCAACGCGTCTCCAGGGCGAAGTCACAATTTCTGGCGCGAAAAACGCCGCGCTGCCAATCCTCTTTGCTGCGCTGCTCGCGGAAGAGCCGGTAGAAATTCAGAACGTACCAAAGCTGAAAGATATCGACACCACCATGAAGCTGCTCACCCAGTTGGGAACCAAAGTTGAGCGTAATGGTTCCGTCTGGATCGATGCCAGCAATGTGAACAACTTCTCTGCGCCGTACGATCTGGTGAAAACCATGCGTGCGTCCATCTGGGCGCTTGGCCCGCTGGTGGCGCGTTTTGGTCAGGGGCAGGTCTCTCTGCCCGGCGGCTGCGCCATCGGTGCGCGTCCGGTTGACCTGCATATCTTTGGTCTGGAGAAACTGGGCGCAGAGATCAAACTGGAAGAAGGTTACGTTAAAGCGTCCGTTAATGGTCGCCTGAAAGGTGCGCACATTGTCATGGACAAAGTGAGCGTAGGCGCAACGGTCACCATTATGTCTGCGGCAACGCTGGCAGAAGGGACCACCATTATTGAAAATGCCGCGCGCGAACCGGAAATTGTGGATACCGCAAACTTCCTCGTCGCGCTGGGTGCGAAGATCTCCGGTCAGGGTACCGACCGTATCACCATCGAAGGCGTTGAGCGTCTGGGTGGCGGTGTCTATCGCGTTCTGCCGGACCGTATCGAAACCGGTACCTTCCTGGTCGCTGCGGCGATCTCTGGCGGTAAGATTGTTTGTCGTAACGCTCAGCCGGATACGCTGGATGCGGTGCTGGCGAAGCTGCGCGATGCGGGTGCTGATATTGAGATCGGTGAAGACTGGATCAGCCTCGACATGCACGGCCAGCGTCCAAAAGCGGTGAATGTGCGTACTGCTCCACATCCGGCGTTCCCGACGGACATGCAGGCTCAGTTCACGTTGCTAAACCTGGTGGCTGAAGGTACTGGCTTCATCACTGAAACCATTTTCGAGAACCGCTTTATGCACGTACCGGAGCTGATCCGTATGGGTGCACGTGCTGAGATCGAAAGTAATACCGTGATTTGCCATGGTGTTGAGAAGCTGTCCGGTGCTCAGGTGATGGCAACCGATTTGCGTGCGTCCGCAAGCCTGGTGCTGGCGGGGTGTATCGCGGAAGGTACGACGGTTGTGGATCGTATTTACCACATCGATCGTGGCTATGAGCGTATCGAAGATAAACTGCGCGCGCTGGGTGCCAATATCGAACGTGTGAAGGGCGAGTAATCGTTCCGGCAGCCCCCTGCCAGCAATGACCGGGGGGTTGCTGTTCCTGTCAAAAATCGCATTATTCCTGCGGTTTTTTCTTTGCTTTTTTCTGGCGAATCATGCGCGATCTGTCGATAAATTCATGGGTAATGGGATCGTGGTAACGCGAGGGCCAGATCACCCACGGATGCGTATCTAGCGCCGTTGCGATAATTAATTCTCCCTTTGGCCAGGGACGAGTCAGGGCGTTTGCCAGGGTAGAAGAACTCAGACCATTGCGGCGAGATTCAGCTGCCAGTGAAGTGCCTTTTTTGCGCAGTGCCGCAATGATATCAGCCGTGTGCCAGTCGATAAATTTCGTATCCATAACGCTGTCCTTAAGTTCGGATTTACTCACGCCGTTTCTTCTGAAACGACAGGCTTACTATACCCATTTCAAACTCTTGTTCTAAAAAGTTCGCGTTACTGGAAGGGATATTCAGAATAAGGCATGGCTTTATTCATGCGGCCTTTAAACCGATGAATTTACATGAACACGGAATTTACAGGTGTGTGCTGGAATCTCCCCGCGATGGCCGCAGGGAGATGCTGGAAGGATTAACGATCTCGCTGAACGGCGATGTGGGCAAGCGCAATCAGTGCATCGCGCCAAGGGCTGTCGGGAATGACCTGAAGAGCTTCGATGGCTTTGTCGGCTTCTTCTTCCGCACGCTGACGCGTCCACTCCAGCGATCCGCAGATTGCCATCGTTTCCAACACAGGTTCCAGCAGATGACGGCCATTTCCCTGCTCAATCGCTTCACGGATCATTTTCGCCTGTTCGGCTGAACCGTTGCGCATAGCATGCAGCAGTGGCAGGGTTGGTTTGCCTTCGTTCAGGTCATCACCCACGTTTTTGCCGAGCGTTTCGCCGTCAGCACTGTAGTCCAGCAAATCATCAATTAACTGGAATGCGGTCCCCAGATAACGACCGTAATCCTGCAGGCCTTTTTCCTGTGCTTCGGTACAGTCCGCCAGAATACCGGAGCACTGGGCAGCTGCTTCAAACAGGCGCGCGGTTTTGCTGTAAATCACGCGCATGTAGTTTTCTTCGGTGATGTCAGGGTCGTTGACGTTCATCAGCTGCAGCACTTCGCCTTCAGCGATCACGTTAACGGCCTCAGACATCACTTCCAGTACTTTCAGAGAGCCCAGGCTGGTCATCATCTGGAAGGCGCGGGTATAGATAAAATCCCCCACCAGAACGCTGGCTGCGTTCCCGAAAGCAGCGTTTGCCGTGGCTTTACCACGACGCATATCCGATTCATCCACAACGTCGTCATGCAGAAGCGTCGCCGTGTGAATAAATTCGATAAGTGCTGCGATAGTCACGTGGGCATTTCCCTGATAGCCAACGGCTCTGGCAGCCAGAATAGCAATCATCGGGCGAATGCGTTTACCGCCGCCGCTGACGATGTAATAGCCCAACTGATTGATCAGTTGAACATCAGAGTTGAGTTGCTCCAGGATTGCTGCATTCACACCCGCCATATCTTGCGCGGTTAACTCGTTGATTTTTTCTAAATTCATCGCAAAAGCCGGGCTTTTTATCCTGTTGATCCCATCTTCAATGGGGTAACGAAGGGTTTCGGTTTATCAATAGTAGTGCTGATTGTACTGAAAAAACGGCTCAGATAAACGTTACCGTACGTGTTGTGTTTTTTTTCTTCATGTATTGACGGTAGCACTTGTCAAAGGCTCGCGTTTTGCGTAATATTCGCGCCCTATTGTGAATATTTATAGCGCACTCTGATTCATACGAGGACGTGCGCGGAAGCGGAGTTTATATGTACGCGGTTTTCCAAAGTGGTGGTAAACAACACCGAGTAAGCGAAGGTCAGACCGTTCGCCTGGAAAAGCTGGACATCGCAACTGGCGAATCTGTTGAATTCGCTGAAGTGCTGATGATCGCAAACGGTGAAGAAGTCAAAATCGGCGTTCCTTTCGTTGATGGCGGCGTTATCAAAGCTGAAGTTGTTGCACACGGTCGTGGCGAGAAAGTTAAAATCGTTAAGTTTCGTCGTCGTAAGCACTACCGTAAGCAGCAGGGCCACCGTCAGTGGTTCACTGATGTGAAAATTACTGGCATCAGCGCCTAAGACCTGAGGAGAGATTTAAATGGCACATAAAAAGGCTGGCGGCTCCACACGTAACGGTCGCGATTCAGAAGCTAAACGCCTGGGCGTTAAGCGTTTCGGTGGCGAATCCGTTCTGGCGGGTAGCATCATCGTTCGTCAACGTGGTACCAAATTCCACGCTGGCAACAACGTAGGTTGCGGTCGTGACCACACTCTGTTTGCTAAAGCAGACGGTAAAGTGAAATTTGAAGTTAAAGGCCCGAACAACCGTAAATACATCAGCATCGTTGCTGAGTAAGGTTTTCTCGGTCCGGTAACGGATTAAAGCCCCGCACCCAGTTGCGGGGCTTTTTACATTGGAAACCCGGTAATTTTTTCTGTAGGGAAAACGGGCATGAAGCAGCAGGCCGGCATCGGTATTCTTTTGGCGCTCACCACCGCAATGTGCTGGGGTGCCCTGCCAATTGCAATGAAGCAGGTACTGGAGGTGATGGAGCCGCCTACGGTGGTCTTTTATCGCTTTCTGATGGCAAGCATCGGCCTCGGGGCCATCCTGGCTGTCAAAGGTAAGCTTCCTCCCTTGCGGCTCTTCCGTAAACCGCGCTGGCTGGTGTTGCTGGCTATCGCGACGGGCGGTCTGTTCGGTAACTTCATCCTGTTCAGCTCTTCCCTGCAATATCTCAGTCCCACGGCGTCGCAGGTGATTGGTCAGCTTTCACCGGTGGGCATGATGGTCGCCAGCGTCTTTATCCTCAAGGAGAAGATGCGCGGTACGCAGATTGTCGGGGCGAGCATGCTGCTATGCGGTCTGGTGATGTTCTTCAACACCAGTCTGATAGAGATTTTTACCCGGCTGACGGATTACACCTGGGGTGTGATCTTCGGCGTAGGAGCAGCAGCGGTCTGGGTGAGTTATGGCGTCGCGCAAAAGGTGTTATTGCGACGTCTTGCCTCACAGCAGATCCTCTTTTTGCTGTACACTTTGTGTACAATAGCATTGCTGCCATTAGCAAAGCCGGGTGTGATTGCCCAGCTTAGCGACTGGCAACTGGCGTGTCTCATTTTTTGTGGACTGAATACGCTGGTCGGTTATGGCGCGCTGGCCGAAGCGATGGCGCGCTGGCAGGCAGCACAGGTGAGCGCGTTAATCACGCTAACTCCGCTGTTTACGCTGTTATTTTCAGATTTGTTATCAATGGCCTGGCCCGATGTCTTCGTCAGACCGATGCTCAACTTGTTGGGTTATCTCGGTGCGTTTGTCGTGGTTGCGGGCGCGATGTATTCCGCCATTGGTCATCGTCTTTGGGGACGTTGGCGCAAAAATGAAGCGGTTGTAGTAGTCCCCCGCTCAGGCGAATGAGTTACGGAGAGTAAAATGAAGTTTGTTGATGAAGCGACGATCCTGGTCGTGGCTGGTGATGGCGGCAACGGTTGCGTGAGCTTCCGCCGTGAAAAATATATCCCACGTGGTGGCCCTGATGGCGGTGACGGCGGGGATGGTGGTGACGTTTGGCTGGAGGCGGATGAGAACCTCAACACGCTGATCGACTACCGTTTCGAAAAATCATTCCGCGCTGAACGTGGCCAGAATGGTCAGAGCCGTGACTGTACCGGTAAACGCGGTAAAGATGTCACTATTAAGGTTCCTGTCGGTACGCGTGTTATCGACCAGGGTACCGGTGAGACCATGGGTGACATGACCAAACACGGTCAGCGTTTGATGGTCGCAAAAGGTGGCTGGCACGGTCTGGGTAACAGCCGTTTCAAATCATCCGTTAACCGTACTCCACGTCAGAAAACGATGGGGACGCCTGGCGATAAGCGCGATCTGCAACTGGAGCTGATGCTTCTGGCAGACGTGGGCATGCTGGGTATGCCAAATGCCGGTAAATCGACGTTTATTCGCGCCGTGTCTGCCGCGAAACCTAAAGTGGCGGACTATCCGTTTACCACACTGGTACCAAGCCTGGGCGTTGTCCGCATGGATAACGAGAAGAGCTTTGTGGTTGCCGATATTCCGGGCCTGATTGAAGGTGCTGCTGAAGGTGCCGGTCTGGGTATCCGCTTCCTGAAACACCTTGAGCGCTGCCGCGTATTGCTGCACCTCATTGATATCGATCCTATCGACGGTTCCGATCCGGTTGAAAACGCCCGAATCATCATCGGCGAGCTGGAAAAATACAGCGAAAAACTGGCGAATAAACCACGCTGGTTGGTCTTCAACAAAATTGACCTGATGGACAAAGCCGAAGCGGAAGCGAAAGCTAAAGCGATTGCTGAAGCGATGGGTTGGGAAGAGAAATACTACCTGATCTCTGCAGCAAGCCAGGTTGGCGTGAAAGACCTCTGCTGGGATGTGATGACCTTTATCATCGAGAACCCAATTGTTCAGGCCGAAGAAGCGAAACAGCCTGAAAAAGTCGAATTCATGTGGGATGACTACCACCGTCAACAGCTCGAAGAGCTGGAAGCGGAAGAGGAAGAAGACTGGGATGATGACTGGGATGAAGACGACGAAGAAGGCGTCGAGTTCATCTACAAGCACTAATATCAGTTCAAAGCCCCTCGTTCGAGGGGCTTTTTTTATTCCAGCGTTGAGGGCAACCAACAGCTGGCGATTAAACCGCCCTCAGCACCGTTATCAAGCGTCAGCTTGCCGCGGTGGAGTTGCACGATGCGCTGAACAATACTCAGCCCCAGACCGCTACCACCGAAACGCTGATCAAGACGGCGGAACGGTTCAGTGATTGATTGTCGGTGCGCTTCAGCAATACCCGGTCCCTGGTCGATAACGCTGACCTGGGTACCCCCCTCGACCTCGTTTAATGACACTTTAATGGTTGTTCCTGACGGGCTGTAACGACCGGCATTCTCCAGCAGGTTACGCAGCATCAGACGCAGAAGCACGGCGTCTCCCTGAACCGTGAGCGCACTTTTAGCAGGCCATATCACGGTATGTTCTTTGGCTTCATGCTCAAGGCTGAGTGGGGTGATGATATTGTCTGTCCAGTTCACCGTTTCGTAATGGCCGCTGGCCATTGCTTGCCCGGCTCGGGCCAGCATCAGCAGTTGCTCAACGGTGTGCATGAGTTGATCAATACGGCTAATTAACGTCGCGGCCTGAGGAGAACCAGACTGTGCCATCAGTTCCAGATGGAGTCTGATACCTGCAAGGGGCGTCCGCAGTTCGTGTGCGGCGTCTGCGGTGAAAAGACGCTCCTGTTGGATGGTATTATCCAGCCGGGCGAGCAACTGATTCAGCGAGGTGGTGACGGCACCAATTTCTTCCATGTCGGAATACATTGGAAGCGGCGTTAAGTTATCTGCCGAACGGTTAGCCAGGCTGGCACGCAGTTTATTCAGGGGTTGGGTTATCCAGGTCACTGCCCAGAAAGAGAAAAGCAGCGTAAAGCCAACCATCACCAGAGAAGGGACCAGCAGAGAGGCAATCGCTTCACGGATCTCTTTTTCAACGTGATTATTCCGCGCTTTTGCCGACAACGTCTCACTGACCAGAAAACCAATCTGTTCACGGCTTTCATGCCACAGCCAGATCACGCTTATCAGTTGGAAAAATAACAGAATGACCGCCAGCAGCACCATCAATCGCCGACGCATGCTGTTCATTTCTGACTCTCCAGGCGGTAGCCAACGCCACGGACGGTTTTGATCCGGTCTTTGCCAAGCTTACGACGCAGGTTGTGAATGTGGACTTCAAGGGTATTGGACCCAGGATCATCCTGCCAGGAGTAGATATCCTGTTGCAGGGTTTCTCTGTGTACCGTTTGCCCGCTGCGCATAATCAGGCGCGTCAGCAAAGCAAACTCTTTTGGTGTCACCTCAATCGGCTGGGACTGACGCAGTACCTGCTGGGTTTGCAGATTCAGCGTAATATCGCCATCAGTCAGTAAGTTATCGCTATGACCCTGATAACGGCGTATTAACGCCCGGACGCGAGCCTGAAGCTCTGCTAGTGCAAAAGGCTTCACCAGGTAATCATCTGCGCCAGCATCGAGGCCAGTGATACGATCTTCAATGGCATCGCGTGCTGTCAGGATCAACACTGGATTAGCGATCCCGCGGCGTCGCCACTGACTGAGCAGCGTGGCACCGTCTTTATCAGGTAAGCCCAAATCGAGGATCACCAGACTGTATTCGCCGCTCTGGATCAGAGCATCCGCCTCTGCCGCTGTGCCAGCACAGTCGAGGGCATACCCTTCATTGGCCAGCCCCAGCGCCAGCCCTTCCTGTAATAACAGATCGTCTTCAACTATAAGTAGTTTCATCGCTAGTTATTCTGGTAGATGTCCTTATAAAGCCTGCTTTCGAATCGAACAAGCGGAATACGACGATTGCGCTGGTCGGTTGGTTCGACGGCATAGCCGGAAAGATACTGCACGAATGCCATGCGTTGTCCGCTGGCGGTGGTGATGAAGCCTGCAAGGTTGTAAACCCCCTGCAATGAACCTGTCTTAGCGGATACTTTACCATCCACACCGGCTGCGTGAAGCCCGGCGCGGTACTGTAGCGTGCCGTCCTGCCCGGCAAGTGGCAGCATAGAAATAAAGTTTAGCTCAGTGTCATGTTGTGCAATGTACTGAAGCACTTGCATCATGCTGGCCGGGGAGATCAAATTATGGCGTGATAACCCGGAGCCATCGACGGCGATGGTATTACCCAGGTCGATCCCTGCCTGTTGTCGCAGGATCTGACGAACAGCATCTGAACCCGCGCGCCAGGTACCTGGCACGCCAAAGCGCGCGTGACCAATCATGCGGAACACGGTGTCGGCAATCATGTTGTCAGACTTTTTCAGCATAATTCGCAGCAAATCGTGCAGCGGTGGCGACTGTTTGCTGGCGATGACCGTGCCGGGTTGATTGACCTGCGTCTGACGAAGCAGCGTGCCGGAGTATGTTATTCCCGCTTGTTTCAGCTCATCTTTCAGAATGGCACCCGCATAGCTTGCCCCATCCTGTATCGCAAAGGCCAGCGGCAGCGGATCGGCGCGCTGCGTGAGGCAGCCCGTCAGCGTGAAGCGGTTAAGATCGCCTGGTACCACGTCCAGTTCGCAATACTGCGCATCCGGTGAGCCCTTGGCCAGCGTGCGTACCTGACTAAACATGGTGACCGGGTAGTAGGACGCCACGCGGATAAACGCTAAATCATCTGGCTTTGGTGCGCTGTAAAGCGAAACAGAGAAACAGTTACGGTCAACAATCGCGGCGGCGGGCGGGGCGCTAAAGCACTGCGTCATGTCGTTCCACGGCCAACCTGGAGCCTTATCGTGGCTGGCAAAAATGGAGGTGTCGATCAGCACATTGCCATCAATCTTCTGCACACCCGATTTTTTCAGCACCGCAACCATATTGCGGATATCCTGGCGTTTAAATGTCGGGTCACCCCCGAAACGGGCGATAAGATCGCCTTTCAGTTCACCGCCCACGACGTTGCCTTTGGTCTCAAGGGTGGTGGTAAAACGAAAATCAGGCCCGAGCTGAAGCAGGGCGGCGAGCGCAGTGATCACCTTCTGGGTACTGGCGGGCAGCGCCATTTGTTGACTGTGGTAGTCAATTTCTGGCGTCGGCGCTCCGACCTTCTGCACCATCAATGCAAGGTTGGCACCTGCGGGCAGTTGATTAATATACTCATCAACATTCGCAGCCTGAACGCTGAACGTTATACTGGTAGTCAATCCGATGATAAAACTGGAAAATCGCATAATCTCGCGCTAACAACCCGAAAACAAACCGTCATACTACGGTGCATAGCACTGCAAAGTAAACGATGACCCATAGTGAACTTCGGGGTAAAATGCGTATCAAATTGAAAATTGCTGCTGACCTGGGGCCTGACCCCGGGTCGGTTTTCTTTTTGCTTCTGGCCTGCTAATGCGGCTGGGGCAGGGAACACTGCTCCCAACAGGAATGTTTAAGAGGTATAACAAATGCAAGCTATTCCGATGACCTTACGTGGTGCCGAAAAACTGCGCGAAGAGCTGGATTTCCTGAAATCCGTTCGCCGCCCTGAAATTATCGCCGCTATCGCGGAAGCGCGTGAGCATGGCGACCTGAAGGAGAATGCTGAATATCATGCGGCGCGTGAGCAGCAGGGCTTTTGCGAAGGGCGTATTAAAGATATCGAAGCCAAGCTGTCTAATGCGCAGGTTATCGACATCACAAAAATGCCAAATAATGGCCGCGTGATCTTCGGCTCAAGCGTTACTGTGCTGAACCTGGACAGCGACGAAGAGCAGACTTACCGCATCGTGGGCGATGATGAAGCCGATTTTAAACAGAACCTGATTTCGGTGAACTCGCCAATTGCTCGCGGCCTGATTGGCAAAGAGCAGGATGATGTTGTGACTATCCGCACCCCAGGTGGTGAAGTGGAGTACGAAATTATCAAGGTCGAGTACCTGTAATTCGCCTCTCTGCTAAGATGTTGATACATTGTAAAGAAAAGAAAAAGGCCGCGTAGCGGCCTTTTATCAACTCAAGGAGCGTGGCATTTTGCTCACCTGCTGACAGAAATCCCTCGTTTTACACAGTAAATGTGTTCGATTCAGGATATCCTTAGCGTGGCAGCGAGATTTTACGCTCTTTAGATGGGCGGTAGAGCACCAGCGTTTTACCGATGACCTGTACATTACAGGCGCCGGTTTCGCGCACGATGGCTTCCACGATCAGGTTTTTAGTGTCTCTGTCTTCAGAGGCGATTTTCACCTTGATCAGCTCGTGGTGTTCCAGCGCTTGTTCAATCTCGGCAAGCACCCCTTCGGTCAAACCATTGTTGCCAAGCATGACTACAGGCTTGAGCGGATGTGCCAGACCTTTAAGGTGCTGTTTTTGTTTAGTACTCAGATTCATCGTATATTTTTGCTTACGTTGGGATTGAAAACGGTTCATTCTACCGCCATCTCCCTTATATCGCCAAATAGCTGCGTAGAAATTTACGTCACAGGCAAGCAACGATGAACCAGGACGGAAATGTTAAATGACAGGTAAAAAGCGTTCTGCCAGCTCCAGCCGCTGGCTTCAGGAACACTTTAGCGATAAATATGTTCAACAGGCGCAGAAAAAGGGGTTGCGATCCCGCGCCTGGTTTAAACTTGATGAAATACAGCAAAGTGACAAACTTTTTAAGCCGGGGATGACGGTTGTTGACCTCGGTGCGGCACCTGGCGGATGGTCCCAGTATGCGGTAACGCAGATCGGCGGAACCGGCCGAATCATCGCGTGCGATCTTTTACCAATGGATCCCATCGTCGGTGTCGACTTCCTTCAGGGCGATTTTCGTGATGAATTAGTGCTGAAAGCGTTACTTGATCGTGTTGGTGATAGTAAGGTCCAGGTTGTCATGTCGGATATGGCACCAAATATGTGTGGAACACCGGCGGTGGATATCCCCCGCGCCATGTATCTGGTGGAGCTAGCGTTAGAAATGTGTCGTGATGTACTAGCGCCTGGTGGTAGTTTTGTTGTGAAGGTGTTTCAGGGCGAAGGTTTCGAGGAGTATCTTAAGGAAATTCGCTCCCTGTTTGCGAAGGTCAAAGTTCGTAAACCGGACTCTTCCCGGGCGCGTTCCCGTGAAGTGTATATTGTAGCGACCGGGCGAAAATGATAACCGGTGGATTTCAGGCGAAAGTTTGAATGAAACTGGATATAGAGTATCCTGACGCTGTTTTTAACACAGTTGTAATGTGAGGTTAATCCCTTGAGTGACATGGCGAAAAACCTAATTCTCTGGCTGGTCATTGCCGTTGTGCTGATGTCAGTATTCCAGAGCTTTGGGCCCAGCGAGTCGAATGGCCGCAAGGTGGATTATTCTACCTTCCTGCAGGAGGTCAATCAGGACCAGGTTCGCGAAGCGCGTATCAACGGACGTGAGATCAACGTTACCAAGAAAGATAGTAACCGTTACACGACTTACATCCCGGTGAACGATCCTAAGCTGCTTGATAACCTTCTGACTAAAAACGTCAAGGTGGTAGGTGAGCCGCCAGAAGAACCAAGCCTGCTGGCTTCTATCTTCATTTCCTGGTTCCCGATGCTGCTTCTTATCGGCGTTTGGATCTTCTTTATGCGTCAGATGCAGGGCGGCGGTGGCAAAGGTGCCATGTCGTTCGGTAAGAGCAAGGCGCGTATGCTGACGGAAGACCAGATCAAGACCACGTTCGCTGATGTTGCCGGTTGCGACGAAGCGAAAGAAGAGGTCGGTGAACTGGTTGAATACCTGCGCGAGCCGAGCCGTTTCCAGAAACTGGGCGGTAAGATCCCGAAAGGCGTCCTGATGGTCGGCCCTCCGGGTACCGGTAAAACCCTGCTGGCGAAAGCTATCGCGGGTGAAGCGAAGGTGCCGTTCTTTACCATTTCGGGTTCTGACTTCGTAGAAATGTTCGTGGGTGTCGGTGCATCTCGTGTGCGTGACATGTTCGAGCAGGCTAAGAAGGCGGCACCGTGCATTATCTTCATCGATGAAATCGACGCCGTTGGCCGCCAGCGTGGCGCGGGTCTGGGTGGCGGTCACGATGAACGTGAACAAACGCTGAACCAGATGCTGGTTGAGATGGACGGTTTCGAAGGTAACGAAGGTATCATCGTTATCGCGGCGACTAACCGTCCTGACGTACTTGACCCTGCGCTGCTGCGTCCAGGCCGTTTCGACCGTCAGGTTGTGGTGGGTCTGCCAGATGTTCGCGGTCGTGAACAGATTCTGAAAGTCCATATGCGTCGCGTACCGCTGGCGCCAGATGTTGACGCAGCAATCATTGCGCGCGGTACCCCTGGTTTCTCCGGGGCGGACCTGGCTAACCTGGTCAACGAAGCAGCACTGTTTGCCGCTCGCGGTAACAAGCGTGTTGTGTCGATGGTGGAGTTCGAGAAAGCGAAAGACAAAATCATGATGGGTGCGGAACGTCGCTCCATGGTGATGACCGAAGCGCAGAAAGAGTCCACGGCGTACCACGAAGCGGGTCACGCGATTATCGGCCGCCTGGTACCGGAACACGATCCGGTGCATAAAGTAACGATTATTCCACGCGGTCGAGCGCTGGGTGTGACCTTCTTCCTGCCTGAAGGCGACGCGATCAGCGCCAGCCGTCAGAAACTGGAAAGTCAGATTTCTACCCTGTACGGCGGTCGTCTGGCGGAAGAGATTATCTACGGTGCGGAACATGTTTCTACCGGTGCGTCTAACGACATTAAAGTCGCGACAAACCTGGCGCGTAACATGGTGACTCAGTGGGGCTTCTCTGACAAACTCGGTCCACTGCTGTATGCAGAGGAAGAGGGTGAAGTATTCTTGGGTCGTTCTGTGGCAAAAGCGAAACATATGTCCGATGAGACTGCACGTATCATTGACCAGGAAGTGAAAGCGCTGATTGAACGTAACTACGGTCGCGCACGTCAGATCCTGAACGACAATATGGACATTCTGCATTCGATGAAAGATGCGCTCATGAAATATGAGACCATTGATGCTCCGCAGATTGACGACCTGATGGCCCGCCGCGAAGTGCGTCCGCCAGCAGGCTGGGAAGACCCAGGTGCTTCCAACAATTCTGACAACAATGGCACCCCGCGTGCGCCGCGTCCGGTTGATGAACCGCGTACGCCAAACCCGGGCAACACCATGTCAGAACAGTTGGGCGATAAGTAAGTCACTGCTGTTGAAGCGTTTGTCTGTACCTCAAACCCTGGAGCTTGCTCCGGGGTTTTTCTTTTCTGTTTAACCTTGAAAATACCAGGGATTTTGCCATGAAACTATTCGCTCAGGACTCGCATCTCGACCTCTCACATCCCCATGTGATGGGGATCCTGAATGTTACCCCTGATTCCTTCTCCGACGGTGGTACGCATAACACGCTCATCGAGGCGGTTAAGCACGCAAATTTAATGATCAATGCAGGTGCAACGATCATTGACGTTGGCGGCGAATCGACGCGTCCTGGTGCGGCGGACGTTTCTGTGGAAGAAGAGCTGGCGCGCGTAGTACCGGTGGTGGAAGCGATAGCACAGCGATTTGAGGTCTGGATCTCTGTTGATACATCCAAGCCAGAAGTGATTCGTGAAGTGGCGAGAGTAGGTGCTCACATTATCAATGATATCCGTTCGCTTACCGAACCTGGCGCACTTGAAGCCGCTGCGGAAACCGGCTTGCCGGTTTGTCTGATGCATATGCAAGGGCAACCGAAAACCATGCAGGAAGCGCCAAAGTATGATGATGTGTATGCCGATGTGAATCGCTTCTTTATTGAGCATATTGCTCGCTGCGTACGTGCAGGTATCGCAAAAGAGAAATTGCTGCTCGACCCGGGGTTCGGTTTCGGTAAAAATCTCTCCCACAATTATGCATTGCTTGCGCGCTTATCGGAATTTCATCACTTTAACCTGCCGCTGCTGGTGGGGATGTCGAGAAAGTCGATGATTGGTCAGTTACTGAATGTGGGGCCAGGGGAACGCCTGAGTGGTAGTCTGGCCTGCGCGGTGATTGCGGCGATGCAAGGTGCGCACATTATCCGTGTCCATGACGTCAAAGAAACAGTAGAAGCCATGCGTGTGGTGGAAGCCACACTGGCAGCGAAGGAAAACAAACGCTATGAGTAATCGTAAATATTTTGGTACCGATGGTATCCGTGGGCGTGTAGGCGATGCTCCAATCACTCCTGATTTTGTCCTGAAGCTTGGCTGGGCTGCTGGCAAGGTACTGGCACGTCATGGTTCCCGTAAGATCATTATCGGTAAAGACACCCGTATTTCGGGTTATATGCTGGAATCCGCGCTGGAAGCTGGTCTTGCGGCTGCCGGGCTATCCGCCTCCTTTACGGGCCCAATGCCAACACCTGCAGTCGCGTACCTGACGCGTACTTTCCGTGCAGAAGCGGGGATTGTTATTTCGGCGTCACACAACCCGTTCTATGACAACGGTATCAAGTTCTTCTCCATTGATGGCACCAAGTTGCCGGATGAAGTGGAAGAGGCCATCGAAGCCGAAATGGAAAAAGAGATCACCTGTGTCGATTCCGCAGAACTGGGTAAAGCCAACCGTATCGTCGATGCGGCGGGTCGTTATATCGAATTCTGCAAAGGGACATTCCCGAACGAGCTGAGTCTGGCACATCTCAAAATTGTGGTGGACTGTGCAAACGGTGCGACCTACCACATTGCCCCGAATGTCTTCCGTGAATTGGGCGCAAAAGTGATTACCATTGGGTGTGAGCCGGATGGTCTGAACATTAACGAGCAGGTCGGAGCGACAGACGTTCGTGCCCTGCAGGCGCGTGTGCTGGCGGAAAAAGCCGATCTGGGTATTGCGCTGGACGGCGACGGTGACCGTGTGATCATGGTCGACCACGAAGGCAATAAGGTCGATGGTGACCAGATCCTGTATATCATCGCGCGTGAAGGTTTGCGTCAGGGTCAGTTGCGCGGCGGCGCAGTCGGTACCTTAATGAGTAACATGGGCCTGGAACTGGCACTTAAACAGCTTGGTATTCCGTTTGTTCGTGCGAAAGTTGGCGACCGCTATGTGCTGGAAAAACTGCAGGAGAAGGGCTGGCGAATTGGCGCAGAGAACTCCGGTCACGTGATTCTGCTCGACAAAACCACCACCGGTGACGGTATTGTCGCCGCACTGCAGGTGGTTGCTGCCATGGCGCGCAACCATATGAGTCTGCACGATCTCTGCAGCGGTATGAAAATGTTCCCACAGATCCTGGTGAACGTGCGGTTTACCGCCGGTAAAGGCGATCCGTTGGAAAATGATAACGTGAAAGCGGTGATGGCTGATGTTGAAGCTGCCCTGGGCAACCGTGGACGCGTACTGTTGCGTAAGTCTGGTACTGAACCACTGATTCGCGTCATGGTGGAAGGTGAAGACGAAGCGCAGGTTAATGAATTTGCGCACCGTATCGCGGATGCCGTAAAAGCTGCATAATCTTGCACGCTAAATGTTTAAAAAGGCGGCTTTTGTCGCCTTTGTTTTGAGCAATTAATGGCTTTTTGCTGTTTTTTTCCGCAGTTGATACAATGCGTCAAAAATGCCCTTGCGAAGGTCATTCGCTTTGGTTAGTATTCACACCCGCTTCAGTGGGAAACAAAAATCCTGCTAATTGGTCGAAGCATTGGTATGCGGCAAATCCGCAAGGAACAGGTTGATTATGTACGAAGCTCTTTTAGTTGTTTTCCTTATTGTAGCCATCGCTCTCGTAGCGCTGATTATGCTGCAGCAAGGTAAAGGCGCTGATATGGGAGCCTCCTTCGGAGCAGGCGCTTCCGGTACGCTGTTCGGTTCAAGTGGTTCTGCGAACTTCATGACCCGCACAACGGCGATTCTGGCTACGCTGTTCTTCATCATCAGTCTGGTGCTTGGCAATATCAACAGCAACAAGACCAGCAAAGGAAGCGAGTGGGAAAATCTGAGCGCGCCAGCAAAAACTGAGCAAACTCAACCAGCTGCTCCGGCTAAGCCGACCAGCGATATCCCGCACTAAGTATTCTGTACCGAGGTGGTGGAATTGGTAGACACGCTACCTTGAGGTGGTAGTGCCCTAACGGGCTTGTGGGTTCGAGTCCCATCCTCGGTACCAATATTCCAGAAGAAAGACGTCGAAAGACGTCTTTTTTTTCGTCTGTGGATTAACAGGCATAAAAAAGGCGTCCATCGGACGCCTTTTGCATTTCTTGTCAGCGATTACTTCTTATCGCTGTGCTCCAGGTTTTCAACCTGTGGCAGACCATTACCGGAACTGGCAGAGAGCAGGCCATTCTCAACATAGTTAAACAGCTTCGCACGGGTATCGGTGATGTCCAGGTTACGCATGGTTAACTGGCCAATACGATCGTCCGGAGAGAACACAGATTCCCCTTTCTCCATGGTCAGACGTTCTGCTTTGTAAGTCAGGTTGTCAGACACGGTGTTCAGGATGGAGTAGTCGTTACCGCGACGCAGTTCCAGCGTAACTTCACCAGTGATTGCACTTGCAACCCAACGTTGCAGGGAATCACGCAGCATCAGTGCCTGCGGATCGAACCAGCGGCCCTGATACAGCAGTTTACCCAGTTGACGGCCATGAGAGTGATACTGCTCAATGGTATCTTCGTTGTGAATACCGGTCAGCAGACGCTCGTATGCGATATGCAGCAGCGCCATCCCCGGAGCTTCATAGATGCCACGGCTTTTCGCTTCAATGATACGGTTTTCAATCTGATCGCTCATGCCCAGACCGTGACGACCACCGATACGGTTTGCTTCCAGCATCAGCTCAACATCGTCAGAGAAGGTTTTGCCGTTCAGCGCAACCGGATGACCACGTTCGAAACGCACGGTCACTTCTTCCGCCTGGATTTTGACGTTTTCGTCCCAGAACTTCACACCCATGATTGGGTTAACGATCTTCACGCTGGAATTCAGGAACTCCAGGTCTTTCGCTTCGTGCGTCGCACCCAGCATGTTTGAGTCGGTGGAATAGGCTTTCTCGACTGACATCTTGTAGTCAAAACCACATGCGATCATGAATTCGGACATCTCATGACGGCCACCCAGCTCGTCGATGAAGTCAGTATCCAGCCACGGTTTGTAGATCTGCAGTTCAGCGTTCGTCAGCAGACCATAACGATAGAAACGTTCGATATCGTTGCCTTTATAGGTGCTACCGTCACCCCAGATGTTCACACCATCTTCTTTCATGGCCGCAACCAGCATCGTTCCGGTCACAGCGCGGCCCAGTGGAGTGGTGTTGAAATAGGTCAGGCCGCCGGTGGTATTATGGAACGCACCGCACTGAATAGCCGCGATACCTTCAGCGACCAGTTGCTTACGGCAGTCAATCAGACGTGCGTTCTCTGCGCCATATTCCATGGCACGACGAGGGATCGCATCATAATCTTCCTCATCTGGCTGACCGAGGTTCGCAGTATATGCATACGGAACCGCTCCCTTCTGACGCATCCACAGCAGTGCAGCGCTGGTATCCAGGCCGCCTGAGAAAGCGATGCCAATACGTTGTCCTACCGGAAGATGCTTGAGAATCGTCGTCATATAATAAAACCCTGCTTGATTGACTGATTAGAGACCGCTTTCGCTATCTGTGCATTTTTATGCAAAATAAGTGAGTATTCATTTAATCATCTTTTGTCGATGACCGAAAGAGACTCCTGCGTTTTTTGTAAAAATTTTGGTCTGATTGCTCTGACTGAAGTCGCCTTGACAGGTGGGGTCAACTATCAATATACTGAACGCCGATTTTACGTCCCGTCTTCGGTACCAAATCCCAGCATTATTTGCAAATTCTGTCCAAAACGCGTAGAATTTGCCACGTTTCAGGCGCGGGGTGGAGCAGCCTGGTAGCTCGTCGGGCTCATAACCCGAAGGTCGTCGGTTCAAATCCGGCCCCCGCAACCACTTTCCCATAAAGTTCTTTTTCAAATATACTGTGAAGACTTAGAGCCTTCGTAGCTGGATTTGAAAAAATTCTTTCGGAGAGTGCTCCAGGCCACAGTTGTGGCTATAGGGTTCAGTTATCTAAAGCCCCGATTTATCGGGGTTTTTTGTTATCTGACTACAGAATAACTGGGCTTTACGCCCTTTTTTTATGTCTTGGGGGTGGGCTTGTCCACATTAGAGCAAAAATTAACAGAGATGATTACTGCACCGGTCGAAGCACTGGGCTACGAACTGGTCGGCATCGAATTCGTTCGCGGCCGTACATCGACGCTGCGCATCTATATTGATAGTGAAGATGGCATCAATGTTGATGATTGTGCTGATGTTAGCCACCAGGTGAGTGCGGTTCTTGATGTTGAAGACCCGATTACCGTTGCGTACAACCTGGAAGTTTCCTCACCTGGCCTCGATCGCCCGATGTTCACGGCCGAACACTATGTGCGTTTTACCGGTGAAGAAGTGGCTCTCGTTCTGCGTATGGCCGTACAGAACCGCCGTAAATGGCAGGGAATTATCAAAGCCGTTGATGGTGAAATGATCACGGTAACAGTCGAAGGCAAAGATGAAGTGTTCGCGCTGAGTAATATCCAGAAGGCGAACCTGGTTCCCCACTTTTAACAGTCTGGATTGAGGTGAAAAGCCCGCGATGAACAAAGAAATTTTGGCTGTTGTTGAAGCCGTCTCCAATGAGAAATCACTGCCGCGTGAGAAGATTTTCGAAGCGCTGGAAAGTGCACTGGCTACAGCAACCAAGAAAAAATACGAGCAAGAGATCGATGTTCGCGTAGAAATCGATCGTAAAAGCGGTGACTTCGATACATTCCGTCGTTGGGTAATCGTTGAAGAAGTGACCCAGCCGACCAAAGAGATCACCCTGGAAGCGGCACGTTTTGAAGACGAAAGTCTGAACGTGGGTGAATACGTTGAAGATCAGATTGAATCTGTGACTTTCGACCGTATCACGACCCAAACCGCGAAACAGGTTATCGTGCAGAAAGTGCGTGAAGCCGAGCGCGCGCTGGTTGTTGACCAGTTCCGCGATCAGGAAGGCGAAATCATTACTGGCGTGGTGAAGAAAGTGAACCGCGACAATATCTCTCTGGAAATCAAATCCGAAGGGATGCCGGGTAACGCTGAAGCGGTAATTCTGCGTGAAGACATGCTGCCGCGTGAAAACTTCCGTCCAGGTGACCGTATTCGCGGTGTTCTGTATGCCGTGCGTCCTGAAGCGCGTGGTGCACAGCTGTTCGTGACCCGTTCTAAACCAGAAATGCTGGTTGAACTGTTCCGTATCGAAGTACCGGAAATCGGCGAAGAAGTTATCGAGATTAAAGCAGCGGCTCGCGATCCGGGCTCTCGTGCGAAAATTGCGGTGAAAACCAACGACAAACGTATCGACCCAGTCGGTGCTTGCGTCGGTATGCGTGGTGCGCGTGTTCAGGCTGTCTCTACTGAGCTTGGCGGCGAGCGTATTGATATCGTTCTGTGGGACGATAACCCGGCGCAGTTCGTGATCAACGCAATGGCTCCAGCTGATGTGGCGTCTATCGTTGTTGACGAAGACAAACACACCATGGATATCGCAGTTGAAGCGGGCAACCTGGCTCAGGCAATCGGCCGTAATGGTCAGAACGTTCGCCTGGCGTCACAGCTGAGCGGCTGGGAACTCAACGTCATGACCGTTGATGACCTGCAGGCTAAGCATCAGGCTGAAGCCCACGCGGCGATCGATACCTTCACGAAGTACCTGGATATTGACGAAGATTTCGCCACTGTTCTGGTTGAAGAAGGTTTCTCTACGCTGGAAGAACTGGCCTATGTGCCAATGAAAGAGCTGCTGGAAATTGACGGTCTGGATGAGCCAACCGTTGAAGCCCTGCGTGAACGCGCTAAAAACGCACTGACCACCCTGGCACTGGCTCAGGAAGAAAGCCTTGGCGATAAGAAGCCGGCTGATGACCTGCTGAATCTGGAAGGTCTTGATCGTGCGATTGCGTTCAAGCTGGCTGCCCGTGGTGTTTGTACGCTGGAAGATCTCGCTGAGCAAGGCGTTGATGACCTGGCTGATATCGAAGGTTTAACCGACGAGAAAGCCGGCGAGCTCATCATGGCCGCACGTAATATTTGCTGGTTCGGCGACGAAGCGTAATAAACTGTAGCAGGAAGGAACAGCATGACTGATGTAACTGTAAAATCGCTGGCTGCTGAGATTCAGACCTCCGTGGACCGCCTGGTACAGCAATTTGCTGATGCAGGGATCCCGAAGTCCGCTGATGACTCGGTGACCGCGCAAGAAAAACAAACCTTGTTAACGCATCTGAACCGTGAACACGGTTCGACGCCTGACAAGTTAACGCTGCAACGCAAAACGCGTAGCACGTTAAACATCCCAGGTACCGGCGGCAAAAGCAAATCGGTACAAATTGAAGTCCGCAAGACGCGCACCTTTGTAAAACGTGATCCGCAAGAGGCAGAACGCCTTGCCGCGGAAGAGCAGGCACAGCGTGAAGCGGAAGAACAAGCTCAGCGTGAGGCGGAAGCAACCGCTAAACGTGAAGCAGAATTAAAAGCTGAACGTGAGGCCGCAGAAAAAGCGAAACGCGACGCAAGTGATAAAGTGAAGCGTGACGCTGCGGAAAAAGACAAAGTGAGCAATCAACAGACAGACGAAATGACCAAAACCGCCCAGGCTGAAAAAGCCCGCCGTGAAAATGAAGCTGCCGAGCTGAAGCGTAAAGCGGAAGAAGAAGCCCGTCGTAAGCTGGAAGAAGAAGCACGTCGTGTGGCTGAAGAAGCACGTCGTATGGCAGAAGAAAACGAGAAGAACGGTGTTGATACCGCTGAGCAGTCTGAAGATACCAGCGACTATCATGTGACCACTTCTCAGCACGCACGTCAGGCTGAAGATGATAACGACCGTGAAGTTGAAGGCGGTCGTGGTCGTGGTCGCAATGCGAAAGCAGCGCGTCCGGCGAAAAAAGGCAATAAACACGCCGAGTCTAAAGCTGACCGTGAAGAAGCGCGTGCAGCGGTACGTGGTGGTAAAGGTGGCAAACAGCGTAAAGGTTCTTCTCTGCAGCAGGGCTTCCAGAAGCCAGCTCAGGCCGTTAACCGTGACGTTGTGATTGGCGAAACCATCACCGTTGGCGATCTGGCGAACAAGATGGCAGTTAAAGGCTCTCAGGTCATCAAAGCGATGATGAAGCTGGGCGCAATGGCGACCATCAACCAGGTTATCGACCAGGAAACCGCACAGCTGGTTGCCGAAGAGATGGGCCACAAAGTTATCCTGCGTCGTGAAAACGAGCTGGAAGAAGCGGTAATGAGCGACCGTGACACCGGTGCAGCGGCTGAGCCGCGTGCGCCAGTGGTGACCATCATGGGTCACGTTGACCACGGTAAAACCTCTCTGCTCGACTACATTCGTTCTACGAAAGTGGCCTCCGGTGAAGCGGGTGGTATTACCCAGCATATCGGTGCTTACCACGTAGAAACTGACAACGGTATGATCACCTTCCTGGATACCCCAGGCCACGCCGCGTTTACCTCAATGCGTGCTCGTGGTGCTCAGGCGACAGATATCGTTGTTCTGGTTGTTGCTGCTGACGATGGCGTTATGCCACAGACTATCGAAGCTATCCAGCACGCGAAAGCGGCGGGTGTGCCGGTCGTGGTTGCAGTGAACAAGATCGATAAGCCAGAAGCGGATCCGGATCGTGTTAAAAACGAACTGTCCCAGTACGGCATCATGCCAGAAGAGTGGGGCGGTGAAAGCCAGTTCGTACACGTGTCTGCGAAAGCAGGTACCGGTATCGACGAGCTGCTGGACGCGATCCTGCTGCAGGCTGAAGTTCTGGAACTGAAAGCGATCCGTAACGGTATGGCGAGCGGTGCTGTTATCGAATCCTTCCTGGATAAAGGCCGTGGCCCTGTAGCTACCGTTCTGGTTCGCGAAGGTACGCTGCATAAAGGCGATATCGTCCTGTGTGGTTTCGAATACGGTCGTGTTCGTGCGATGCGTAACGAACTGGGTCAGGAAGTCCTGGAAGCAGGTCCGTCCATTCCAGTGGAAATCCTGGGTCTGTCCGGTGTTCCGGCTGCCGGTGATGAAGTGACCGTTGTGCGTGACGAGAAGAAAGCGCGTGAAGTTGCACTGTATCGTCAGGGCAAATTCCGTGAAGTTAAACTGGCTCGTCAGCAGAAATCTAAACTCGAGAACATGTTTGCCAACATGACCGAGGGCGAAGTTCACGAAGTGAACGTTGTTCTGAAAGCCGACGTTCAGGGTTCTGTGGAAGCGATCTCCGACTCCTTGCTGAAACTGTCCACCGACGAAGTTAAAGTGAAGATCATCGGTTCTGGTGTAGGTGGTATCACCGAAACTGACGCAACCCTGGCTGCAGCGTCCAACGCCATCCTGGTTGGCTTCAACGTGCGTGCTGATGCTTCTGCTCGCCGCGTGATCGAAGCGGAAAGCCTGGATCTGCGTTACTACTCCGTCATCTATAACCTGATCGACGAAGTGAAAGCTGCGATGAGCGGGATGCTGTCTCCTGAGCTGAAACAGCAGATCATCGGTCTGGCTGAAGTACGTGACGTGTTCAAATCACCGAAATTCGGTGCGATCGCGGGCTGTATGGTTACCGAAGGTATCATCAAGCGTCACAACCCAATCCGTGTCCTGCGCGACAACGTGGTTATCTATGAAGGCGAGCTGGAATCTCTGCGCCGCTTCAAAGATGACGTGAACGAAGTCCGTAACGGTATGGAATGTGGTATCGGCGTGAAGAACTACAACGACGTTCGCGTTGGCGATATGATCGAAGTGTTCGAGATCATCGAAATTCAGCGTACCATCGCTTAATGACCGATTGTAGGCCGGGATCGCCTCGCGCCACCCGGCAATAATTTAAAAAAGGGGCTTTAGCCCCTTTTTTGTCTGGAGAATTTATTATGGCGAAAGAATTTGGTCGCCCTCAGCGCGTAGCGCAGGAAATGCAGAAAGAGATCGCCCTCATTCTGCAACGTGAAATTAAAGACCCTCGCGTGGGTATGATGACCACCGTGTCTGGCGTAGAAATGTCCCGTGACCTGGCGTATGCCAAAGTGTTCGTGACTTTCCTGAACGATCAGGATGAAGCCGCAGTTAAAAACGGTATCAAAGCCCTTCAGGAAGCCTCTGGTTTCATCCGCTCTCTGCTTGGTAAAGCGATGCGTCTGCGTATCGTGCCTGAGCTGACCTTCTTCTACGACAACTCGCTGGTCGAAGGTATGCGTATGTCTAACCTGGTAACCAGCGTGGTGAAACATGACGACGAACGTCGTGTTAACCCAGCGGACGACAGCAAGGAGGACTAATGAGTCGTCCTCGTCGTCGTGGTCGCGACGTGCATGGTGTGCTGCTGCTGGATAAACCCCAGGGCGCTTCCAGCAACGACGTGCTGCAAAAAGTTAAGCGTATTTTTAACGCCAACCGTGCGGGCCACACGGGTGCGCTGGACCCTCTGGCAACCGGTATGCTGCCGGTTTGTCTGGGGGAGGCGACAAAGTTTTCCCAGTATCTGCTCGACTCCGATAAGCGTTACCGCGTTATTGCCAAACTAGGACAGCGTACGGATACCTCCGACGCAGATGGTCAGGTGGTAGAAGAGCGTCCGGTGACATTCAGCGCGGAACAGCTTGATGCTGCGCTGGAGAGCTTCCGTGGGGACACGATGCAGGTGCCGTCGATGTATTCGGCGCTGAAATATCAGGGAAAAAAACTCTACGAATATGCACGCCAGGGCATTGAAGTCCCGCGTGAAGCCCGTCCCATAACCGTGTATGAACTGCTGTTTATTCGCCATGAAGGGGATGAGCTGGAGCTGGAAGTACACTGTTCGAAAGGCACCTATATTCGTACCATCATCGACGATCTCGGTGAAAAACTGGGCTGTGGCGCGCATGTTATCTACCTGCGCCGCCTTGCGGTGAGTAAGTATCCAGTAGAGCGGATGGTGACCCTTGAACATCTTCGCGCGTTGGTTGAACAGGCTGAAGCCCAGGGGATTGCTCCAGCAGATTTACTGGATCCATTGCTGATGCCAATGGACAGTCCGGCAGCGGACTTCCCTGTTGTTAATCTTCCTTTAACATCGTCCGTTTACTTTAAGAACGGAAACCCCGTTCGTACGGCTGATGCGCCGCTGGAAGGTCTGGTACGCGTGACTGAAGGTGATGAAGGCAAGTTTATTGGGATGGGCGAAATGGATGGTGAAGGGCGCGTTGCGCCACGCCGTCTGGTCGTCGAATACCCGGTAGAAGCGTGACGGCGATAACGGCTCACCTTGCGATAAGCAGGGGAGACGAGTAGAATATTGCCGCTTAACGTCTGGTAAATTGTTTAACAATTTGCGGGGCGTACATTGGATTGCTGAATTAGAGATCGGCATCCTTACATTCTTTATACTTTGGAGTTTGAAAATGTCTCTAAGCGTTGAAGCTAAAGCTAAAATCGTTTCTGAGTTTGGTCGTGGTACTAACGACAGCGGTTCTACCGAAGTTCAGGTTGCACTGCTGACTGCACAGATTAACCACCTGCAGGGTCACTTTGCAGAGCACAAAAAAGATCACCACAGCCGTCGTGGTCTGCTGCGCATGGTTTCTCAGCGTCGTAAACTGCTCGACTACCTGAAACGTAAAGATGTTGCACGCTACACCGCGCTGATCGAGCGTCTGGGTCTGCGTCGCTAAGTCTTGCGAGTTTCAGAAAAGGGGGCCTGATGGCCCCTTTTTTCAACCAGACGGCAGCAATTCACTGGAAACTATTGTATTGTTGCTATAAATGATCTTCATTGCAGAGGTTCGCGCGGCTAATGAGAGGCTTCACCCATGAGGGTGTCGGTTGTCATTAGTCGCGAGGATGCGAAGAAGGTCGGGTTAAATCGACAGCACGCCGTGGGTGTGCTGTCAAACATTTAAGAAAGGACAGAACTTTGCTGAATCCGATCGTTCGTAAATTCCAGTATGGTCAACATACCGTCACGCTGGAAACCGGCATGATGGCACGTCAGGCTACTGCTGCCGTTATGGTAAGCATGGATGACACCGCGGTATTCGTGACCGTAGTGGGCCAGAAAAAAGCAAAACCAGGTCAGGACTTCTTCCCGCTGACCGTTAACTACCAGGAGCGTACTTACGCTGCCGGTAAAATCCCAGGTGGTTTCTTCCGTCGTGAAGGCCGTCCAAGCGAAGGCGAAACCCTGATCGCGCGTCTGATTGACCGTCCCGTTCGCCCGCTGTTCCCGGAAGGTTTCGTGAACGAAGTTCAGGTTATCGCGACCGTTGTTTCCGTTAACCCACAGGTTAACCCGGACATCGTAGCGATGATTGGTGCATCTGCTGCCCTGTCACTGTCTGGTATTCCATTCAATGGCCCAATCGGTGCCGCGCGCGTAGGTTACATCAACGACCAGTACGTACTGAACCCAACTCAGGAAGAGCTGAAAGAAAGTAAGCTGGACCTGGTGGTTGCAGGTACTGAAGCGGCTGTCCTGATGGTTGAATCCGAAGCTGAACTGCTGAGCGAAGACCAGATGCTGGGCGCCGTGGTCTTCGGTCACGATCAGCAGCAGGTTGTTATCCAGAACATCAACGACCTGGTGAAAGAAGCGGGTAAACCACGTTGGGACTGGCAGCCAGAAGCGGCAAACGACGCACTGAATGCACGCGTTGCTGCACTGGCAGAATCTCGTCTGAGCGATGCGTACCGTATCACTGACAAACAAGAGCGTTACGCTCAGGTTGACGTGATCAAATCTGACGTTACCGCAGCCCTGGTTGCTGAAGACGAAACGCTGGACGCTAACGAAATTGGCGAAATCCTGCACGCAATCGAGAAAAACGTTGTTCGTAGCCGCGTTCTGGCTGGTGAGCCGCGTATCGATGGCCGCGAAAAAGACATGATCCGTGGTCTGGACGTTCGTACTGGCGTACTGCCACGTACTCACGGTTCTGCACTGTTCACCCGTGGTGAAACTCAGGCGCTGGTGACGGCAACTCTGGGTACTGCCCGTGATGCACAGATCATCGACGAACTGATGGGCGAGCGTACTGACAGCTTCCTGTTCCACTATAACTTCCCTCCGTACTCCGTAGGTGAAACCGGTATGGTGGGTTCGCCGAAGCGTCGTGAAATTGGTCACGGTCGTCTGGCGAAGCGCGGTGTGCTGGCAGTGATGCCAGACGCAGACAAATTCCCGTACACCGTTCGTGTGGTTTCTGAAATCACCGAATCTAACGGTTCTTCTTCTATGGCTTCCGTGTGTGGTGCCTCTCTGGCGCTGATGGATGCAGGCGTGCCAATCAAAGCCGCTGTTGCGGGTATCGCAATGGGTCTGGTGAAAGAAGGCGACAACTTTGTTGTTCTGTCTGACATTCTGGGCGACGAAGATCACCTGGGCGATATGGACTTCAAAGTAGCGGGTTCCCGCGACGGTATCTCTGCACTGCAGATGGATATCAAAATTGAAGGTATCACCAAAGAGATCATGCAGGTTGCTCTGAACCAGGCTAAAGGTGCGCGTCTGCACATCCTGGGCGTGATGGAACAGGCGATTAACGCACCGCGTGGCGATATTTCTCAGTTCGCTCCGCGTATTCACACCATCAAGATCAATCCAGACAAGATCAAAGATGTTATCGGTAAGGGCGGTTCTGTTATCCGTGCTCTGACCGAAGAAACTGGCACCACCATCGAAATCGAAGATGACGGTACAGTGAAGATTGCTGCAACCGATGGCGAGAAAGCGAAATTCGCTATCCGTCGTATCGAAGAAATCACCGCAGAAATCGAAGTGGGCCGTATCTACGCTGGTAAAGTGACCCGTATCGTTGACTTTGGCGCGTTCGTTGCCATCGGTGGCGGTAAAGAAGGTCTGGTTCACATCTCTCAGATCGCTGACAAGCGCGTTGAGAAAGTGACCGATTACCTGCAGATGGGCCAGGAAGTACCGGTTAAAGTTCTGGAAGTTGACCGCCAGGGCCGTATCCGTCTGAGCATTAAAGAAGCAACCGAGCAGTCTCAGCCAGCTGCTGCGCCAGAAGCACAGGCAGCAGAACAGCAAGGCGAGTAAGTTGCCATTTGCCCTCCGCTTTGCGGAGGGCCTATTATCAGGCAGGACGCCTTGTTAAGCCGCCGGGGGACAGGACGTTCATCCAATAGTTGTCTTCGGGAGTGGGAAATGAAGCCTTTTTTGCGCTGGTGTTTCGTTGCGACAGCTCTAACGCTGGCAGGATGCAGCAACTCTGCCTGGCGTAAGAGCGAAGTCCTCGCAGTGCCATTGCAACCGACTTTGCAGCAGGAAGTGATTCTGGCACGCATGGAACAAATTCTTGCCAGTCGGGCTTTAACCGATGACGAACGCGCACAGCTTTTATATGAGCGCGGAGTGTTGTATGATAGTCTCGGTCTGAGGGCATTGGCGCGAAATGATTTTTCACAAGCGCTGGCAATCCGACCTGATATGCCTGAAGTATTCAATTACTTAGGCATTTATTTAACGCAGGCAGGCAATTTTGATGCTGCCTATGAAGCGTTTGATTCTGTACTTGAGCTTGATCCAACTTACAACTACGCGCACTTGAATCGCGGTATCGCATTATATTACGGCGGTCGTGACAAGTTAGCGCAAGATGATCTGCTGGCGTTTTATCAAGACGATCCTAATGATCCTTTCCGTAGCCTGTGGCTTTACATCGTTGAGCGGAAGCTCGATGAGAAGCAGGCAAAAGAGGCACTGAAACAGCGCTTCGATAAATCGGACAAGGAACAGTGGGGATGGAACATTGTCGAGTTCTACCTGGGCAACATTAGCGAAGCAACGCTGATGGAACGCCTCAAGGCGGACGCAACGGATAACACCTCGCTCGCTGAGCATCTCAGTGAAACCAACTTCTATTTAGGTAAGTACTACCTAAGTCTGGGGGATAAGGACAGCGCTACGGCACTGTTCAAATTAGCGGTTGCTAACAACGTACACAACTTCGTTGAGCACCGTTATGCATTGTTGGAATTATCGCTCTTGGGCCAGGAGCAAGACGACCTGGCAGAATCGGACCAGCAATAGCTGACGACATAAACATCAGCCCGTAATCTTTTGATTGCCATCACCTTAACTGGTGAGGGCGTTGTTGTTCGTCAATACATCTAATTTGAGCCGGTTCACACTTTTCAATGAAAATTGCAGATCATTTTCACGATGAGCTAAGTAGACTGGCCGCCATTGACATTGAGGCACTCGTACTACATGGCTGAATTCGAAACCACTTTTGCAGATCTGGGCCTGAAGGCTCCTATCCTTGAAGCCCTTAACGATCTGGGTTACGAAAAACCATCTCCGATCCAGGCAGAATGTATCCCACATCTGCTCTCTGGTCGTGACGTGCTGGGCATGGCCCAGACTGGTAGCGGTAAAACTGCGGCGTTCTCGCTGCCGCTGCTGAACAACATTGATCCGGACCTGCGTGCACCGCAGATCCTCGTCCTGGCTCCAACCCGTGAACTGGCTGTTCAGGTTGCTGAAGCAATGACGGAATTCTCTAAACATATGCGCGGCGTAAACGTGGTAGCCCTGTACGGCGGCCAGCGTTATGACGTGCAGTTACGCGCCCTGCGCCAGGGCCCACAGATTGTTGTCGGTACGCCTGGCCGTCTGCTGGATCACCTGAAGCGCGGTACTCTGGACCTCTCTAAACTGAGCGGCCTGGTACTGGATGAAGCAGATGAAATGCTGCGTATGGGCTTCATCGAAGACGTAGAAACTATCATGGCGCAGATCCCGGACGGTCATCAGACCGCGCTGTTCTCTGCAACCATGCCAGAAGCGATTCGTCGCATTACCCGCCGCTTCATGAAAGAGCCGCAGGAAGTGCGTATTCAGTCCAGCGTCACCACTCGCCCGGACATCAGCCAGAGCTACTGGTCTGTATACGGCATGCGCAAAAACGAAGCGCTGGTACGTTTCCTCGAAGCGGAAGATTTTGATGCGGCGATTATCTTCGTTCGTACCAAAAACGCGACCCTGGAAGTGGCTGAAGCGCTTGAGCGTAGCGGCTACAACAGCGCAGCGCTGAACGGCGACATGAACCAGGCCCTGCGTGAGCAGACTCTGGAGCGTCTGAAAGACGGCCGTCTGGATATCCTGATTGCAACCGACGTGGCAGCACGTGGTCTGGACGTTGAGCGTATCAGCCTGGTTGTTAACTACGATATTCCGATGGACTCCGAGTCTTACGTTCACCGTATCGGCCGTACCGGTCGTGCGGGTCGTGCGGGTCGTGCTCTGCTGTTCGTTGAGAACCGTGAGCGTCGTCTGCTGCGTAACATCGAACGCACCATGAAGCTGACCATTCCAGAAGCTGACCTGCCAAACGCAGAACTGCTGGGCAAACGCCGTCTGGAGAAATTCGCCGCGAAAGTTCAGCAGCAGCTGGAAAGCAGCGATCTGGATCAGTACCGTGCACTGCTGTCGCAGATTCAGCCAACCGCTGAAGGCGAAGAGCTGGATATGGAAACCCTGGCTGCAGCACTGCTGAAAATGGCGCAAGGCGAACGTAGCCTGATCGTGCCACCAGATGCACCAATGCGTCCTAAGCGTGAATTCCGTGACCGTGACGATCGCTTCGAACGTCGTGGCGACCGTAACGATCGTGGCCCACGTGGTGACCGTCCAGAGCGCGGTGGTGAAGACCGTCCACGTCGTGAGCGTCGTGACGCGGGCGACATGGAGCTGTACCGCATTGAAGTGGGCCGTGATGATGGTGTTGAAGTTCGTCATATCGTTGGCGCGATCGCTAACGAAGGCGACATCAGCAGCCGTTACATTGGTAACATCAAGCTGTTCGCATCCCACTCTACCATTGAGCTGCCAAAAGGCATGCCGGGCGAAGTACTGCAGCACTTTACTCGCACCCGCATCCTGAACAAGCCGATGAACATGCAGCTGCTGGGCGATGCACAGCCACGTCCTGACCGTGGCGGTGAACGTCGTGGCGGTGGTCGCGGTTTCGGTGGTGAGCGTCGTGAAGGCGGTCGCAGTGAAGGTCGTGGCGGTGAAGGTCGTCGTTTCTCCGGCGAGCGCCGTGAAAACCGTGGCCCACGTCGTGACGAAGGTTCAAGCCGTCGACGTGACGCGTAAGCCTTACGCCACTGACGTAAAGTAAAATATACAGCCCCGATAAACGCTATCGGGGCTTTTTTTATTTCTTTTGTACTCCTGTACTGGTACAGTGCTGCACATTAAAATGCATCACCGCATTATTGACTGGAGAAATGGCTGTATGGCGACACTAACCACCACCCAAACGTCACCTTCGCTGCTTGGCGGCGTGGTGATCATCGGCGGAACCATTATTGGGGCCGGGATGTTCTCCCTGCCCGTGGTCATGTCCGGTGCGTGGTTCTTCTGGTCGCTGGCGGCGCTGGTCTTTACCTGGTTCTGTATGCTCCATTCCGGGCTGATGATCCTCGAAGCGAACCTGAACTACCGTATTGGTTCGAGCTTCGACACCATTACCAAAGATCTTTTAGGTAAAGGCTGGAACCTGGTGAACGGCCTCTCCATCGCGTTTGTGCTTTACATCCTGACCTACGCGTATATTTCAGCGAGCGGTTCTATTCTGCACCACACCTTTTCGGAGATGTCGCTGAACGTTCCGGCGCGTCTGGCGGGGCTGTGTTTTGCCCTTGGCGTGGCGTTTATCGTCTGGATGAGTACCAAAGCGGTGAGCCGCATGACGGCGATTGTGCTGGGCGCGAAGGTCATCACCTTCTTCCTGACCTTCGGCAGCCTGCTGGGGCACGTCACTCCCGCTACACTGTTTAACGTCGCCGAAGTGAATACCTCCTATACGCCGTACCTGCTGATGACGCTACCGTTCTGTCTGGCGTCGTTCGGCTACCACGGCAATGTGCCGAGCCTGATGAAGTACTACGGCAAAGATCCGCGTACGATTGTGAAATGCCTGGTCTACGGCACGCTGCTGGCGTTGGGTCTGTATGTGATTTGGCTGCTGGGGACGATGGGTAATATCCCGCGTCCGGAATTTATCGGCATTGCGCAGAAGGGCGGTAACATTGATGTGCTGGTGCAGGCGCTGAGTGGTGTGCTGAACAGCCGTAGCCTGGATCTCTTGCTAGTGGTGTTCTCCAACTTTGCCGTGGCGAGCTCTTTCCTCGGCGTAACGCTGGGCCTGTTTGACTACCTGGCGGATCTGTTTGGCTTTGATGATTCTGCTATGGGGCGCTTCAAAACCGCGCTGCTGACCTTCCTGCCACCGATTGTGGGTGGCCTGCTGTGGCCGAACGGCTTCCTGTACGCCATCGGCTATGCCGGACTGGCGGCAACCATCTGGGCGGCGATTGTCCCGGCGCTGCTGGCGCGCAAATCACGTAAACGCTTCGGCAGCCCTAAATTCCGCGTCTGGGGCGGCAAGCCAATGATTGTGCTGATTCTGGTGTTTGGTATCGGTAACGCGCTGGTGCACGTGCTGTCGAGTTTTAACCTGTTGCCTGTGTATCAGTAAACGACTCTTTTCGCCCTCTCCCACAGGGAGAGGGCCGGAGTAACAAAACACACTTCCCTACATTTCTTCTTTCACCTGCATCGCCAGCTCAAACGAATGCAAACGTGCCTGGTGATCGAAAATCTGGCCATTAACCATAATCTCATCCGCCTGCGTTTCACGCAGCACCGCTTCAAGCCCGTGACGCACTTTCGCCTTATCGCCCACCAGAGACATGCTCAGCGCCTGCTGCACGCCATACTGCTCGGAAGCGGACCACAGCTGATGCATATTCTCCACCGGCGGCGGGAGTTGACCCGTCTCGCCGCGGCGCAGCTTCACAAAGGCCTGCTGCATGGAGGTGAACAGGAATTCCGCGTCGCGATTGCTGTCGGCGGCAATGATGTTGATACACACCATCGCGTACGGTTTTTCCAGACGTTCAGATGGTTTGAAGTTCGTGCGGTAGAGATGCAGCGCCTGATGCAGCATATCCGGCGCGAAGTGTGAGGCAAACGCAAATGGCAGCCCCAGCTGTGCGGCAAGCTGTGCGCTGTAGAGGCTTGAGCCCAGCAACCACACCGGGATCTTCTCGCCGTAGCCCGGAACCGGGCGCACGTGTGGGTTCGGGTCCCGCGCATCGAACCAGTCCACCAGTTCCGCCACATCGCGTGGGAAGTTGTCGATATCCCCACTCATATGGCGACGTAGCGCGCGCATGGTCGGTTGATCGCTGCCCGGCGCACGGCCAAGCCCTAAATCAATGCGCCCTGGATAGAGGGTATTGAGCGTACCAAACTGCTCGGCAATCACCAGGGGCGCATGGTTCGGCAGCATGACGCCACCGGATCCGAGATGCAGCGTGGTGGTGTTCGCCGCCAGATAGCCAATCAGTACTGATGTCGCGGCACTGGCGATACCCACCATATTGTGGTGTTCCGCCAGCCAGTAGCGGTGATAGCCACGTTTTTCGGCAAGAAGAGCAAGATCCAGAGAGTGGGAAAAGGCCTCGCCCGCTGAGGAGCCTTGTGGGATCGGCGCCAGATCCAGCACCGAAAACGGAATGGTTTTATTAGTCATAACAGCTCACTTTGTCGACGGTGAATCTTTTAATAGTGCATTAAAAATTAATAACCGTTGTTAACAAAGTGAGCCTTTACACTTTATCGCTATACCTGCAGTTCCAGCCCGGCGAGGCGCTTCCAGTAACCGTTGCAGTCGCTGTTAGCGGTCAGCGGCAGCGGAGATGTCCCGTTTTCATTGGCGCGGAAGGCGTCCAGCATTGCGAACACGCTGGTATCCAGCGGCGACAGACGCACCATGTCTACCAGCCCGTTCATCGATGCCAGCTCATTGCCCAGGTTATAGACATAACCGCTCATGGTCTGAATACCGTTCAGAACAAATACCTGCTGATTCTCCTGAGACAGCATGCTGCGCCCGTTCGGGTACTTGATGCAGCAGGTTTCGCACTCGTCTTTCGGGCGATCTTCCGAGCGCGCGGTAAAGCAACGGGCAGAGTAGGCCAGCGGCAGGTGGCCGTAACTGAGCACTTCCACTTCAAACTGATTGCGAATGCCTAACTCTTCGCACTGAGTCAGCAGGTTTACCAGCCAGTCGCGGGAGAGTTCTACCGGCATGCACCAGCGCGTCATCCCCTGTTTGAGCAGCAGACGCAGGGTGACGGCGTTATAGCAGTTCAGCGCATGACCCGCGACAAACGGCAACTTGCGTTCAGCGCACATGTTCACCACGCCCAGATCGCTCGCTTCCAGCAGGAACTCGCCGTTCTCAACGTAACGCTTCAGTTCTCCCAGTTCGGAAGAGGCTTGTACCAGTGCGAGCGTTGAAAGCACCACCTGTTTGCCGCTTCCGGCCAGGTTTTTTGCCATATCCAGCCAGTCGCCGACCTTAGTGGCGCGGCGTTTGCTGCACACGGCTTCACCGAGATAAATCACATCGGCGCTGCTGGTGGCGGCCTGTTGGTAAAAATCTTCCAGCGTCTCTTTTGACCAGTAGTAGAGCACCGGCCCTAATGAATATTTCATGGTTATCTCACTGCCATTTACGGTGATACGCGCCAAGCGTGGTTTGCGTGCCTTCGGACATCGAGCCGAGCGTCTCCATCCAGGCCGGTTGTGGGGCGTAGTTCTGCGGATCGGCCATGCAGCGGTCGATGGCCTGACGCCAGACTTTCGCCACCTGGCTCACGTACGCCGGGCTGCGCTGGCGACCTTCGATTTTTACCGAGGCAATATTGGCCGCCAGCAGTTCCGGCAGCAGTTCCAGCGTGTTGAGGCTGGTGGGTTCTTCCAGCGCGTGGTAACGCTCGCCATCGACCAGATAGCGACCTTTACACAGCGTCGGATAGCCAGCGTTTTCACCGTCCTGATAGCGGTCGATCAGTACTTCATTCAGACGAGACTCCAGCCCCTGCGGCGTTTGCTGCCAGCGAACAAATCGGGCAGGGGAGCAGGCCCCGACGGTATTCGGCGATTCACCGGTTAAATAAGAGGAAAGATAGCAACGGCCTTCAGCCATGATGCACAGGCTACCAAAAGCAAAAACTTCAAGCGGCACTGGCGTGACGCGCGCGAGTTGCTTAACCTGATGAATAGAGAGCACGCGCGGCAACACCACGCGGGCCACGTCAAAGTGTTGATGGTAAAAACGCACGGCCTCTTCGTTAGTGGCAGATGCCTGAACAGAGACGTGGCGCTCAATATGGGGATAGCGTTCTGCCGCATACTCAAGCATAGCGAGGTCGGCCAGGATTAGCGCATCCGCACCCAGTTGTGCCGCCATATCCACCGCACGCTGCCAGCGGGCATAGCCATCAGGATGGGCAAAAGTATTGATGGCGATATGCAGTTTGCGGCGGTGCTGGTGAACGAAGTTAACGGCTTCCTGAAGCTTTTTCTCCGTAAAGTTGAGGCCAGCAAAATGGCGGGCGTTGGTGTCATCTTTCAGCCCGATATAGACCGCATCGGCCCCATTTTCGATGGCCGCCTTAAGCGCCGGAAGGTTTCCGGCTGGGCAGAGCAGCTCCATAATTTATCCTGATGTAGTCGATCGCAAAATTGTTAACGAGCTGGGATTTTAATTAACCCATACGCGACAATTTTTGATTTAAGGCAGCTAATGGCGTATTGATGGCACCAATAATGAGGTACGGCGGACGACGGTTTGTTGATTTACGCCGCTATGTTGCGCTTCGGATATGGCAAAATAGCAGGACTATAGATATCAGGGAGTAAAGCTCGTGCTGGATAAACTGCGTTCACGTCTCGTACAATTTGGTCCATCAATGCTGAGCGTGCCGGTCAAGCTGGCACCGTTCGCGCTTAAACGCCAGGTGCTGGAGCAGGTCCTGAGCTGGCAGTTCCGCCAGGCGCTGCAGGACGGCGAGCTGGAGTTCCTGGAAGGCCGCTGGCTAAGCATTGAAGTGCGTGACATCGGGCTACGCTGGTTTACCTCCGTTGAGAATGATCAGCTGATCGTACGTGAATCCGCTGACGCGGATGTGAGCTTTAGCGCCAACGCCAGCGATCTGCTGATGATTGCCGCGCGTAAGCAAGATCCGGATACGCTCTTCTTCCAGCGTCGTCTGGTCATTGAAGGCGATACGGAGCTGGGCCTGTACGTTAAGAATTTAATGGATGCCATTGAGCTGGAGCAGATGCCAAAAGCGCTGCGTGTCATGTTGATGCAAATGGCAGATTTCGTTGAGGCTGGGCTGAAAAGCCCGCCGGAAAGCAAACACACTTCAGTAGGTGAGCCATGCTGATTCGAGTTGAAATTGGGATTGATGCACCGGGAATTGATGCGTTGCTACGCCGCTCTTTTGAGAGCGATGCCGAGGCCCAACTGGTCCACGATCTCCGTGAAGATGGCCTGATTACGCTGGGGCTGGTTGCTACCGATGACGAAGGTCAGGTGGTCGGCTATGTGGCCTTCAGTCCGGTCATCGTTCAGGGCGAAGATCTTCAGTGGGTGGGAATGGCACCGCTGGCGGTAGATGAAAACTATCGCGGGCAAGGGCTGGCACGTCAGCTGGTCTATGAAGGGCTGGATTCGCTGAATGAGTTTGGTTATGCGGCCGTTGTCACGCTGGGCGATCCGGCGTTCTATGGACGATTGGGCTTTGAGCAGGCCGCGCATTACGATCTGCGCTGCCGCTGGCCGGGTACGGAATCTGCTTTCCAGGTCCATCGTCTGGCGGACGACGCGCTCAACGGGGTCAATGGCCTGGTCGAGTACCACGACCATTTCAATCGCTTTTAATCAGGTGCTCGCGTAGCGCCTCAAACGAGCCGTCTCCGCTCACGAGGCGCTCTTTCTGGCGCTTCGTCAACTGCTTAATACGGTATTCCAGTCTTAGCGCCAGCGATCTGTCACCAACAGGTGCTGAAAAGGCGAGTTGTAGTTCTCCTTTCCCCCGCAGTGCTTTTGCCCCTTTTCCCGTTTGATGTTGTAAAAAACGCCGCGCCACATCGGTAGTGATCCCGGTGTAGAGTGCGTTATCAGCGGTTCGGACAAGATAGAGAAACCAGCACACGGTAAACAGATTCAGTATGTTAAGGTGAACGCACCATAGCATGAGAGAGAATGAAAATGGAAACACTGGCCCCCATTAACCGCTGGCTGGCGAAACAGCATGTCGTCACCTGGTGCGTGTACAGCGAGGGTGAGATGTGGTGCGCAAACGCGTTTTACTACTACGATCCGGAGCGTGTGGCCTTTTATATCATGAGTGAAGATAAGACACGTCATGCGCAGATGACTGGCCAGCAGGCGGAGGTCGCGGGCACGGTGAATGGCCAGCCTAAAACGGTCGCATTGATCCGTGGGGTGCAGTTTAAAGGGGAAATCCGTCGTCTGGACGGAGAAGAGAGCGACGCGCGTCGTAAGCTTTACACGCGCCGCTTTCCGGTTGCCGCTGCGCTAAAAGCCCCGGTATGGGAAATCCGCCTTGATGAGCTGAAATTTACCGACAACACGCTGGGCTTTGGCAAGAAGCTGCACTGGCTACGCGCCGAGCAGGCGTAGCGCTTCGCGGTTAAATGCCGGAAGATCGTCCGGGGTTCGGCTGGTGATCAGCTGGTCTTTGTCGTTGACCACTTCCTGATCGTAAAACTCGGCTCCCGCATTTTTCAGATCGATAACGATCGGTTTCACAGCCGTGAGCTTACGCCCGCGTACAACCTCAGCGCTGATGAGCAGTTGCGGGCCGTGGCAGATGGCAAAGACCGGTTTGCCGGTAGAGACAAAGTCCCGTGTAAAGGTCACGAAGCGTTCGTCACCGCGCAGGGAATCCGGTGAATGGCCGCCGGGTAACAGCAAGGCGTCAAAATCTGACGGGCTAACGTTATCGATAGTCTCGTCGATGGTCACGCTGGCCTCGCCCTTATGACCTTTCACCGTTTTGCCCGCTTCTTTCTCAATGGTGATGACCTCATGTCCCGCCTTGCGGAACGCCTCGGCTGGAGAGGTGAATTCTGAATCTTCAAACTCGTCGGTAATCAAGACTGCGATTTTTTTGCCCATGCTTCCTCCGTTGTTTTGGCTTCAGACTGATTTTTCTCCGCTTGTGGTAAATACTTACCTGTAACAGACTTCTAAGTGTGGTCAACCACGCTAAGTTCGCAAACGGACAATTCTGTAAAGGGGAAAAGATGAGTCAGGTACTGCTTACAGGCGCAACCGGGTTGGTGGGCGGGCATTTACTGCGTCTGCTGATTCAGGAGCGCAAAGTGAATTATATTGCCGCCCCGACGCGGCGACCGCTCGCAGATATCTCCGGCGTCTTCAACCCACATGATCCGCAGCTGACGGACGCGCTGGCACAGGTGCAGGACCCCATTGATATCGCATTTTGTTGTCTCGGCACGACCCGGCGTGAGGCGGGCAGTAAAGAGGCGTTTGTGCATGCGGACTACACACTGGTGGTGGATACGGCACTCACGGCCAAAAGGCTTGGGGCCAAACATTTCCTGGTGGTCAGCGCGCTGGGTGCCAGTGCCGGATCGCCTTTTTTCTACAACAACGTGAAGGGCAAAATGGAGGACGCGCTGATTGCGCAGAGATGGGATTACCTGACGATTGTTCGCCCCTCCATGTTGCTGGGACACCGCGACGAACGGCGTTTTAATGAGTCTATTTTCGCCCCGCTATTCCGCATTCTTCCGGGGAACTGGAAATCCATTGAGGCGCAGGATGTCGCACGCGCGATGCTGAAAGAGGCGCTTTCACCTTCGAAGGAAGGGGTGAACATTATCCCTTCGGCAAAACTGCGTGAAATCGCGCAGGGCGAGGCGTAAACTCCCCCGGCTAATTACCTACTACTCTCCGGGGAATGCTATGACTGGTCAGTCTTCATCTCAGGCGGCAACACCTGTTCAATGGTGGAAGCCCGCGCTCTTCTTTCTTGTGGTCATTATCGGCCTCTGGTATGTGAAATGGCAGCCCTACTACGGCAAAGCCTTCACCGCCGCCGAAACGCACAGTATCGGTAAATCTATTCTCGCTCAGGCTGATGCCAGCCCGCTGCAGGCGGCGTGGGATTACGCCATGGTCTACTTCCTTGCCGTCTGGAAAGCCGCCGTTTTAGGCGTCATTCTGGGGTCACTGATTCAGGTACTTATTCCGCGGAACTGGCTGGTGAAAACCCTTGGGCAGTCGCGTTTTCAGGGCACGCTGCTGGGGACAATTTTTTCTCTGCCGGGCATGATGTGCTCCTGCTGTGCGGCTCCTGTTACTGCGGGGATGCGTCGCCAGCGTGTCTCGATGGGCGGCGCGCTGGCTTTCTGGATGGGTAACCCGCTGTTAAACCCAGCGACGCTGGTGTTTATGGGTTTTGTTCTGGGATGGCATTTTGCGTTCATCCGTCTGGTGGCTGGATTGCTGACGGTGCTGGTGGTCGCGACGCTGGTACAAAAATGGGTGAAAGATAATGCCGTTGAACCGGCGTCAGTTGAGCTGAACGTCAGCGAGCCTCAGGGGAGTTTCTTCATGCGCTGGGGTCAGGCGTTATGGCAGCTTTTCTGGAGCACCATCCCGGTCTATATCCTTGCGGTACTGGTTCTGGGGGCTGCGCGCGTCTGGCTTTTCCCACATGCGGATGGCGCTATCGACAACACGCTGATGTGGGTCATTGCGATGGCCGTTGCAGGCTGCCTGTTTGTGATCCCAACGGCGGCGGAGATCCCGATTGTGCAGACCATGATGCTGGCTGGCATGGGCACCGCACCGGCGCTGGCGCTGCTCATCACACTGCCTGCAATTAGCCTGCCGTCGCTTATCATGCTGCGTAAATCATTCCCGGCCAAAGCGCTGTGGCTGACTGCGGGGCTGGTGGCGTTGAGTGGGGTGATTGTGGGAAGTTTTGCATTGGTTTAAGGCAAAAAAATACCCGGCATTGCCGGGTATTGTTTGTTACTTGATATAAGTAAACGCGGTGGTGACGTGTTTCACGCCGCTCACCCGGCTGGCGATATCAGCCGCGGCTTTCCCTTCACGGTCGGTTACCAGACCCAGCAGGAACACTTCACCGTTTTCCGTCGTCACTTTCACGTTGGAAGATTTCACCTGATCAGAACCCAGCAGTTGGGAACGCACTTTGGTGGTGATCCAGGTGTCAGACGATGCGGTGCCCAGGCTGACAGGCTGTCCCTGGCGCACTTCGTTGAAGACTTCTGTCGTACCTTCTACACCCATCGCAATCTGTTTGGCGCGGGAGGCGAGTTCCATGTTAGGGGCCTGGCCTGCAAGCAGCACTTTGCCCTGATAAGCCGTCACATTGATGCGCGCTTCTTTCTTAATCTGTTCGTCTTTCGACAGCGCACTGTTGACGCGCAGCTCAAGCGTACCGTCATCCACCTGCGTCCCGACAGAACGCGGATCGGTTGCCGCTTTGGTGCCTACAGCAGCAGTACCCACGACAGCCGCAGCGATACATCCCTGAAGCAGTAATGCAGACATAAGGACTGCGAGGGTCGATAAAGCCTTCATAAGAACTCCTTAATCATCCTGGTGAGGGAAAAGCGTGTTATCGATCAGGTCGCATAAGCAATTTACCGTCAGCATATGCATTTCCTGAATACGCGCGCTACGGTGAGAAGGAATGCGGATTTCCACATCCTGCGGCCCCAGCAGACCCGCCAGCTCACCACCGTCATAGCCGGTTAAAGCCACGATAGTCATGTCCCGGGTTACGGCGGCTTCAACGGCTTTAACAATGTCCCGGCTGTTGCCGCGTGTGGATATTGCCAGCAGTACATCTCCGGCATGGCCGAGGGCTCGCACCTGCTTAGCGTAAATTTCGTCATGCAGACGATCGTTAGCAATCGCTGTTAAGACCACATTATCGGTATTAAGTGCAATGGCAGGTAAACTCGGACGTTCTGTTTCAAAACGATTGATCATGCTGGCAGCAAAATGCTGCGCGTTGGCGGCTGACGTTCCGTTGCCACAACAGAGGATTTTGTTGCCATTAAGCAGGGATTGCACCAGCGTCATCGCGGCACGGGAGATCGCATCCGGTAGCGCTTCCGCCGCGGCAATCTGAGTCTGGATGCTTTCTGTGAAGCACACTTTAATTCTTTCGAGCACGTTATCCCTTTTAAATCTTAATTATGCGTCTTCGCCAAAAGCGTTTTTAAGCCATTCGATCTCATTTCCGGTGAAGGCTATCACATCGAACCGGCAATCCACAGTATCAAAGCTCCCATTATGGCGGGCAAGCCACAAGTGGGCAGTCTGTAATAATTTATGTTGTTTGGCGAGCGTCACGCTGGCGGCAGCGCCGCCAAAACGGGAGGACTGTCGAAAACGGACTTCTACAAACACAATGACCTGAGCCTCTTTCATGATCAGGTCAATCTCGCCGCCGCGCCCACGGACGTTAGCGGCGATAAAGCGCAGTCCTTTGCCTTCAAGCCAGCGACGCGCCTTTAACTCCCACGCATCGCCGGTCTCTTTACGGCTTAACTGGCCGGGACGATTTGCCCCTGCTGGTATTTGAGCCATGATAACTTCCTGTTGATCACGCAATCCTGAGTAGCGGTCAGATCGCCGGTGTTGCCGTTAAGCTCAAAGCCTGGCACCTGACGCATCTGGGTAAAGTGGTTCGCCAGCGCCCACGCATCGACACCCATCGCATACAAACGCGCCAGAGAGTAGTCGTTACGTACTGCCCCCAGCGCCTGCTGCATCAGTGCCGGATTGCTGCCTGCCAGCATAGGGATTTCGCTGTACTGCAGACCGTCCATTTCCAGACGGAAATCCGGGCCTGCAGTGCCCTGCGCGCTGCGTGAACTCGCGTACAGCGTTGCACCGCTCTGGCTGCCGTTACGCATTGCAATCATCGGTTTGATAAAGGCGATCTCTTGCGGCGTGGCGACAATATAGGCGGCATCCACTTTACCGCCACCGCTGATTTGTGCGTCGGTAGGTGGGGCCGGGATTATCAGACCGCCAATTGTCACGCCCTGCTGCTGCGGCAGGCTTGCGGTTACCGGGCTACCGTTCAGCGCGATGCCTGCTCCGCCATTTACGCCAGCGCGCAGTTCAGAGACTGAACCGAATTTCTGCTGCAGTACCATACCGCCACCGAGCTTCTGCCATTCATTGGCAAAGGCATTCGCGACGCGATCGCCCAGCGTACTGCGTGGGATGAGCAACAGAGGAGCCTGTTTACCCTGCTCGTGGATATGTCGTGCGGCATCGCGGGCTTCATCTTCAGGGGAAAGTGCGAAGTAGCAGATATTGGCGCGGTTCTGAACCTGCTCAGGCTGATTGAGCGCCAGCACGTTCAGCGTGGTATTGCTCTTCATCAGCTCTTCCACGTTGTTTTTCAACAACGGGCCGACAACGATGCTTGCACCGTCCTGTTGAACCTGCGCCAGAACCTGGTCAAGCGGCTGTGAGCTGGTGTCGTAGATTTTTAGCTCAGCGCCCGGGTTGGCGCTGGAGGCTGCCACGGTTTGCGGCTGCGCAGCAGGTTGGGCTGCGGGTTGCGCAGGTTGCTGTTCAGACGGTTGTGCTGTGGCAGCAGGTGCCGGCGCCGCTTGTGTCTCAGCCGGAGCCTGTGTTGCAGGCGCAGGCGCAGTTGCCGGAGGTGTCGTTGGTGCGGTAACCGGGTTTTGCATCGTGCCCTGCGCCGGGGTTTGGGCGGTGGTCAGGTCACTGGTCTCGGCTGCGGACGGGCTGACAACATCGTTCACATTTGCTGCCTGTGCTGCTTGTGCTGGAACGGCACTGCCTGTCACCGGCGTGGTACCGTTTTTCGCCGCTTCAAAACCCTGCTGAATAGTGCGACCAAATACCGCCGCCTGACCGTTTAGCGGCAGAAGCAGGGCGATTTTGCTGGTCGATGCGGGCTTAAAGTTCTGCACGTTTACCAGCTGTGTTGGCAGCATTTTCGCGCCCGGATTCTGCGGGTAGCGGGTTTGCCAGTCAGTAATACCGGCTTTCAGCATCTTCGGATCGTTGCGGTTGTTAAACCACATCTGCTGCAGATCCAGCCAGCCCTGCAGGACGTTTTCATCGGCATTGATGACCAGTGCCTGCGCCTGTTCCTGGGTCATGGAGGCAAGCGCCTGCCAGGTGGCATCAATATTTTTCTGCTTGTCGGCGCCGCCGAGCAGCGGTTCCTGGGCAATCAGTGCACGGAGCAGTGTCAGGGAAGGACGACCCTGCTCAGCGGCAATACCTGCCTGCCAGAAGCGAGCCTGCTGATTTTTATCCAGCGCGCTGACGTCGATATTACCCAGGATCTTTTTCGCGCCATCATAATCTTTCAGTGCGACTTTCAGCTCAGCGGAAAGCAAGCTCTGCTCACGACGTTGGGTGTCGTTAAGATCCTTCGGTAACTGATTGAACAGTTCGGCGGCCTGCTGGGTTTTACCCTCTTTCAACAGTGCACGAATGGCGAGTAATTGCCAGTTGGTCTTGGTATCATTTGAACTCTGCGACATTTGTTGCAGATAAAAACCAGAATCAGCCTGAGCGGAACCCTGCAGATGTGCAGTGCTCTGGTCAGGTGCCTGGGTGCCACAGCCTGCAAAGATCAGCGCTGCCAGCAGAAGCGGCACGCTGCGAGTGGCTTTTTTTCGAAGAAACGTTAACGGTACCATACTGTATCCAGTGATTTTTTTTACGCAATGCTCAATATTAAATCGGCAATACGGACTAAACAATGAAACAACACGAAACGGCGGATAATTCTCAAGGCCAGCTCTATATTGTACCTACTCCTATCGGGAATTTATCTGATATTACCCAACGTGCGCTTACCGTGTTGCAAGCTGTTGATTTGATTGCTGCTGAAGATACCCGGCACACCGGTTTACTGCTTCAACATTTCGCGATCACCGCCCGATTGTTTGCCCTGCACGATCACAATGAGCAACAAAAAGCCGAAACGCTGGTGGCGAAGCTGAAAGAGGGGCAGAACATTGCGTTAGTTTCCGATGCAGGAACCCCGCTGATTAACGACCCTGGTTACCATCTGGTGCGTACCTGCCGCGAAGCAGGGATTCGGGTTGTACCTTTGCCGGGCCCCTGCGCCGCAATTGCTGCGCTGAGCGCTGCGGGGTTGCCGTCTGACCGTTTCTGCTATGAAGGCTTCCTGCCTGCCAAATCCAAAGGCCGCCGCGACGTGTTAAAAGACCTGGAAGCGGAACCGCGCACCCTGATTTTCTACGAATCCACGCACCGCCTGCTTGAGAGCCTGGAAGATATGGTGACCGTGTGGGGAGAAGCCCGCTACGTGGTGCTGGCGCGCGAACTGACCAAAACCTGGGAAACGATCCACGGTGCACCGGTGGGTGAACTGCTGGCGTGGGTGAAGGAAGATGAAAACCGCCGTAAAGGTGAAATGGTGCTGATTGTCGAAGGACATAAAGCGCAGGAAGACGCGCTGCCAGCCGACGCGCTGCGCACGCTGGCGCTGCTGCAGGCGGAACTGCCGCTGAAGAAAGCCGCTGCGCTGGCGGCAGAAATTCACGGCGTGAAGAAAAATGCGCTGTATAAGTATGCGCTGGAGCAGCAGGGGGAGTAAACGTATGAGCCGCTACCTGCCTCCATTCGCTATCACGCCATCAATTCTCAATCAGGTTGTTGAGATTGGTGAGTTGCTGGGGCATTGGGCGGCTCATTCCGGAAGGACATCTCCTTTACTGCGTAAAGAGAACCGTATCCGCACTATCCAGGCATCGCTGGCCATTGAACACAACTCGCTGACTACCGGGCAAGTGACGGCAATCATGGATGGCAAGCGCGTGCTCGCGCCTGAAAAAGATATTCAGGAAGTCCGCAATGCTATCCTGGCATATGAGAAATTGTCTGAATGGAAGCCATGGAAGCTCAATGACTTACTCAATGCACACCGGTTATTAATGACTGGTCTGGTCGATCTCCCTGGAAAGCTCAGGAATGGAGACGTAGGGGTATACCGTGGAAACCAGTTAGTCCACATGGCTCCTCCTGCCTCCCAGATGAACCGTCTGATCGACGATCTTCTTTCCTGGCTTAAGCAAACTGATCTCCACCCGCTTATTGCCAGTTCGGTATTTCATTACGAGTTTGAGTTTATTCATCCCTTTTCAGATGGAAATGGCCGTATGGGGCGGCTGTGGCAAACGTTGATCTTAAGCCAGTGGCGTGCGGAACTGGCATGGCTACCCGTCGAGACACTCATCCATTTTCAGCAGGCGCGCTATTACCAGATATTAGGACAATGCGATCGGGCCAGTGATTGCACGGCATTCGTGGAGTTTATGCTGCAAAATATGGCTGAAGCTTTGCGGGAAGGCATAGGTATGTCGTCAGTATTGTCGGAAAAAATGTCGGAAGAATTGTCGGAAAAGGAAAATACTATCCTTGAGCTTCTTACCGTTCAACCGCAAATGACTGCGGTAATGTTGGCATCTGTTTTGGGCGTAACTTCCCGCACTGCGGAACGTTATCTCCGTTCTTTGCAATCAAAAGGTAAATTAAAACGCGTGGGGGCAAGGAAAGGGGGAAGCTGGCAGGTCATGGCTTAACCTGCCAACTGAACACTTTTTATTTTTCTGGGAATGCTTCAAACACCAGCGTTTCCAGCGGCTGCAGCGTAATCACCACTGCGTTTTTGTACGCCTCCGGTACGGTTGAATTACGTCCATACACTGCCTTCAGACTAAACTGCGACGCGTTTCCTGTTGGGACTTCGAAATCTCTCGTCAAATCCAGGTAGTAGCTTTGCGGCTTATCCGACGGGTTACGTAAGCCGAGAATTGCTTTGTCCTTGCTCCAGGATGCCCAGCCGTAAACCTGCAGCGCAGTTGGGTCACCGCCAATCCAGTGCGTATCCACCAGCACGCTGGCGTTATCCCGCGACCATTTCGCCGCCTGCGCCAGGGTATCCCACTTCGCCTTATTCAGCATTGAAGGGGTGATGTATAGCTCCTGCAACTGCGTGCCGGTGGCGAAGTAACTCCAGACCTGGTCGGCAAAATCGCTGTCCGTTTGCACTTTCTCCAGCCCGTAATAAGCGTTTTCTGCACTGACGATCCCGTGATACATCAGGGAGTTCAGTGGGAAGAGCGGGCCTTTGCGCACAATGGAACGGTACGTTTCAGCGTCGCGGTAAGTCATCCACTGCTGTACCGGCGTACCAGGGCCATAAAGGTTTATGTCATCACCCTGACGCCAGATGGAATCGGCGTAGAACAGCCAGGATGGACTGGCATTGGTTCCGGTCGTCAGGTTGATAAACAGGTTCGGATTGGCGCTGCGCATGTTATGCAGCAGTGCAATAGAGGCGTCAAAATCCGAGGCGAACGGGCTGCCTTTAATGTGCGAGTTGGCGTTACCCATTCCGTCCAGCTTAAACGAAGTAATATGCTCGTTTTTTATCAGCTTACTAATCTGCTCATTAAAGTTTTTAAAGTAGTTCGGGCCTGACAGCGCCAGCTTCCCGTCGACCGTTTCGAAACCATACTCTTTTGCATGTGAGACGCGAGTATCGCGCGGTTTGTTATATCCGCCCCACGGCGAAAGCCACAGGCCAACGGAGCTGTGCAGGCTGTCAGCTTTCTCCCGTACCTTGCCAAAACCGTTACTGAATGCCGGGCCAAACAGCCAGCGCCCTGTAAGATCATCCCAGCCATCGTCAAGCAGGAAAGCATCCAGCGTTACGCCCCGCCCGGTGATAAATTCTTTGTTCCATTCGTCCATACGCCCCAGCACATCCTGCTCGGAGTAAGGGGTAAAGAAGCCGATGTCCATCCAGCTGTTGTAGTGTAGATAAGGCTTATACGGACGCGGGCGGACGGCATCAATAAACTGGTTTACGCTACGTCGCAGCTGGCTGGTTTCCGGGAAGGTACCGAACCAGGTGGTATAGCTGACTGGCGTTGCCGGCTGAATGGGCGTTTTCAGCTCCACATTGAGGTTGGTCGTCGCTTCATAGGCGTAAGTATTAACGATGGGTTTATCCGGCAGGATAAAGAACGAGTCTGCGATAATCGGCGAGCTGTTAATTGCCCCGTCTACATAAGGTGCCTGAGACTGCTTTTTGGTTGGGAAGAAGGTGATTTTCGCCACTTCACGAGGCTGCCCGACGGCTGCGATGGTGTAGTCGATGCTGGCGTATTTCCCCTTCACCAGGTTCAGCTTCACCGTGACGTTAAAGTCCGGATGGGTGAAGTCGATGACAATTCCGTTGTTCAGCTTTTCGACATGCTTGATCTTAAAATCCGCCGTGTGGATTTTTTTCTCATCTGGCAGCGTCAGAAAGAACAGCTCCTGCGGTGTCAGAGGATGGTTGGCCCTGGTGTCTTTAACCACGACCGTCGAGTTTGCGTCATCAAATGACAGGGCAATATTGTCGTTATTAAGGCTGTAGTTTGCTGCCATCGCGCCATGAGAAACACACAGGGCAAGTATTGAGAGGGGGAGGATTTTTTTCATCAGGGTAAGATCCTTTTCAATCAGGCTTCTGCCGGCAGCAGCAAGCGATTTGCCGAGCCACAAACGGTAATTTTGCTTCTGACCACCTCTTTCATGGCATCCATGCCGACCCGCATGTAGAAGCGTGGATCGTTACCTTGCGGGTTGTCGGCAAACCAGGCTTTGACGGCGTCAGAAAAGGCGATTTTCAGCTCGGTTGCCACGTTGACTTTGCAGACGCCCAGCTCAATGGTGCGGCGAACATACTCATCCGGTACATCGCTCGCGCCATGCAGCACCAGCGGTACGGTGACCACTTCGCGAATTTCGGCCAGCCGCTGGAAGTCGATTTTGGGTCGTTTGGTATAGAGGCCGTGCGCGGTGCCGATGGCCACAGCGAGGCTATCGACGCCGGTTAGCTCAACAAAGCGCTTCGCTTCTTGTGGGTCGGTGAGAAATGCGCTTTCGGCGTCGACGCTCATGTCATCTTCCACGCCACCCAAACGCCCCAATTCTGCCTCGACGCTACAGTCGTTGAGATGGCAAAAATCGACCACGGATTTCACCAGCTTCACGTTCTGCTCAAATGGATAGTGGCTGCCGTCGATCATTGCGCTGCGTACACCGGCATTCACTTTACGACGAATATCGTCCAGTGATTCGTGGTGATCGAGATGCAGCGCCAGCGGCATGTCATAAGTGACGGAATAAGCGCTGCACAAGGCGTAGATCTCTTCGAGCGCAATGTGTTTAAACGTCCCGGGCGTGCCCGCAAGGATCACCGGCGATCGCATTTCGCTGCACACTTCGAGTATCGCCTGGATCGTCTCTGCGTTATGGATATTGAACGCCGGCACGGCGTAGCCTTTTGCCTGGGCGTCCTGCAGAAGATATTTAGTCGAGATAATGCTCATGATGAGATCCTCTTAAGCCTGCCACGGATGAATAACAACGCCCTGAACCACACGGTTGACCGTGCCGCTGGCGGATGGTGTATCGGGGGTGTTGCCTACGCTGAGCGACTGGGAAAGTGCAAAGACCTGGGCATACATCAGGAAGCAGAACGCCTGTTCCATGTCGATAAACGAACGAGAAGGCGGTAGCAGGATGTGCGGACCCGCTTCAATAACCGGATCCGTTTCAGCGGCGATAGCCACCACGCGCAGGGCCTGGCGATCGCGGCGCAGTTCGGCCAGCAGATCGAGATCGTACTGACGCGTATACGGATGGCTGGAGACAAACACCACCACCAGCGTTTCGTGATCCACCAGCGACTTCGGCCCATGACGGAAACCGGTAGGAGAGTCGTAGAATGCTGCCAGTTTTCCCGCCGTCAGTTCCAGCACCTTCAGCGCTGACTCACGCGCGGCACCCTGCAGGCCACCGCTTCCCAGGTAGACGATCCTCTTCCATGGCGCATTGCCAAAGACATCCTGACTGAAATCGCCGAGCGACGTCAGGATCGCCTGGCAGCGATCGGCTACGTCGCGGAAGGTCTGGCTGTTGATCGTCTCCGGGGCGAAAACCGCCAGACAGCTTGCCATCATGGTGGTGATACTGCTGGTCATCGCGAAGCCGCGATCGTGCGTTTCGGCTGGCATCAGCAGGGCAAAGGCGTTATCGCTGTTGACGGCATTCTGGTACAAACTGCCTGCTTCATTGCAGGTGATCGACAGGTGGTAGCATTCCGGCACAAACTGATTGGCCAGTTCTACAGCCGCCACGCTTTCCGGGCTGTTGCCGGAGCGGGCAAACGAAATCAGCAACAATGGATGCGCAGGGCTGAAGTAATCCATTGGGTTCGTCACCAGGTCAGTTGTGGGTACGGCGGTGAAGTTTTTCCCGGTGTGGCTGGCAAGCCATGGCGCAATAATGTCGCCGATAAAGGCAGATGTGCCCGCCCCTGTCAGGACGATCCGCAGATCAGATTTGCGCAGCAGCGGAGTCAGAAAACCGTCGATAGACGAACGCAGGCTATCAATGTTGCTGAGCGATCGGATCCAGCTCGCTGGTTGCTGACGGATCTCTTCTTCGGTCCAGGTGCCAGTTGTGGCGGTAGTGATTTGTGGCATAACTCAGTCCTTAGTCGTGTGAATTCCACATCAGACGCTGGCAAATATGTCGCTATCTTTCGTTTCGTTTCACTTGTTCACTTGAGCAGTTAAATAAAATTTATAGAAAAGAAATCGAAAGTTCAATGAAAGAAAAGAAATAAAACGAAAAGTGTGATCGCAAAAGAAAAGGCAATGAAGAAGGAAAGGAAAAGAAAGGCCTTACGATCGCGTGTCGTAAGGCCAACAGGAGACACAATGAAAGGGCTAAAGGGGAAGAGCCTGGCCCTGAATCCAGATCCGCTGGAGGTGTAAACCACCGTCCAGCGCGATGAGCGTGGCGTGTTTGCCTGATGCTAACGACCCGAGCTGGTTATCAATACCCAGCAGCCTTGCAGGGTGCAGCGAGGCCATATGGATCGCGTCTTCAGCGGTGATGCCTGCGTGCTCCACCATATTGCGGACGGCGGCATCCAGCGAGAGCGTACTCCCTGCCAGGCCACCGGTGGCGGTACGCACGACGCCATTTTGCATGCAGACCTCTTCACCGCACAGGGTGTAGCCCCCGTCAGGCATACCAGCAGCCTGCATTGCATCGGTGATCAGCACCACGCGGTCTTTCGCGCAGCAGCAGCACAGACGCATGGCTCCAGGGTGGACATGGTGACCATCGGCAATCAGCTCCAGCCATGCACGTTTGTCTGTCAGCCCAGCGCCAACCATGCCGGGTTCCCTGTGATGTAACCCCGTCATACCGTTGTAGCAGTGGACCAACCCATCAGCACCTGCGTCAAAAGCGGCAAGGGTTTGATCGTAAGTGGCGGCGCTATGGCCCAGCATCACGCGTAAACCGTGCTGTTTAAGGTGGCGAATCGCCTGTAATGCGCCAGGTTTTTCCGGCGCAAGCGCCACCACGCGTAGTGTGTTTTGCGAAACCTCAATCAGTGCGTTCAGCTCAGTGATATCCAGCTCCCGAAAAAGCTCCGGCGGGTGCGCCCCTTTGTTTTGCGGCGTAAAGTACGGACCTTCAAGATAGCTTCCCAGAACCTGCGCGCCGGGCCCGCCGGAGCGAGTGCGCCGGGCGATACGCATAAGTGCGCCGTGTATGGCCTCCAGCGGCGCGGTGACGGTGGTGGGCAGAAATGCTCCCACGCCTTCACGCGCTTTATGTATCGCCAGAGTATCCAGTACGTCGGGCGCGTCATCCATGACATCCACACCCGCACCGCCGTGAACGTGCGTATCAATATAGGCCGGGCAAAGTAGCTCAGCATCGCGCGGCGCAATGCCCACGGGGATTGGCTCAATCGCCGTGATGATCCCACTTTCAATACGTAGCTGGTGGTCTTCAAGCCAGCCCCGTTCGGTGAGCACGCGGCGAGCGCGTAACAGCTGGCTCATATGCCTTCCTCAGCGGGCGCTTCCTCACGGCAGCGCCCCAGCTCGTCTACCAGGCTTGTCAGCCCACGATGTCCGCATTCCAGCGCCTGCAATCGAAATGCTTCGCTGCTTAAACCGTCGCGCTCCAGCACCATCTCCAGCAGCAGCTGCAGGTTGGTGCCGGTAATCACTTCGCTGCCCGGTCTTTGCATCGCGAGCGTTGACGCCACGCGGAACGGTGTACCGCCCAGCAGGTCGGTGAGAAATACAATATCGTGCTCTGCATTGAGCTCGCTCACCGCCTGCTCAAGCTGGGTGGTCAGCCGCGCCGTGGTGGAGGTCTCCGGAAAATCAATGGCGATAAACTGCGGTTGCTCGCCAAGGATCTGCTTCATCGCCTGCTCAAGCCCGCTGGCAAAACCGCCGTGCCCCGTCAAAATAATGCCTAACATCGTAACCTCTTTGCTTTTACAGGAAGTGACAGAATTTACCGACAACACCGAGCACCACGGTGATACCAATCAGACGCAGTGGGCTCCAGCCACGGCGTACCAGCCAGAACATAGTCAGGGTATAGACCAGTGGCAGGAAGGCAGGCATCAGCTTGTCGATAACGTCGGCCTGCAGTTTGACGACGGCATCACCGGCCTTTATTTCGAGCGTGGTATTAAGGCGGACATAGGTTGCCACCAGCGCGCCAATCACCGTCATCCCGACGATAGAGGCCGCGTGACCAACTTTTTTGGTGTTGGCCTTAATCAGCGGGATCGCTGCGACGCCCATCCGGTAGGCGTAATGCGCCAGACCAAAACGCAGGCCCAGATGCACCACGTTAAACAGTACGATAAAGACCACGGCGCCCAGAATGGAACCCTGCAACGCCAGGCTTGCGCCAATCCCACCGCATATGGGCAGCAAAGTTAGCCAGAACATGGCGTCACCAATGCCGCCGAGTGGTGCGCCCACGGCAATTTTGGTGCTCTGGATGCTGTTCACATCCTGCTTGGAGCGCTCCATGGCCAGGATGATGCCGATAACAAAGGTCACCAGGAACGGATGGGTGTTGAAGAAGCCCATGTGACCTTTCATGGCACGCGCCAGATCCCGCTTGTTGGTGTGGATCTTTTTCAGCGCAGGCAGTAAGCCATACAGCCAGCCGGAGGCCTGCATACGTTCGTAGTTAAACGAGGCCTGCAACAGCATGGAACGCCAGGCTACGCGGTTAATGTCCTTTCTCGTTAGCTCGGCACCGATACTTTGGTCTTCGTAGACATTCTCATTCACGCCAGTGAGCAGGGTCTCTTCGCTTTCAGAAACGCCAGGCAAAGTTGTTTGATTAGATGCCATCTTCGAATTCCTCTTTCCGGGACGCAGGTGCTGTCGGTTCAGGTGATTTACGCATCAGGTCGATAAGTGCCATTGCCAGGGCAGCAGCGGCAATCGCCAGTACCGGAAGTTTGAGCCAGGCTGCGGCCACAAAACCGATAATGAAGTAAGGGATGTAGACGTTTTTCATCATGATTTTCAGCAGTACGGCAAAACCGATAGCTGGCATGATGCCGCCCGCGACGCCAAGACCATCAATCAACCGTGCCGGCAGAACATCAATGGCGGTTTTCGCGTGTTCTGCACCGAAGTAAATCGGCAGGAAAGCACACAGGAAGTAGAAGATACCGAGGGCCAGCAGTGCCAGATAGTTGACCCGTTCAATACCGTTAGTATCCGCATTGGCCGCCATGCGATCGCAGCGCGACATCACGCCGGACATCACCGAGAAGAGGAACGTGATCCCCATCTGTACCGCAACGGCAAACGGGACGGCGACGCCAACGGCAACTTCCGGCTTCACGCCCGTGCTGATAGCAAACGCTGTGCCTACAATCGTGCCGATAATCACGTTTGGTGGCTGTGCGCCTGCCAGCGGTGCCAGTCCCATCCAGACCAGTTCTAACGTACCGCCGGTCAAAATACCGGTGTGTAGATCGCCCAGAATCAGGCCAACCAACGGCCCGAGTACCACCGGGCGGTGCATATGTGTTAAGCCGTTAAACATATCCAGGCCGGCGATAAAGGCGAGAACGCCCAACGCCAGTGCCTGCAACAGACTGATTTCCATTGTGAATCCCTCAGAGCAGTTTAAAGAGATCCAAAGCAGTTTCTGTTGGAACGCCCTGAACGAAGCATTCCACTCCGGCAGATTTCAGACCGTTGAACGCAGTGATATCGTTTGCGTCGACAGAGACCGTTTTGGCAATTTGTTGTTTGCCATTGGCATAGTGCATGTTGCCTACATTGATACGGGTGACAGGTACGCCGCCCTCCACCAGCGTCAGAAAATCAGCGGGTGATTTACAGACCAGCAGAATTTTCTGGCGGTCGGCAGCGCGGTGAATGTTGTCGATCACTTTTTGCAGCGACCAGAAGCGCACGGCAATCCCTTCCGCGAGCACCATTTCCATCAGGTTTTGTTGAACCGGATCCTCAGCGACCTCATCGTTAGCGACCAGCACCAGGTTTGCCCCCGCAAACCCCACCCACTGCACACCCACCTGACCGTGGATCAGACGTTCGTCGATGCGGCATAAAACAATGTTTGGCATAGCGTTTTCCTCTTTTTTAATTATGCGTGTTGAGTCGTTACGCCTTCGCAGGCGGCGTGGTACTGCTGAAGTATGTCCTGAATGTGGTCGATGATGAGTTCCCGTGGCGTTGACTTGAGAGCACCCTCGCGAACTTTGCTGTACTGCAACGGCAGGTACTGGCTAATCAGTGGCAGCGGGAGAGGGTCGTCAGCCAGGTTGCGTACCAGTCGCTCAAAGGCATCGTCAATCTGGCTGTCTGGCCAGTAATAGCGGACGCGGTCAGAGTAGCTATAGCCGCGCGCCAGGCGTCGTGCATTGCCGTCACCGTGGTAATGGCTTTGCCAGTATTCCGGGCGATCGAGCATCACGTTTTCCAGTACGTGACGCAGGCCAGAACTGGCTTTGGCAGGCAGCAGTTCTTCTTCGATGGCGGCCAGTGAGAACAACGCTTCTCGCAGAGCGAAGGTCAAAGCTGGGCCGACTTTCAGGATCGCGAAGTGATCTTTTACCAGCTGGCGAAGTGCTTGCGGCGTCTGGTAATCGGTGGAGTGCGCTTCAAACACCAGCGTGTCGTACGCTTCCACCATTTTGCTCAGCGCGACGGCCTTGTGTGGTTGGTAGTCGCACACATGGGCATGGTCAAACTCAACGCCAGGCTGAACGACCAGGCCAATAATGCGCGGCCAGATAGCGTTTAAACCTTCTTTTTCGAAAGCGTGACGGTGTGCTTCAAGCGTGGCGCGTGCCGCTTCCGGTGTGGTGACGTCGAGTTCATTCAGGGTTTCATGCGCCCCTCCGGGAACAGGCACTTCAGTGCCGATAACGTAGACCAGGTCAGACACGCCAAACTGTTCACGACAGGTCTCTTCGGCAATTTTCGCCAGACGTGCAGCACGCTCTGCGACGATTGCGTCGGTTAAAGGTACCGGATCGTCTTCGCAAGACATACTGCAGTCGAGGTGGATCTTTTTGAACCCGGCAGCAACATAGCTTTTGATCAGATCGTCGGCATTTGCCATCGCCTGTTCCGCAGGTAGATTTTGCCAGCGATTGGGCCCCAGATGATCCCCGCCGAGGATCAACTGTGAAGTCGGGAAATTAAGGGATTCCGCAAGCTGACAAACAAACCCGTGAAAATCAGCGGGCGTCATGCCGGTATAGCCACCAAACTGATCCACCTGGTTGGAGGTGGCCTCAATTAATAGCGGCGTCTGATGCGAGTGGGCGTAACGAATTGCAGCTTCAAGTACCAGTGGATGTGCGGAACAGACGGCATAAATCCCGTTTGAATTCCCCCGTTTATGTTGTTCCACCATTTCTGTCAGATGTTTCACTTTCCTCTCCATTTCGGATGGTGATGGCATTCATCTTTCGTTTTGTTTCATTTAATCCTGCATCATGGTGGTGTAAAAATAAAACGAAAGATAATAGTTTTCCGATCTGTTTCACAAAAGAAACATAATGAAAGGTTTCAGCGCCGGGTGAGCTTGCCCCTGGTCGTCAGACAGGGCTTGCATTCCCGTAAAAGAAAGGCCTTAATAGGCAAAACGAAATGAAACGAAAGTTTATTGATTAAGGAGCTCGCATGAGCAGCACCGATTCATCCGCAGAAAAGCGCATCTCCGGCACCAGTGAAAGGCGAGAGCAAATTATTCAGCGGTTGCGGGCGCAGGGAAGCGTGCAGGTTAACGATCTTTCTCATTTATATGGTGTTTCGACGGTAACGATCCGCAACGACCTGGCCTTCCTTGAGAAGCAGGGCATTGCCGTGCGTGCCTACGGTGGTGCACTGATTTGTGAAGGCCATGCGCAAGGCGTAGAACCTTCAGTGGAAGATAAAAGTTCATTGAATACGGCCGTAAAGCGCAGTATTGCGCAGGTGGCCGCTGAGCTGGTGAAGCCAGGACACCGTATCATTCTGGATTCCGGTACCACGACGTTTGAAATCGCCCGTATGCTGCGTCAGCATACGGACGTGATTGCTATGACCAACGGCATGAATGTCGCGAACGCGTTGCTGGAAGCGGAAGGGGTGGAATTGCTGATGACCGGTGGGCATTTACGCCGTCAGTCGCAATCTTTTTATGGCGACCAGGCGGAGCAATCCTTACAGAATTACCATTTTGATATGCTGTTCCTGGGCGTCGACGCCATCGATCTCGATCGCGGCGTAAGCACGCATAACGAAGATGAAGCCCGTCTGAATCGCAAAATGTGCGAAGTGGCAGAACGCATTATCGTCGTGACTGACTCCAGCAAATTTAACCGCTCAAGCCTGCATAAAATCATTGATACCCAACGCATTGATATGATTATTGTCGACGAAGGTATTCCGGCTGAAAGTCTGGAAGGGTTACGCAAGATTGGGATAGACGTGGTGTTGGTTAAGGAATAATTGTGACCCTCTCCCGATGGGGGAGAGGGTCGATGTTAATCAGGTCACGGGCGCCGGGTTAAACACCGCCAGCTGATTATGTAATCCCCATTGGTCAGAGAAGGTTTTCTTGCGACCGCTCGCCACATCCAGAATAAAGTGGAACAGTTTCCAGCCCACCTCTTCAATGCTCTCTTCCCCGGTGGCGATTGTGCCCGCGTTGATATCCATTAAGTCATACCAGCGGTTTGCAAGCTCCGTGCGGGTTGCCATCTTGATCACCGGAACCGCCATCAGGCCGTACGGCGTGCCGCGTCCGGTGGTAAAGACCTGCACTGTAATACCCGACGCGACTTGTTGCGTACCGCAAACAAAATCGCTGGCCGGGGTTGCCGCGTAAATCAGGCCGCGTCGGGTTGGACGCTGGCCCGGCGAAAGGACTTCAACAATGGCGCTCTGGCCAGATTTCGCAATCGAGCCGAGGGCTTTTTCCACCACGTTCGCCAGTCCACCTTTTTTGTTCCCCGGAGAGGGGTTGGCGCTACGGTCGGTTTTGCCCATATCGAGATAGTTATCGTACCAGGCCATCTCCTCAAGCAGACGCTTACCTACCTCTTCATTGATGGCGCGAGGGGTAAGCAGATGGATAGCGTCACGCACTTCAGTCACTTCGGAGAACATCACCGTGGCACCACAGCGAACAAACAGATCGGACGCGTAGCCTACCGCCGGGTTGGCGGTCACGCCGGAAAACGCATCGCTGCCGCCGCACTGTGTTCCTACCACCAGCTCAGAGGCCGGGCAGGTTTCACGCTGGCGTTTGTTCAGCTTATCCAGATGGCGTTCTGCCACCTGAAGAATATCGTCGACCATCGATCTAAAACCGACGTGGTGCTCGTCCTGCAAACGCACGATACTGGCATCGCTGACCGGGATAGCTTTCACGTCCTCGGTCCCCAGCAGCAGGCGTTCAGGTTGAAGCTTTTCACAGCCGAGGCCAATGACCATCACCTCGCCGCCGAAGTTCGGGTTCAGGGCGATATTGTGAATGGTACGGACAGGCACAACGGCCGCCGGTGCATTGATGGCCACACCGCAGCCATAAAGGTGATTCAGGCCGACCACGCCATCCACGTTCGGGTATTTCGGCAGCAGGTCGCGTTCAATAATTTTCACCACATAATCCACCACGCCTGCCACACAGTGCACGCTGGTGGTAATGCCGAGCAGATTTTTGGTACCGACACTACCGTCGGCATTGCGATAACCGTCGAAGGTATAGCCGTCCAGTGGAGGGAGTGGTTCAGGCACGCGGGTTGCCAGCGGGAGTGTGTTCAGGGGCGGTGCTTTTGGCAACGCGACCAGCGACTCTTCAACCCAGCTACCCTGAGGAATGGCGCGAATGGCATAACCAATCACCTCTCCGTAACGCACAATTTCACCGTGAGCGGGGATATCCACAAGCGCAACTTTATGTCCCTGCGGAATATGCTCAATCAACTCCAGCCCGTCCGGGAAACGGGTTCCCGCTTTTAAGCCATTGTCGTTGACAATAATCGCCACATTATCGGTATCGTGGACTTTTATATAAAACGCCCTCGGCGACGCTTGTCGAATTTCAATATCGGCCATTGTTCAGTATTCTCCAGCAAGAGTCTGATAATAAATGCAGCCAATTTTCTTATGGCAGAAATAAAGCATGTCAGGAGATAAGGAACGAGAATGTGATCTCGATCGCCCCAGAACCCGTAATGCCTGATTCTGTGCATCAGCGCGCAGTGATTCGTGCAAATGCTCAAAATATTATCAAAAATAACCACAATACCTGAGCATTAAAACAATGTGTCGCGGTGATATGCGGATTATACTGAATGACGATTTTATAACGCCGAAATTAAGTCAGAAAATAAATATAACGCTGGCAATAAATATACGGAATAAGGCTGCGGAATTAAAAAGGTAAACGCGATGAATAACGATATTTTCCCAAATAAGTTTAAAGCGTCCCTCGCGGCGCATCAGATCCAGATTGGTTGCTGGTCCGCGCTGGCAAATCCCATCAGCACCGAAGTGCTGGGCCTGGCCGGTTTCGACTGGCTGGTACTGGACGGTGAGCATGCGCCGAACGATATCAATACGTTTATTCCGCAGTTGATGGCACTCAAAGGTAGCCAGAGTGCGCCGGTGGTGCGTGTGCCAACCAACGAACCAGTGATCATCAAACGTCTGCTGGATATCGGCTTCTACAACTTCCTGATCCCGTTTGTGGAAACGAAAGAAGAGGCGGAGCGGGCCGTGGCCTCAACGCGCTATCCCCCGGAAGGGATCCGCGGTGTATCCGTTTCGCATCGCGCCAATATGTTTGGCACCGTGCCGGACTACTTCACGCAGTCCAATAACAACATCAGCATCCTGGTACAGATTGAGAGCCAGCAGGGTGTTGATAACGTCGACGCCATTGCTGCCACACACGGCGTCGACGGCATCTTTGTTGGCCCGAGTGACCTGGCTGCGGCGTTGGGACACCTGGGTAATGCGGGTCACCCGGACGTACAGCACGCCATTCAACACATCTTTGCCCGCGCCAAAGCCCATGGCAAACCGTGCGGCATTCTGGCACCGGTTGAAGCTGACGCACGTCGTTATCTGGAATGGGGCGCCACCTTTGTGGCTGTCGGCAGTGACCTCGGCGTATTCCGCTCAGCCACGCAGAAATTAGCGGACGCTTTTAAAAAATAACCATCATTGAGGAAACAGTTTATGACGCTGAAAGTCGGTTTTATTGGCCTGGGGATCATGGGTAAACCAATGAGTAAGAACCTCATCAAAGCGGGTTACTCACTGGTGGTTTCAGACCATAATCCGCAAGCTGTGGCTGAGGTCATTGCTGCGGGTGCCGAAACGGCCGCCACAGCCAGAGCCATTGCTGAGCAGTGCGATGTCATCATCACCATGCTGCCAAACTCTCCACATGTAAAAGAGGTCGCTCTGGGTGAGAATGGCATTATCGACGGTGCGAAGCCAGGTCTGGTACTGATTGATATGAGCTCTATTGCCCCCCTCGCAAGCCGTGAAATCAGCGAAGCGTTGAAAGTGAAAGGCGTCGATATGCTGGATGCGCCGGTCAGCGGCGGTGAACCGAAAGCGATCGACGGCACGCTGTCGGTGATGGTCGGCGGCGATAAAGCGATCTTCGATAAATACTACGATCTGATGAAAGCGATGGCTGGCTCTGTGGTGCACACCGGTGACATCGGAGCGGGTAACGTGACTAAGCTGGCGAACCAGGTGATTGTGGCGCTGAATATCGCTGCGATGTCCGAAGCGCTGACGCTGGCAACTAAAGCGGGCGTCAACCCGGACCTGGTCTACCAGGCAATCCGTGGCGGTCTGGCGGGGAGTACCGTGCTGGATGCCAAAGCACCGATGGTGATGGATCGTAACTTCAAACCTGGTTTCCGCATCGACCTGCATATTAAAGATCTGGCAAACGCGCTGGATACGTCTCACGGTGTTGGGGCGCAACTGCCGCTGACCGCCGCCGTGATGGAAATGATGCAGGCCCTGCGTGCCGATGGCATGGGGACGGCCGACCACAGTGCCATTGCCTGCTACTACGAAAAACTGGCGAAGGTAGAAGTCGCCCGTTAATAACATCTTGCCCACACCTGAGGGTGACAGCGGCGCGCAAACCCTCTATACTGCGCGCCGAAGCTGACCAGACAGTCGCCGCTTCGTCGTCGTCCCCTTCGGGGGAGACGGGCGGAGGGGAGGAAAGTCCGGGCTCCATAGGGCAGGGTGCCAGGTAACGCCTGGGGGGGAAACCCACGACCAGTGCAACAGAGAGCAAACCGCCGATGGCCCGCGCAAGCGGGATCAGGTAAGGGTGAAAGGGTGCGGTAAGAGCGCACCGCGCGGCTGGTAACAGTCCGTGGCACGGTAAACTCCACCCGGAGCAAGGCCAAATAGGGGTTCACATGGTACGGCCCGTACTGAACCCGGGTAGGCTGCTTGAGCCAGTGAGCGATTGCTGGCCTAGATGAATGACTGTCCACGACAGAACCCGGCTTATCGGTCAGCTTCAACTTATTTTAAAACAATACGTTGGTGTGTCTCAGGCTTTCTAAGGAAAAACTGTGACACAGACTGTGATACAAAAGAGACACACCAACGGATGTTCCATCCCCAACATCCTAAAGCGTGGCAATCGCTACAGCCTTCATTTCAGACTACCCTCAGGTGGTTTGTTCCGCGTGTCTCTGGGCTGCGATTTAGCCAGCAGAGCAAGATTTATATCTTCCCGCCTTTCTATGTTCATTTCTTTTGTAAAATCGTCCAATCTAGAGCCAGCCCAACTATTGGACATAGTGCAGAAAATGAAGAAATTAGAACAAAAAGACATTGATGATTATTTACTTTGCGTTCAGGCCACCTTTTATGCTGCGGTGAAAAAAATCCCAACAACTATGCGGTAGAGAATTGCCACGGGTAATCTAGACACTTCCGAGCCGTTGATAATAGTGATTTTCATATTCTGCCGGTGACATCTGTTCGCTAGATTTATGCACTACACCACTGATACACCAACGTCCCCGACATAGGAGAGATGAAGATGCGAGGCTACGCAGTTATGTTTTGTGGTCTGTTGGCGGCATTCAACGCTGACGCGGCCCGTATAACGATGAGCAATCCGTAACAGTCAAGCACAGCAAATGGGCAAACCCTGTGCGTTTATTCCATAGCATCTATACGTTTACCTACCTGATGAAATCGAAGCACTGCCCATACAGCGAGACCTTTGATACTGAAAATAGTGAATGAAAAACACCAACACATTCACCATGTGAATTATTTGAAATACGGTTTCATTTTTTAGGAAAAGCTACTACCTGAGCATGGGCGCTATTTGTACAATGGCTTACGTATGAAGATAAATTCACAGCAAGTAGAGGGACTTATGCAGCAATACACCAACGGACTCACGCCATCAGTGCTCGCATCATTCAAGAATCCATTCAGCGCCGAACAACGCCAGATTTTCAACTCTCATGTTGAAGAAATGAAAGACCGTTCTTTAGTGGCGATTTGGCGCTTTGCCACTGCGGGATCGCTCACTCGAAACGGTGGGAAGATTGAGCAAGCCAGCGCAAACGACTCATTTACTCTTGAAGATGGGAGCAAGGTTAATCGGGCAATGGTTGGCGATTATGTTGTTTATCCGGACGGAACACGCACCCGTATTATCAGTGGCTCAGGATCAGCAGCAACTAATGGAAACGGTGTTTCTTTTGCTCTTGTAGGAAGCCAGCTTGATAACGGTGACGTGATTATTAGTACCCCACAAGATTTTGCTCTCCTGTGCCAACTGGACAACAGCCCCGCAATGCCTGCCAATTTTCTCACCCCTGTTGCACTGTAGGAGATCCAGTAATGGGACATTGGTTAGTCAAAGGGGACAGGACAACTTGCGGTGGACAGATCCTCGAAGGAACAAAAAGAAAAGAGTTTGCTGGTAACTATGCAGCCCTGAATGGCCATAAAGTCTCTTGTGGAAAGCACCCTGGAGTCTTCCACGTAGCAGGGGGGCATCCTGGTGACATAGTCGATGGTACGCATGTTGCGAGCACGCTTTATAGCCGCTCAACCTGTCCGTGCAAGGCTCGTTTCATTCCCTCGCAGACCTGGGCATGGCATGGTTCATATCCAGTCGCATCAACAAAAGCCGCCCCGGTGTCAGCAGCCGTGAAATCAACGACAGAAACCGTTCCGGAGCCAGAGCAGCACGCACAGGCCGCTAAAAAACATGTACAAGAAGAACCAAAACCGCAGGAAGCAAAACGCGAACCTGTAGATGCTGGTTTTTGCATACTTCCTTACGGTGCTGAAACTGGCGCATATGAGCCCTGGTTATTCGAAAGTGAGCCACCGGCAGGCACACGCGAACTTTACCGTGCTCTAAATGGTGCAGGTAAGGAATACAAAGCCGGTTCTATTCTGTTAGTTGTTGACCCGGACAAGCAGGATAGTGAACAAATTGCCCATATGCAGGCAGCGAAAGAACGTATCGATAGTGCTTTAGCTCCACTCTCACACCAGCAAGCTAATTTTCTTTTCAAGTACAAAGACACTGTTGAGATGTTTTCTGCCGCAGCAAGTACGGCGAGTGATACTTATGGTGACCTGCCCCCAGGATTAGATACAACCTTCAGTTAGTAATGTCGGTTGGTTTTTCTTCATATTTCCTGTTTCGCCAGTCCGTTGCGAATTCAGCTGGTGTCTGGTAATCCAGCGATGAATGGGGAC
>NZ_JAFBJM010000007.1:0-169364 GCF_016809815.1 Enterobacter sp. E1 | reverse complement strand
TCCCCATTCATCGCTGGATTACCAGACACCAGCTGAATTCGCAACGGACTGGCGAAACAGGAAATATGAAGAAAAACCAACCGACATTACTAACTGAAGGTTGTATCTAATCCTGGGGGCAGGTCAAAAAGTCATAACGAATTGGTAGATGCAGGATTTATTTCATGGAAAACATATCCAAAGGGACATTCAGGCTCTATGAACCAACACCTGGAAATGGCAAAAGAAGGCATCAATTTAAGTTTTTTGAGAGAAGCTCAAGCCCTTGTTGTGATAAACCTTAAATTGAGGCCGATTTACATATTTGTGGTATGGCCGGCGAAGACCTACTGGAAGACTGCGAAGAAGCTTTTGGCGTTCAGTTAGCCACGGAAGAAGATGGCTATATGAAAACGTTCGCTCTTGCTGAGAACGAGTATCTGTTTACGGGTGAAGGTATAGACTTTTTTGGCATCTGTCGGTTTATCCGCTGGGTACGTGGCATACCCGAACCTGTTATACGCGATTTAACCGTTGGCGAACTTCATGCTGTGCTGGTTAAAGCTGTGAAAGAGCAGGTAAAGCACGAGTGATTTTTACTTACAACGGGCATGGGATGACATGCCCGTTTTATTACTTAAGGGTTACATTAGATGGGAAGCACGGTTACTCCGACATCGCCTTCCCTGTTCCACGCTTAACAGCCGGTATATCACCGGTATCATTCAGCGCCCCTGGAAAGGTCTTCAGCCACTGTGCGACTTTCTGTTTATTTATATTCACCACGCTCATACCTTCCAGGCATCCCCATAATTCTCTTGTATGCTGCGGCGTAATCACAATGCAGTCTTTCATGGCGCGGATTTTCACGGGCATGCCGTTGATAAAGCCTGCACGGGTTAACCAGTCGCCGCCCAGAAGAAGGTATTTCATATCTATGCGTGCATACAGTTCGCAACAGGCGGCACTGTCCTGCGGCGTTTCCGCGCGGGGATGAATGGGTGCCGCGTTGGGCTGGTTGCCGTGTAGGCGACGGGCGCTGTTTTTGCGTACCAGCTCGCGGTTTTCAATCATGCCGGTGAAAGCGTCTGATTCTGTTTTGCAAACAGTAAACTCTGGTTTAAAATTCGTCGCAGCCATTTTCAACTCCGTTATAGTTGGTTGTGGTTAGCGGTATGGGGGTGTTGCAGCACCTTCATATCGCGAATTCTCTCTTTAAATATTCTTTGATACTTCCTTCGCCGTTCGGCGTAATTTCTGCTGCTCATTATACAGGGCTGAATATAAACACAGCGTTTTGGTGTGGGGTAAATTTGGAATTTGCGAGGGGGATTCAGGAAATAGAGTTATGTGCGGTAAGGTCATGTTTTTGTTAGTTGCGGGTTGATTGGTCTGGGTTTTGCGAGCATCATCGCAATTATTTACCTTCTTCCGTAACGCGATGGCTTCCAGCAAAACTCTCGAACAGGCAATTGCCGACATCACCATTTGGCGCAAAGGCGAACAGCGTGCGCCGCATAAGCCTTTATTGCTTCTGTACGTGCTGGCGAACTATCAGCAGGGGCATGCGCGACTGTTTGATTACGGAACCGAGGTACACGAGCAGCTTCTTAGCCTGTTAGAGCGCTTTGGCCCACAGCGGAAGGCGCATTATCCGAATATGCCTTTCTGGCGGCTTAAGGGGGATGGGTTTTGGGATCTGAAGAATACTGAGTTCTGTTCGACCACTGGCAGTAAGCAACCGCCCGTTAAAGAACTTGTGGAACATAACGTCGCAGGCGGGTTTGATGAAGAACACTATGCGTTACTGAGTAAGAACAAAAAAATGATCGGCTCGCTGGCGCAGCAGATCCTTGAAGCGCACTTTCCTGAGAGCATTCAGGAGGAGATCGCGGATGAGATGGGTTTTGATATCCAGCAGATCCGTAAGGTTCGCGATCCGCTGTTCCGCCAGCAGGTGTTGCGCGCATATAACTATGAGTGCGCTATTTGCGGGTTCAACATGCGGCATGATAACGCCTCTGTAGGACTTGAAGCTGCACATATTAAGTGGAAGCAGTTTGGCGGACCGTGTGAGATCCCGAATGGACTGGCGCTGTGTGCGATTCATCATAAGGCGTTTGATAAAGGATCGATTGGGCTTGATGAGAGTATGCGGGTGCTGGTGTCCGAGGCAGTAAATGGGAGCGGGATTGTTGGGCGGTTGTTCTGGGATTTTGCTGGGAAGCAGATTGCGCTGCCGATGGTGAAAGGGAATTATCCAAGGGAGGGGTTTGTGGAGTGGCATAGGAAGGAGGTGTTTAAAGATTGAGTGCGAAGGCTGGACTCAAATTTCAGATCTAATATACTGATATCCATGTAGTTTATAAGCAGAAATAAATAGTTATATCCTCGCTTGTACCCACAAATCAAAAAATAGACATTACTAGTGGGTATAAAGCCTTACCAGAAGAACAGCGATATAGTCGTCAAAGCAAGATTCTGGCAGATAGGGAAAATTTATTCAGCGGTATCAATTCCCATCCACTCAGAACAAAGTCAGATATGGCCGCGAAATGAACATTAATCCTTACTTTGCTATGCTTAGTTCCCATGGCAAATCTCTGCGTCTATTTACTGGTTTTAGAGTACCCTCGTTTCTCAATTGTTGAGCGGCCCAACGAATGTCATATTGCCACGTATACAACATATCGCCCGCCCCCCTAAGCTCCGCCTCATAACTGTCCCATACGTATTTTGAAACTTCACGCGGCCAAGCACTACCACCTCGCTCCCGAAGACACTCAATGATCCATTGTTTCATGCTTTCCCTAGTTACAATCATTTCTCCTGACCCTCACTAGTTGTTCGATTTCACAATATTAGCATTGACAGCTTCTGGTACAAGGTGCGCAGAACATAAGCGCTTGTTGTCAACTATCAGCTCAGAACAGATCACAAGCTTGAAAACCTACAATACAGCGGATTCAGATTGATGAAGCATGTAGAAAAATTAACCGATTGATGGGTGATTTTCTGGTTTGAGCAGTATGAGACGTTACAATCACTAAAAGCAAAAATGGCTATTCTGTTGATTAAATTCATGAAAAAAATTACTGTAACGGGGTAAAATGTAACCACTGAAATTTCTTTGGTTCCATTTTTGGGAACAAGTTGACACATCAAACAGAGAACACTATGATGTTCCCATATTAGGAACAAACTATGAGATTGTGCGGAAGAAATCATCTGGATGAGTTAAAGAAAACCACACCAGATTGTATTGTTTGGATCAATGCATGGGCAGCAGAGTTAGATTCGGTGGTTTGGAAATCAGTCCATGATGTTATGAACCAGTTTCCAAACGCCTCCAGTATTGATGGACGCTCTTTCATATTCAAAGTTGATGGTAGCAACATCGCTGTTGAAACCATCATTGATTTCAACATGTTACTGGTGCTTATTACCTCAATAAAGGTAATGTAATGGATATCAAAGTTATAAAAACAGAGCAACAGCATCAGGAGTATTTAAAGAAGATTCACTCTTTAATGCTGGAAATGCCCCCCATTCATTCTAAGGCGCATGAAGACTTGGAATTGCTAATAACTATTGTGGAAGCATATGAGAACTCTAAGTATCCAATCGAACCTCCTGACCCCATTGATGCCATACTTTTCAGAATGCATGAGAAAGGTCTAAAGCAGGTTGATCTTGTACCCTATCTGGGAACAAGAAGCAGGGTTTCAGAAATCCTTGCCCGTAAAAGACCTTTGACGGTGTCAATGATCAAAGCGCTTTCTATTGGACTGGGCATTTCCACAGATACGTTAGTTGGGATAAATGCTGGTAATGACCATTCTTCTGAAGATCACATTGACTGGTCTAAATTTCCAGTTAAGGAAATGATAAACAGAGGTTGGCTTCCAGATATAGTTGATAGAACTAAGAAAAATACCGAAAAAATTATAAAGAACTTTATTGATCAAGTGGGTTGGCAGGCAAGTAGCAGCGTTTCATTCAAACGGACGCTTTCTGGTGATGCTTATTCACCTGCTACAAAATATGCGCTGTTTGCATGGGTCAGCAGAGTGGTCCAACAGGCACGTAAACGCAAGAACTCCTTAGGTATCTTCAATCCAGATGTCTTATCAGCCAGCTTTTTGCGTGATCTTGCCCAATTAAGTTGGTTCGAAAAAGGCCCTTTATTAGCAATTGAGTTCCTTGAAAAACATGGCATTGCGATAGTGATTGAGCCATGTCTAAAGGGAACTAGGATTGATGGAGCTGCGCTAAAAGACGTTGACGGGTTGCCGATCATTGGTTTGAGCTTACGATATGATCGGTTAGATAATTTTTGGTTTACTTTGTTGCATGAAGTTGCCCACATATGGAAACACATTGATTCTAATGAGATCTTCTTGGATGACATCGACTCTAACACAGATGATAGACAGGAGTCAGAAGCAAATCGGCTTGCCAGGGAAGCATTTATACCAAGGTCAACATGGAAGCGAAGCCAGGCTTATTCATCCCCATCTAAAGAGACAATTGATAGCCTCTCAAGAGAGCTAAAAATTACGCCTGCGATTATTGCAGGTCGGATACGGCGTGAAAGCGGAAATTATAGAATTTTCAATGAATTGATTGGTCAAGGTGAAGTAAAAGCACTATTGGTTCCGGCCTTCGATAACTAAACGCAGGAGAGTTATTATGTACCCTACATATGTACCTATTCTCAAAGCAAAAAAAGGTGAATTCACCGCTTTAAAAAAACTGAAGGCTGCATACTCCGAAAAAATAGCACCATTTTTCGAGATTCCTATTTTAGTAAGAAAACAAAAAGAACCAAAGTGGCTCGTGGAATCGACACAGCCTTTAACGGATCATCTGAAAAGAACGGCAAAAAAACTCGTTTCCTCATGTCAATCTAATGCCTTTTTCTTTGACATCACGCAATGGAAAGCTGACAGTTATATTGAAACTGGTGAGCATGTACTAAGCTATCTTCACAAAGAATTATCCAAAAGCGGTGCGATTATTCATCCTGTAGTGGGATTCGATAGATGGGATATTTTAGATTACCAAATAGCATTGAAAAACTTAAACATCCCTGACGGGACTAACTATTGCATTAGAATTGATTCATCTTCTATTATCGATGATTCTTACGATGTCGATTATTTCACTGGTACCCTTGAAAAAATCATGGAGGATCTTGGGTTATCAAGTAAAGAAGTTATGATAATGCTTGATTTTGATGACATTACAAATAAATCAATTGAGTCATTAAATGATCATGTTAAGCATGTGTTAAATATATTTTCCGATTATGAATTTTCGTGCATTATTATTTCAGGCGGTTCCTTCCCCGCATTCATAAATAAAGCAGTTAAAGATGAAAATTCAACCGATTATGTAACAAGACGCGAGATTCACGTCTGGAAATCTTTCGTTGACGATTCAACGTCACCACTTATTTTTTCTGATTATGGTATCAGAAACCCTAAAGCGAAAGATGATGTTATAGCCCCTAATGCAAATGGTAAAATCCGATACACCATTGACGATAAATACTTTGTCGTTCGTGGTTACGCAAAAAACAAAGACGAAGAATACAAGCAACTTCATGGATTATCTGAAATATTAGTAAAATCCCCACATTATTTAGGCCCAGACTTTAGTTGGGGTGATGAATGTATTCTGGCATGTAGTAAAAAAGAGATATTGGGTGGTAACACTGAATGGGTCAGTCATGACACAAACCACCATATAAGTTATGTGGTTGAAGAAATCACTGAGTTCAATAGAGTTAGAGCAGCAAAAAAAACAGCAATCATATAACAAAAAAATCACGCCCATTAATTTGGGCGTGATTCTATATTAGTTTTAAATGCCTCAACAACGATGGTGTACATATCTATCGCCACTATAATCGACCTCTTTATGATTAGCTGAACTCAGATAAATTTCCTCGCCTCTGCTACCATTTTCAACTCTACATCTTCGGCCTTCTTGGACTGACCCCGCCCCGGTAGACGATCCTGCTCTATTGGGCACATGCCGACAGCAACTATGGGAAAGTGCATCTTTGTACGCCTTGCCATCTTGCAGCGTTCAACCGTAGCTTTGGACACGCGGATGCTATACCACTCAAGCTGGACCATGCTCATGCACATAAGGGAAAGTGGTAACGATAATATTGCCAGGGAATTGTTAAGCGTCCTGTTTAACATTCTGCTTTTCAAACTCTGCCGGAAAAGGACTACTTATATGCAGCATGTTCACGCAATATCTATTGTTATCTATCACCAATAAACTTGATTTTATTACATTTGGAGATGAGTAAATTTAGATGAATATGGACACAAAAAAAGCCGCCCTTAAGCGACTTTGATTTGCATCTTTATGGTGCGAAGGCCGGACTCGAACAGTGGCTTTAATTTATTGATAAACATACATATTCCATAAATTAGATTTAATTATACCAACGCATGTACCAACATTCTAAATTGCTGGATTTTGACACCAATTGTCAGTCATCGTTTTCAACGGGATATAGCGCATCCAGTGATGCCTGCAACATAGCAATAGAGCCTACACGTACAAAAGCGTCTTCACCATCTGCATCGGTAATCTGAAGGCGTTCACCGGGAGCAGGGTTGCTTTCTAGTACTGAAAATGCGCTGGCCAGTTGACCAAGATAATCTGTTTCCTCGTCCTCAGCTTCATCAGCCTCAACACACATTGGGATAACCCCCCTTCCGTCTGTTAACGTAATTCTGACGTTAGCGTAATCATCTTCGTCATCATTAGCGTCGTCCACATACATTCCCGGAGCCTCGAACAGAAACTGATGAAAAACTACGTTACGTATATTAAGAGCAAAACGATGACTCTCGGAATCAAAGACGAAAAATTGCTCTGTATCTCGCTGAACCTCTTCATAAAAATAAGAGTAGAACCGACGTTTATCAGCAGGCAATATTGGCAAGAATAGGGGTTCTGCATGCCCCTGAAGGAAAAGTTTAACAATCCATTCACAGCCATCCATTTCAATGCCATCGGCAGCAATTGATTCTAACTCTTCATCACCCCGGTATCTCTTATTACGAAATGCAGCAAGAGACTTATCAGCTTCCGGGAATACGCTATGTAATGGTTTGTTCAGGATCGAACAAATTGCCTGTGCAATTCCAAGTTTTGCTGCAATTTTTCCAGACTCAATGCGCTGGATTTGCTGCTGGCTAGTTCCAACACTTTCAGCCAGCTCTCGTTGAGTCATGGACTGCTGAGTACGAAACTGCTTAACAAAATTCTGAGACATACTGATCCCTTACTTTTAAAACGCCCATCACATTAAAACACATAAATGTGTTTTAAACTCATTTATGTGTTTTATTTTTGTATTCGATAATGCCAGCCTTACAAACGATATGTTTATCATTCAGGACAAGCTGGTTAGAGAAAGCATAGTATTGCTGCTTTGCATATTGCGTGCTTACTCGCAAAACACTGATCATTTGTCAGGATATGGCAACGAGATTTATCCGTGTAATCTTTAATGAAAGCAACATAATGGATTGATTATGGAAACAATCGAGATTGCAACGCTTTTACCCGGAGCAACGCGTTTTAGTGATGAAAACATTAATCAAACGTGGAAAGGGCATGTCAGAACAGCTAACAATACGGTAGTCGTCTTTGCAAAAATTATTGATGCTCGCGAACTCTGTGTCGAAGCTTTTTGCGCAATCCTAGGTAGAGCTATTGGTATCCCCATACCTAAACCCTTCCTGATTCTCGCTGATAGTACGACCCTAGATGCAATTCCTGCTGGGCAGCATGCTTTAATGTTTGGTTCAGAAGATGCCGAATACCCTAGCTTCCGCAGGCATATTGCTTGCCAAGATGCCTATGAAAAGTTGCAGAAATTTAAAGCATCCTTAGATGTCGGTGTATTTGATGAATGGATCGCCAACCATGATCGTAATGTCGGAAATATTCTCTATGACGGTGGTGATGATTTTTTATTCATCGACCATGGTCTGGCTTTGCCCCAAGGATTACAATCTCATACACCAGCGAGTGACAACAACATCCTGAGAGTTCTTTTCGCAATAAAATCAGAAATGGATAAATTCCGTGATTACAGAACAACATCTCAAGCTATAACGCCAATGTATCGCGCCTTGAATCTGCAAGAGATTATGGATTCCACGCATTCATCACAGTTTGTTCCGAGCAATATCATCAGCGAAATACTGGCCTTTCTTACGGAGAGATTGTCAGCAATGGAAACTCTGATAAAATCAAGGCTATGCATATCACAAGTGGACATGTTCGATGGCAATTGACCTTTCATTATTTCCAACAAAACCTACCTATGCAGGCAGGTGGTGGTCGATTTCTTTTGAGCCCATCGTAGGTTCTGGCGAGAGGATAAATGCAATCATTGTAGTCAGAGGTGATGATGGAAAAATTGATATAATCCAATCAATTAGAGACGAAGTTCTTGAGGCCATTTATGGCACTAAATCTGATGCCATCAAAGAAATGATTATTTGGGTTAAAAGTTCACTGCAAACTTACATATCCTCTCACTTTAGTTTGTCTGGTTGGTCATCGCCCATATCAGGATTCTCAGTTTCACGCGATTCCAAAGCATTAGATGACACTCTTTCTGGGATAGTTAAACAAGCTGTAAGACTAACGGCCAGCTTAGGCACCCTAACTCTTGAGGCAATTCGTGATGAGGAAGATTATCTGCCAAATCAGAAACAATCTGAGCAATGGGCAACGAAAATCTCAGATGAAACAAGATTGCTCAACCCAAAACTAGCCGATTTTTTTGGAAGCCGTGTGCAACTGTCTAGCGCTAAGCTTCATACGAAATTTGGCTTTTATAACGATATGTATGCTTCAAATTTTGGATTGATGGTTCCAAGCAGGCTTTCTGCTTCTATCAGTTCAATTAAAGCAAAAGTTTATGACCTAGAATCACTTAATCGTTCTGGAATGATATTAAAACCTGAAACACTGGACGTGATTGTAGGCATACCATCATTTGATGATCCAACAATTCCCCCCAAGACTGTGGCTACCATGAAAGGGCATGTTGAAGAGCTAACTGAACTCGCTTTAAAAGAGAAAATTAATTTCATTGGTGTTCAGAATGCCAAGGAAGCAGCTCAAAGAATTATCAACATTGCAGCTTAATTTTAACTATAGCTATGCCTAAAAACATATACAGCGACAAACTCCAAAATTCTGGCGGTGCGTGAGAGCAGTTGGCAAGCTCTAAATAATAATTATTTAGTGTCTTCCAAGCGATACACATCTCTGAAATAGCAACGTTTTTAAAATTGATGCAGATTAGCTGTCTGAGTATATTTCTATTTTTCCTTGAACATCTCCTCTTAGATGCCACCAATTGATTTTTATTAATGCTTAAGACTGTAATAGACGTGTTTTGAAAACGAGCGATCTTCGTTAGAGGAGATTGGGAGACTTGTTGTCTCTTTTTCCATACAACCAAAAAGGCGGTACTTGTTTCGCCTTAGTTAAGCACCTACTGCTCGGCAAAATAACAAGGTTTCGCCTCAGCAGTAATTTGAATAACAATGCTTAGTCCTTTGCAGCTAAACACTACTATCTAACTCTTCAATACTAAAAACATGAATATTTTTAAGAGTATCTTCAGTACACCACGAAAATTTTTCTTTGCTCAAAATTTCATCGACAATAGTTTCATTAAAGGGTATCAACGTTAAAAACGAAGGTTTCTTATCTTTGCTAGGCACTATGGGCTGACCATTGCTTACCCAGTGTGCTTCCAGTCGCACATTCAAATTTTGCCATTCCACTCCTTTGCAGAGTCGATCCTTTTTAAGTGCATAGAAAAAAGCCGATTTACCATTTGGTGTTGGATGATTATCCATCAGCATCAGAAGAAGAGGGATTCCCCAATCAGGTAGGTAGCTATAATGCCAGATACCAAAGCTGTCAGCGATCCTAACCAGACGGATGAAGGAATTTTGATCAAGCTTGCCATCACCGCCACGTAAATATCTACAAACTATCCATGCCCGACAAAGGTTATCAAACTGCATAAATCGATTGCGACGGGATGCCGCGATTTCTGTTGATGCTGTTCTGTCATTCCCGGGAAAACCACCAAAACGCTGAGATTCTGAACTCAGAGGACAAAACTCACCATTTTTTGGTGGTGCTGAATGAGAGAACCTAGGGTTATAGTCAGGGTTAGGAGTGACTAAGCCACTATCATGAACTGGTTTCTCACAAGCGATACAACGCAACGAAGGATACTTGTCTCGTGTAATTCCTTTCACCTTTTGCGCAAACTCGTCAATTTTGAGTTCAACCCAAGAACCTTTCTCCAGAATTTCTGCTTTATCCATAATGTATAATATTAAATGATGTTGATATGACAGTAATTTTATTAGAATCGCAGTTTAAAAAAGAAGCAGCAAGTGATTTTTGTTACCTTTGCGACTGTGTACTCTCTGTTCACACTTTTTGCTAATAATGCATTGATTCTTCACGCAAGCAAACGCGCCAGCCGGAAGTAGCTGACGCATTATGCGATTAATAAATATTCAGAAAGGTAAATTGGGAAGACTACTCATTAGATTTAGTTAATCAGTTACGTCTCAACAAGCCAGTCACCTGTCGCGCTCGAAGTATATCTACAGCCCGTAGATACGGCGTTTGTTCGTGCCAGCTAAAGCCCTTACGATCGATTCGTACCAGTTCATACTTCCCTACTAAAAAATTGACGGCATCACACAGCAGAATGCCTGCGTTGATATGCTCCTGGATAACGTCATCATCATGGAAAGGTGTATCTTGCAGTGTCAAGCCGTAATGCTGTTTTAACAAATAAGTGAGCAGTGTCTGCCAGACCTGAACAGGTGGCAGGCGTGGGGAGGTCGCCGCTGTGTGCGGTGTGGATTGCAGTTGCATCAGAAATTCCTGTTTGAGGTGAATAAAGGCAATAAAACTCAGAGAGGAGCCAATAATGGTTTGGCTTACTTTGTGGGATAGATCGTTACATAAACATAGCCACAACTGGCTCGAGTATCAGCGTCACAGGTAAAGCCACCGAAGCTGACGCTAGCCAGATGCTGCCGGGCGGGTTTCAGTTCTCCTGTACATAGTAACGATTCCAGATACTCGATAAACAGTGGGAATTGTTGTTCAAGTGCAGCAGCCTGTTCTGTCGTAAATGATCCCTGAATATTCGATCTGTCAGCCAGATAATGAAGCCGACAACCTTCCTGTACCAGCCGTGCTCCCAATGATGGGGTAATATCGTGTCTTAAGCCCCATGCCTGAACAGGCGATGTGTTGTTTTCCTGCATTGATAAACTCCAGAGAGAAAAACGGAATTGAATTAATTAAGCGTCACACAGCGTAACGATGCATAAGGACCAGAACGATCCTGACGACGTTCAACAAAGACAGCGAGTACTCCGTCAATATTCTGAACTTCACGACCGTAGTAATGGCAGACACTGCCATGCCATTGATAATGGCCTTTACAGAAAGCAAAAAACCTTGCATTAGGATGTTGGCGATAAATGTGCATTGCCTGGCGTTTGCTTATAATCTTCATTCAGCACCTCACAGCCAGCCACGTTCAGCGAATGAGACAATATCGTTATGGCCCACCACCAGATGATCCAGGGTACGAATTCCTACCACTAAAAGAGCCAGCTCCAGTTGTTTCGTGATGAGTTTATCGGCTTTGCTGGGTTCAGCATGGCCTGAGGGATGATTGTGGACCAGTATCACCGCAGCGGCGTTTTGGCGAAGCGCAGATTTAACAATCTCACGAGGTTGTATTTCGATATGGTTGATAGAGCCGAGAAAAACAGTTTCGTAATCAATCAGCCGGTGCTGGTTATCAAGATGAAGAACCATAAAGATTTCGCGCTCCTGCCCGGCTAATTTCAGCCGCAACCAGTCACGCATTGCTATGGCGCTGGTGAGTGTCACTCCGGGTTCTTGCAGGTATTTCTCCAGATGATTCAATGCACGTTTGATGATGCGTTGCGCTGTAAGCGTTAATCGGGGAGGCGGTAGTAAAAGCGTGTCAGACATAATCATCAGCCTCTCAGTCGATAAGACACATAATGGCGCTGCGTTCGGGATGTGCCAGTGCATAATCACGCAGACGGTAATAATGTTCGCTCATGGCTTCACAGTGCGTTCTGCAAGCATGATGACTCCAGGCCATTAAGCAAACGGCAATCCCGGTTGCTTCGGTAGTCAGTGTCGCTTCGTTACCATTCCCTTCATTAAACAAGACATAGTTGTCGCTTTCAGGTGGCGTAAGAAACGCCCCACCATTAGAAAGAGAATGAAACTCCCATACACCGCCCTGATAGTCCGTGCTCCATAAATCCAGCCATGAAAATACCTGTGGTTCGATAAACACCCACTGACGGACATTGCCAAAATGACGGGGCCAGAAATTGACCCGCTGTTCATCGGGTATGAGGGTAGCGGTAATGGATAAATCGCCGGATGATGGAATAGCGGTTACTGGTGAAATATCGGTATGGCACGCAGCCGCCATGCTCATGTTATCGGTCATGATTAAATTCCTTACGCAATAGATATACCCATAAGCCCCGTCGCCGTGGCGACAGGACTTATGATGTTTGATGAGAAAAGATGTCTGAATTGAGAGATAACAGGGAAGTGATAACATCAGGAAGCGAGTTGCAGCATACTTTCAGCCATAACCCATAAAGCACGATTGAGTTTTACATCGCCATCAATGCCTTTTACGGCTCGGGTACGATTGCGTTTACCCTGCACTGAACGACCGGATAAGCCACCTTTAATTAAATTCTCCTGAATCCTTTGGTATGTCGTCCATAAATCGTTATCTTCATCCTGCCAGCGACGGGGAGATAATAACTGTGATTCAGTGACAGGCTTATGCTCCTCGCCAAAACGATAAGTAAGCGCTGCCGAAGCTAATGCCTGTTGTGCTGGTGGAGGGAGTAATAACGATTGCATGGCATCGCGTTTTTCTTCGACTTTATCGAAAATCCCCAATACCTCATAAGCCCCTTCAATCACCTTTTCAATGACGTTACCCTTATGCGGTACACGCACCTCACCAAATGACTCTCCGCAGATCAAACCATTCTGGCAAACTGCACGAAATAACCCCGGCAACATTTGATACGAACTTGAACCATCATGGGAATTGAGCAGAATAATCTCGGGAACCTGTTTACCCGTTATCTGGCCTTCACGTCTTAAACGAAGCATATGCTTGGTATGCTCACGTTTGCTTAAATCACGTACTTTGGTCTGACAAGCAAAGAAAGGCTGGAATCCTTCACGTTGAAGATTATCCAGTAAGGTAATGGTGGGGATATAAGTATATCGGTCACTGCGGGATTCATGCTTTTCTTCACTGAAGACACTCGGTACATGTGTAAATAACTCTTCATTAGTTAGTGGGCGGTCGCGGCGGATCAGATTAACGCGACCAAATCGGGATGCTAAACGCATAGCTAATTCCTTATTAGCGGAATAGTGGTAAATCCACACCTCCCGAAGGAGACATGGCGATAGAGTGGGATAAGATTTAAATCAAGGTGTAATACGAGGAATAGCGTCACTGTCGATAAAGCGATTAAGCATCACTCCAGCTTCGGCGGCAAAGTTCCAGTCCCGCCAGATAAGGCTTCCGTCGGTATCGCGGATAACCAGTCGAAAGTGTGTGCCCTGATCATCTTCAATAGTGATATTACTGTAGAGTGAAGCAATGGCTTCGGCATCAGAACGCGTAAACGGGCCATCAGGAAGCAGGCCGGATTGGGGTTGATACATTTTAACTCTCCACAAAGAAAAAGCCCTGTGGCGCTAACCACAGGGCATCTTGATGAATTAAAAAAAATAGATTATTTATTCACCTGAGTAATATAGAAATTAAAAAATATACAATTTAAATCTGAGTACCGTGACTAACGCGCTGACAACATCAAAAGTAACACCTATAGCTGGTGGTCGAATTGACTCTCTTTCAATGAGTTTGGCGTAACGCTGAGAGGGGCCGCTGTGCATACTGAGGATAAAAAGCAGGTGGTTGGATTTTACATGACCATGGATATCAAGATTGAATTCTGTTCCGACTACGTTGACTGACAGCTATGAACGAGGAGCGGACGTTGCTGTTTTTTTGGATGCAGCCTTTCCAATAAGTAATTGGAATAAAATTCTTTAATAACAATTAGTTAAGAATACTTTCTTGAGGTCTAATTTTTTTACATCGGAATGGAAGAAAATACATGGGCAGTTATGCGTATGATTATCTTAATGATTCAGTGCTTTTAGATGGAGCATTGGCATCACAGCTATACCAAGGTATATCTGATTTGACCTTAGAGGGGGAGCTAACCAGATATCGCGAGTATTGTATTAAAATTCTTCCGGAAGTACGGAAAGATGTTAAAGCCAATAATGATGCGCTTAGCTGTATGGCTACTGATACGATGTCTCATATCTCACGACTTAAACAAGCAGCATTATACTTAGAGGAAGTATAGTCTCAGATCCTATTTTCAAACTAACTGACTTTAGAAGCGCTTCGACTGAAGCCATAACTTCATTCATGGGTGTGACATCAACACCAATGATTGATCGCAGAGAATTAGCTAATGCTGCAATCAGACTTATCGAATTGCGTCCATTAGTAGCTGGCGGTACACTAAGCCGTTGTGACAGAAGGATTCGACAGACGAGGCCGTTCCCGTGTAATTTAACGGCAACAGAAAAAACAAAGCCCCGGTAATCATGAGCTATCTTGGCGGATGAGCATGACTACCAAGGCCAAGTACGAAACCTTGAAAGGATATTAGCACATGAGCCGTGCCAGACAACAGCCCGCCATAAGCGCAGGGCGCATTGCATAACGCTGCACTCGAACTCTTCAATGACCGCTTACTGCACTTTTCGGACGATCTGCATTTCGGCGTCCGTATTGCCGGTAAAGAATGCGCCATTCCGGCGAAATACATCCAGTTCAACCAGCCTCATGCCATGTTCTGGTTGGGAATCGACGTCGATTGCAACGCCCCCGCGCCCACGCTGACCAACCCCGACAACGGACAGGCGCATCTGCTGCACGCGCTAAAAACCTCTATTCGCACCGCACTGGACGGAATTATGAAGCCGCTGTGCTACACCGCCGTGGAGAATGCGCTACGTAAAAAATTAGAGGCTGACGCGGGGTATTCGAGACTAATCTGCAAGAATCCGAACCATGGTCACTGGAAAATAGTCGTCGAACCTATTTTAGGTATAAAAAGAAAGGGATAGTATGAAGGTTATTAGTTTTATTAATATGAAAGGTGGTGTTGGTAAATCTACGGTAGCCATAAATGTGGCTCATTGCTTATCCGAGAGGAATGAAAAAAGAGTCCTCATAATCGACATGGACCCTCAATTTAACGCTACACAATGCGTATTAACCCCCGAGGCTTATATCAAGCACATGGAAAGTGGCGGTGACACAATCTGTACGGTTTTTAATCCAGAAAGGGTTGTTGTCAACTCGATTAATGGATCGTCGATAGTTAAGCCTAAAGAAATTGAAGATATAAAACCAATTAAAATAGACAATAATTTAGATCTATTACCGGGTAGTTTAGAACTTCACCGAATTGAGGTTTCAGCTGGTAGTGGTTTAGAGTTTAAATTACGTAGGTATTTAGAATCAGTAAGGGGATCTTACGATTATGTGTTAGTGGACACCCCCCCTACGCCATCAATCTGGATGTATAGCGCTTTAATAGCTTCTGATTTTTATATCATACCAGTAAAACCAGAACCGTTATCCATCACGGGAATTGATCTTTTAGAAAGTATCATTGAAGATAAAAAGAAAAACTTTGCTCTGAAAATAAAATGTTTAGGACTTGTTTTAAATTTGGTTGAGGAAAACACAGTTACTTATAGAAAAACAATGGAGTTTTTAGAAGGTAGTGATAAGTGGCGAAATTTAATCTTTAGATCATTCATACCTAAGAGGACCGCGATTTCTAAAGGGCAGACTTCAGCTGTTCACATATTAAAATTGAAAGATAGAGCATTACATATGAAACTTGTCAGAGTCGTTGATGAGTTGAAAGAGAAAGCAAGCTAAGGGGGCATTGATTCATGGACAAACTAACTAGTAAAGATCTTAAGACGCTCATGAATTTCATTGAGGAGTTCTCTTGGGTTGCTAACAAATATAAGAACATTGATGCAAAAAAATTAATTGAATATATCAATAATGTTGAAAACTCGAAAAAAGAAGAGTCTTTCTATTCTAAATATCGCTATGATAGCAAGTTAAGGAATAACTCTGTTAAAGAGAAATCCTTCCTTATTGGTGCATTGCCTGCGCTGCTGATGGATCGCGAACTTTTTATAAAAAACAAGGATTTATCTGATTTTGCTGCTCTTATTGGCATTGAAGTTAAATTTCCTGAGAAACGTTCCAGAGATGAAATAATAGGCACTATCATTTGCTCAATCCAAGATGAAAATACACTAGCCAAAGTCTCCGATATCGGTGAATTTATATACCGATTGACTAGTGATGACCGCGTTATTAGCAATATAAAAATAGAAAAGAAATTAATGAATGACAACTATGACTGGAATCGTCTTATTCGTCATCTTTATGATAGGGGGTGATCTTTGTCTCGACTAACTAATGACGACTTTAAACTTCTTGTTGATTTTTTAAGATGCTATTCTCTAGAAAGCGTTTCTAGTAATAGTGACTTTTTAAGAAACCTAAAAATGGTTCATAAAGGATATTTTTCGTTGTTGGTTTTTTCTTCGGAACTTACATTAAACCAAGCTATCGGAATTAATTCTGAAGTTTTGAATAGAGTTAATGAAACCTGTTCTGATATAGGTGCATCTATTCTCCTACTTGCTCATGGTATGTATAAGCAAGCCAATATGTCTCTAAGAAGTTCGATAGAAAATTTTTCAAAGTCGATAGCTTATCCTGAGTGTGAAAGCATCATTGAGGATAAAAGTGTATTCTCTGTTTTTGAGAAAACTAGAAGCATCTCATTGTTTAGCACACTTAGGCTGAAAGATAGATACACCGATATAACATCTATTTATTCTGATTTGTGCGCCTACACACACACAGCAAATGCGTCGAACATGGCTAACATTAGTGCGTTAAATAGCATACCTAAGTTTGATGAAGGTAAGTGCATTGAGTTTATTAATTTCTCAAAGAAACTATTGACGTGCTTCCTTATTATTTACACACATCTTTACCGCGATAGATTCTTCAAGTTCAATCTAGGTAATAGAGATGCAGTATTACATGTACTCAGCCCCACCGAGCGCAGACATCTCATGGAAGCCACTCCCTAAGAGGTGGCACTAAACAACCTATATGTGATCAGTTTGGAGATCGGAAATTTTTGTACGTTAAGCGCACTATTTAACCAATAGTGGTGCGTAAGGGGTTGATTTAGCGTTAGCGGCTATCGCATTTGAGTCATCGCGCTTGCTGTATTGCATTTAGGTTATCCGATTAAAGAAAATCCACGGGAAACGGCGTATAGCGCGGGAGTACACCTTAGGGCTATAGGTAAGTCTGTTCAAAAAACAGGCTTACCGTACAATAACCGAACTGACCCCATTAGGGGCGTGCGCTTAAATATAGAGCTGCCTCTGTGGACTGGTTATGGTTGTCTGGATGCAGGATGTCAACCTCAATCTGCCACAAACTTAGCGACTCGCTAACTGTCTGAAAAGAACCGTGCCGTATGGGTTCTGGCCGGTTGCCGGAATAGGGCACTCCTGCTGCCCTAGCTACTGAGGGTTATTGTCACGTTTCCCTGCCGTTACTGCCGCAGGATAAATTCGCCCTGAATTACAAGGGGGGCCGCTTGGAAAACGGAAAATATCCTACGTTAAGCCTGTTTTCTGAGCTGGCATGACGGACAGCTATGAGCGAACAGCGGAAGTACGAATACGAAATTGTGCATACGATTATGGGGCTTTACGCATGGCGATCTTCTCCAAGAACATAAACAGTCATGCCGGAGGTTCTCTAAAAGTGAAGGGCCCGATTATGCGGGGTACTTACACATCCAATGGTTGAACTCACAGCACAGAGCGGACTTCTCCTGTAGTCCTGTCAGAGTATTTCATAACAAAAGAACAGTGATCATCATTGTATTTAGTTCAACAATAATATTATTACATTCCTTATCTAATATTGCTCTCATTCTCAGAAACCACTAAACAGGTCAATTATAATTACTATTTATTAGTGATAACTCAAGAGTAATTATATGTACGTAATCATTACCTATTTAATCAGTTTTTAATTTCTCTTCTTTTATTGCAATATTGAGTAAATCACTATTTAGCGTGTCGGTTTATGTAATATAGTAAACACCACTGTATAAACAATACTAAATGATAATGTAATTATAATCCATGTTTACTTCTAATAAATATAAATAGTAATGAATACAGATAGCAACTAATGCATATAAATAATAACAACCCATATTACATACTACCAATACCTCATAGATAAATATATAACATTCACCTAATAATAAATTCAAACACATACTAATTCATCAGTGAAATGAAGTTAACCATAGCAACGACAAAACAATTCCTAATTAAATTATTACTAACACTGAAATGTCATATTACCAACCACATAGTAAGGATTTAAAATGAGTGAATATATCGAATCACACGGTAAACTAAATGAATACCACCTGAATAGAATTAAACATACCATAGCCAAAGCATTAGTCTGCCACTCCAGAATATTTGCTATAAGAGTTGATCTCCATGTACCTTGCACTACAAATCTGGATGGAATGATTGATCCATATGACTTCGCTAAAATTGATGCTGCTGTTATAACCAGGTTTATTGCATCACTGAAAGCCAAGATTAAATCCGATCTCAAAGCTAAAGCCAAGGCTCATAAACGAGTACATCCGACTACCTTACGTTATATATGGACCCGGGAACTTTCACCCACCACGAGTAACACTCACTATCATGTGCTCCTTCTCCTTAATCAAGATACTTATGCTTTCCTTGGTGATTATAAAAAAAGCACAGGGAATCTATCAGCCATGATAAAAGATGCCTGGTATAGTGCTTTGGGTATAACTATTGATGAAGATATATCCACTACCTCATTAGTTTATTTCCCTGAGAATCCATGTTACTACCTAAGTGAAACCAGTCAGGACTTCAAAGACTCTTATGATGATCTTATTTATCGTGTCAGTTACTTTGCCAAAGAAGAAACGAAGAACAAAGATGATGGTCAGCGTAATTTTGGTTATAGTCAGGGATAAGTGTTAAATGCATCATAATTAGTATAACTCCTGCAAGCATCTCTACACAATTAAATATATCAGCCCTACTCTTTATCAAAATATAAAACAAAACTGCTTAGGATGTGTCGCAAGCGTTTCTAGTGGCACTAATATGTCTAATTAAATATACATAAACAACAATGGTGGTGCGATAGAGGAATTTTAATATTTTTACCATGCCTATATAGGCACCTTAAATTAATTCATTACTGTGGGTATAGCTTATGACAGAGAACTGACATCTACCAGATTAGCTGCGTAAATATTGGTTCCTGTCTCCCTTAACCTTTAAAGAGAGACAACTATCATGAGCAACATCAATACCCTAGATGACATTGACCTGATTAACGATAGGATGATTGATATGAAAACTATTGTTGCATTTACTGGATTATCTACTCAATGGTTCTACAAACTGATGGACAACGGGTTATTCCCTAAACCTATAAAGCAAGGCCGTAGTTCCCGTTGGTTAGAAAGTGAAGTAAAAGCTTGGCTACTGGCAAGAATAAAAGAATCTCGCGGTGATCAAGTATAATAGCCAATAAATAAAGTGACAAAGTGGATGATATCTACAATCAAGAGGCAAGCTGTTCTGCATGGTGCTACTTGATGCCATTTAATATAAATGCAAAGGATTGCATTAATTAGTACACAAAACCACTATTACATTTTTTATGGAATGTTGATGGATTATCAAAAAATAGTGTGATTAATTTAAATCATTTACAGGCCAATGCTTATATAACTCAATAAGAATTGGCAAAAAAAAATCAACATTCAACCATTTATAATTACATGCGTAACCGTTCTTCATTGCTTCAAAAAACCATACCAGATACTTTTATCTCATTTTTTTAAATTTCATCATTTCCATTTGATTGCTACAGTTGCTACAGTTGCTACAGTGGCAACTGTAGCAACGTTTTAAGCATTTTATATTTTAAAAAAATCACCACTATAAAAATAATGAAACTCATTCCCATTTCCACGCGTGGTATTTAAAATGCCGATTAACAATTTCGTTACTTAGCTCCAGTTAAATCTGGACATATCAAAACGCCCATTTTTAGGTTTAACATCAGTACTTGATAAAACAACCTTGAAACGTATTTTATTTTCATTTCCGACCGGGATGATACCATACTGTCCTAAACGGTTAGGATAGATAAAATGCCCCTTACCATTATCATATTTAATTATAGTAATTAATCCAAAGCCAATAAGTTGCCGAAGTACTGGTTCTAGTTTATTTATCCTGCGTAGTCTGTAAGGTCCGTTTGTTTCTATATCTCGTTTAGGAAATGGATCAAAAGGTTTAAGTTCTCCATCCAATACTCCAAACCCGTAGTCTTTTTTAGTAGGATTAGCGAAATGATTTTTTATCCACTCAAATAATTCATAAACATCACATACAAATAAATATTCTGGTGACATAGGATAAAATATCATATCTGCCTGTTCTAAATACCATTCAGCAATAGAAAATCCTTTGTTTAACGTTTCATAATCAATAGCTGTATCAGATTTATTGCTCATGCCATGAATAATTGCTGCAATCCGTAATGCATTACTACCAGCTTTTGAACCTATAGAGCACATATGTGACCACTTTTGACCGTCAACCATATACCCCTGATATGTGTTATATTTATCCTGAAATAGCCGTCTGGCTTCACTGGAAAGTTCTAATATTTTCTTTGGTATTGTTTCGTCGTAAAACTTGTCTTTATGGTGTGCAAGGATACTGTGAAATTTTTTATGTAATTCTGATACTGCATGTTCTGATGTATTATTGCTAACATTATTCCGACGCAATCCAATTGTACTTTGAGTTGATGAGAATAAAAACCGTGAGAGAAAACCACTCGATGCTGCAATATCAGAATGTTTTTCAAGGTATTTAAAGAACACTCCGGGCTGAACCATGAGAGAGAGAGTCAGAAATGGTTTAACATCAATTTCCTCTTCTTTCGCACGCTTTAGTGTATAAGCATCTCCACTCCATGCTTTATTGAGTAAACCAAGATTATTTTTAGTATATCCCGTGAAGAAAGTAATGGCCTCATCAGAGATGATACCTGCGTAAGGATGTTCGCCAAGCCCCTCAATAATAGCCTTAGGTGTTGCATCCTCATAAATTAAATTAAATCTATTTGGTTTTTGAGGTTCAGCATCGAGATGGTCTTGTAATAAAAATTCTTCAACTTCATAGTTATTATGCTTAACTGCATCATAAAAACTCTTCTCTAATACCTTACGCCGTACATTCCAGATTCGGTATTCTTTTTTATAATCACTTAATTTCTTATCATATTCCTTTTTCATCATCTCTGAAAATTCATGAAACGGTTTCATAATTAATCGACTTAAAGTCGATTTACCTTCGCCACTTTTAGCCATGGATAAAACATACAGTGAACAAGGCTCAGGCTCACTGCTATATGGAGGCATCACCCCCAGAACAGGTTGTAAGGCCAATGCCGCCGCAGCCAAAACGGTGCTCCCAATGAGTTCAATGGGTATTTGAGTATCTTCGTAAAGAGTTTTGATAACATCTCTGATTACAGGGGGGAAAGCATTAACAGGATATGAAATTTGCTTTTGCTGACGTGGGGGAGAAAAATGGTGAGGGAGTAATTCATTGGGATTTTCACTGCCTGTATGTATAGCCATAATCAATATTTCCGCTTCCGACGGGTATCAAACATGACACCAATCGTTCCACCGAAAGCTACTCACTTCAAGATGCCAGAAAATATCCGTAACAAAACAAGGCTATAAATGAACCTGAATCACGTTTTACTCCCATTTCAGCATGAATTGCACCTATGCAGCGCAGTAAGAATTACGTTGGTGAGTAACACTGTATATCCTGCAACACAGACTCTACAAGATTGGAGAATAATCATCTTAATAAGCTAATTAGTTGTATTATAAGGAATAAATAGCATTACCAGACGAGCCACAAGCCTCACCGAAGGCTTTATCTGTAAATGCTGCCCCATACCAATCATTGACGCTACAAACTGCTCAGAATGCGGTTCAGGAAGAATTTGAGGGTATTAACAAAGCCTACTATCTGATGAATCGATCTTCTGGATTTTCATGGACTTCACTTCATGATGAATTCCATCCTAAACACGGTCCAGATTACCAAGCACAGCCTTACAGCAGGTTTTGTGATTGCAATCTTTGTTGGTGATAGCCTGATTACCAATGCTATCTTTACGATTAGTAGTGCCGTTGCCTTCTTGCAGGTTACCAAAAGCATCATGGATGAGAGTAAGCCAGCAGGATAGCTTCATGTTTGAAGTTACCTTAATTTTCCTGATAAGCCTTTTCTATCATGACCTTAGACTTATCCAGCTCATCTTTAGTACGCACAATAATCTCCACATCACCTGTCCCCCAGTGGCCTTTATTCGTGACATCACTGATAAAGCCAGGTGTCAGATCAACTTGCTGCGGGTTCAACTTAAGATAAAGACGCAACTGTGGATCTCTTTGCGGAGCCCAGACCTGTAAGCTAACAAAATTTTTAATTTTCTGAAAAGCAGTATAAAACTTGAGTTCCTTGCGTTGAACATCATCGCCTAAAGATTCAACGTAATCACAAATCTCATTGTAGAACATGAGCAAACCTGGCGATGCCATCGCAATACGATTTCGGTGGTGGTCATTCCGTTCTGACGTTGTAACCCCAACGCTTTTCTCTGGCGCGCTATTTCCTGTAGCGACTAATACTGGTATTGATGTGTTTTTTTCTGTGGTCGCATTGACGAGTTCAAACATAAGTAAATCACTGGCAAAGAGCTTATAGCGGATCAGACTAATATTACGGTTAATCTGCTGTACGGCATGTTCATCATATTTATTGAAGTCTGCTGCAATACAAAGTAAGCGGGTCCCTGACCAGTCTATTTTCTCTGCAGTAGATTTACCCAATTTGTCCATCACCAGCCAGCGAAATTCTGCCTGATGATCCAACAACCAATCGAGGTAGAACAACCCCTGATTGATCACGTTCTCATTACTGTGGCGTTTGTACTCGATGATAACGGGGCAGTTATTTTCATCGAGCCCTAAAGAGTCAATACGCCCACGATGCGTTTTACCGGTACTGTACTCAGAAGCCAAAAAGCGTACACCGAGAAACGCTTCCATGTGTGCTTCAATCAATGTCTGAAGCTCTTTCTCGACCGTTACGGCTTTCCCAGAGAGCTCCTGGACACCGGAAGTACCGTAACGGAATAGCTGAATATCGCTCATTGAGAATCTCTACTGGTTTGGATTGTACAAAAAAATTTATTGATGTTTGTCATCCTGCTTCGCCACTATCTTTCCTGTCGTATTATCCATTCGATATTGCGAGATAGTGCCATCAAGAATGTACTTGATCACCGACAGCACAGTCGCTAAAGGTGCATGGAACCATTCGCGAGGATGATAGATCTGCCCATCCAGGCCTCGTAACGTGATATTGAGCCGTTGCTTCCCTAAAAAACCATGAATCAGCGCTTCAAGTTTGTGGGTGTTGATGTTGAAACATTGTGTGGTCATGACTATCCGAACTGGGGCTTCTAGGAAGGTTTTATCTTTTTCAGCATGCTTAATACGTTCTTCAATAGTTCCTTCGGTAAAGCCAATTTTATACAAATCAGGTTTAAAACATTGAAGAGCTGGCTGGTTGCTATGAGTGGCAAGGACATAGACATATCCAGTCGGAACCGGCGTCTCATCTGGCCGCACATGTTGTCCGTTCAGAATAATTTTGCGGCCTTCTGTGTCTCGTACCAGACCATGCGTAAGTGAAAGGAAAAGCATATTCATCTCAGTCCCGTTTTCGAATACCAGATGCAAACGGGCATTCCAGGGACCATATTCCTCTAATCGCTCACCAACTTTGTCTACATACCCCATAACTCCATTGAGAATAAAAAAATCACCTTCATAAATTTTTAACTCATGGCGGAAGCGAACAAATGAAAATGCTCCCGTTTTCAGGCCATTTTGGACCGTCTCAAACAATGGAGCGAAGCGATGGAAATCTGGGCAAGGTTGCCGTTTTGCAATCTCATCTGGCTGTGTTTTCTTTTCAGTAGGGACATGTTTTAAAGTGAAAATATCGGGTGCAGAAAATGAGAGCAATCCATCATCGTCATCTGCAAAGATATCTTCCAGTGAGGTGACCAGCTCAGATTTATCAACCACGACTGGGGGAACTGGTAATGATTCTGATGGTTCAAGGATATTCCCGGTGTTTCCCCCCTCAAGCAAACCGTGGATATCAAACGGCTGCAACATCTCATGATATTGTTTGTTATCCCTGAGAGCTCTCAGACGTTGAGCAAGCAACGTTTCTTTAAATTCCTCCGAATCGGTTAGAGGAGGATGGCCGTGAACAACATAAAAGGCATTAATCTCTTCTAATCGACTGACAGACAGGTTACCGGTAGGTGAATATATTTTCAGTGGTTCAACCACCAGTAAGCCCAGATCATCAGCTTCGGAAAAAATATCGTCAATGGTCGCCTTTTGACGAGGCTGAACAGGAGAAAGCCTGAGCATAAATTACGGTTCCTGTCGCACAATGCGCTGCTGTTTCATTTTTCGGATATAGGCCAATACTTCAGCATAACGAACCTCTATCGCATCACTGGCATTCAGTGATGGCTCCCGCTGATATTCACTGGCAAAAGCTTTAATTCTGGGCCAAAGCATCACCGCTTCTTCCTCTGATACCTGTGCCTGATTCGCTCTGACTGCTTCCTGAATGGCTTTTAGCATCGTCGCGGTGACTGATTTTGACAAAATCTCGTAAGCACCATGGAAGGGATTCACTGCATCAATTAAGTCAATATTCAGATTTTCAATGTTGATGAATTTATCACCCATTTTTAAAAACTGATGGTTAACATTTAACGAGTCATTCGAACTACCGGTACGCTGGCCGGGGCTGTTATCGATTATGGCATCCGGCGGTAAATCAGCTTCATCAATAAGACCACCGCATTGACCCACAAAAAGACTCTGCAAAATACCACTACGCACTTGTTCCAGTTCGTATTCAGTCAGGTCAGGGTGAAGCGTTTGTATCACCGATGGTAACACTACCTGAGTGATCACCTCAGGCGGTGTTGACTCAGTAATAGCCTCTTTAACCACCTGCTCATTCGCCATTAGCGCTGCAAGAATCTCGTTTTTACCGCCGTTAAGGATTGTCAGCACCTTGTCTGATACCGGTAATGCATGATCATCAACCAGAACCGTATTGGCAGGTAACGGTTCACCAGTCCATTGAGATCGTGGCTTAAATTGAATATTTGGAGCCATGATTTGCTCCATCAGCAACGAGGTGGTGATGGCTTTAAGCATGTTGTTTACCGATACTTTAACGTCATCATCTTGAGCATCAGGCTGAGCTATAAGGTTGGTAAACTGTGCGTGAGTTTTACCTTCACAATCTCGTGTTGCACGCCCAATAATTTGCACAATCTCTGTCATCGAACTGCGATAACCAATTGTCAGTACATGTTCACAGAAAGGCCAGTCAAACCCTTCTTTCGCCATACCCAATGCAATGATGATATCCATATCGTCAGCAGACTGAATGTTACGCAAATACGCCTGAACTTTAGGTCTTTCCGACGGGTTATCATCAACCAAATTTGCCACACGTAATAATTTTCCATCACCTTTACGTTTTACCCGATAGATACCAGTATCTGGTTCTTGCTGTTGCACCTCACCCAGCGCATCCAGGATGGCATCAACCTCGGCATGTTTATCTTTTGTGGATTCGCCGGAATTAACATTGGGGATATGAATGATGGTTTTCTTGCTGGCATCCAGCACTGAGGGTAGTGCCTTGATGTATGGCCCCTGATAAAAATGGTAGCCAATACCTAAAGATTTTAAATACTGATATCCATTAAGCTGTTCGTAGTAGGTATAGGTCACTTTCGTGAACTGGGCTTCATCTTCGGGTTGCAGGATGGGTACGGTATCCCCTCGAAAATAAGAGCCGGTCATCGCAATAATCTGCGCATTAGAGCCTTGCATCAATGCATCAATCAGATTGCCCAGACGGTTGTTTTCATCCGCTGAGACATGATGGAACTCATCTATAGCCACCAGACAGTCGTTAAATGATTCAATGTTCAGCTTATCGAAAGCAAAGCGCAGCGTGGCGTGAGTGCAAACCAGAATGTCGTCAGGGCTCGCCATAAATCGTTTAAAGGCTTCAACCTTACCGGCCTCACCGCCGCCAATGCACAGATTATTTTCAGGTTTCACTTTCCAGTCGGCAAAGAAACCGTACTTTGTAAGTTCAGTATCTTTAAACGAACCACCGATGGACATTTCAGGTACGGCGACTATTGCTTTACGTAACCCCTGATTGACGAGCTTATCCAGAGCAAGAAACATTAATGCTCTTGATTTACCAGAAGCTGGCGGAGCTTTGATAAGCAGATAAGGGTTGTTCCGCTGCTCAAAGGCTCGTGCCTGCATTTCCCGCATACCAAGATCATTAAGACGCGCACTTTGCCCGGTCTGTCCGTAAGTAACCTGTAAAATATTTTCCACAATGCAATCCTCTATATGCCCTGGCTGGCAGAGCTAACTCTTATGCTTTAGTCAGCGATTCATAGCGCTCTAACAGGCAACTCAAACGCTCAGTAGCGTCCTTGAATGGTTTGTCGCGGTAGAGACGGTCAACGGCCTTATCCAGTGCCTGATGAGCCTCCAGCAGGTCCATAGGCATCTTTAACGGGTCATACAACTCAGCTAGAGTATTTTCTGGGTAATTTTCCCGAGTCAGTAACACTGTTTTTGCCAATACAATAAGCGACTTACGCTGCGTATCAGTGACATTCGGCCAAGGGAAGGTGTTGTAAACCACTTTTGCAGAATAGCGATAATCACTTTTTAAACGCCCTGCGACCAGTCTCATCCAGTCGTTGTGCATTAGTGAAGTCAGGATGGCAAATTCGTATAAAGTGCCATTCGGGAGAATAAAGTTCAGGTTGGTTGAAATGACATCAGCTTCAAAAAAACCAATAGGGACATACATGCGCCGTTCTGATGATACGCTGGGTATCAGAATGTAATTATCGGGGTTATTTAAATCCCTAAATTGATGTGGTCGCTCAGCGAGTTTTTGGGTTCCTTTGTCGGGACTTTGTCTCCGCTTTTCAGCTACTTTTTTTACACGACTACAAACCAGTGGCATAGATTGAAGCTCAGCATCAGTGATGTTCACCAACCACAGACAATAGCGCTCTTTGCCATTGAGAAATTCATCAGCACCCAATACCTTTTTAATCCAACGGGCAGCCTGTGGTTCTTGTTTTAGCAGGACATCGCGCTCAGCCCTATTCATTAGCAAATAACCACCATCATTTGGCATATTGCCAAATAGCAAAGATGAGACACCATCAGATATTGGCTTTGTTGTCAGTGCAGCAACAACATTTCCACCTTCCAATAGATAGGGGCTGATATTACTTACCAGCTTACTGTGCCACTTGCCATCGACTTGCTGGAAGAGTTGACGTACTTTGCTTTGTCCGGATAAGCCAATAATCACCACATGCACTGCTGCCTTATCACGGGCATTATTGGCCCACGTAAAGGTTGGATATGCCATATGAATATTCAGCCCAAGTGCAAATATGGGAGGCCAAAGAGTGGCAACCTGTTCCCCTTGGCAAAGTGAGTTGGTCGCAACCAGCGCCAACTCTGCCCGGCTGTTCTGGATATATTGGGCCCCTTTCCAGAACCAACAAGCGACAAAATCCAGACCACCTAATGTTTTGAAACCGGTAAACACTGCCTGCATATCATCGCGCTGAGCATTTGAACGGCCTACCCTACCTAAAAATGGCGGATTACCAATGACATAAACTTCATCATCAGCGCCCTTTGGACACACTGTTTGCCAATCCGTTTGCAGACTGTTGCCACTCCAAATTTTACCGGATGAACGTAACGGTAGTGCTGGTGGTGCTGAACCAATATCTTCTTCCCACTGTTTATTTAGCTGATGCTCAGCAAGCCAGAGGGATAGGCGCGCTATCTCACAAGCAAAATCATCAATCTCAATGCCATAGAACTGGTCAAGATGGATACCACTCATAAAGATCGATTGTGGGTCACGCTGCAATAGTGTCCGGATTACATCCATTTCCAAAAGACGCAGTTCTTTATAGGCAACAATCAAGAAATTCCCTGAGCCACATGCAGGATCGAAAATCTTCATCTCCCCCAGCCTGAGGAGTAACCGCTTAAGACCATTAGTATTTGTGCGTTGTTTTTCCAGCTCTGAACGCAATGGTTCAAGAAATAGTGGTTGTATGACCTTCATGATGTTGCTGTATGAAGTGTAATGCTGGCCTAAACGACTACGCTGCTCAACATCAATCACGGCCTGGAACATACTGCCAAAGATGTCAGGGTTAATCGCACTCCAGTCCATTGCACCGCATTCAAGTAAAATACGCCTGCCCTTCAACCCCAACTCTGGAACAGGCTCATCACTGGCGAATAAGCCACCATTGACATAAGGGAATGCAGTTAAATGAATGGGAAGTGACAGGCGTAATTTGCTATTCGGTTTGCTGTTCATCACGGCAAACAGGTCTGTCAGAAGCTGATCTAAATCACTGCCATCTTCGACGGTGTAGCTCTTAACTGCCGAAGTGAACTGACCTTTTTCGAAGATTCCAGTATCCTCGGCAAAAAAGCAAAACAACAAGCGAGTAAGGAAGACATTAAGTGCATGAATATCTTCTGCTTTGCTTAAATCATTACGCTCCTTGATAAGATCAAACAGCTTTCCCATCTTCTCTGCGGCTTTCACATCAGCCGGGTTTTCGCTATTAAGAATAGCCTTCTCCAGCCCGACCAGCGGTAAGAAAAAACCGTAGTTGCGTGGTAACTCTTTAAACTCAATATCGAGACGCTCCTTCGTCAGTGTGTCCCAGGCTAAAAAGCGAACAAAATTTGTCATTAGAACAAAGCGGATCTTATTCTTTGCAACAGCCGTATCGGCAATACGTTGCTCAAAAGCAGATTCGATATCATCGCTATCAGTCACTGGCTGATAATAGAGCTTATTTTTTAACCCAACGTGTCCTGGCTCTTTCGCAACATTACGCGCCCCCCCTTGCCGAATCTGACTCAGGGTCGCTTTAGGGAACTCAAAGGCGGTTAAAAAGCCGTAGATAAATTCGTTTTGCTCAGTATTTTCAACAAGTTGTTCAAGATTCTCAAGAATCTTCGCCTGATTAACAGCCATTGTTATTCCTTAAAAACCACAGTATCCGCAAAGGATGATGTACTCATTCTACCCGAAGAGAATTTTATCAAGTAGTTCCAATGCGTTACCTCGGTTGTATCAAAAAATAAAACATCAGCTCCTCTTGAGGAGTAACAGGCACCAATCCAGCCACTTAACGTATGCTTTCACGACAGCATCATCTATGTTCTGACATAATTTTAATTATTTTTGTTACATTAAATCAGCAAGTTAAGATAGATGGATTGATAAGCGACCATTATGATGGTAATTCACTCATAAAAAACAAGGGATTGAAGAAGTGGATACGGTAGAGGAACTTAATGGAACATACTTCTACGCAGGAAGATCAAACCTTACCGCTGCTGGGCTTCTTTTCATGATTTTTTGTGAAACCACAGCAGAGCATTTTGGTATTGATGATGTTGGAGCTTTAGTGGGTCTTCTTGCAGGAATGAATGACCAGACCACACGAACAAAGCCACGTGATGCCGTTGAAGGTACTTCAAAGTTATCAAAGGGAATAAGAAAGGTTTTCGGAAATAAGATGTTTCCCTTTGGTATTAAGCTACCAACCTGGATCGGTGGCTACACACCGTGGACAGTAAAGCGGCGGATGGTCAGAAAGATTGGTACTTTCGTTGGTCGGACGATCCCCCTTGTAGGTGAGGTAATTTTACTTGCCGATGTGTCAAAAATCACCTACTGCTCTATACGCGATTACAACCTCATAGCTCGGGGCAACGATAAGATATGGTAGAAGACATTGCACAACGTGTCATTGACCTGGTTACTCGTCATAGCGGCGTGTATATGTTTAGAAAAAAGAAATATGACACATACACTGCTGAATCAAATATTCACTTTGATGTACGACTTGATGTTGATGACGCAGAAGAGTTAATGGATGAATTTTTCACAGTGTTTAACACTGACAAGGGAAACTTTAAACTTGAAACTTATTACCCTGACGTGCCGCTATCCTGGAATCCATTTAAAAAACAAATAATTGATATTCCTGATTTTACCGTGGGTATGTTAATTGAATCGGCAAAAGCCGGGAAATGGTTGTACGACTAATTGCAAGCAAGGAGCTTTAAAATGGCTGTACCTGTACATTTATTTTTGACTGATGACGGTGGTGCAATGATTCGTGGTTCTTCCGATGTAAAAGATCGAGAAGGAAGCATAGAGCTACGAGGGTTGTACCACAGTTTAAACATCCCTACTGACCCGATGACAGGGAAAGTTACCGGCACACGTCAACATTCGCCTTTCCAGTTTACCAAAGAACTCGATTGCTCTTCCCCATATCTTTTTAAAGCTGCGGCCACCGGGCAGACGCTCAAATCCGCAGAGTTCAGATTTTATCATATTAATGATGCAGGGCAAGAGGTCGAATATTACCGAATTACTCTGGAAAATGTGAAAGTTATTTCCGTCAGTCCTGTAATGCATGATACGCGAGGATGCCCCGGAACGGGCCACATGGAAGAAGTAGCCCTGAACTACGAAAAAATCACACATTTATATAAGGATGGCAATTTGTTAGCTCATGATGCATGGAACGAACGCCCTACGGCATAATTTGATGGGGGAGTAACAGCCCCCGATATTATCCTTTGATTCATAATAGTCATCATTATTTGAATGTAATTGCAATGCTATATTCTTTGAAAAGTAATAATTCCTTCCTGACTTTTCATCTAAAAATAAAAATCACATGGTTTAATACCACTCTCATGAGAGTGGTATTAAAATTAAAAATCTATTATTGATTAGGCGTAAATGTCCAGTCACCCTGATTAGTTTTAACAATGATTTCGATAACATTGCAAGAAGTTATCATAGATATTGATTGCAGAATATATTTATATCTTTGTGTTTTCCCAAACAATAATTTATAAGGATTCTTTGGATTATTGATAGTGCTTGCGCAATGTCCTCTATTAACCATTACATTATTAACAACTAAATTATCCATTGTTGCTGTTACATCAACTGTACGAAAAGTTGTTCCATATGAATCTTGAGATTCACCGATTTGGACCTGCACTGGTGACTGTGAAGGGGGTTGACTTGGTTGTTGGTTCTGTGTCTCTTGTTGTTGATCTTGAGAAGAGGAAGGGCTATTTGATGGAGGCGATGTATCTTCAGGCATGAAGTCTAAAACGTTATCATCAGGATCATGTTTGATTTGGTTACTGGCAGCAGTATAGCCAGTTTCATCATGCTCTATATTGCCTGTACACTTCTTATTCATCAGAAGCTTTTTACCTTGATATACTGCTAATCCTTGAGTTCGTCCATCCCTGTCATAGACGACATAGGAATAATCACCACGAGCAAACCTAAAATATTGATATGACCATGATGGGCCAAGATAGGTGCCATAGCTGGCACTTTTATTATCCAGAGTTAAATCAGATTTCGTAGCATCGATCTTACCATAATCATAAGCAAGGCCAAGCTGATTACTTGAGTCTATACTCACGTTATGTTTATTACTAAGATCACAGCTAAAAATAGTGCCTGCACTGGCTGCACCTGTAAACGCAAGGCATACAAGTAGTGATATTAATTTATTCATAATATATCCTTAAGGGGGGGGGATATCCATGCATATTTAGCGTTGTGCAATAGCTATGAATACAATTTTATTTATTGTCATTACGATATTCTGATGATGCATATAACGACCAATGAATTATCTGATGTTTATAAAATTCTTTAAAGCATTTATAATTAAAACTTTACTATTTAGTAGCAAACAATAGAATCATTGCTAATATAGGGTCTAATACAACACCAAGAATAAACCACAAAATGAATGAACTTCCTTTACCTTTTCCTAGCATACCAACTATTACCGCACCTATTAACCATATTAATAAGATCATGACAATTCCTTTTTATGAAGATTGATTGTAAACCAAATAATTTTTCACTACTTAATGTCATTATTTGGAAATCAACGAGATTTAGATGTTAAATAAAATAACAGTACCTACAATGATCAGAATGGCAAACACAGCCATACCTGTGAAATAAAATTTAGCTAATTTTTTCAGCACAATTTATCCTTAGATAAGTAATTCACACACGTCATAATTATTCCTCCTTATTTATCTTGAATAGCGATCAGGCCAGATTTCGCATGGTTCTATATTTAATGCCTCTGCAATAATTCTCTCTCCTTTTGGATAAGGACGAATAAGGGCATTCTTTAATGTATGAGGGCTTAATCCTGCCTGTACAGATAGTCCTTTGATCGTTAAACCTTTTTTGTGCAAAGCTGCCACAATATCAATACGGTGCCAGTTTTTAGGTTTCACTTCATTTTCAATCATAACTTCATTATCCTAATGAGTTAGCTCAAGGAGTTAACCTCATTGGTTACTCCATAAATTGATTATACGACCCAAATGAATCCATTCATAGTTACAAAGTGGATCATTTTGGGTCTTTTTATGACGTAAATCAGTCTATAGAGAACGCAAAGGAGATTAACTGCGAATGACAAAAACTTCAGAGCTAACAAATCGGCTACTGTCACTGATTGGAAGCCGTTCAAAACGCGAAGCTGCGCGGGTTTGGGGTATAAACTACTCAACACTAAAAAACCTGCTTACCCGAGGCTCTACGCCTAAAGCTGATCTTCTGGCCCAGATCGCTCATCATGAGAACGTAAGTATTGGCTGGTTAATATCTGGAGAAGGGATGGACCCAAAAATATCCACTGATAGGGAGCACGACATTCCTGAATATACTGAACAGCCGCATTTTGCCCACAAAGCAACCATTCAACCTTCCGACCTCACCGCACAACAGCAATCATGGTTGATGATCCTTGATGCTTTAGAGCCTGATGAGGTGCAAAAACTACTCAGATATTTCCATCGCAAAGGCATAGACCAAATACTGGCTGATTCTGAAAAATAGCAAGGAAGAGTGATCCCTATGAGATCCTCCCTTCAAACTGGCCCCCACAAACATCACAGCAATATGTATTGAATAAATGGTCATCAACGGCTTCACCAGCTAGCCCTCCAATAACCGCGCCACTGCCCACCCCTATCAGTAAGCCTAATACACCACCTGCTATCGTACCGATCCCTGGCAATATTGCAGAGCCAATAGCTACCCCAGCCTCAACCCCTTCTCTGCTACTGATAACCCCTGTGATCCCTCCAGCAACAGCGCCAACACCACAGCCAATTTTCTTGCCAATATCACTACGCTGAACTCTTGTAGACCCACAGTCAGGACACTTCATAACTTTCTCCTTGATTTAGATATAAAAAAAGCCCTTCTGCGTGAACAGAAGGGCCTGTTATTGATAATACATAGTTAGTTTTTAAACCGGACTTACTGTTATCGAAATGATTTCTGTACTACTTACACTCGGCTATCAGCGGATGAGAAATCGAAAACGGATAAACCCATATAATTTACGCCCCATCGAATGTGCTTCATGCAGGTGATGATGCTTGCAACTTAGCGTAATCAAATGGGGTAATCTTCCTGACTCGTAGTGCATCTAGGTAATCAGCCCACCATTGCAACATCAACTTACGCTCATCCAGGTGCTCGGCCTTATGGATGTAAGCAGCGCGAACAGAGTTTCGTTCCATATGGCTCATCTGCCGTTCGACTGCATCTCTGGACCACAGTCCAGACTCGATCAATGAACTACAGGCCATTGTGCGAAAGCCATGCCCGCATACGTCAACTTTAGTGTCGTAACCCATTACACGTAACGCCTTGTTGACTGTATTTTCACTCATCGGCTTGCTGGGATCATGATCACCAATAAAAATTAATTCACGATTCCCACTGATTTTCTGTATCTTTTCAAGTATCGCTAATGCCTGTTCACTTAGTGGTACAAGATGAGGCGTACGCATTTTTGAACCTCGATGAGAATGCTTAACGTTTTCTATCGGTGTTCTTTCTGCCGGGATTGTCCACATAGCCGTTTCAAAATCGATTTCAGACCAGCGGGCAAAACGCAGCTCACTTGAACGAATGAAGATCAATAGTGTTAGCTCTACAGCAAGCTTTGTTAAATCCCTTCCTTTATAACTATCAATACGCTGAAGTAGATCTGGGATGTCTTTTAGCTCCAGAGCTGGACGGTGAGCCCGGTTACCTGATGCGATAGCCCCTGCCATGTCCTGCGCTGGATTGTAATCAATAATACCGTTCTGCACTGCGTAGCGCATAATGGCAGTGGATCGTTGTTGTAGGCGTGAAGCGACTTCAAGCCGCCCTGAAGCTTCCACTGCTTTGATAGGAGCAAGTAAATCACGAGTTTTTAGTTCGGCAATGTTTCGCTTACCTATAGAAGAGAAGAGATTGTCTTCCAGACTCTTGAGCACACGATCACTGTGAGATTCAGACCAGTTAATATTGGATTTATGCCAGTCCCTCGCCACACTTTCGAAAGTAACCGATTCGGTTCGCTCTACTTTGTCTGCCTTCTTCTTTTCGCCAGGATCGATACCATCAACAATCAACTTTCTGGCCGTATCACGACGTTGACGTGCTTCTGCTAACGACACTTCGGGGTAGATCCCAAGTGCGAGCATTTTCTGCTTACCACCAAAACGGTACTGCAATCGCCAATACTTAGAGCCATTAGGATGTACTAACAAGTGCATCCCATGACCGTCAGTTAACTTCACCTGTTTATCGGTAGGTTTAATTGTCCTGATTCTTGTATCTGTTAGTGCCATTGGTCACCCCCTATTTGTTGGTACAAATAATATCGAACCGAGAATACCAACGCATGTACCAACATTTATCGGTTGCTGTGGGTTGAAGTCGGTTGACCTTGAGAGACTTAAAATAGCGAGAAAGGCGGGTAAGTGCTGGATTTTAGGCATAAAAAAAGACCTCAGTTGAGGTCCATTTACATACTGTTGGTGCCGAAGGCCGGACTCGAACCGGCACGTATTTCTACGGTTGATTTTGAATCAACTGCGTCTACCGATTTCGCCACTTCGGCACTGAAGGGGATGCGGAAACGTTGTGGATTATACCTGTCGCGCGCCGCCATGCAAGCGGCGACGCGCTAAACCCGCGCTAAGTGCCCAAAAAACCAGCGCCCTTCATCAATCCAGCTCCGAAACCGCCAGCCGAATCACCCTTGCCGCCTTCTGCTCCGGCAGCGCCAGCACCTTCGCCCACATCTCCTGCACCATATCGCAGGAGAGCTTCTCTTTACCCACCGCCTTCTCAGGCATCTCCAGCAGCTGGATGTCCTCGCCGTACTTATCGGCAAGTTCCTTCATAATAGGCCGCACATCCTCGACTGCCGCCTCGCGTTCGGCCGGGGTCACGGTGTGGCTGTTTTTGCCGTAGGCTGCGCGCATCATGTCGGCGTCGGCCTGCATACGGCGGGCCATCATCTGTTGATCCAGCACGCGCATCGGGTTGACGCCGCCTTTCACCGCCGGGTACAGGAAGCGGAAACAGGCGTCGTCACTCACCTTCTGGATGGCGGCAGTCTGCTCCATGTTGACCTTCATATATTCCACCACGTTGGCGTCCGGGGCATGCTGCAGGCGTGACATCTGCAGGGTCAAAATCTGCGGCTGGATGACGTCGATAATGTGCTGTTCAGACTCGCCCGCTTTCTGCATGGTGAGGATCTGCTCGCGAATGCGTTTCTGGAACGCGGGTTCTTGTTCTTTGATGACCTGCCAGGCGGGCATCGTGTTGAGGGTGGTATCAAGCTGCTGTTCCGGGGTGCGCTGCATACGCTGTTTGTCGAAGTACACCCAGAACGCCACGGCGGCGGCCGCGATGACGACAATGACAATACGGGTCCACGTTTTATTCATCTCGCATCCTTATCCTTTAGCTATGCCGGTTTACACCGGCACGCCACTGTGGAAGCGAAACTCGTTGTCCGGTGTCGAGATAAGTGTGGCTTCAATTTCGCCAAAAAGCTTTATACGCGGTGAGATATCGTTATCGCTCACCTGCTGGGCCAGCGTCAGGTAGTCCTGATAATGGCGCGCTTCCGAGCGCAGCAGCGAGAGGTAGAACTTCTGCAAATCATCGTCGAGGAACGGGGCCAGCGCGGCGAAGCGCTCGCAGGAGCGGGCTTCGATGTACGCGCCGCAGATAAGCTTGTCGATCAGCGTCAGCGGTTCGTGAGTGCGTACTTCTTTCAGCATTCCTTTGGCGTAGCGGCTGGCGGTAATTTTGACGTACGGAATGTCGCGTGCCAGCATCGCCTCGCGCACCTGCCAGAAGTGGTGCAGCTCTTCTTTAATCAGCAACACCATGCTGTCGATAAGCGCCTGGCCCCACGGGTCGTCAGTTTTGGGCATCACGCTTTTGCCAATCTGCTTGTGCAGGGCGATGAAGTCCGGCTCCGGGCCGTCGCGGAAGGTGAATTGTTCGTAGGGTTTGAGCCAGTCGAGCAGCGCGTCGGCACCGCTTTCGTCGGCGACGTATTTACGCACCAGCAGCAGCGCGGTCTGGGCGGCCTTGAGCTCGCACACCATGTGGTCGGTGAGCAGCAGCGGCAGGTTCGCCGGGTCGCGGGCTTGATCAATCCATGCTTGCGGGGTCGGGCACTGGAGGAAGTTGAGTACGGGGGCGAGTATCTGCGGGTAATCCATGTTTAAACCTTGAAAGCGGCAGCATGCACTGCCGCTTGAACGCTATTAGTGACGCACGCCGTCGTCGTCTTCGTCGATATAATCTTCGTCGTCGCCTTCTTCGCCGTCTTCACCGTTCGGATCTTCGAAGTAGGTTCCCCAGCCGTCGTATTCCACGTCGAACTTCTCGGCCAGGTTCATCAGCTGTTCTACCTGCGCGTCGATCAGCTCCGCCTTCAGCGCGCCTTCGCTCAGGATGTCGCAGCAGATGACGGTGTCGCCCTCTTCCACTTCCAGCTCTTCCGGCTCGGTCACTTCGTAACCCAGTTTGAAGGCTTCCACCGCCATTTTTTCCAGCGCGTCGAAATCATCCGCAGAGAAATGGTGCTCGATGGTGTACAGCGCGTCCGGATCGCTACCGTCTTCCAGCAGCTCTTCAATAATCAGACGCGTCTCTTCGCGTTGCTCTTCCAGGTGTTCCGGGTTTGCCATGGCTCAATCCTCTTTAAAGTGCGGCAGATACTTCTATTTTCACACACGGACGTGTTTGCCTCCACCTTTGTGAGAAAGATTTGTTAAACGGGGTTGCAAATGAATAATTACACATATAAAGTGAATTTTAATTCAATAAGTGGCGTTCGCCATGTGAGGATAAAATGTCTGATTTGTACAAGAAACACTTTCTGAAATTGCTCGACTTTACCCCTGCACAGTTCACTTCTCTGCTGACTCTTGCCGCACAACTCAAAGCCGATAAAAAAAATGGCAAGGAAGTACAAAAGCTTACCGGTAAAAACATCGCGCTCATCTTCGAAAAAGACTCAACCCGTACACGATGCTCTTTCGAAGTTGCCGCATTTGACCAGGGCGCGCGCGTCACGTATTTAGGGCCGAGCGGCAGCCAGATTGGGCATAAAGAATCAATTAAAGATACCGCACGCGTGCTCGGACGGATGTACGACGGCATTCAGTATCGTGGTCACGGTCAGGAAGTGGTTGAAACCCTGGCACAGTATGCGGGCGTGCCGGTGTGGAACGGGCTGACCAACGAGTTCCACCCGACGCAGCTGCTGGCGGACCTGCTGACCATGCAGGAGCACCTGCCGGGCAAAGCGTTTAACGAGATGACGCTGGTTTATGCAGGAGATGCGCGCAACAACATGGGCAACTCGATGCTCGAAGCCGCGGCGCTGACCGGGTTGGATCTGCGTCTGGTGGCCCCAAAAGCCTGCTGGCCGGAAGAGAGCCTGGTGGCAGAGTGCAGCGCGCTGGCCGCGAAGAACGGCGGGAAAGTCACCCTGACGGAAGATGTGGCGGCGGGCGTGAAGGGCGCGGACTTTATCTACACCGACGTATGGGTGTCGATGGGCGAAGCCAAAGAGAAGTGGGCGGAGCGTATTGCGTTGCTGCGGAGCTATCAGGTTAATAGCCAGATGATGGCGCTGACCGGCAACCCGAACGTGAAGTTCCTGCACTGTCTGCCGGCGTTCCATGACGACCAGACTACGCTCGGCAAACAGATGGCGAAAGAGTTCGACCTGCACGGCGGGATGGAAGTGACGGACGAGGTGTTTGAGTCGTCGGCGAGCATCGTGTTCGACCAGGCAGAAAACCGGATGCATACGATTAAGGCGGTGATGGTGGCGACGCTTGGGGAGTGATCCTCTCTCTCACTTTGAAATGGTGATTATCTGCTGAATTAATTTTCAGCAGATAATCATTTCCAGTCTATTGGCATAAAAATTTATTTTCCTGACACTTCCCAGAGATACACATCAACCATAATATGTATTTATGATTTTATTAGCCATTATTTATTGGATAGATAATGGTTAATATTAACTCATTATCTATTACAAAACATTGTATATTAAAGGCGTAATATTTCCTTATTGCTGCATTTCGTTAATAAGGATTATTTATGTCATGGAATAAGCACGAAGCTGTGTCATATGCCCGCAGCCACTCACATCATAAAAGTACCGGTTACTGCGCTCGCGCCGTTGCTGCTGCTATCCGTGCCGGAGGATTGAAGATTGATGGCGCTGATGCAAAAAACTTCTGGCGATCACTTGAGAAGGCAGGATTCAGTAAGGTGTACGGCACCCCTATTGAAGGTGATGTTGCAGTCATTGACGCATTACCTGGTGCGCATCAGAACGGGCATGCATGTATCTACGACGGATCGGGTACCTGGTATTCAGACTTTAAACAGAACAGCCTTTATCCCGGTCCGACATATCGGAAGATACAGCCAAAAATCACCCTTTACAGGCACTACTGATATGAAAAATATCTTACCGCTTCTCTTCATATTTTCTTTCTCTGCGATGGCTGGTCATTCTGATCCGATTGAGCGTGCGGTTAAATTTAACAGCTGGTACGTTAATCAAATCAACAAAGATGCATTTCCGATCACTGATGGAAACGAAATAGATAAATATGTCACAGCATCAACAATGAAAAAACTCCGTCACGCGCAGGATCCTCGCTATGCAGACGAAGAGTTTTACGAGGCAGATATATTTTTAAAAGCGCAATACGTCGGCGATGACTGGCCGCAGAATGTAACAGCCATAGCTGGGGATACCGATCCAGTCTGTGTCAACGTATACATTGCATTCGGTAAAAAGCAGGACCACGTAGTCATAGACTGCATGGTTAAAGAAAACAACTTATGGAAGGTACAGTCGGTTTCAAATGCGGATTTTTCAAGAAATCTGGCTACCACGAAATGAGCCAAACGACGTACTGACAATAATACTGATTCGGTACGATCTTCTTGCCGGGTGGCGCTGCGCTTACCCGGCGTACAAAACCCTGGGTGAGGGTCTTACTCCACCAGAATCTTCACAACGACTTTACGCACCTTAGCAGGTGCCCCCACCGCGCACAGCGGTTTATGCACTTCGCCCGGCCAGAACACCACAAAATCCCCTTCGCTCAGCACCACCGTTTTCTCCTGCTCACCTTCCGGCAGAAACGCGATGTCTTTATCCGCCAGCCAGTCTGTGTCCGGTGTGCCGTGCGGCAGAGTACTGAAGGTCATCCCTTCTTGCCCCTTCATCACGATCTGAATATCCAGATAGCGCGCGTGGTACTCGGCGCGGCGCTCGGCGAACGGCTGGGTCATGTCTTCCGAGAGCAGATAAAACAGGTTGTTACCGTCGATATCGTGCTTGCCCAGCGGAGTGGCGTCGGTGACGTGGGCTTTAACGTGCTCAATGGCCTGGCGCAATTCGTCAGGGAGCCAGGATTGCAGATGGTGGATGTTGCCGATAATCATAAACAAACCCTCAATATAAAACATCGTTTCACTTTCATCTTTTATACGAGAATTCTCACTGCCATACCACCGCTTTCACGACAGGTTTTGCGCCAGCGCATGTTTATCGGGAAATGTGTTAATTTGCTGTTAAGCCCTCTCAGGCATTTATGCAGTCGTTATGCATAACCTCAGATTTTCGTTGTCTCGCCCTATAGCTAACTCACTGATCGTATGGCGTTAACAACAAAACTCTCTCCGGGCTCACACTTTATCATTTTGATAATTTGCTATTAAATCCCATAATTATTTATTGATTTTCATTAAGTTGAAAATAGTTAATTGCAAATATTGCATAGCCATTCCATTAATGATTTTTATTCATTTAAAATCAACTAGATAACAAAACATCTCAAATTATTAAATTCCACAAAATAATAACAACTCCAAATAACCCCAGCGTATCCTGCTTAGCTATTCACCCGACAATTATATCCAATTAATCATTATCTGATGCGAATCATGCAAATGAAAACAAACCGCTTAATATCCGGTTTCACGTGAGCAATATCACAATACGGATTATTTAACCGCCTAGTATGAACCTCGAAATCAATTGAGCTTAGCCGCCATGGAAATAATTACATCACATGGCGCATGCCCTTTTTATTCTGAAAAACAGTTAAAGGAATAATTATGGAAAAGCATTATGTCGGTTCTGAAATTGGTCAATTGCGTAGCGTTATGCTGCACCGTCCAAATTTAAGTCTGAAACGTTTAACGCCGTCGAACTGTCAGGAATTACTCTTCGATGATGTGCTCTCGGTTGAACGGGCGGGTGAAGAGCATGATATTTTCGCAAACACACTGCGCGAGCAGGGTGTGGAAGTCCTGCTGTTGACCGACCTTCTCACTCAAACGCTTGATATTGCAGAAGCAAAAGCCTGGCTTCTCGAAACCCAAATCTCTGACTACCGCCTCGGGCCAACCTTTGCAGGTGATGTGCGCGGCTGGCTGGCGGATATGCCGCACCGTGAACTGGCGCGCCGGTTAAGCGGCGGATTAACCTACGGTGAAATTCCGGCAGCCATTAAAAATATGGTGGTGGATACCCACACGGCGAATGATTTTATTATGAAGCCGCTGCCTAACCATTTATTTACCCGCGATACTTCCTGCTGGATTTATAACGGCGTGTCCATTAACCCAATGGCCAAACCGGCTCGCCAGCGTGAAACCAATAACCTGCGGGCCATATATCGCTGGCATCCTGCGTTTGCCGACGGTGATTTTATTAAATATTTCGGCGACGAGAATATTAATTACGATCACGCGACATTAGAAGGTGGTGACGTATTAGTGATTGGACGCGGCGCGGTATTAATCGGCATGTCAGAGCGCACAACGCCACAGGGTGTGGAATTCCTTGCTAATAGCCTGTTCAAACACCGCCAGGCCGAGCGCGTGATCGCCGTTGAATTGCCAAAACACCGCTCCTGCATGCACCTCGACACCGTGATGACCCACATCGACGTGGACACCTTCTCCGTCTACCCGGAAGTGGTGCGCAAAGATGCCCAGTGCTGGACGCTCACCCCGGACGGACGCGGCGGTCTGCTGCGTACTCAGGAAACCGACCTGCTCCACGCCATCGAAAAAGCCCTCGGCATTAACCAGGTGCGCCTGATCACCACCGGCGGCGATGCCTTTGAGGCCGAACGTGAACAGTGGAACGACGCCAATAATGTTCTGACCATCCGCCCGGGCGTGGTGATTGGCTACGAGCGCAACGTCTGGACCAACGAGAAATACGACAAAGCGGGCATCACCGTGCTGCCGATCCCAGGTGACGAACTCGGACGTGGTCGCGGCGGCGCGCGCTGCATGAGCTGCCCACTGGAACGTGACGGAATTTAAAGGAGTCATCATGGAACGAAAACTCACTCTGGTTGTGGCGCTTGGCGGTAACGCGTTACTGAAACGCGGCGAACCGCTGGAAGCGGAGATCCAGCGCCAGAACATCGAGCAGGCCGCCCGCACCATCGCCGGGCTGACGGAGCAGTGGCGCGTGGTGCTGGTGCACGGCAACGGCCCGCAGGTCGGGCTACTGGCGCTGCAGAACAGCGCCTATGACAAAGTCACGCCCTACCCGCTGGACGTTCTCGGCGCCGAAAGTCAGGGGATGATCGGCTACATGCTCCAGCAGGCGCTGAAAAACAATCTTCCTCAGCGCGAAGTGAGCGTGCTGCTCACCCAGGTAGAGGTGGATGCCGCCGACCCAGCGTTCCGCAACCCGACCAAATATATCGGCCCGGTTTACAGCGAAGCTCAGGCGAAAACGCTGGCCGCGGAAAAAGGCTGGGTGTTTAAGGCCGACGGCAGCTACTTCCGCCGCGTCGTTCCCTCCCCGCAACCCAAACGCATCGTCGAGAGCGACGCGATTACGGCGCTTATCCAGCGCGATCACCTGGTGATCTGCAACGGCGGCGGCGGGGTTCCGGTGGTGGAAAACGCCAACGGCTATCACGGCATTGAGGCGGTGATCGACAAAGACCTCTCTGCCGCGCTGCTGGCGCGCCAGATCGAAGCCGATGCCCTGCTGATCCTGACCGATGCCGACGCGGTGTATCTCGACTGGGGCAAACCGACCCAGCGTCCGCTGGCACAGGTAACACCGGAACTGCTCAGAGGCATGCAGTTCGACGCCGGATCGATGGGACCAAAAGTGGCCGCCTGCCGCGAGTTTGTTGAAACCTGCAACGGGATTGCCGGGATCGGCGCGCTGGCTGACGGCGCGGAGATCCTCGCGGGCGAGAAAGGCACGTTGATTCGCAACTAATTCAAATTTCAAAAAGGATTTACCCATGACCATCAACCTGAAAAACCGCAACTTCCTGAAACTGCTGGACTATACCCCGGCAGAAATCCAGTTCCTGATCGACCTTGCCATCGAACTCAAGGCCGCCAAAAAAGCCGGACGTGAAAAGCAAACCCTGGTCGGGAAAAACATCGCCCTGATCTTTGAAAAAACCTCCACCCGCACCCGCTGTGCCTTTGAAGTCGGCGCGTTTGACCAGGGCGCACAGGTCACTTATCTCGGCCCAAGCGGATCGCAGATCGGCCATAAAGAGTCGATGAAAGACACCGCCCGCGTGCTGGGCCGCATGTACGACGGCATTGAGTATCGCGGCTACGGCCAGGCGATTGTCGAGGAGCTGGGCGAGTACGCTGGCGTACCGGTGTGGAACGGTCTGACCGACGAGTTTCACCCGACCCAAATCCTCGCTGACCTGATGACCATGCTGGAGCATGCGCCAGGGAAAACCCTGCCGGAGCTGAGCTTTGCCTATCTGGGTGACGCGCGGAACAACATGGGCAACTCTCTGATGGTTGGCGCGGCCAAGATGGGGATGGATATCCGCCTCGTGGCACCGAAATCTTTCTGGCCGGAGGCGGGGCTGGTTGAGCAGTGCCGCGCCATCGCCAAAGAGACTGGCGCGCGCATCACCCTCACCGACGACGTGGAAGAAGGCGTTCAGGGGACCGATTTCCTCTACACCGACGTGTGGGTCTCCATGGGCGAGCCGAAAGAGGCATGGGCCGAGCGCGTCAGTCTGATGAAGCCTTACCAGATTAACGCTCAGGTGATGAAAGCCACTGGCAACCCGAACGTCAAGTTCATGCACTGCCTGCCGGCGTTCCACAACGAGCACACCAAAGTGGGCCGTGAAATTGAGATGGCTTACGGCCTGAAAGGGCTTGAGGTGACGGAAGAGGTCTTTGAATCACCGAACTCTATCGTCTTTGACGAAGCAGAAAACCGCATGCACACCATTAAAGCGGTCATGGTGGCGACACTCGGCGACTAATCACCGCCCGGCGCGCCACGGGGTGCGCCGGGTTCAGGAGAACATCATGGGCAAGTTCAAGTTTCCCTCCGCTTACACCATTCTCTTTTTTCTGATTGCCGTTGTGGCGGCGCTGAGCTGGGTTGTTCCGGCCGGTCAGTACCAGATGGCGATGAATGAAACCCTTGGCAAAGAAGTCCCGATTGCCGGAACGTACGCGCACGTGGCGGCGCACCCGCAGGGGCTGGTTTCCGTCCTGATGGCCCCCATCGCCGGGCTGTACGATCCCGTTTCCGGTCAGGCCGGGGCGATCGACGTGGCGCTGTTTATCCTGATCATCGGGGGATTCCTCGGGATCGTCACCAAAACCGGGGCGATTGACGCCGGGATCGAACGTGTGACGACCCGCCTGCGCGGACGCGAAGAGTGGATGATCCCGATCCTGATGGCGTTGTTTGCCGCAGGCGGCACGATCTACGGCATGGCCGAAGAGTCACTGCCTTTCTATACCTTGCTGGTGCCCGTCATGCTGGCCGCCCGTTTTGATCCGGTGGTTGCCGCCTCTACCGTGCTGCTCGGGGCAGGGATCGGCACGCTCGGTTCCACCATTAACCCGTTTGCCACGGTGATCGCCGCCAACGCCGCCGGGATCCCCTTCACCCACGGTATTGCCCTGCGCGTGGCGCTGCTGGTGATCGGCTGGGTCATCTGCGTGGCATGGGTGATGCGCTACGCCCGTAAGGTTCGTCAGGATCCGTCTCTCTCTATCGTCGCAGACAAACAGGAAGAGAACCGCGCCCATTTCCTCGGCAACAAGGGTGAACAATCGCTGGAATTTACCCCGGTGCGCAAAATCATTCTGGTGATCTTCGCCCTCGCCTTCGCGGTGATGATCTACGGTGTGGCGGTGCTGGGGTGGTGGATGGCAGAGATCTCGGCGGTGTTTCTCGCCAGCGCCATCATCGTGGGGCTTATCGCCCGCATGAGCGAAGAGGAGCTGACGTCGACGTTTATCAACGGTGCGCGAGATTTGCTGGGTGTCGCGCTGATTATCGGCATTGCGCGCGGTATCGTAGTCATCATGGATAAGGGCATGATTACCCACACCATTTTGCACAGCGCGGAAGGTCTGGTCAGCGGGTTGTCCACGGTGGCGTTTATCAACGTGATGTACTGGCTGGAAGTTGTTCTGTCGTTTCTTGTGCCTTCTTCATCCGGCCTGGCCGTACTGACGATGCCGATCATGGCACCGCTAGCCGATTTCGCTAACGTCAACCGCGACCTGGTAGTTACGGCTTACCAGTCGGCCTCCGGCATCGTTAACCTGGTCACGCCAACCTCAGCGGTGGTGATGGGCGGGCTGGCTATCGCCCGTGTGCCTTACGTGCGCTACCTGAAATGGGTTGCGCCGCTGCTGGCGATCCTGACGGTGGTGATTATGGTGGCGCTAAGCCTGGGTGCCTTGTTGTGATTTGCCGGATGGCGCTGCGCTTATCCGGCTTACGGATCGGTGCAGTGCCACCGGTTATTTCAGGAACTAATATGGGAAACATGATGGATTACGAAGCGTACTCTCCCAAAGAACAACTGCAGCTAACGGTGTGCCAGCGTCTGATCGCCGAAAAGAGCTATCTTTCACAGGAAGAAATTCGCCGCGATTTGCAGGAGAGAGGGTTTGACAGCATCAGCCAGTCGACCGTTTCGCGTCTGCTGAAATTGCTCGGCGTCATAAAAATTCGAAATGCCAAAGGGCTAAAGATTTATTCGTTGAATCCCCAGCTGCGCCCTGCCCCCGATGCCGCGCGTACCGTTTCTGAAATGGTGGTGAGCGTGGAGCACAATAGCGAGTTTATCCTCATTCATACTGTCGCCGGATATGGCCGCGCGGTGGCGCGTATTCTGGATTACCACCAGTTACCGGAAATTTTAGGCGTGGTGGCTGGCAGCAGTATCGTCTGGGTCGCTCCCAGGGTGGTGAAGCGTACCGCGCTGGTGCATAAGCAAATTAATTATTTACTCAGAACGAATTAATATTCACAAAGAACCGTTTGCATTGAGTAAAGCGTGCATTAAATCGCTTGATCCGAAAATCGGGGTGCGTATAATGCCCGACAATTTGCCGGGAGGAAGCATGGTCAAGCGTGTACGACATAACGTCTTACCGCGTCTGAAATCAGACGCTGGCCTGCCGTTTTTCTTCCCGTTGCTAAACCTATTCCCAGAGCCCCTCATTTGAGGGGCTTTTTTTTGCCCGGCGTCAGGAGATAAACATGAATCCGCTTTATCAAAAACACATCATTTCCATAAACGACCTCAGCCGCGAAGAGCTGGAACTGGTTCTGGAAACCGCGGCAAAACTGAAAGCTAATCCGCAACCGGAGCTGCTGAAGCACAAGGTGATTGCGAGCTGCTTCTTCGAAGCCTCTACCCGTACGCGCCTCTCCTTTGAAACGTCCATGCACCGCCTGGGGGCAAGCGTGGTCGGCTTCTCTGACAGCAGCAACACGTCGCTGGGTAAAAAAGGCGAAACGCTGGCGGATACCATTTCAGTTATCAGTACTTACGTAGACGCGATTGTCATGCGCCATCCGCAAGAAGGGGCGGCGCGTCTGGCGACCGAGTTTTCCGGTGGCATTCCGGTGCTGAACGCCGGTGACGGTGCCAACCAGCACCCGACGCAGACCCTGCTGGATCTGTTCACCATTCAGGAAACCCAGGGCACGCTTGAAAACCTGAACATCGCGATGGTCGGCGACCTGAAATATGGCCGTACCGTCCACTCGCTGACCCAGGCGCTGGCGAAGTTTAACGGCAACCGTTTCTTCTTCATCGCCCCGGACGCGCTGGCGATGCCGCAGTACATTCTCGACATGCTGGACGAGAAAGGCATTCAGTGGAGCCTGCATGCGAGCATCGAAGAGGTGATGAGCCACGTCGATATTCTGTATATGACCCGCGTGCAGAAAGAGCGTCTGGATCCGTCCGAATACGCCAACGTGAAGGCGCAGTTCGTGCTGCGCGCCAGCGACCTTGAGGGCGCGCGCGACAACATGAAGGTGCTGCACCCGCTGCCGCGTATTGATGAAATCACCACCGACGTGGATAAAACGCCGCACGCCTGGTATTTCCAGCAGGCCGGGAACGGCATTTTCGCTCGCCAGGCGTTACTGGCACTGGTTCTGAATCGCGAATTGGCTCTGTAAGGGGAAACGACAATGACACACGATAACAAACTCCAGGTTGAAGCCATCAAGCGTGGCACCGTGATTGACCACATCCCTGCACAGGTAGGCTTTAAGCTGCTGACGCTGTTCAAACTGACCGAAACCGACCAGCGCATCACCATCGGCCTGAACCTGCCGTCGGGCGAAATGGGTCGTAAGGATCTGATCAAGATTGAGAACACCTTCCTGACTGACGAGCAGGTGAACCAGCTGTCCCTGTATGCGCCGGACGCCACCGTCAACCGCATCGACGAATATGAAGTGGTCGGCAAATCCCGTCCGAGCCTGCCGGAGCGCATCGAAAGCGTGCTGGTCTGCCCGAACAGCAACTGCATCAGTCATGCTGAGCCGGTTTCTTCCAGTTTTGCAGTGAAAAAACGCGCTGATGACATCGCACTCAAATGCAAATACTGCGAAAAAGAGTTTTCTCATTATGTGGTGCTGGCCAACTAATTGAGGTTGGTAAAGGATCCCGGCCTCCCTATAATGGCCGGGAACATTTAATCAGCTGTTATTCTGGAGAAATCATGACCAAAGTACTCGCGACGGAAAATGCACCAGCGGCTATCGGCCCATACGTTCAGGGCGTTGATCTGGGTAGCATGATTATTACCTCTGGCCAGATCCCGGTGAACCCGAAAACCGGCGCTGTGCCGGAAGACGTGGCGGCACAGGCGCGTCAGTCGCTGGAGAACGTGCAGGCAATTGTGGAATCTGCCGGTCTGAAAGTTGGCGATATCGTGAAAACCACCGTTTTCGTGAAAGATCTTAACGATTTCGCGACCGTTAACGCCACTTACGAAGCCTTCTTCACCGAGCACAACGCGACATTCCCGGCGCGCTCCTGCGTGGAAGTTGCACGTCTGCCAAAAGACGTGAAAATCGAAATTGAAGCGATTGCCGTTCGTCGCTAATTCGCTTTTGCGATAAAAAAGGCAGCCTGGCTGCCTTTTTTGTTGCCCGCTATTGATTGCGCGTCGCGCGCAGCAGCGTCTCCAGCGGATAAACCGCCGCAATCACCACTTCATCCTGAACTTTCGCCGCGTTATCCAGCTCGCGTTGAATCGACGCGATCTCTTTATCATCCAGCGTCCCCTGACGGGCCACCAGATCCGTCAACCTCAGACCAATGGAGGCAAGCTTGTCCACCTCCTGGATAACCGGTTTTATCGCCTTCAGCTGGTAGCTATTTTCGCTTAATGCCAGCGCATCGCTGGTGTTGCTCTGCCAGCGGTTGAAGACGTGACGCAGCGCGTCAGCACTTTCCGTGTCTTCTGCATCGCTGACCAGACGGTCAGCCCATTTGTTCATCTGGCGCACGGTGGAACTTTCGGCGTTCAGCGCATCGGCGAACCGGTTAAGCGGCTCAAACTGATGATAGTTTCCGGCCTGGAACTTCAGATGCTGACGCGTGTAATACTGTGCCGGCTCTACCGCCTGGGCGAGGATTTGCAGCGGCAAGGTGTCGGCATTGTTCGCCAGCCGCGTGAACTGCACCTGCTGCTGGGTATGCTGCTGCAACCCGACCGATACCGTCGACCAGCTGTCCATTGCCTGCAGACGGGTATACATGTTGTCGACATCGTTGACGTCCTGCGCGGACCACAGCCGCTCCGCCACTGCAAAAGTACGCGGCCACAGGCGGATATCCAGCACCGGCGCCACCACGTTTTCCGCCCACAGCGCGGCTTCACCGCCGAGCAGGTTGGCCTGATTCGCTACGTCCGGCACGACAGGTGGAATGCCTTTCGGCACGTCGTCCAGACGCGTGCCGCTAATCGGGTAGCGCGTATTCCCCACGAGGAAATAGCCGCTCAGCTTATCGTTTTCAACGGAGACAACCGGCCGCGTTTCGCCCATCCAGGTATCGACGGTAAACGTCACCTGGCTGTCATCACGCCATTCAATATCCTGCACCGCGCGGCGGGATTTCCCGGCGAAATCAATAAACCCACGCCAGCCAGATTCCCCTTTCACCAGGGTGAAGCTCCCTTCTACCGGTTTACCTTTCAGACGCGGCATGGAGAAGGCCCAGCTCTGGACGCTGTCGGTGTCGGCAATCACATCCACACCGTTTAATCCCTGTGGGACGATTTCATTGCGATAGTGATAGGCCGTGGACTGAGGCTGGTCGAGATAGAAGCCCGTCGAGAGAATACCTTTGTAGCCGCTTTGTGCCACCTGCCCCAGCGCGTCCTGCCCCTGCCAGGACTGGATCAGAATGCTTTTTGGCAGATCCGGGTGGTAGATCTCGTCCCAGCCGACCATCTGGCGGTGATGTTTTTCAAGGATCGTTTCCAGCTTGCGGTTGAAATACGCCTGCAATGCGTGGCTGTCCGCCAGTTTGTGGTCGCGCATAAACTGTTGAATGGTCGGGTTCGCTTTCCACTGGCTGTCATCCACCTCATCACCACCGATATGCAGATACGGATCGGGGAAGATCGCTGCCAGTTCGCTGACCATCGCATCAGCAAAGGCATAGGTTGCGTCTTTAGTGGGATCCAGTACCGGCTTGAGCACGCCCCAGTTACGCTCCATTTTGTATGGCCCCGGCGCACTCATCAGTTCCGGGTAAGCCACGGCAATGGCCGACGCGTGGCCCGGCATGTCGATCTCTGGCACCACGCGAATACCGCGCTCGGTCGCATAGCGAACGACCTCACGCATCTGCTCAGGCGTGTAAAACAGCCCGTCGCTGGCAAGCTGAGTGAGCTTTGGATAGCGCGTCGAGCTGAAGCGCCAGCCCTGATCGTCGGTCAGATGCCAGTGCAATACGTTAAGTTTTGCGGCAGCCATACCGTCGATCTGGCGCTTGATATCCGGCAGCGGAACAAAGTGACGCGCCGAATCGAGCAGCAGCCCGCGCCACGGGAAGCGTGGCGAATCTTCAATGGCAACCCACGGCAGCGAGGTGTTTTCCGCGCCGTTCTGCATCAGCTGGAGCAGGGTTTCCATGGCGCGCAATGCGCCGAAACGGGTGTTGGCGGAGATATCGACGCCGCTGGCATCCACCGTGAGCTTATAGCTTTCGTCGCTGTCCGGCAGTGGTTGTGGCTTGACCTTTCTGGCGATGGCAATGCGGATAGTCGGTTTTTCCGGCTTTTCAGCCTGCGGCTGGAGCGTCCAGCCCGTTTGCAGAGCGATGCGCTGGCGAAGGCGGTTGACGGCGTCACCGAGATCGTCCCCGCTGACGCTAATGGAAACGTTGTTGCTGAGCACCAGCGTGCCCTGGGTTGTCGGGCGTTCGACCTTTGCAGGCCAGGGCATCAGGGGGAGATCGCCTGCCGGGGCGGCAAACGCAGAGAAGCCGAGCATCAGCCCGGCGGTTAAGAGACTGTACCGTAACATGAATGTTCCTTATCTGACGGGCCAAATAAAGGCAAAACATTCTGTTAACATGCGCTCAATTTGTCGTCAAGCGAATGCGCCGACGGAGATCACAGGTTGTTGAATTTGAGAGGAAAGCCAGCTGCCGGGTGGCGGCTTCGCCTTACCCGGCCTACGTTCGGATCGTAGGCCCGGTAAGCGCAGTGCCACCGGGCTTGCCGTTACTGCCATCCATACCGACGGCTGTAGAATCCTTTCACCATCTGCGTCAGTACCATGTAACCCGCAAGGATCGCCACCAGCCATGGGAAGTAGCTCAGCGGCAGCGCCTGCAGCTGCAGGTAGCTCGCCAGCGGCGAGAACGGCAGCGCGATCCCAAGCGCCATCACAATCCCCGTCATCACAATCAGCGGCCACGCGGCACGGCTCTGGATGAACGGAATGCGGCGCGTGCGGATCATATGCACAATCAGCGTCTGCGACAGCAGCCCCACCACAAACCAGCCAGACTGGAACAGCGTCTGGTGTTCCGGCGTGTTGGCATGGAACACAAACCACATCAGGCAGAAGGTCAGGATGTCAAAGATGGAGCTGATCGGGCCAAAGAACAACATAAAGCGCCCCAGATCGGCCGGGTTCCAGCGCTGTGGCTTCTGGATCTGTTCATCGTCCACGTTATCAAACGGGATCGCCACCTGAGACACATCGTACATCAGGTTTTGGATCAGCAGATGCAGCGGCAACATTGGCAGGAACGGCAAAAATGCACTCGCCACCAGCACGCTGAAGACGTTTCCGAAGTTGGAGCTGGCGGTCATTTTGATGTACTTGAGCATATTCGCAAAAGTACGACGCCCTTCGATAACCCCTTCCTCCAGCACCATCAGGCTCTTTTCCAGCAGAATGATGTCGGCCGCTTCACGGGCAATATCCACCGCACCATCCACGGAGATGCCAATATCCGCTGCTCGCAGGGCGGGTGCATCGTTGATGCCATCGCCCATAAAGCCTACCACGTGACCTTCACGACGCAGCAGGGTGACAATACGTTCTTTGTGCATCGGCGTCAGGCGGGCAAACAGCGTGGTGTGCTGCGCCAGTTTTGCCAGTTCGTCGTCGGAGAGATGCTCAATATCGCTCCCCACCACCACATCACCCGCGTCCAGCCCCACTTCGTGGCACACTTTCGCCGCCACCAGTTCGCTGTCCCCGGTGAGGATTTTCACGGTAATCCCGCTCGCCTTCAGCGCTTTCAGCGCCGGTGCGGTGGTCTCTTTCGGCGGATCGAGGAAGGCGATGTAGCCCTCGAGGATCAGATCGGATTCGTCAATACGCTGATAATCCCCCTCGCGGGCTGGCAGGAACTTGCTCGCTACCGCCACCACGCGCAGCCCCTGGCGGTTCAGGTTGTCGGTGACGCGCTTGATGCGGCGCAGCATGGTGTCGTCCAGCGGCACGATGTCACCGTTATAGCGCACCTGCGTTGACACATTCAGGATCTCCTGCAGCGCGCCTTTGCAGATCAGCTGATGGACATCCGCCTGCTCGCTCACCACCACCGACATACGGCGGCGCTCGAAGTCGAACGGGATCTCATCCACCTTCTGCCAGCGGCCAGAGAGCGTGCGGGCAGACTCTTCATCCACCCCTTCCAGCACCGCGACGTCGAGCAGGTTTTTCAGCCCGGTCTGGTAGTGGCTGTTCAGCCACGCGCTGTGCAGGACACGCTCGCTGGTTTTACCGGAGATATCGGTGTGGTTCTCCAGCACGATTTTGTCCTGCGTCAGGGTGCCGGTTTTATCGGTGCAGAGAATGTCCATCGCGCCAAAGTTTTGAATGGCGTCGAGGTGTTTAACGATCACTTTCTGTTTAGAGAGCTTCACCGCCCCACGCGCCAGCGTAGAGGTCACAATCATCGGCAGCATTTCCGGCGTTAAGCCGACGGCCACGGAGAGCGCAAACAGCGCCGCTTCCCACCAGTCGCCTTTGGTATAGCCGTTGATCAGCAGTACGATCGGCGTCATCACCATCATAAAGCGGATCAGCAGCATGCTGACGCGACCAATCCCTTTCTGGAAGGCATTGGGTTCACTCTCCTGCTCGCTGACGCGCCCGGCAAGCTGACCAAACCAGGTGTTGCCCCCGGTAGCAGTGACAATCGCCTGCGCGGTGCCGCTCACCACCGTGGTGCCCATAAAGCACAGGGTATCGCACTCGAGCGGGTTCATCTGCTGCGGGTCACGGCTGCGCGCCACCTTTTCTACAGGCAGGGATTCCCCGGTCAGGGAGGCCTGCGCGACGAACAGATCGCGTGCCTGGATGATGCGTAAATCCGCCGGGATCATATCCCCTGCGGCAAGCTTCACCAGATCGCCCGGCACCAGCTGGTCGATGGGCAGTTCCACCCAGGCGTTTTCGCCGAGATCGTTAATCACGCGCGAGACTGTCGCGGTGTTACTGACCATCGCCTTCAGGGCATCCGCCGCTTTGGTGGAACGGGCTTCCTGAATAAAGTTCAGCAGCGTGGAGATCCCCACCATCAGGGCAATCACGCCTGCGGCAAACAGATCTTCCGTGGCATAAGAGATGATGCCGAGCACGGTCAGCAGCAGGTTGAAGGGGTTGCGGTAGCAGAGCCACAGATGCACCCACCACGGAGACGGTTTTTGCGCCGGGATCTGGTTATCGCCATGCAAGGCGCGGATTTTTTCCACTTCGGCCGCATTCAGCCCTTCCGGGTGTCCGCCAAAGGCGCGCCAGACTTCGTTTTCATCCATTGCTGCCACATTCAGGCAGCGCTCGGTCAGAGAAGCGGGGATCGCCGCGCCAGCCATGTTTTTGGCATTGGGCAGCGGGTCGCGCTGAACCAGGCGATGTGGCAGGTGGCGGCTTAACAGGGCCTGTAGTTGCCGGGTAATATTTTTCAACATAGTCATTCCTCCACATCCGCAAACGCGGACGCAGCATTTCCTTCAGGCGTGGCAAGGCCGTACCTGGCAGGCACTTAATTTTTTAAGCAGGAACGTTTATGACGTTGCTGCCTCACGCCGGTGAGACAGCAAAAGGCTGGCTTACCGGAAAGAACGTCTTCTCCCGTTCAGGAGAGGTGTGGGATCGGGATCCATGAAGCCTCCGGTAAGTAAAAAACAGGGTGTCGCCGCGCAGTATAAGGATTTAAGCGTACCCTTTGTGATGATTCGGGCGGTATTATACCCCCCTGCAAATAAACCGAACGTAAACCAGACTTTGCCCATAGCGAAATTGTGCTCAGTCATTAGGCTCAATTAACCACTTTGTTGTTGTTACAGGGAATACAGCATGCAGAACCGCCTTACGATTAAAGACATCGCGCGTTTAAGCGGCGTGGGGAAATCCACCGTGTCGCGCGTGCTGAACAACGAAAGTGGCGTCAGCGAGCGCACTCGCGAGCGCGTTGAGGCGGTGATGAATCAGCACGGTTTTTCCCCTTCCCGCTCTGCGCGTGCCATGCGGGGACAGAGTGACAAGGTGGTGGCCATTATTGTTTCGCGTCTGGATTCACTGTCGGAAAACCTCGCCGTTCAGACCATGCTGCCCGCCTTCTATGAACAAGGCTACGATCCGATCATGATGGAGAGCCAGTTCTCTCCCCAACTGGTTGAAGAGCATCTGGGGATGCTTCAGCGACGCAACATTGACGGCGTGGTGCTGTTTGGTTTTACCGGCATTCAGGAAGAGATACTGAAACCCTGGCAACCTTCGCTGGTGCTGTTGGCGCGCGATGCCAACGGTTTTGCCTCCGTTTGTTATGACGACGAAGGCGCGATTATCACCCTGATGCAGCGACTATTCGATAAAGGTCATCGCCACATTAGTTTCCTCGGCGTGCCGCACGCGGACGTCACTACCGGCAAGCGTCGCCACGAAGCCTACCTGGCATTTTGCAAAAAGCACAACCTCTCTGCCGTGGCCTCCCTGCCGGGGCTGGGGATGAAGCAGGGCTACGAGCAGGTCGCCAGCGTCCTGACGCCGCAGACCACCGCGCTGGTGTGTGCCACGGATACCCTGGCGCTGGGTGCGAGCAAATATTTGCAGGAACAGGGCATCGACGATCTGCAGGTCGCGAGCGTCGGCAGCACGCCGCTGATGAAGTTTCTGCACCCGGAAATTATTACAGTCGACCCGGGCTACGCCGAGTCCGGCAGACAGGCCGCCACACAGCTGATCGAGCAGATCAACGGGCGAACTGAGCCGCGCCAGATCGTTATTCCTGCCCACCTCTCTTAACCCCCGCTCAACGGTTTATTGTGATCTTCGCCCGATTTCGGGAACGTTCCCATTTTCGCCGTCACGCTGAAGGAGTAGGCTTGCGCTCAGGTCATTACACCCCTAACCATCTGTCATGAGGTTTCATGATGAGTAAAGTCAAACAAGCAGATATCGATCGGCTGATCGTCCTGGTCGGCGGGCGCGAAAACATCGCAACCGTCAGCCATTGCATTACCCGCCTGCGTTTCGTGCTGAACGATCCGGCCAAGGCCAACCCGAAAGCCATTGAAGAACTCTCCATGGTTAAAGGCTGCTTCACCAACGCCGGTCAGTTCCAGGTCGTTATAGGTACCGAAGTGGGCGATTACTATCAGGCTCTGCTGGCGACTACCGGGCACTCCTCTGCCGATAAAGAGCAGGCAAAGAAAGCCGCGCGCCAGAACATGAAGTGGCACGAGCAGCTGATTTCCCACTTCGCGGAAATCTTCTTCCCGCTGCTGCCAGCGCTGATCAGCGGGGGCTTAATTTTAGGCTTCCGTAACGTCATCGGTGATGTGCCGATGAGCGACGGCAAAACCCTGGCGCAGATGTACCCGGCGCTGAAAACCGTTTACGACTTCCTGTGGCTGATTGGCGAAGCGATCTTCTTCTACCTGCCGGTCGGGATCTGCTGGTCCGCAGTGCGCAAAATGGGCGGCACGCCGATTCTCGGTATCGTGCTGGGCGTCACGCTGGTCTCTCCACAGTTAATGAACGCTTACTTACTTGGTCAGCAGGTGCCGGAAGTGTGGAACTTTGGTCTGTTTACCATCGCTAAAGTGGGCTATCAGGCGCAGGTCATTCCGGCGTTGCTGGCAGGTCTGGCGCTGGGATTCATTGAGACTCGCTTAAAACGCATCGTCCCGGATTACCTTTATCTGGTGGTGGTTCCGGTTTGCTCACTGATTATTGCCGTATTCCTGGCGCATGCCTTTATCGGTCCGTTTGGCCGCATGATCGGCGACGGCGTGGCCTTCGCGGTTCGTCACCTGATGACCGGCAGCTTCGCGCCGATTGGTGCCGCGCTGTTTGGCTTCCTGTACGCCCCGCTGGTGATCACCGGCGTGCACCAGACCACCCTGGCCATTGATATGCAGATGATTCAGAGCCTTGGCGGTACGCCGGTCTGGCCGATTATCGCCCTGTCTAACATCGCACAGGCGTCTGCGGTAACCGGCATTATTCTGGTCAGCCGTAAACATAACGAGCGTGAAATCTCCGTTCCGGCTGCCATCTCCGCCTACCTCGGCGTGACCGAGCCGGCGATGTACGGTATCAACCTGAAATACCGTTTCCCGATGCTCTGCGCGATGATCGGTTCCGGTCTGGCAGGGCTGGTGTGCGGTCTGAACGGCGTAATGGCGAACGGTATCGGTGTTGGCGGTCTGCCGGGCATTCTCTCCATCCAGCCCGCTTTCTGGCAGGTGTTTGCCCTGGCGATGGCCATCGCGATTATCGTCCCAATGGCGCTCACCACCGTGGTTTACCAGCGTAAGTTCCGTCAGGGCTCGCTGCAGATTGTTTAACTTTATCTTTCGGGGCGCAGTTGCGCCCCTTCGCATTTGCAGGAACGCATTATGAATACCCTTCCTCACTGGTGGCAGAACGGCGTCATCTATCAGATCTATCCAAAGAGTTTCCAGGACACCACTGGCAGCGGCACCGGTGATTTACGCGGCGTGACGCAGCGTCTGGACTACCTGAAAACCCTCGGTATCGACGCCATCTGGCTGACACCGTTTTATATCTCCCCGCAGGTGGATAACGGCTACGACGTGGCGAATTACACCGCCATCGATCCCGCCTACGGCACTCTGGATGATTTTGATGAACTGGTCGCCAGGGCGCATGAGCGCGGCATTCGCATCGTGCTGGATATGGTGTTTAACCATACATCAACGCAGCATGCCTGGTTCCGCGAATCACTGAATAAAGAGAGTCCGTACCGCCAGTTTTATATCTGGCGCGACGGCACGCCGGAGCAGCTTCCCAACAACTGGCGCTCCAAGTTTGGCGGCAACGCCTGGCGCTGGCACGCCGAGAGCGAACAGTACTACCTGCACCTCTTTGCTCCGGAGCAGGCGGATCTCAACTGGGAAAACCCTGAAGTGCGCGCCGAGCTGAAAAAGGTGTGCGAATTCTGGGCCGATCGCGGCGTGGACGGCTTACGTCTCGACGTGATTAACCTGATCTCAAAAGATCAGGATTTCCCGAATGACGAGGCAGGCGATGGCCGCCGTTTCTACACAGACGGGCCGCGCATTCACGAATATCTGCGGGAGATGAGCCGCGACGTCTTTACGCCGCGCAATCTGATGACGGTGGGCGAGATGTCCTCGACCTCGCTGGAAAACTGCCAGCAGTACGCCTCTCTTGATGGCAGTGAATTGTCGATGACCTTTAACTTCCACCACCTGAAGGTGGATTATCCCGGCGGCGAAAAGTGGACGAAGGCGAAACCGGACTTCGTGGCGCTAAAAACCCTCTTCCGCCACTGGCAGCAGGGCATGCACAACAAAGCCTGGAACGCGCTGTTCTGGTGTAACCACGACCAGCCGCGCATCGTGTCGCGCTTTGGTGACGAAGGCGAATACCGCGTTCAGGCTGCGAAGATGCTCGGCATGGTGCTGCACGGCATGCAAGGTACGCCGTATATCTATCAGGGTGAAGAACTTGGCATGACCAACCCGCACTTCAGCCGCATCACCGATTACCGTGACGTGGAAAGCCTGAACATGTTCGCCGAACTGCGGGCCAGCGAGCGCGATCCGGACGAATTACTGGCGATTCTGGCGAGTAAATCCCGCGATAACGGCCGCACGCCAATGCAGTGGGACGCTTCGCACAATGCGGGCTTCACCGAGGGTGAGCCGTGGATTGGCGTTTGCGACAACTATGAGACGGTAAACGCCCGCGCCGCGCTGGACGACCCGGATTCGGTGTTTTACACCTATCAGTCGTTGATTAGCCTGCGTAAAACCCTGCCGGTACTGACGTGGGGGGATTATGAGGATCTCCTGCCAGAACATCCTTCTCTGTGGTGCTACCGTCGTCAGTGGCAGGGAAAGACGCTGATTGTGGTGGCGAACCTCAGCGGCGAGAGCCAGACATGGCAGAATGACGCCCTCAGTGGCGAATGGCAGCCAGTAATGAGCAACTATGCCGCGCCACAAACCACCAGCCTACGTCCGTTTGAAGCCGTCTGGTGGCTGCAACCGTAATGCGACGCCGGGCACAATACCGTGCCCGGCTTATTTACTGTTTTTGTTGAATAATTAATCAGATTTTTCCTGCCCGTATTTACAATCGCTGAAGCGCCCGTCGTTTGTACTCTCGTCTTTTTACTTTGTTCTGAATCAAATAAAACGCAAACATGTTTGATGCAAATCACTATATGTAGCACTTAAAATGCACGCCGACCCTACATATTGTATTTATCGTCTACTATTCCAACAACAAGACGGCGACTCAGCTCTCCGGAATTGTGGATAACAAATGTCGGGAACGAGGGAAGTCACTCACCTGGCTGACAATACAGCCTCTGAATACTTCTCCACCTCTGTGGATAACCTGTTTTTAAAATGGAGTGATCATGACACCGCATGTGATGAAACGTGATGGCTGTAAAGTGCCGTTTAAATCAGAGCGCATCCAGGAAGCCATTCTGCGTGCAGCTAAAGCAGCGGGAGTCGATGACGCAGATTACTGCGCCACCGTCGCAGAAGTCGTTAGCAGCCAGATGAATGAACGCAACCAGGTGGATATCAACGAGATCCAGACCGCGGTTGAGAACCAGCTGATGGCGGGTCCTTACAAGCAGTTAGCCCGTGCCTATATTGAATACCGTCACGATCGTGACGTTGAGCGTGAGAAGCGCGGCCGTCTGAACCAGGAGATCCGTGGCCTGGTAGAGCAGACCAACTCCGCCCTACTGAATGAAAACGCCAACAAAGACAGTAAAGTGATCCCGACCCAGCGCGACCTGCTGGCCGGTATCGTCGCTAAACACTATGCCCGCCAGCACCTGCTGCCGCGCGACGTGGTGTCGGCGCACGAGCGCGGTGAGATCCACTATCACGATCTCGACTACTCGCCATTCTTCCCGATGTTCAACTGCATGCTGATCGACCTGAAGGGCATGCTGACCCACGGTTTTAAAATGGGTAACGCCGAGATTGAACCGCCAAAATCAATCTCCACGGCCACGGCGGTCACGGCGCAGATTATCGCCCAGGTCGCCAGCCATATTTATGGTGGCACCACCATTAACCGCATTGATGAAGTGCTGGCCCCGTTCGTGACGGCAAGCTTCAACAAGCATCGTAAAACGGCCGAAGAGTGGCAGATCCCGGACGCGGACGGCTACGCCCATTCCCGCACCGAGAAAGAGTGCTACGACGCCTTCCAGTCGCTGGAATATGAGGTGAACACGCTGCACACCGCCAACGGCCAGACACCGTTTGTGACCTTCGGTTTTGGCCTGGGCACCAGCTGGGAATCGCGCCTGATTCAGCAGTCGATCCTGCGCAACCGTATTTCCGGCCTCGGCAAAAACCGCAAAACCGCCGTGTTCCCGAAACTGGTGTTCGCCATCCGCGACGGTCTCAACCATAAGTTTGGCGATCCGAACTACGACATCAAACAGCTGGCGCTGGAGTGCGCGAGCAAACGTATGTATCCGGACATCCTGAACTACGATCAGGTCGTTAAAGTCACCGGTTCGTTTAAAACGCCTATGGGCTGCCGCAGCTTCCTCGGCGTCTACGAAGATGAAAACGGCGAGCAGATCCACGACGGGCGCAACAACCTCGGCGTCATCAGCCTGAACCTGCCGCGCATCGCGCTGGAAGCCAAAGGCAATGAGGCCGAGTTCTGGAAATTGCTGGACGAGCGCCTGCAGCTGGCGCGCAAAGCGTTGATGACCCGCATTGCGCGTCTGGAAGGGGTCAAAGCCCGCGTGGCGCCAATCCTCTACATGGAAGGGGCCTGCGGCGTGCGTCTGAAAGCGGACGATGACGTGTCTGAGATCTTCAAAAATGGTCGTGCGTCGATTTCGCTGGGCTATATCGGTATTCACGAGACCATCAACGCATTGGCTGGCGGCACGCATATGTATGACAGCGAAGCCCTGCGTGAGAAAGGCATCGCCATCGTTCAGCGCCTGCGCGACGCCGTTGATCAGTGGAAAGAGGAAACCGGCTACGGCTTCAGCCTGTACAGTACGCCGAGCGAAAACCTCTGCGACCGTTTCTGCCGTCTGGACACCGCCGAGTTCGGGATTGTGGAAGGGGTAACCGACAAAGGTTACTACACCAACAGCTTCCACCTCGACGTGGAGAAGAAGGTGAACCCGTACGACAAAATCGACTTTGAAGCGGCGTACCCGCCGATCGCCAGCGGCGGCTTCATCTGCTATGGCGAGTACCCAAACATTCAGCATAACCTGAAAGCGCTGGAAGACGTGTGGGATTACAGCTATCAGCACGTGCCGTATTACGGGACCAACACGCCAATCGACGAGTGTTACGAGTGCGGATTTACCGGTGAGTTTGAGTGCACCAGCAAAGGTTTCACCTGCCCGAAATGCGGCAACCACGATGCGGCTCGCGTCTCTGTGACCCGCCGCGTGTGCGGCTATCTCGGCAGCCCGGATGCGCGTCCGTTCAACGCCGGCAAGCAGGAAGAGGTGAAGCGCCGCGTGAAGCATTTGGGGAATGGGCAGATCGGGTAAGTTCTTCGCCGGGTTTTCCCCCTCACCCTACCCCTCTCCCTCAAGGGAGAGGGAACCGATCGAGCACATTGCAAGCCTGACGCCGGTTTTCTCCCTCTCCCTGTGGGAGAGGGCCGGGGTGAGGGCATCAGGTTAACGCTATGAATTATCATCAATATTATCCCGTCGACATCGTCAACGGTCCCGGCACCCGCTGCACCCTGTTCGTCTCAGGCTGCGTCCACGAATGCCCCGGCTGCTACAACAAAAGCACCTGGCGTTTAAATACTGGTATGCCGTTCACCGCAGAGATGGAAGACCGGATCATTAACGATCTCAACGACACGCGCATCAAACGTCAGGGGATTTCACTTTCCGGTGGCGACCCGCTCCACCCGCAAAACGTGCCGGAAATCCTGAAGCTGGTTAAACGCATTCGCCGCGAATGTACGGGAAAAGATATCTGGGTCTGGACAGGCTACAAGCTGGATGAGCTGAACGCGCAGCAAATGGAAGTGGTGGATCTGATTAACGTGCTGGTCGACGGCAAATTCGTGCAAGATTTAAAAGACCCGGCGCTGATCTGGCGCGGCAGCAGCAATCAGGTTGTGCATCATCTGCGTTGAAGAAAGGCGGATGTTATCCGTCCGCCCTTACATCAAAACCGGCTCAAACTCTCCATCGCCACTGCCTTAAACTCAGCAAAATCTCCGCAGCTACAGAGCCGCGACATCGCCCGTTCACGCAGGAAGGTGACGAAGATATCGTAAATCGCCATCGCCTCTTCGTATTCGCTTTTGCTGATAGCGAGCAGGAAGATGACGTGTGCGGTTTCGTCGCCCCACGGGACGCCGTGCGGGGCGAGCACGGTATAGACTACCGTTTTCTGCGCCAGCAGGCCGAGTGAGTGCGGCAGCGCAATGCCATCGCCGAGCATGGTGCTGACAATGGCTTCACGCTCGACGACGGAATCCAGGAACTCCGCGCCAACAAACCCCTCGCTTTCAAGCTGTTCGCACAGCTCACGGAACAGCGTTTGCTGATCAACGGGCGTGTCGATAATGCGGAAATGGGCTGCATCGAAGTATTTATCCAGCATCCACGGGCGGGTGCGGTCCACCAGCACCAGCTTGCCGATCTGTTCTAACTGATAATCGGTCGGGAATGGGGCGATCATCACCACCGGTTTCGACTTTTCACTGACGCGGGCGGTGGCGATCACAAAGTCTTCGCTAATCATTTCCGCCAGCTCGTACTCGCGCAGAGTGAGCGTGCGCGTCACCTCAATCTGCGGGTATTTGCGCTGAAGCACCGCCTCAATCATACGCACCATCGCATTCCCGGCGTCACACACCAGCAGCACCCGCGGCTGTCGCTGGTAGCCAATGTTGTAGTGGCGTTCCAGCCCAACGCCAATATGTAATACCAGAAAACCAATCTCGTTTTCGCTGATCACATACGGTGTGTATTTACCCCAGCTCGATACCGCCGCGAGGGTCATATCCCATGCCATCGGGTAGTGCTGCTTGATGTTTTCCAGCAGCGGATTGGGGATCATGATTTGGTACCGCACCCGGGTGATCATGGTTTTAATGTGCGTGAGCAAGTCCGCGTGCAGTTGCTCGTCACTGAGCAGGTTGTAGTTATAGTGGGTGTTGATGTAACGCAGGATGTAGTTGACCAGCGCTTCGTCGTCGTCAGCGTTGATTGCGCTGGGTGCTATCTCCTGGATCTGCCGCGCGGCAATGTGTACGCAAAGCCAGCTCTCTTCCGACGGCGAAAGCGTTTTGCCCGCCAGATGCTGAATGGACACTGCGATATCTTTCGCGGCTTCACGCACGTTCTCTTCCACATCTTCGGCATGGAATTCCGGCAGTGGATAGCCTTCGCTGATACGACGTACCGATACCGCACAGTACAGGCGCAGGAACAACTCACCTTCGTCGGTCAGGCGGATATGGTGGCGTGTTAGCGCATCGTGCAGTACAGGCACCATCTGTTCTGCCACACCCGCATTGAGCGCCACGTCGGTCACCAACGGGTTCAGACTGTCCTGCTGTGCCAGCTCCCAGAGCAAGTCCGTCAGGCAGGCACGGGTCGACATCTCGCTGCCAAACAGCTTCATACCATGGCGCGGTCGGGTTTCCAGCGTCAGATTATAACGGTGGAACCACTCGCGCACTTCCGCCATGTCGCTTTGCAGCGTGGCGCGGCTGACGAACCACTCGTCAGCCAGATCCTCAAGTTTGAGAGAAAATGCCGAGGTAAGAAAACGCACCACCAGATAATGCACGCGCTCCATCCCGGTTCGGGGAATACGCAGCGCGCGCGGGTGGGAGGCCTGCAATTGCTGATAACGCTCGGCGTCATCAATTTTAAGCTGATAACCATTCCCCCGGCTCAGAATAAACTGCGCGCCGTGGCTCGCCAGCAGCGCGTTCAGGGCCGTGATATCAGCGCGGACGGTTCGCGTGGAAACCGACAGCCGCTGCGCCAGTTCATCCTGCGGCAGCGTCTCGTTTTGCAACAGATCGAAAAGTTGCGCTAAACGTTGATTCGGAAATCGCACGTCGTTGTCCTCTTACGGCTTAGGGTGAAATGACCATCTGAGATGGGCTACCGACCGGCGTATAGTCTGGCTCAAAGCTGAGCTTGCCGTCCTGCGCCACGCGGAAACGGGTAATGTTATCGCTGCGTTGATTCATGACGTACAGCCAACGCCCCTGTTTATCGAGCGTCAGGGTGCGCGGGTAGTCGCCACGGGTCCAGACATCATCCTGATGCGTCAGCGTGCCTTCCGCTGTTACGGTAAAGTGCCCGATGCTGTTATGCAAACGGTTAGCCACATACAGTTGCTTACCATCCGCACTTAACGCCAGACCAGCAGCAAAACTGGTGCCTTTGTAACCTTTCGGCAGGGCGGAGAGCGTTTTGCCCTCTTTCAGGATGCCGTTTGCATCCACAGTATAGTGAGTCAGCGTAGACGCCTCTTCGTTAATCAACCACAGAGCATCGCCTTTTGGCGTAGAGACAAAGTGGCGCGGCCCGGCCCCTTTCGAGGAGGCGTTGATAAACGGTGGATCGTTAGGCGTCAGCTTTTCGCTTCGATCGTCAAAGCGATACTGATAGATGCGATCCAGCCCCAGATCGGTTGAAAACACGTATTTTCCGCTCGGATCGGCGGCGATCATGTGTGCATGAGGCCCGTTATGATCGCTGATAGCGAAACTGCCCTCCGCAGCGGCTTCCGGCTTCGCCGCACCCGGTTCGCCCTGATCCTGATGTTTGTCCGTGGCATCACCCAGGCTGCCATCGGCTTTGACCGGCAGAACGGCAATCGTTCCGCTGACGTAGTTGGCCACCAGCAGATGGCGACCATTTGGCGTCAGCGAAAGGTAAACCGGCCCTGCACCACCGGAAGCCACCTGATTGAGCTCACTCAGCTCACCGTTATCCCCCACCCGCAGCGCCTGCACCACGCCCTGCTCTACTTCACTCGCCAGATAGAGCGTTTTGCCATCATGCGAGACGGTAAGCTGTGAAGCATTCGGCAACGTGCTGACCAGCGTTTTATCCGCAAGCGCACCGCTTTGCGGATCGACGGTAAAACGGTACAGCCCTTCACCGTTAGGATTATAGGTTCCGACCCAGGCGTAATGAGTCTGGGCAACAGCGGAAGTAGCAAGCAGAGAGAGTGAAGCAACAAGCAGGTTACGGGTGTGCATGGTGGCTCCTGATCATTATCCCCTCTCCCGGTGGGAGAGGGTTAGGGTGAGGGACTACTTAACTAACTTTTTCGTCATCGCAAGCAACGTGCGCACATCTTCCGGACGCGTATCGCCGCTGGCTTTGTCGATAATCGAGCTGTAGATATGCGGAATGATTTTGCTCACGCCCGCGTCCAGGGCGATCTGCAGGATCTCTTCGTAATTTTCCAGATCGATACCGCCGGTTGGCTCCAGCCAGAAGTCGTGACGCGCGCAGGCTTCCGCCACCGCTTTGTACTCATCACGGCATTTCAGGCCACCCATCGGGAAATATTTAATGGAGCTACCGCCAAAATCTTTCAGCAGAGCAATTGCCGTTTCCACCGGAACGATACCGTCCGGTGCCGCGCTGCTCAGCGGACCGGTAGAGATTTTCACCATGCCGACGGTTCCGGTTGGAGAAACCAGACCGTTGACCACGGAGTCGTTTTGTCCCAACAGCGCGCGGCTGGTTGCTACGCCGGTAAAGACCTGGTTCACGTGCTGCGGCTGCACCTGGCGGGAAATTTCACTCACCATCGCCGACTGGTTCGGATCGCCCGCCCCCAGGCCAACGGACAGCGCGTTATCAATAAGCTGAGCGTATTCACGCATATCCGCAACGGCGCTTGCCACATCCGGGTAATTTTTGGAGAGCACGCCCACCAGCACATGACCTTCTGCCGCTTCGTAAATGGCGCTGGCATTGGCTTTAGAGCCCGCCAGCACGTTCAGGCAGACGCGATCACGGTAAAAGTTGGGGGTCAGTTTCATGCGTTTTTCTCCTGTCCTAATACTTCGCTTATGCGGCGGTAAACAATGTTTAGCTGGTCAGCATTCACGCTGCGCACGTCCGCTTCGATAATCCCTTCGTTGGCCTTGTAGCCACGGAAGTAAATGGCGTAGTCACCCTGCTTGAGTTTCGCTACCAAATCCCCGGTGCCGACGCCGGTTGTCGCTTCATCGAACTTAATTTCGGTGCGGGCGATATCGCGCCCGGCGCTGTCCCAGACCACGCGTGCCGTCACGCCGTTCAGGGTGTTGAGCGCCTCGATAAACGGCGTCATCTTCGCCACCATCTCTTCGCCGCTCTCTTTGGTTGCCGTGAGGTAATGTTCGATGGCGCAGGTCAGGCCCAGAATGCCCTCTTTGCCGACCTTCATCGCACGGCCAATGCCCGCCGTCTGGCGTTTCACCCATTCAACGTACTGGGTTTTGCCGATCACCAGACCACTGGTTGGCCCTTCAATCGCCTTCGCGCCGCTGTAAATGACCAGGTCTGCACCGGAACGGTAGTAAACATGCAAATCTTCTTCCGCCGCCGCATCGACAATCAGCGGCAGGCCGTGCTTACGTGCCACAACCGTCGCCTGTTCTACGCTGAGCATGCTTTTCTGCACACAGTGGTGAGATTTGATGTAGAGGATCGCTGCCGTGCGCGGGGTGATTGCCGCCGCCAGCTGATCGGCTGAACATTCATTGGCGTATCCCGCTTCTACCAGCTTGCCGCCGCCCAATGCGACCATGGTGCCTACCGGCGCGCCAAAGTTCACGTTGTGGCCTTTCGGCAGCACGATCTCGTTGTTCTCAATCGGGGTAACGTGCAGGTTTTCCAGCAGCCAGTCGCTGTCTTTTACCAGCACTGCCGCCACGGACTGGGCAATCCCTGCTGACGCGCAGGAAACCACTGTCGCGCCTTCTACTTCCAGCAGTTTCGCGATGTATTCACCGGTTTTGTTGACCAGATCCTTCATCTCGAAATAGTGGTTCATGCCGTCCATCGCCGCCTGCACCACTTCCGGGCGCGGCGTGGAGACACCCAGCGCCGTCATGCGGCCGGAGGTGTTGATGACTTGCTTTAAGTGGTATTTCTCATAAATCGAAGGCATGTTCCGTGCTCCCTTGTTCTGTCATGTAGCCCTTGCCCGCACGAATCGCGGCAAGCGGCACCAAAATGTGTTCAGCCTGCAGGCTGTCGTTTTCGGCATCGGTTAATACCGTTGGCTGACGCTTAATGGTGAACAACGTCAGGTCAGCGTCGAGACCCGCCTGAATGCGGCCTTTACGCGCCAGGCGCAGGCCGTCGGCGGCGTTCGCGGTCACGCAGTCAATCACCTGCGGCAGCGACATGCCGATGGCGAGGAATTTCGACATCACGCTCGCCAGCGACCCTACCGGGCCATTAATGCGGTTACGGCAGTAGATATCCGAGCTGATGGTGTGCGGCAGAATGCCCATTGCGATGGCGCGTTTTGCCACTTCAAAGCTAAAGCTCGCCGTGCCGTGGCCGACGTCCAGCCGCACGCCGCGTTTTAGCGCAGACGTAATGGACGCTCGCAGCTCGCCGGACGGCGTCAGAATGCGGTTGGGTTTGCCGTTGTAGCAGTGGGTAATGATGTCGCCCGAGCTCAGCAGTTCGGCAATTTCGTCGAGGTTCGGCGGGTTGTTGCCAATGTGAACCATCAGCGGCAGGTCGCCGTTCTCTTTCTGAATTTCTTTGGCGCGCTCCAGCGGCGTAATGCCGTTTTCACCCACCACGCTGCTGCTCATACGCGCTTTCAGGCCGACAATGAAATCCGGGTGGCGTTTTACCGCCTGCTTCACGGCATCTGCATCAATATTCGCCATGTTGGCCAGTTCGTTCTGGGCTATCAGCCCCACGCGGGAGATGTTCAGCAGGGCAAAGACGTCGGTTGAGGCTTTGCGGGTGATTTCGTAAAAATCGTCCACGTCATCCGCGCCGGTACTGCCTGCATCCACCACGGAGGTGACGCCAGTAGCAATACCTACGCTGTCTGGTTCGTCGTGATAAATCGGGGAGTTCGGGTAACAGTGAACGTGGGAGTCAATCCAGCCTGCGCTGACGAACACATCGCCGTTCAACTCAACCGTTTTACGGGCAGGGGCAGTAATCTCGCCCAACGCCGCGATTTTCCCGTCCTGAATGGCGATATCGGTCAGGGTATCGTCGGCAAGGCGCGCACGGCGCAGGAGTAAATCAAACATGAGGATCTCCTGATAAGACGGGCGCCGGAGCGCCCGTGGGTATTAAAGGGCGACCGGGAACAGCCAGCCCAAAATCATTGCGCCGAGGATGGCGCCGCCGGTAATCGGTTTCTGCCAGATGTAGAACAGCAGCGCCCCCACCAGTGAACCGACACCGATAGGAATGGAGGCAGTCATGGCGCTGAGGATAATCAACGGCCCGAGGAAGCGGCCGGAGGCGTTACCCGCGCCCATCATCACGTCCGCTCCGTAGGTGGAGTTGCTCTGGTTGATGGTGAACTTGCGCGCCAGGATGATGACGTAGCCAATCGCCAGACCAATCACCAGGCCGGTGATCAGCGCGGCAATAAAGTTGGTCACCGGGAACATGATGCCCGCGCCCAGCAGCAGCGCCGGGACACCGAGGCCCACGCCGGTCTGGATCGCCCCGCCGATATCGAGAATACCGACCAGCGAGCCTTCGATAATACGGGCGAACAGGAAGCTCGCACCGAATGCCGCCACCGCGCCGTACACGCCGGTATCAATCCCCGCTTTCAGCATCGCCACGAAGGCCACTTCGTTGAACGCGCCAATGCCGTAGAGGTAGTACATGTGCGTCCCGGCGAACACGCCGGAGGAGAGCAGGCCAACGAAGATCGGGAACGACCAGTCGGCATACCAAAAACCTTTATTCTGTTCCATGTAGAGGCTCCTGTTATTTACCGCTGAGCGAGTTGTGGATCATATCGAGCCAGTTCGGCACGGTCAGATGGAAGGATTCGATCATCTTCATGTCGAAGCCGCGGAAGAAGCCGCTCAGCACGAAGAGCAGCACGATAGCCGCCATCATCACTTTGGTGACGTGGTTCCAGCCGCTCTCTTCGACGCCTTTACCGATCAGGATCCCCAGTACCAGGCCCGGTACGGCGTTCCCCATAATCAGCTGCGCCGCGCCGCCGAAGATGGTGGCCCAGAAACCCGACTTTTTGCCCGCGTCGATGGCCGCCAGCCAGAAGATCACCGGCATCACGGTATTCACCAGCAGGTTTGCCGCCGGTACCAGTACCTTCACGGCGGTGACCTGCAGTGCGGCCGGAACAGACGAGGCAGTCAAGTTAAGGAAGGTGACGACAATCATGCCGATGATGCCGCAGGCAATCGCCATTTTGCGGGGATCATGCAGCGTTTCGCCGACGTTGCGGTTTTTGATCATCAGTGCAGCAGCACCCCAGTTTGGGATGATGCGGTGGTCTACGTCCTGTGTGAAGGCACCTGCGGCCACGGAAGAGGCCCAGGCGTTAAAGAAGAAGCCTAACCCAAAGGAGAAGTGAGAAGCCGGATCCCCTTCGCAGGAGTTCAGTTCCCCCAACGTACGAAACGCGCCCATACCCTGTGTGGTAGGCGCATGAAACATGCGTGCAGCCCCGGCACCCACACCGACACCAACCAGGCCGCCAATGATGAGCGATTTTATTAATATAATTAAGAACATCAGTCTGCCCTTTTATGAATAATCAGCGTTGCGTGACGAAATCCACCCGATCGAGATTGATGGCGGTCACGTTGACGGTCACATCCAGCTCCACGCTGTAGGTGCGTCTTTCCCGGCGCAAAAAGAAGAACAGAAACGCTTCTTTACGCACCGCTTCTTGCGCCTGAACGACCTGCACATCCTGTGGCTCAATACGCAGTAAGATATGCGGTGACGCTTTCATCACCGCGGCCTGAACGTGGTTGAGCGCATCGGCAAAGGCGCGCGCTTTGGCGTCGCCTTTCCCCTTCACTCTCACCGTGGTCGTGAATTGTTCTTTCATGCTTATGCGCCGTATTTCTTCTGCCACGCCTGTACCAGACGCTCGCCCAGCTCTTCTTTATCCATAAAGCCAAAGCCCAGCACGTTGCAGCCTTCGTTGATAGCGGTCACGCCCTCTTCCACTGAACGCATACCGTATTTGGCCTTGTAGCCATATTTGGTTTGTGCAGTAATGGCACCCGCGCCGCCGCTGCCGCAGAAGGAGATGCCGAAGGTGGCGTTTTCCGCTTTCATGACGTCGCCCAGCTTCATGTCTGCCGCCATACCCGGTACGACAACCGCGCGTCCACCGGCTTTTTCCACACCTGCAGCCACTTTCTGACCTTTACCCAGGCGATCGCCAATCACGACTGTAATCTGTTCCATGTATTGCTCCTTAAAGGTTGTCTTTTGCGACTTCAAAGTGAACGGAGAGCAGCCAGGCTTCTTCATCAGGAAGATTGCCAAACTGCGCGACCACTTCACGGGCGAGCCGCATTGAATCCGGTGAAATTTCGTCAAACAGTTCCGCTTCAACCTCCGGCAGCGGCTCGCCGGTCACCGACCGGTGCGCCATTGCGCGAACGTGGGAGGTCAGCATCTGTTCCTGTACTGCGTTGGGGATGATGTTGTGCCGGGCCAGCAGGTCATAAACCTGCTGCAGCATGGTGTTAGCGAGCTGCTCTGTTTGCTTCGCCTGATCCCCAACGTCGTTCATTACCGCTCCGTTAATCACTCGTCTTACCCCGTTAATGGCTCTGGAATAAAACTAACGTTGGGTGGGAAATGTTTGTAGCGAGTTGTTTTCCACTTCGAAGTGGAAAGGCGAGCAGCAGCAGTGATCTGTGCCACATAAATGCGGTGAATAATGACAATTCGCTGGATTTACGTGATGAATATCACGCAATCCATTGGCAAAACGGCAGGGAAGAAAACGAAAACATCTGGCAAGGGAGTCGCAGAAATGTGACAGCGATAGGGTTTACTTATTACGACGCATAAAAAAAGCGAGGGCATTTCGCCCTCGCCTTGCTGTTGTGTCAGATGCAGTCTCTGTTAGCGGTATTTTTGGTGGTAGGTATTGCGGGTGGTCACGAACTGCTCGGCCACCGCCTTCGCCTCTTTCACTTTACCTTCGTTCGCCAGCTTCAGCGCACCGTCAATCTGGCCGACCAGGATATCAAAACCGTGGCGGTAATCTTTCATTTCCGCGCTGTCTGCCGCTTTGCTTTCCAGCTTCGGCGGTGTCGCTTTCTGGGCGTCCAGCGCCGCTTCACGCATTTTGGTCAGTGCGTCTTTCATTTCCGCCGCATTGTCGGTTTTCTGCACCACCTTCAGGTTTTGACCGAGGGTGCCCATGTCTTCTTCAAGATCGGCAGCAAACGCAGAAGAGCCAATAACCAGCGTTGAAGCCGCGACGATCGCTAACAGATGTTTACGCATTGCTCACTTCCTTTTTTATTATTAAAACGCCTTTACGGGTATTACTGGCCGGCGATTTTCATTTCCGGCAGAAGTACAGAACCACACTGTATATTGCTACGTGTTTCAATATCGTTACCGACCGTAACAATATTGCGCCACATATCTTTCAGGTTTCCGGCGATGGTAATTTCGCTTACCGGATACTGGATTTCGCCGTTTTCCACCCAGAAGCCCGCCGCACCGCGAGAATAATCCCCGGTAATACCACTTACGCCCTGGCCCATCAGTTCGGTCACCACCAGACCGGTGCCCATCTCTTTGAGCATTTGCGCAAAGTTGAGGCCCTGTCCGGCGATACGCCAGTTATGGATACCACCCGCGTGACCGGTGCTTTTCAGCCCCAGCTTGCGCGCGGAGTAATTGGTCAACAGCCACTGGGTCAGCACGCCGTCTTTGACGATGTCGCGACGTTCCGTGCGCACGCCTTCGCTGTCGAACGGTGTGGAGGCCAGTCCTTTCAGCAGATGCGGGTGTTCTTCGATGGTCAGCCATTCCGGCAGGATCTGCTTGCCCAGTGAGTCGAGCAGGAAGGTTGATTTACGGTACACAGAGCCACCGGCAATGGCCCCGACCAGGTGACCAAACAGGCCGGTCGCCACTTCATTGGCAAAAATCACCGGGGCTTTCATGGTGGAGAGTTTGCGCGGTGACAGGCGTGACAGCGTGCGTTCGGCACACTCTTTACCCACCCACTCCGGAGACTGCAAATCACCGAGCGCACGGCCAATGGTGTAGGCGTAGTCACGCTCCATATCACCGTTCTCTTCGGCGATGACGCAACTGGAGAGTGAATGACGGGTTGAGCAGTAGCCCTGCAACATGCCGTGGCTGTTGCCGAACACTTTGATACCGTAGTGGCTGTTGAAGCTGCCGCCTTCGGTATTGGTGATGCGTTTATCCGCCTGCAAAGAAGCCTGTTCGGCACGCGCCGCCAGCTCGATCGCCTCGTCCGGGGTAACTTCTGCCGGGTGGAAAAGATCGAGATCCGGGGCGTCAAACGCCAGCAGATCTTTATCGGCCACGCCTGCGTAAGGATCCGGGGAGGTATAACGGGCGATATCCAGCGCCGCCTGCACCGTACGAGCAATCGCATCCGGGCTGAGATCGGTCGATGACGCGCTGCCTTTGCGATTCTGGTGGTACACCGTGATGCCAAGCGCGCCATCACTGTTGAATTCTACATTCTCCACTTCGCCATAGCGGGTGCTCACGCTAATGCCGGTGGTTTTGCTGACCGCCACTTCGGCGCCATCTGATTTACCTGAAGCGAGCGTCAGCGCGGTGGAGACGGCTTCTTCCAGAATCTTACGCTGCGCTTCAACTTGTGAGGTTACTTTCATCGCAAATGCCATACTGTAAGAGAGAGTTAACTGAAGTCTAACAGAGAACCGTTTTTCAGTGCGCGTCTTAACTGGTAACATTAGCCTCTTTTTTTAAGGAGCCTGACATGACTAAGCAGCCCGAAGACTGGCTCGACGACGTTCCCGGTGATGACATCGAAGACGAAGATGATGAAATCATCTGGGTCAGTAAAAGTGAAATTAAACGTGACGCCGAAGAGTTAAAACAGCTTGGCGCAGAAATGGTAGAACTGGGTAAAAACGCGCTGGATAAGATCCCGCTCGACCAGGATCTGCGTGATGCCATTGAACTGGCACAGAAAATCAAAAAAGAAGGCCGTCGTCGCCAGCTTCAGCTTATCGGTAAAATGCTGCGTCAGCGCGACGTTGATCCGATCCGCCAGGCGCTGGACAAGCTGAAAAACCGCCATAACCAGCAGGTTGCACTGTTCCATAAGCTGGAGCAGATCCGCGATCGTCTGATTGAACAGGGTGATGACGCGGTACCGGAAGTCTTAAATCTGTGGCCAGACGCCGATCGCCAGCAGTTGCGTTCATTGATCCGCAACGCGAAGAAAGAGAAAGAAGGGAATAAGCCGCCGAAGTCTGCGCGCCTGATTTTCCAGTATCTGCGCGAGCTGTCAGAGAACGAAGAGTAATCCCCTCTCCCCATAGGGGCGAGGGAGAAAAGAATGCAGGCCCGGTAAGCGCTAGCGCCACCGGGCTCTTTTTTACTCTGCGGCCTCGGCTTTCTTCGCCAGACCATCAAGCAGCTTCTGGTGGATGCCACCAAAACCGCCGTTGCTCATCACCAGAATGTGGTCGCCAGGCTGAGCGGCTTTCACCACCATATCCGCGAGCGCATCCACATCCGCACTCCAGTGTGCAGGCTGAATACAGGCATCAGCCACTTCCGCCACCTGCCACGGAATATGCTGCGGCTGCAGCAGGAAGACTTCATCGGCGCGGCCTAACGACGGCGCGAGATCGTCTTTGCAGATGCCCATTTTCATGGTGTTTGAGCGCGGCTCCAGCACCGCCAGAATACGGGCTGTGCCGCCGACCTTGCCACGCAGGGCGGCAAGCGTTGCCAGAATGGCCGTTGGGTGGTGTGCGAAATCGTCATACACCGTGACGCCATTGGCTTCACCACGCAGTTCCAGACGACGACGGGCGTTGATAAACGAACCCAGAGCATTGGCCGCATCCGCAGGCAGAACACCCACATGGCGTGCAGCAGCAATCGCCATCAGGCCGTTGTGCATGTTGTGCTCGCCCACCAGGCCCCACTTCACCTCACCCACTTTTTCCCCGTCGAGCAGGACTTCCCACTCGGAGGCATCGGCGTTGAGTTTTTTCGCCTGCCAGTGGCCCTGCTCGCCCACCAGCTCCTGTTCGCTCCAGCAGCCCATCGCCATGGTCTGCTTCAGGTTGATGTCGTTTTCCGGCAGGATGATGCGTCCCTGGCCCGGAACGATGCGCACCAGGTGGTGGAACTGTTTCTGAATCGCTTTAAGATCGTCAAAAATATCCGCATGGTCGAACTCAAGGTTGTTGAGGATCAGCGTGCGCGGGCAGTAGTGAACAAACTTGGAACGCTTGTCGAAGAACGCGCAGTCATATTCGTCGGCCTCGATCACAAAGAACGGGCTGTCACCCAGGCGCGCAGAAACATCGAAATTACCCGGCACACCGCCAATCACGAAGCCCGGCTTGTAGCCACAGGCTTCAAGGATCCAGGTCGCCATACCGGCGGTCGTGGTTTTGCCGTGCGTTCCGGCAACAGCAACCACCCAGCGGTCACGCAGGACGAAATCATGCAGCCATTGTGGGCCGGACATGAACGGAATATTGCGTTCCAGCACCGCCTCAACACACGGGTTCCCACGCGTCATGGCGTTACCAATGATCACCAGATCCGGTTCAGGATCCAGCTGGCTGGCATCGTAGCCCTGAATCAAAGAGATGCCCTGTTTCTCCAGAAGTGTGCTCATTGGCGGATACACATTGGCGTCCGAACCTGTCACTTCATGGCCCAGCGAGCGCGCCAGCATTGCCAGTCCGCCCATGAAAGTGCCACAAATCCCCAATATATGAATGCGCATACGTCACTATCCCTCTTCAATGTGGCGCACATTTTACTCACATGTTAGCGGCTGTGAAATGCATTTCAGGTAAATCCGTATACTGCTGGCGCGATTCACCACTGCGCTACTATTTGAATATTTGTTAAGATTGTTGGGCTTTAGTCGTTTTAGTGAACATACAATCGCTCTACTCACAAAGATGCAGGGAAAGTGTTATGAAAACGTTAGGTGAATTTATTGTCGAAAAGCAGCACGAGTTTTCTCATGCTACGGGTGAACTCACTGCTTTGCTGTCGGCAATAAAGCTGGGCGCTAAGATCATCCATCGTGATATCAACAAGGCCGGTCTGGTCGATATCCTGGGTGCCAGCGGTGCCGAGAACGTTCAGGGCGAGGTTCAACAGAAACTCGATCTGTTCGCAAATGAAAAACTGAAAGCTGCACTGCGCGCACGCGACATCGTGGCGGGTATCGCCTCCGAAGAAGAAGATGAAATTGTTGTTTTCGACGGGTGTGAACACGCTAAATACGTTGTTCTGATGGATCCGCTGGACGGCTCCTCTAACATCGACGTTAACGTTTCTGTCGGTACCATTTTCTCCATCTACCGCCGCGTCACGCCTGTTGGCACGCCGGTGACCGAAGAAGATTTCCTGCAGCCGGGCATTAATCAGGTTGCTGCCGGTTACGTCGTGTATGGCTCCTCCACCATGCTGGTGTATACCACCGGGTGTGGGGTTCACGCCTTTACGTACGATCCTTCACTGGGCGTTTTCTGTCTGAGCCAGGAACGTATGCGCTTCCCGGAGAAGGGCAACACCTACTCCATCAACGAAGGAAACTACATCCGATTCCCGAACGGCGTGAAGAAGTACATCAAATTCTGCCAGGAAGAAGATAAAGCCACTCAGCGCCCTTACACCTCCCGCTATATCGGCTCTCTGGTCGCGGATTTCCACCGTAACCTGCTGAAAGGCGGTATCTACCTCTACCCAAGCACTGCAAGCCACCCGGACGGGAAACTGCGCCTGCTGTACGAATGCAACCCGATGGCGTTCCTGGCCGAACAGGCTGGCGGCAAGGCGAGCGACGGTAAAGATCGTATTCTGGAAATCGTGCCAGAAAGCCTTCACCAGCGCCGTTCGTTCTTCGTCGGCAACAACCATATGGTTGAAGACGTTGAACGTTTTATTCGTGAGTATCCGGACGCGTAATACCTTTCTTCAGGGGAGCCCATCCGGCTCCCCTGGTCATTTATATATTTAACCGTATAAGTGTTTATAAAAAACACGCTTTAATATTCATCACTGCTCCTGCATTATTTCCATAACAGTTTGGCAAATATTTCGTGGAGCAAAATCGCAATGAAAAATTATTCCCGTGCTAATACCGGCATTGATTTAAATCTTATCCCGGTATTTATTGAAGTTGTCCGCTGCGGCAGCATGGCAAAAGCCTCTTTGCGCCTGGAGATGTCCCGTCCAGCGGTCAGTCTGGCGTTGAAACGCTTTAATCAACTGTTTGATGAGCCGCTATTTTTCCGCAAAGGTTTATATCTTGAGCCGACGGAAAATGCGTTAGCCTTAACCAGCGCACTGGAAATGTTAGTGGGTAATATTCACGATAATATTGCTGAAGTAAATTCAGGGAAGAATAAAACCCCGGCACATCATGCACCGGGGCTGGATAATATTATGCTGCAGTCTGAGCCGACAGCTTGAATGATGACATGGCTTCCATTAGCTGGCGCGACTGCTCCTCAAGGGAGCGAGTCGCGGCGGAGGATTGCTGTACCAGCGCCGCATTCTGCTGCGCAGTCTCATCCATCTGATTCACCGCAATATTCACCTGCTCAATGCCGCGACTCTGCTCCTGGGACGCAGTCGCAATTTCACGCATCAGTTTCGTCATGCGCAGCACTTCGGTTGCGATCTCATCCATGGTTTCGCCAGCCTGCTGGGCCAGTTCACTGCCCTCGCTGACGTGGGTCTGGGAATCACTGATAAGCGCTCGGATCTCTTTCGCTGCATCGGCACTGCGGCTGGCAAGGTTTCGCACTTCGCCCGCGACGACGGCAAACCCGCGTCCTTGCTCACCCGCGCGCGCCGCTTCCACGGAGGCGTTCAACGCGAGGATATTGGTCTGGAAGGCAATACCGTCGATAACACTGAGAATGTCCGCGATACGTGCCGAACTGCCGGAGATATCACGCATTTTTTCAATGACGTAGCAGACCATTTCGCTGCCGTGATCGGCCGTGTCTGACACCGATTTCGCCAGCTGGTGAGCCTGCTCGGCATTATCGGCGTTGAGTTTCACCGTCGCGGTGATCTGTTCCATGCTGGCGGCGGTCTGCTCCAGCGACGTGGCGGTCGATTCCGTACGCTCAGCAAGATCCCTGTTCCCCGCCGTCAGCTCACGGCTGCCGGTATCAATTTGCGAGCTGGCATCACGTACCCGCAGAACCGAGTTCATCAGCGAATGGCGCATCTCTTCGATTGCCGCATTCAGGCGATTAAATTCCTGGCTTGCCGGTGGATTTAGCGTGTGGGTTAAATCGCCTGCTGCCACATTCTCCAGTTGAGCAATAGAGGTCGAGAGCGGTTTGAGCAACATGTGGCGCAGTACCAGCCAGGCCAGCACAATAATGCCCGCCGTCAGCAGAGCCGCCACCACGATCAGGATCAGTACCCGATTTTTGCTGGACTGCACGGCACTCACTTCCGCTTTGCCGCGCGCTTCACTCCATTTCTGGAAGGCCTGCATATCGTTATCAAACCGGGAGGCCACCGGAATCAGCTTGTTTTCCAGTAGGTCGTAATAGCTGTCCGCGCTCTGTTCTTTCAGCGCTTTCAGCATCGGGTTAATCCCCTGCTGGTTGTACGTCGCGAGGCTGGCCGCCACTTTATCAAGCAGTTGTTGGCCTTGCTCATCGGCCACGCCGCCATCGATCACGCCTTTCAGCGTTTTCTGAGCCAGGGTGACTTCCTGATTGATATTTTTTACCGATTTGGCCGCATCATCCAGCATGCCGATTTCCATCATTCGGACAGCCTGACCCGCCTCATTGCGGGCGCGGAGGATCAGCGTATAGCCGGAATTAAGCTGCACCATCTGCTCACCCTGAAGGTGGTTGATGCGCTGTAGTGAAGAAGAACTCTGTGTGAGGGCATAAATGCCAATACCGCTGACAATCAGCAGCAGAAGGGTCATAACGGCCAGTAAAGAGAGCAAGCCGGTACGAATCGATAGCGTTTTAAGCATGATATTATTTCCGGTAGCGAGATATTTCTGGGCATAAAAAAAGAGTATCGGCCGCTACCGGAAAATGTTTAGACTTTAAGCAAATTCAGCGTGTTATCGCTCTGTTACTGATGTGTTTACGCGTGTAACCGTCGAGCTTTGACGATTCTCCCAGAGCACCGTCAGGCCACGCTGCAGGGCGATAAAAATAAACAGCAAAATGCCTATGGCAATCTTGGTCCACCAGGAGCTGAGCGTGCCGTCAAAGTTAATGTAGGTTTGTATCAGGCCCTGGATTGCTACGCCAAACAGCGTTCCCAGCACCGTCCCCACGCCACCACTGAGCAGGGTTCCACCGATCACCACCGAGGCAATGGCATCCAGTTCCACCCCTACACCTGCCAGGGCATAACCCGCCTGGGTATAAACCGAGAAGACAATCCCCGCCAGCGTCGCCAGACCCGTTGAGAGCATATAGATGCGTATAGTTGTACTGCGGGTGGAGATCCCCATCAGGTTTGCCGACGTGGCGTTGCCGCCAATGGCGTAAACCTGATTGCCAAACCGGGTGCGATGCGCAAGGAAAATACCAATCACCACGACGCCGAGCATCAGTAACCCCATCGCGCTCAAACGACCACCGCCGGGTATTTTCCACGCCAGGCTGGAGAGCGTATCGTAAATCGGATGGTTAATCGGAATAGATTCTTCCGACACCAGATAACTCACGCCGCGAAGGAAGAACATCCCGGCGAGGGTAATAATAAAAGCTGGGATTTTCAGCGCATCGATCAGTAGCCCCATAAAGGCACCAAACGCGCACCCCATCACCAGCACCAGCGGGAAAGCCACCAGCGGTGAGATCCCCCAGAAACCGATCGCCTTCGCAAGAAACACGCCGGTGAATGCGATCACCGAACCAACGGAGAGATCGATCCCACCTGAAAGGATCACAAAGGTCATCCCGACGGCGATAATGCCTAAAAAAGCGTTATCGGTCAGGATATTGCAAATCACACGCGTGGAGGCAAACCCCGGGAACTGGGTCAGACAGTAGAGATAACCCAGCACAAACACGCCCAGCGTGATCATTAGCGGCAAATTACGTTTTATCATGGCCACGGATCCCCTTAATGATGCTGACAAAGCGCGGCGACTGGACGATCAGCACACAGAGCACGACCACCGCTTTCACCACCTGGTTGAGTTCCGGCTGGAAACCAGAGAGCAGGATCCCGGTGTTCATCCCCTGAATAATCAGCGCGCCAATCACCGAGAGCAGCAGGTTAAAACGCCCGCCCATCAGCGATCCGCCGCCGATCACCACCGCCAGGATCGCATCCAGCTCCAGCCAGAGTCCTGCGTTGTTGGCATCGGCCCCACGAATATCTGCCGCGACGATCGTCCCGGCAATGGCGGCGCATATGCCGCTCAGCACATAGGTCAGCATCACCATCAACCGGGTATTGACCCCGGCGTTTCGCGCGGCACGAATGTTGATCCCGACGGCCTCGATGAACATGCCCAGTGCCGTTTTGCGGGTAAAGAGCCAGAACACCACCAGCGTCACCAGGGCAATGATCACCGGAGTCGGGAAGAACAGCAGTTTTCCGCTGCCAAGCCACGCCAGGCCCGGAGAGTTAAAGGTGACGATCTGCCCGGATGTGATCAGCTGCGCCACACCGCGCCCGGCGACCATTAAAATCAGGGTGGCGACAAACGGCTGGATCTTGAGGACTGCCACCAGAATACCGTTCCACAGCCCGGCGAGTACGCCAGTGCCTAAGGCGGCAAGCAGCACCACCGGCAGACTGTGCCCGGCCACGGTCATTGAGGCTGCCGTAGCCCCGGCGATAGCCATCACCGCGCCGACGGAGAGGTCAATCCCGCCAGTGGCAATGACCAGCGTCATGCCAATCGCCAGCAGCGCCACCGGCGCCGCACGGTTCAAAATATCGATCGGGCTGCCAAACAGACGGCCATCCTGGACAATAATCTGGAAGAAATGCGGCGCGACAAGGCTGTCAACCAACAGTACCACCAGCAGTGCCGCGATTTGCGGTGTGCCGGTTGGCCAGTTGAAGCGGCGCTTTGACTCCCCTGTTTGCGAAAGCGAACGAGACATCACAATTCACTCCTTACGCCGCGATGGCATTCATGATCGCCGGAACGGACAGTTTATCCAGCGGGATCTCTGCCACCTGTTTACGATCGCGCATGATGATAACGCGATCGGCATACCCCACCAGTTCCTCCAGCTCAGACGAAATGACCAGCAGCGCCAGGCCGTCCGCACACAACGTTTCAATAAGCCGGATGATTTCAGCATGTGCACCGACGTCAATCCCGCGCGTCGGTTCATCGAGGATCAGGAACTGGGGTTTGGTCAGCAGCCAGCGCGACAACAAGACCTTCTGCTGGTTACCCCCTGAAAGGAATTCAATAGGTTGTTCTGCGCTCGGGGTACGAATGCCAAGCTGGCGGATAAAGCGTTCCGCAATGGCGTTTTGCTCTTTGCGTGGGATTGGCCTCAGCCAGCCTCGCTGCGCCTGTAACGCCAGAATGATATTCTCCCGCACCGAGGCGGCGGCAATAATACCGTCCGTTTTTCTGTCTTCCGGACAGAAGCCAACGCCCAGACACGAGGCCTGATGCGGCGATCGCAGCGTTTGCGGTTTGCCTTTGATTAATGCGGTGCCACTGTCTGCTGGCTTAATTCCAAAGATGACTTCGGCGGTTTCTGTTCGTCCAGAGCCTAACAATCCGGCCAGACCGACAATTTCGCCAGGACGAACCTCCAGGTTAAACGGTGAAATAGTCCCTTTTTTGCCGAAATCACTGAAAGCCGCGACGGGTTTTTCACTCAGCAGCGTGCGGCCCGCACGCTGGAGCGCATTGGTCTCCAGCTCGCGCCCGAGCATCATTTTGACCAGTTCAATCTGTGGTAATTCACGGGTTTCCCGACAGCCGACAAAACTGCCGTTACGCAGTACCGTAATACGATCGCTCACTTCATACACCTGGTCGAGGAAATGAGTCACGAAGATCAGGCTCACGCCCTGATCGCGCAGCTGGCGCATCAGGGTAAAGAGCATTTCCACTTCCTGGGTATCGAGACTGGCGGTGGGCTCATCGAGGATCAGTACTTTTGCGGAGAGATCGATAGCGCGACAAATCGCGACGATCTGCTGCATGGCAACGGAAAAGCGGTTCAGCGGCTCGCGAACGTCAAGAGAAAAGCCGTAGGATTCCATCAGCTTTGTCGCCCGCGCCTCCATCTCTTTGCGCCGCAGCAGGCCAAAGCGTCGTGGTTCACGGCCAATAAACAGATTATCCGCCACCGACATGTTCGGCAGCAGGTTCACTTCCTGATAGACCGTCCCGATCCCAAGCTGCTGGGCGTGAGCGGTATTTTTTGGCGAAATGGCATTGCCTTCCAGCCAGATAGTGCCGCGATCGGCATGATAGACGCCAGTCAGGGCTTTAATCAGCGTCGACTTCCCTGCTCCGTTCTCACCCAGCAGCGCCATAATCTCACCGCGCCGCAGGCTGAAATCAACGTTATCCAGCGCTTTTACGCCAGGAAAGTATTTACTCAAGCCCTCTGTGCGGAGGATTTCCTGATGTTGTTCCGAGTTCATATTTACGCCTCCGGCACAAATCGTAGGCCGGGTAAGCGTAGCGCTACCCGGCAATTACACTGGATCAGTAACCCATATTTTTCTTCTTCTCTAACTCTTCTTTTGCTGTGTCAGGAAGGTAGAGTGTGGATTTGGTGATGGTCAGTTTTTCAGGCATCGTGCCGTCTTTCTTGAATTTCTCCAGCGCATCAAATGCCGGACCCGCCATGTTCGGCGTGAGCTCCACGCTGGCGTTCGCTTCACCGTCCATCATCGCCTTGTAGATGTCTGGCACGCCGTCGATTGAGCCGGTGAGGATATCTTTGCCCGGCTTCAGGCCCGCTTCTTTAATGGCCTGAATCGCACCGATCACCATGTCATCGTTGTGGGCGTAAACCATGCAGATGTTCTTGCCGTTGTTTTCAGCCTTGATAAAGCTCTCCATGACCTCTTTGCCTTTACTGCGCGTGAAATCACCGGACTGAGAGCGGATAATCTTGATGTTTGGTGCTTTAGCGATAGCCTCAGCAAACCCTTTCTTACGGTCGATGGCCACGCTCGCGCCAACGGTGCCCTGCAACTCAACGACGTTACACGGCTTGCCATCCACCTGTTTCACCAGCCAGTCACCAATCAACTGTCCTTCAAGAATGTTGTTGGCGGTGACGGTGGTCATATAGAGCGATTTGTCTTTGACATCGATGGAACGATCGAGCAGGAAAACCGGGATCTCAGCGTCTTTCGCTTCCTTCAGGACAGGTTCCCAGCCCGTCGCAACGACAGGCGCAATAAAGATGGCATCAACGCCCTGGGCGATAAACGAACGCACGGCTTTGATTTGGTTTTCCTGCTTTTGCTGACCATCGGCAATTTTCAGGGTGATACCACGTTTCTGGGCCTCGCTTTTTGCAACGTTGGTTTCTGCTGCTCGCCAGCCGGATTCAGAGCCGACTTGCGAAAAACCTACGGTTAAAGGGGCGGCCATCGCCATAGACGACATGGCTGCCGAAACTGCTGTGACCAGGAGTAAGCGCTTCCACATATGAACGTCCTCGTAGGGGGATTATTGTTGGTGAAAAGATGTTCTGCGAAATGACTATAGCCAATGAAATATGTAACGAATTGCGTTACATCACACTTCGGGAAAGTGAATAAAACGTTAATCACAAGTTTGTAATCGCTTTCATTTCGCCATGAAAAATGCAGCTGAGTTTATGGATTTTTCTGTCATGGAATCGGTCTGAAAAGTGGGGTTAGCGGTGAGAGAAGGCGAAAACAGGCGAAGACATTCAGCGCGAGTTGGCTATAATACCTGCCACTTGTTTACCATCCATTTTAAAGGACACCGACATGAGCTTACTCAACGTCCCAGCGGGTAAAGAACTGCCAGAAGATATCTACGTAGTAATCGAAATCCCGGCTAACGCAGATCCTATCAAATACGAAGTGGACAAAGAGAGCGGCGCCCTGTTCGTAGACCGTTTCATGTCTACCGCAATGTTCTATCCGTGCAACTACGGTTACATCAACCACACCCTGTCTCTGGACGGTGACCCGGTTGACGTACTGGTCCCAACGCCATACCCACTGGAGCCAGGCTCCGTCATTCGCTGCCGTCCAGTTGGCGTGCTGAAAATGACCGACGAATCCGGTGAAGATGCGAAGCTGGTTGCGGTACCGCACACCAAGCTGAGCAAAGAATACGATCACATCAAAGATGTGAACGACCTGCCAGAGCTGCTGAAAGCGCAGATCACTCACTTCTTCGAGCACTACAAAGACCTCGAAAAAGGCAAGTGGGTTAAAGTTGACGGCTGGGACAACGCAGAAGCGGCGAAAGCAGAAATCATCGCCTCTTTCGAACGCGCTGCTAAGAAGTAATTCTTACTGCTGATATTAAGGCCCCGCAAGTCGGGGCTTTTTTGTCTCTCTGAACTGTCACAAAAACGTCATAAAGAGATTTTGTCTCATAATATTAATTAGATATCGCTTTTTACCTGCCTTATCCCCACTTTTCTTCTTAAAGTCTCCCTGCCGACGGTCGATACCTCCCGTGATATGAGCGCAATCGCTTTTTCATATAACAGGAAATCATGAAACTCAACACACTCACAATTGGGCAGCGACTGGGCCTTTTGGCGTCACTTCTGCTGCTTGCAACACTTTTTATTGGTCTGCGTGGCCTGTTGATCAACAGCGACAGCCAGGCGCAGAACGAACAGATTATGGCGATGGAGCAAACCATTACCAGCAGCATAGATACTGCACGCAATGCTCAGGTGCAATTCAAGATCCAGGTCCAGGAGTGGAAAAACACCCTGATTCGTGGCGCGCAGGGGCAAGAAGCATTCGATAAATACAAAAAGGCCTTTGTCGCAGAAAGTCAGAACACGCAGACACTGCTGACCCGGCTAAGTGAGCTTCTGCCGAAAATTGGCATGGATAATCAACAAGTGCTGGCAACGCGCGACATCCACGCCAGCCTCGAACAGAAATACCTGGCGGCACTGGCTACCTACCAGGTGGGAGATCCCACCAGCGCCCAGCGCGTGGACAAGCAGGTTACAGGGATTGACCGCGAGCCGACAAAAATGATCGACAACGTCGTGGCCCGTACATTGCAGCATGCCGAGACTATTCACCAGCAGACCATCGCCCGCAATCAGGAGCAGTATCAGAAGACAAAATGGATGCTGGTGCTGGCAATGGCCCTCACGCTGGCGGCCGGGATGCTAGTTACCTGGTGGCTGATTCGCAGCATTACTCTTCCGCTGGCACAAGCCGTCACGATAGCGCGTACCGTAGCCGCCGGTGATTTGCAGTCCCGCTTTACCGTGGCCGGTCGAGATGAAACGGCTGAGCTCATGCGCGCTCTGCAGGAGATGAATGAAAACCTCACGCGTATTGTCTCTGGAGTACGTAAGGGTACCGAAACCATCGCCACCGCATCAGCGCAGATTGCCAGCGGTAGTCATGAGCTTTCTTCCCGCAACGAAGCGCAGGCCAGTGCACTGGAACAGACTGCAGCATCCATGGAGGAGCTGACATCGGTCGTGAAAAGCAACGCAGAACATTCACGCACTGCCAGCGATCTTGCCCGTAATGCCCGTCAGGTAGCCCGCCAGGGCGAAGAGGCCGTTGAACGTGCGATGCACACCATGAGTGAAATTCATAATTTCTCCAGCGAGATCAACTCCATCATCAGCATGATCGACAGTATCGCCTTCCAGACCAATATCCTGGCACTTAACGCTGCTGTTGAAGCGGCGCGCGCGGGAACTGAAGGCCGCGGTTTTGCCGTCGTTGCAGCAGAAGTGCGCGCCCTGGCGCAACGTTCAGCCGCCGCCGCCAAAGATATCCGCGTTCTGATCGACCGCTCCGTTAACCGCATTGACGAGGGGAATGGCCAGGTGCAGCAAGCCGGCGCAGCGATGGCGGATATTCTGCACAGCGTCAGTAAGGTGAGTGAACTGATTGAGGCAATTTCTCATGCCAGCCACGAACAAAGTACCGGGATCGATCAGGTCAACGTGGCCGTCACGCATATGGATACGGCAACACAGCAAAATGCGACCTTGTCGCAAGAATCTTCCGCCGCGGCGCAGGCAATGCATCGCCAGGCGGAACAGCTTCTGGAATCGGTGCAGATATTCAAGCTGCGTCGGGAAGCCGTTTAGCCCATAAAAAACAACGCCACCTTTCGGTGGCGTTGTTTTTTTTTCAGTACTGGTCTCTGTCTAACCAGTTACCGCTTACAATCCGCGTTAACCCTTCGACCGGACGCTGGTAGACATACATCCACGCGCTTCCGTACGGTGTCTGGATCAACTGGCGCGCGTATTCACCGCCCCTGGTGCGCAAGGCATCAAGTTCGGCAAGTGTCGCGTTATCAATACGATAGACTTCACCCTGTACTGTTCCTTCGCCGGGAACCGCGCCTGGATAGTGGCCCAGGCTGTACAACTGGTAGTTCTCGATATTGTAATTCCCCAGCAGCAGGGCATTAGTCATCCAGTGACTGTTGCCTTGCTTGGTTCGTAAACTGCCGTAGACAAATATTCGCATTGCTAAAACTCAAACTGATAGAGCAGATCAAGTGCCTGGTCTACGCCGGACACTGCTTCCAGATATAGCTTAGGCATCAGGCGATAGCGTAACGTGAGTGTTGCCAGTGAGTCAAAGATCCCCACACCATATTTTACCTGCAGACCCGGCAGTACATAGCCGCTGACCACCACCTGCGAGGTGTCACCCACGCCCTGGGTGTCCAGCGCCAGATTGCTTACGCCGAACGTCTCGCCGATTTTACCCACAACCTGCCCACTTTGTGCAACCCCCAGACCCACTAACATCGAGGTCATCGCCGCACTGTCGCTCTGACCGCTGTCCAGACCTTGTCCACGCAGCAGGTAAGAGAGGGCCTCCTGTTGCGGCATCGCCGGGTCAGAGAAGATCTCCGCCTTCGGTTCGTCGGCGGAACCGGTGACGCGTACACCAGCAATAACGTTGTTTTCCGTTGCCTCCGGGTTACGAATCGCTTCGATGTTCAACAGAGGCTGATCCGGTGGACCAGAGAACAGCAGCTCGCCTTTGCGGACAATCAGATCCTGACCATAGGCGTGGAAGCGCCCTTCAGGAATATTAATCTGCCCGTTCAGGCCAAGCCCTTGTTTATCCTGCGCCACCTTCAGATCACCCGTGAGCCTTGCCTTCAGCCCAAACGCATCCAACCGCACGTTATTCCCCACGTGCACGATAAGGTTACTATTAATCGGTATGCCAGCGCTCTTCTGTTCGACAGGTTTCAGATTTTCATTGAGCATAACTTCATCACTTGAAACACCCACCGCACTTTCAGGCACGTCGTGAACCACAATGCGTGCCCATGGCACATCGACGCGTCCGTCGAGCGTGAAGAGGCTTGGCGTGGCTTCAAAGACCACATCAGGTGAGACATCCAGGCGAACCATTGGCGGTACGGTGATACGCACTCGGCTGCCTTTTGCGGCAATACGGGCGCGCCAGTTATTGAGCTGGCTCCAGTCTGCGTCGCCGCTCAGGTTGATCTGCCCTTGTTGAGTCAACACCGAGCCGCTAATCGTTGAACTCATGCCGTTGAAATTCATCGAGATTTGGCTAGGCTGCATATCAAATGGCATGAAGTTACCGTCGATATCCACACCGCTGAGCCGCATCTGACCGAACAGCTGCGGGCTTTGCGCGTTTCCAGCCAGACGCAAATTGGCATTCAGCATGCCTGCCGCTTTTTCCCCGCGGTCGAAAATCGGGTTCACCATCGCCAGGTTGAAGTTACGGATATTGACGTTGCCGCCAAGATTACGCCGTCCTTGCGGATCGGAAATCTGCACTTGTCCATCAAACTGACCGTTGTTGGTCAGACGGATAAGCCATCCCAGCTCTGCACGGTTATTATGTAGATCCGCACTCAGGTTCAGGGTGTCAAAGGCTACCGGCAGCGGCGCATCATTCACCTGTTGCGTCACCTTCACGTTACGACCCGAAAGCGTGACGCTACCCTGTGGCAGCCCTTCTTTAGTGGTGTCCCAGGCGACATCGGCCTTCCCGCTAAAGACGCCGCTGGCCTGCGTGGTATCTGGCATAAACGGCTTCAGCATCGCCAGGTCAAAGCGATTGAGGTTGATCTGCGCGCGCCCTTCCGCCCCTGCATCAATGGTCTGAGGTATACACAGCTCAGCATTTGGGTTGGTCCAGCAGTGTGGTCCGATGCTGATCTTTTGTTCCGCGTTACGGTAGTCCAGCGCAATAGAGCGTGACAACGCCAACGGCCCGACCGGTGTGTTGAAGCGAGTGTTATCAAGCAGACCTTTCCAGCGTTCCTCTTTACGATCAAAGCTTCCTGTCAGGTGAAGCTGCCCGGAGACCGGCTCACCCTGCACACGCAGCTGGAGGTCGTGCTGCTTTTCGTTGCCTTTCGCTTCCAGCGTCACCAGATTAATGTTCACGTCCGGCTGAGCAATGCGCTCCACGCGCAGGTTCAGGTTACCGCCGATCTGATCGGTGGATTTCACATCCCCTTCAACGCGAACGCGGGCGACAGTCAGCTCCTGCCAGCGCAGGTTATTGGCCGTGATATCCGCCAGAAGTTGGGGGGCGTCTACCGTCCCGCGCACTTTCACTAACCCTTTCGCCGTGCCACCCAGGCCCGGCAGAGCATTATCCAGATTCGGCGCGTCGATAGTGGCATCCAGATTGAGATCTTTCACCCCCAGCTCGCCTTTGATATCCGCCGTGTTGCGGCCCAGCGCTACGTGCAGACCCGGGATCGTCCACTGCAGGTAGCTGTTACCTTTGACCGAGCCCTCAACGTTAACCTTGTTCTGCTTCACGTTCCCGGTGAGTTTGATTTCCGGCACGTCCATCTGCCACGTGCCGCCGTACAGGCTGCCGCGGGTTTTGATCAGACCATCCAGTTTTGACGGCCAGTCCGGCACCTCTTTGGCGGTGTTAATACCCGTCAGCTTCAGCTCACCGCGCCAGCTGATCGCCTGCTGCCAGTCGAGCAGCGCGGTCAGCTCGGTTTTGCCTTCCAGTGCCGCAACGGTCAGTTTGTCGAGATTAACCTGCTGTTCATTGCCTTTTGCATCCAGCGTGATATTGGCGGGCGGCACGCCCTGCCCCTTCACCGCGGTACGGAATGAGAGCGTGTAATCGGTCATCTTGCCGCTCAGCTTCAGCTTCAGGTCATCGGCCTGGAACTGTTTTTCGCCGGTGAACGGCCAGTAAAGCTGTTTACTGACCATTTCAACATTGAGCGGTAAACCCGCTTCTGCCAGTTGAGTTTGCGCCCGCAGGACCATATCTACCGGGCCGGAGAGATTTACCCCGACGTCCAGTTTGTCGCGTAGCGCACCGCCCACTTTGACCTTCACTTTTTCGCCTTTCAGCGGGTCAATATTCAGGGCGCTGTTAAGTGTGATGTCCACCGGCCAGTTGTCGCGCAGCAGGGCATTGCCAGAGGCATTCACCGAGCCCTGGTTGGTGTCGATATCCAGCGCGTCGAGCTTCATATTGCCGTCAATACTGCTGACTTTAAGCAGCATGTTATAGACCGTCAGATCGGTATCGCCGGTCAGGCGCAGCTGCTCACCTTTGAACTCCTCAATGTTGAGATTCAGCGGCAGATGAACATCGGTCATTTCCGGCAGGACGGGCTTCGAGAAGAGGTCTTTCAGCGTTTCACCCAGCGGCTTCTCTTCCGGCTGCGGGTTCTGGATCTTCGGCTCGACGATCTCTTCCTGCGCCACGTCGGCCACTTTCGGCAGCGCGATCAGTAATCCCTGCAGGGACGTCGGCGTCAGGGTGAGGTTTTTCTCCTGCCAGCGCAGGCCGGAGGTGAAATCCATCACGGAGACGGTGGTGTCGTCGATTTTGATATTGACGTTATCAAGCGCCACCCGATAGAGCGCGATCGGATACGGCGTGGAGAGATTCAGCGGGCCGCTGTCTTCTTCCTCGACCGGCGCAGACTTCGGCATTTTCTTTGAATCTATCGCCACGTTAACATCTTTTAGCGACAGATCGTTGACGCACAGCTTGCTGTCCCGCAGACAGCCCAGCTTCACCGCAAGATGGAACTCCCCGGCGTTTACGGCCACACCAGGTTGCTCATAGCGAATGTTCTTCAGACGCAGATCGCGCCAGCCGCCCGTCACCTGACCAATTTCAAGTCCCGGCACCCAGCGGTTAGCGGCGTTAAACAGCAGGTGCAGCCCGGTCGTCGTTCCCACCAGAAACGCCACCGTACCGAGCAGCAGTACGATAAAAATCAGCACCCCGAGGCTTATCTTCTTCCATAAACTCATAATTCAGGCCCCAGACCGATGTAAAACTGTAAACCATGCTCTTCTTTGTCGCCCACCGGAACGGCGAAATCGAGCTTGATGGGCCCGACGGGTGACTGCCAGCGCACACCCACGCCCGCGCCGGTTTTAAAATCACTGCGGCGGATGTCGCTCACCGCTTCGCCACTGTCGACAAACATCGCCCCCCACCATTTACCGCTGACGTTGTACTGATACTCCAGCGAGCCGGTGGCCAGTTTCGACGCACCGATCAGCTTGCCGCTGTCATCTTTTGGCGCAATGGATTTGTATTTATAGCCGCGAATGCTGCGGTCGCCACCGGCGAAGAAGCGCAGATCCGGCGGGACTTTGTCGAAGTCGCCGGTTTCAATCCAGCCGAGGTTGCCGCGCATCACAAAGCGGTGTTTGTCATACAACGTACGGATCCAGACGTTTTGTGCCTGAATCACCGAGAAGTCGACATCGGAACCCCACATAGTGTTGGAGTAATCAATGGAATAACGCTGGGAATCGCCCCAGTCAGGCATCAGGCCGCCGCGTGAGCGGGTACGGCTGATCATCACCCCCGGATAGAGCAACATCGTGGTGTTGGTGACGTTGGCCTGCGTAAAGTGGTCCAGACTCCAGCGCAGGTTAATGGCACGCTGCCAGCCGCTGGAGAGATCCCAGTAGCGTGACAGAGCAAGGGTGGTGGAATCGGACTTAGTATCGTTCAGGTCGGTACGCTTAAAGCCCCCCTGAACCAGGTAATATTGCTCCAGCGGGTTTTTCAGCAAGGGCATTTTATAGCTGAAATCGAGCTGCTGTTCCGGGGCGGAGATACTCGCGCTGGTCGTCAGGCTGTGGCCGTACGAGTTCATCCACGGCTTTTTCCATGTGGCCTTCACGCGCGGGCCGACATCCGTCGAATAACCCACACCGGTCTCAATGGTGTTCTCGATCCGTGGCGAGACGACGCCATGCAGTGGCAACACTTTGGTTTTGCGCGACTTATCAAATTCCGGCGCGACAACCACGGAATTAAACCATCCGGTGGCTGAAAGGCGACGGTTCAGTTCCGCCAGATCGCTTGACTGGTAGTAATCCCCTTTTTTGAAGGGCACGAGATTTTGCAGATATTCTTCACGGATTTGCGATCCTTCAAAGGTTACATCGCCAAAACGATAGCGCTCCCCACTGTCGTAATCGATATCCCAGAAGGCCTGATGTCTGTCCAGCGCAATACCAAGCTGACTTTTGTTGAACTGGCTGTCAAAGTAGCCCTTACGCAGGGAAACGCTCGTCAGCTCTTTTTTGAAATGGTCGTAATCACCGTGATTAAGTACCGTGCCGATTTTCGGCCGCGTACTGAGCAGATCCAGATAATCCCGGTCTGTGCGCGCTCCACCGCGCAGGATGACGTTTGTGCCGCCAATCAGTACCGGCTCACCCGGCGAGACGCGGGCAATAAGCACCTGGCGCCCCTTCTTTGGCGGCGGGCGTAGGTCAAAATCAATGGTAGGTTCGTAATAACCCAGCGCTTTTAGCCCTTCGCGGATCGCGTCATCTACGCGCGCGCGAAAACGGCGGTCCGGCGTCACCTCATCACTCTGGATGGTCGACAACTGCGCACGCACGTTTTTTTCCAGCGCCCCGGACAACCCCTCAACCTGCAAACGAACGTTCGCCGCACTGGCAATCCCGCTTGTTAGTAGCAAACTGACCAAACATAACTGGCGGATTTTTATCACGTTTTCTCCTGAATATCCCTGTTTCCACCCTGGAAGCAAATGCACTGCCGCTCCGCGGCAAAATACGGCCTGTTAGCCAAAAACCCAAATCGCGGGTTGAAAATGGGTGCAACACCCAAATATTTCTTATGATTAAATCTAGACTCATTTAGCGCATTTATTGTGTTCAATTAAACGCTTCGTGACAACCTTAACCGAAACATCGGCCCCCGGGAGACCCCATCGTGAGTTTATTCGACAAAACGCATCTTGTTTCACAAGCTGATGCATTACCGGGACGCAACACGCCTATGCCTGTGGCGACCTTACACGCCGTAAACAACCATTCAATGACCAACGTTCCTGATGGAATGGAAATCGCCCTGTTTGCGATGGGTTGTTTCTGGGGTGTGGAACGCCTGTTCTGGCAACTGCCCGGCGTTTACAGCACGGCAGCCGGTTATACTGGCGGTTACACGCCAAATCCAACCTACCGCGAAGTATGCTCTGGCGAAACCGGCCATGCGGAAGCCGTTCGTGTGGTGTATGACCCTGCGGTGATTAGCTACGAGCAGCTTCTGCAGGTGTTCTGGGAAAACCACGACCCGGCGCAGGGCATGCGTCAGGGTAACGACCACGGCACACAATATCGTTCGGCCATTTATCCGCTCACACCGGAGCAGGATGCCGCCGCGCGCACCAGCCTTGAGCGCTTCCAGAAAGCCATGCGTGACGCTGGTGATACGCGCGAGGTGACGACGGAAATCACCACCGCGAAACCGTTCTACTATGCCGAAGACGATCACCAGCAGTATCTGCATAAAAACCCGTACGGCTACTGTGGCATTGGTGGCATTGGCGTCTGCCTGCCGCCGCAAGCAGAATAGCCGCTTGAATCTGGCAGAAATGGATTTCGCCGGGTTTGAAAATCATCACTTTTTCTGCCAAAACGTGACCTCTGGCAGGTTTACACTCCTTTACGCTATACTACCCGCTGAAATAATCAGCTCAACGCTACGAGCTGACGTTCTACGTGTTTTCACACAAATGGTATCAACTTCCCTTCCGAGGATCTGGCGAGAAGCCGGATAAACTATGTTAAACAGTATTTTAGTAATACTTTGTCTTATTGCCGTCAGTGCATTTTTCTCGATATCTGAGATCTCGCTGGCCGCGTCCCGTAAAATCAAACTCAAACTGCTTGCCGATGAAGGCAACATCAACGCCTCACGCATTCTGAAGATGCAGGAAAACCCCGGTACGTTCTTCACCGTGGTGCAGATTGGCCTGAACGCAGTCGCGATTCTGGGTGGTATCGTGGGCGATGCGGCATTCTCGCCGGCGTTTTATAGCCTCTTTATTCAGTACATGTCCGCCGAACTCGCCGAGCAGTTGAGCTTTATTCTCTCCTTCTCGCTGGTGACAGGCCTGTTCATCCTCTTCGCTGATCTGACCCCGAAACGCATCGGTATGATTGCGCCAGAAGCTGTGGCTTTGCGTATCATCAACCCGATGCGCTTCTGCCTGTTTGTTTTCCGCCCGCTGGTATGGTTCTTCAACGGTCTGGCGAACGTGATTTTCCGCATCTTTAAGCTGCCAATGGTGCGCAAAGATGACATCACCTCAGACGATATCTACGCCGTTGTGGAAGCGGGTGCGCTGGCCGGGGTGCTGCGTAAGCAGGAACACGAGCTGATCGAGAACGTATTTGAACTGGAATCCCGCACCGTGCCGTCTTCCATGACGGGTCGTGAAAGCATTATCTGGTTCGATTTACATGAAGATGAGCAGAGTCTGAAGAACAAAGTGGCGGAGCATCCTCACTCCAAGTTCCTCGTCTGTAATGAAGATATCGACCACATCATCGGTTATGTCGATTCCAAAGATCTGCTCAACCGCGTGCTGGCAAACCAGAGCCTGGCGCTCACCAGCGGCGTGCAAATCCGCAATACCCTAATTGTGCCGGACACCCTGACCCTTTCAGAAGCGCTGGAAAGTTTCAAAACCGCCGGGGAAGACTTCGCGGTGATCATGAACGAATACGCGCTGGTGGTAGGTATTATCACCCTGAACGACGTGATGACTACTCTGATGGGTGACCTGGTTGGCCAGGGCCTGGAAGAGCAGATTGTTCAGCGTGACGATAATTCATGGCTGATTGATGGCGGCACACCGATTGAAGACGTGATGCGCGTGCTGGATATTGACGAGTTCCCTCAGTCCGGTAACTACGAGACCATCGGCGGCTTTATGATGTTTATGCTGCGCAAAATCCCGAAACGTACCGACTCCGTGAAGTTCTCTGGCTACAAGTTTGAGGTGGTGGATATTGATAACTACCGCATCGACCAGCTGCTGGTGACGCGTATCGACAATAAACCGACCGTGCTGGTACCGAAGCTGCCGGATGTGGAAGAGAAGGTGTCAGCGTAAAATTCCTGCCCCCACAAACATCAACGGCTCCCATCGGGAGCCGTTTTTTTAACTACTGCATAGCACGCTGGTTAAGCCATCTCAGTTTGCAGACGCAAAACCTGACGGTTGACTTCGGACATCACAGACAAGTGCTGCTTATCCTTCACTTTTGGGACGAGGATCTTGCCCTTATCAAACTCAAAAGCGCCAACATCCTTGATATACAACCGTCCACGGAACAGGATCTTCACGTACTTCGCCACCTGAAGCGGGTTGTAGCGTTGGAAAATTTTCATTCTTGTATCTCCTGCGAATCATACGCTCTTGCGGCGCCACAATCGGCCCGACTGTCCTGAGCGCAAATTTTAATGCCCATTGACTATAGACCAGAACAACCTTGATACCCAGTATGCATAAGTTTATTTACCGTTTGATTACAATTATTCAGAATAATCTTTGCAAACCGTGACTCAGGGCAGTATAAGCCGTCGTTTTTTCATGGATATGTGCGTTCACCCGCAAACTGGCATCGGGATTGCGGGAAAACCACATTGATCGCACTTATGATTAAAAGCGTAAGACCAAGTGGTCGGATCACCTGCAAACAATAAGGAAACGCCATGACCCTACGTAATATCCTTGCAGCAGCCTGCCTGCTGCTGCCCCTGTGGGCTTGCGCTCACAACATTGAAAAAGGACAACGTGTACCGCCAGTCGGTATTGCTGACCGGGGAGAATTGATTCTCGACAATGATAAGTTTAGCTACAAACCCTGGAATAGCGCGCAGCTCGCAGGCAAAGTGAGAGTTGTACAACATATTGCCGGTCGTACATCCGCAAAAGAGAAAAATGCCAACCTGGTGGAAGCGATCAAGGCGGCAAAATTCCCCCATGACCGCTATCAGACCACCACGATTGTGAATACCGATGACGCCATTCCTGGCTCCGGTATGTTTGTGCGTTCAAGCCTTGAGAGCAATAAAAAGCTCTACCCGTGGTCGCAGTTTATCGTCGACAGTAACGGCGTGACGCGTCAGGCCTGGCAGCTGGAAGAAGAGAGCTCCGCCATTATCGTGCTGGATAAAGACGGCCGGGTACAGTGGGTGAAAGACGGGGCGTTAACCCAGGAAGAGGTGCAGCAGGTGGTTGCCCTGCTGCACAAGCTACTGGCTCAATAAATCGTGACGCGGAAGCCGGGGTTGAGGAAGGATTCGCGTGGGGTGTAGTCCAGCGTCTTTCCCTGCCAGTCATGAACATGCGCCCCGGCTGCCGCAGCAACGGCATGTCCGGCGGCAGTATCCCAAACGTTGGTTGGCCCAAAGCGAGGGTACAGTTGCGCATGACCTTCCGCCACCAGGCAGAATTTCAGCGATGAGCCAATTGAGGTGGTCTGGTGTTCACCCAACTGTTGCAGATACTCCTGCAATTCGCTGTCGCTGTGAGAGCGACTAATCACCACCAGCGGCGGGCGCGCATCGCGAACCTGAATCTGCTTGCGCACACCGCACTCCTCCTTCCAGGCCTTCCCTTCTGCGGCGCTGTACATCACTTTCATTACCGGCGCATAGACCACACCCAGCACCGCTTTGCCCTTCTCAATCAGGGCGATATTGACGGTGAATTCACCGTTACGCTTGATGAACTCTTTAGTTCCGTCCAGCGGATCGACAAGCCAGTAACGTTGCCAGTGTTGACGTTCATCCCAGCTCTGTGGTGCCTCTTCTGACAATACAGGGATCTCCGGCGTTAAGGCCTGCAATCCTTGCAGGATCACCTTATGCGCCGCGATATCTGCTGCCGTGACCGGAGAGTCGTCTGCTTTACTGACGACCTCCATGGGTTTTACACCGTCATACACCTGCATGATGGCGTCCCCCGCATCCCGTGCGAGCTGACAAATTTTATCTAACATTCTCCACCTCTTTGTTAACGCAGTGAGGTTAACTCTTTGTTTTAGTTATATCGTAATGTGAACAATTCCGCTATCTGTGAAGTAATTCCGGTTTCAGCACACATTTTTCTGTCAGGATTCACATTTCTGTAAGCAACAAGCTATAGATACATACTCTTTTGTGGCCTGGATCGAAAAAAGGACTCCTCTGATGATTAAGTTTAGCGCAACGCTCCTGGCGACGCTGATTGCAGCAAGCGTGCAGGCAGCGACAGTCGATCTGCGTATTCTGGAAACGACAGATCTGCACAGCAACATGATGGACTTCGATTACTACAAAGATACCCCTACGGAAAAATTCGGACTGGTACGCACGGCCAGTTTGATTAACGCCGCCCGCGAAGAAGTAAAAAACAGCGTACTGGTCGACAATGGCGATCTCATTCAGGGGAGTCCGCTTGGCGATTACATGGCAGCAAAGGGACTGAAAAAAGGCGAGATCCATCCTGTTTATAAAGCGATGAACACGCTGGACTATACCGTCGGCAACCTGGGAAACCACGAATTTAACTACGGGTTGAAATACCTGCATGATGCACTGGCAGGGGCCAAATTCCCGTATGTTAATGCCAATATCATCGACGTTAAGACCCAAAAGCCACTGTTTACCCCTTACCTGATTAAGGAGACCGAGGTTGTCGACAAGGACGGTAAAAAACAGACGCTGAAAATCGGCTATATCGGCTTTGTACCGCCGCAAATCATGACGTGGGATAAGGCAAACCTCAGCGGTAAAGTGACCGTTAATGACATCACCGAGACCGCGCGCCACTACGTGCCGGAGATGCGCGAGAAAGGGGCCGATTTAGTGGTCGTTGTTGCTCACTCAGGTCTTTCAGCCGATCCATACCAGGCGATGGCGGAGAACTCGGTTTACTACCTGAGTGAAGTGCCGGGTGTCGACGCGATCCTCTTCGGCCACGCTCACGCGGTCTTCCCCGGTAAAGACTTTGCCAGCATCAAAGGGGCTGACATCGAAAAAGGGACGCTCAACGGCGTACCGTCGGTTATGCCCGGGATGTGGGGTGACCACCTCGGCGTCGTCGATCTGGTGCTGAATAATGACAGCGGCAGCTGGAAGGTTACCCAGTCGAAAGCCGAAGCGCGCCCCATTTATGATGCTGCCGCCAAAAAATCGCTGGCCGCTGAAGATAAAAAACTGGTCAACGTGCTGAAGCACGATCACGACGCCACGCGCGAATTCGTCAGTAAGCCGATCGGTAAATCCGCTGACAATATGTACAGCTTCCTGGCGCTGGTGCAGGACGATCCGACCGTCCAGGTCGTCAACATGGCGCAGAAAGCCTACGCCGAGCACTTCGTTCAAGGGGATCCGGATCTGGCAAAATTGCCGGTGCTGTCTGCCGCCGCACCGTTCAAAGTGGGTGGACGTAAGAACGACCCAGCCAGCTATGTTGAAGTCGAAAAAGGCAAGCTGACCTTCCGTAACGCCGCCGACCTCTATCTCTACCCGAACACCCTGGTGGTGGTTAAAGCGACGGGCAAAGAGGTGAAAGAGTGGCTGGAGTGTTCCGCCGGGCAGTTCAACCAGATTGATCCACACAGCAGTAAACCGCAATCGTTGATTAACTGGGACGGATTCCGCACCTATAACTTCGACGTGATCGACGGCGTAAATTATCAGATTGATGTCACCCAACCTGCAAAATATGACGGCGAATGTCAGGCCATTAACCCGCAGGCGGAGCGCATCAAAAACCTGACCTTCAATGGCAAAGCCATTGATCCGAATGCCACGTTCCTGGTCGTGACCAATAACTATCGCGCCTATGGCGGTAAGTTTGCCGGGACAGGCGACAGCCATATCGCCTTTGCCTCACCGGATGAAAACCGCTCAGTACTGGCCGCATGGATCAGTGCAGAATCGAAAAAAGCAGGCGAAATTCACCCGGCGGTGGATAACAACTGGCGCCTGGCCCCGATTCACAGCGATACGAAGCTGGACATCCGCTTTGAAACATCACCGTCCGATAAGGCGGCAACGTTCATTAAGGATAAGGCGCAGTACCCGATGAAGAAGGTAGCGACGGACGATATCGGGTTCGCGATTTATCAGGTGGATTTGAGCAGGTAAAAACAAACCGGCAACGCACGTTGCCGTTATTAGTGTTTGTTCCCTCTCCCGGCCGGGAGAGGGTGAGGGCATCAGGCCGCCCGATCGTCCCGATTCGCCATCACCTTCGGCGTATTCACCTCAATCCAGTCCGCCAGCGCGGCGACTTTCTCACTTACCTCAATACCTAACGACGTCAGACTATACTCTACGTGCGGCGGCACAACAGGATACGAAACGCGATCAACGAACCCGTCCTGCTCCAGCGCCTGAAGCGACTGAGCCAGCATCTTCTCGCTCACGCCGCCCATTTTCCGGCGCAGGTCACTGAAACGATGCTTCCCCTGGCGCAGGGCGACCAAAATCAGTACCCCCCAGCGGCTGGTGACATGTTTGAGTACCTCCCGGGAGGGGCACTGTTCCGCGAAGAGATTGCCATCGCGCATTTGTTCGCTGAGCGTCGGTATCGTTGTCTTCATACTTACCTTTTTGTGCGTACTTACTAAAAGTTAGTTAAGGTGTTAGTGTGCCACAACACGAGACAAACACGAAGGAGATTCATCATGATCGCAATTACCGGTGCTACCGGCCAGCTTGGCCATCTTGTTATCGAACAACTTTTAAAATCCGTTCCGGCCAACCAGATTGTGGCCATTGTGCGTAATCCGGCAAAAGCCGGGGCACTCAGCCAGCAAGGTATTGTCGTGCGTCAGGCGGATTATACTGACCAGGCAGCGTTTACCACGGCGCTGAACGGCGTGGATAAACTCCTGCTGATCTCCTCCAGCGAAGTCGGCCAGCGCGCCACTCAGCACCAGAATGTGATTAACGCCGCTAAAGCGGCGGGCGTGAAATTCATCGCCTACACCAGCCTGCTGCATGCAGATAAATCACCGCTCGGCCTGCACGTTGAACACGTTGCCACTGAAAAAGCGCTGGCGGCCTCCGGCATTCCTTATGCCCTGCTGCGCAACGGCTGGTATACCGAAAACTATCTGGCGAGTGCACCACCAGCCCTGGAGCACGGCGTGTTTATAGGGGCTGCGGGTGACGGCAAAATTGCCTCAGCCACACGTGCGGATTACGCTGCTGCGGCAGCAAAAGTCATCGCTGAAGAAGGTCATGCAGGCAAAGTTTACGAACTGGCGGGTGACAATAGCTGGACACTGAGCGATCTGGCTGCAGAACTCAGCAAGCAAAGCGGCAAAAACGTGGCGTATCAGAACCTGAGTGAAGCGGACTTTGCCGCCGCATTGAAGGGGGTTGGTCTTCCGGCCGGGCTGGCGGATATGCTGGCGGACTCTGACGTGGGCGCATCCAAAGGCGGCCTGTTCGATGACAGCCATACCCTGAGCAAACTGATCGGTCACCCAACCACTTCGCTGGCAGACAGCGTCAACGCAATTCTGTAATTGTTACGAACTGGTTATTTTTTGTGGCATCCCCTCGGGTCATCTTTGATAATGGAGAGATGACCCATGAGGAGGTTCAACGTGCAAGGCGTACCGGAACAGTTTATTGATGAGAGAGACAGTGCGCGCTTTCGCCATCTGGCGGAACTGCCGGGCCTTGAACTTTATCACGCGCATATTTCTGAATACGCCTTTGAGCCTCACACCCACGAAGCCTTTGGCATCGGCACCATCGAGACCGGTGCGGAACGCTTTCGCTATCGCGGTACCCAACACCTCGCGTCTGAAAAATCCGTCGTCACCATGAATCCGGACGAGATCCACACCGGCGAGTCCGCCACCGAAGATGGCTGGCGTTACCGGATGGTCTATATCGACCCCGATCTGCTGGAAGAGGTGACCGGCCTTCGTCACTGGTGGTTTAGCGATGTCACCCGGTATGACCCGCTACGCTCACAGCAAATCGGCAGGCTCATCTATGGTCTGTGGCATACGGACGACCCGCTGGCTCAAAAAGGGCTTTTGTTGGATCTCATTGACACTTTCCAGCCGCTCGCCCATCACGCGCCGCTGATCCGCGAAGGCGCACACCGCTTCGAACGGGTACGCGAATATCTGCACGATAACTATATGCACGCCCTGACGCTGGATGAACTGGCCAACGTTGTCTCGCTGAGCCCGTACCATTTTCTGCGCCAGTTCAAAGCCCATTTTCACGTTACCCCGCATCAGATGTTGATGGCCATCCGCCTGTGGCGGGCCAAAGCGTTCCTCACGCACGGTATGCCTGCAGCCGAAGTCGCCGCCGCAACCGGGCTGACCGATCAGTCACATTTAACCCGCGCGTTTACCCGCCGCTACGGCATTACCCCCGTGCGCTACCAGAAGCAGGTCACCCGACGTTAAAGCGCAATCTCATACAATACGCGCCCCTTTTCCCCTCCTACACTGAGTACAGAGAAAATACCTGTGGATGGAAAAATGATTAGTGGTGTGTTGTATGCCCTGCTGGCAGGGATGATGTGGGGGTTAATCTTTGTCGGCCCGCTGATCGTGCCCGAATATCCGGCAATACTGCAGTCGACCGGACGTTACCTGGCGCTGGGGCTGATTGCCCTGCCTCTGGCGTGGCTGGGACGCGCGCGATTGCGTCAGCTCAGCCGTCAGGACTGGGGTACCGCGCTGGCGCTGACCATGATGGGCAATCTTATCTATTACGTTTGCCTCGCGAGCGCCATTCAGCGTACCGGGGCGCCAGTGTCTACCATGATTATCGGCACGCTGCCGGTCGTTATCCCCGTCTTTGCTAACCTGCTCTATAGCCAGCGCGATGGCAAACTGGCGTGGTCAAAAATGGTGCCAGCGCTGGGATGCACCGCCGTGGGGCTGGTATGCGTCAATATTGCCGAGCTGCGTCATGGGCAGGTGAATGTTGACCTGTGGCGGTACGGTTCTGGCATTATGCTGGCGTTCATTTCCGTGGCGTGCTGGGCATGGTATGCCCTGCGAAATGCACGCTGGCTGCGGGAGAACCCGGACAAGCATCCGATGATGTGGGCAACGGCGCAGGCGCTAGTGACGCTGCCCGTCTCACTGGTGGGATATGCCGGGGCGTGCATCTGGTTAGGCCATCAACAGCCAGACTTCACCCAGCCCTTCGGGCCAAGACCGTGGGTGTTTATTGGCCTGATGGTTGCGATTGCGGTGCTGTGCTCATGGGTGGGCGCGCTGTGCTGGAATATTGCCAGCCAGAAGCTGCCGACGGTGATCTTAGGGCCGCTGATTGTTTTCGAAACCCTGGCCGGGCTGCTTTACACCTTCCTGATGCGCCAGAGCGTGCCGCCGTTATTCACGGCCTGCGGGATCGCGCTGCTGGTCATCGGGGTGGTGATGGCGGTAAGAGCGAAGCCGGAAAAACCGATGGTTGTTCCGGCGTCGGAGAGTTAGAACGTTTCCCAGTTGGCCTCAGACGCAGCCGCTACGGGCTGCGCCTTTGGTGCATAGGTTTTCACCGGAGCCGCTTTGACCGTCTGGTTGCGGATAATTTTAAATACCGCCACCGCTTCGTTCAGGCGAGCTGCCTGATCTTCCAGCGCTGCTGCCGCTGCCGCAGACTCCTCCACCAGCGAGGCGTTCTGCTGAGTGACGCGATCCATCTCTGCCACGGCCTGGCCAACCTGATCAATACCACGGCTCTGTTCGTCAGACGCAGAGGCAATTTCGCCCATGATGTCGGTGACGCGAGTGACTGCATTGACAATTTCCGCCATCGTCGCGCCCGCTTCATTCACCAGCTGAGAACCTGCATTCACGCGCTCACCGGAATCATCGATCAGCGCTTTGATCTCTTTCGCGGCCTGGGCGCTGCGCTGTGCCAGGGTACGCACTTCACCGGCTACCACCGCAAAACCACGTCCCTGCTCGCCTGCACGGGCAGCTTCCACCGCCGCGTTCAGCGCCAGAATATTCGTCTGGAAGGCAATTCCGTCGATCACGTTAGTAATTTGCGCAATTTTGCTGGAACTGGTAGCAATTTCATCCATGGTGCGAACCACTCCTTCCACCACATGACCGCCCTTCTTCGCGGTTGAAGAAGCATCCAGTGCCAGACGAGAAGCCTGACGCGCGTTATCGGCGTTCTGTTTCACGGTTGCCGTCAGCTGTTCCATGCTGGCTGCCGTTTCTTCCAGAGAAGCGGCCTGCTGCTCGGTACGGGAAGAGAGATCGTTACTGCCCGCAGAGATTTCGCCCGCCCCGGTGTAAATAGTATCAGCGCCTTGACGCACGACACCCACGGTATTCGCCAGTGAGGCTTGCATCTCCTGGACGTTGTGCGCAAGGATCGCCATCTCGTTCTTACCGTCAGCCTGAATCGGCTGGGTTAAATCGCCTGCCGCAATGGCGCGGATATGGCTGATAATCTCTTCCAGCGGCAGCAACAGCACGCGGCGCATGGCGATCCAGCTGGAGATAATGACCACAATGACCAGCAGCATCACCGCAGAAAGGATCCACAAGATGCGTTTGTAGTCACTTTCATTATCCCTGATGCCTTTATCACTGAGCGCGGCCTGCGCTTCACGCCATTCACGATAAACCGTCTGCATCGCGTTTTGTTTTTGCTCGGCATTCTGCTTGAACATATCTTCCAGATTACCCTGGCTCAGCAACACGTTCATTTGTGCCAGCGTCGCAGAATAATTGCGGTACTGCTCCTCCAGGCGATTCGTCAGGTTCTCATCAAGACCAGGAGTATTCGGCAAGGCATTGTATTTATCATAATGAACCTGTGCTTCAGTCAGCAGATTTTTAGCCGTCGTCACCAGCTCATTGAGCTGACCACCGTTAATTTGAGAGGCCATGCTGCTTTGCAGGCGCAACATCCCACGGTTCAGGGTGACGCGGGCCTGGTTCAGACTGATCCACGCATCGGTGAATTCCGCCACATTCTTGCTGGAAAGCTGCGACACGGTGAAGTTGTCTTTATCGTTGTTCAGCGCGTTGATAAAGATACCAGCGGAGATCAGTTGCATAATGCCGAGTACAAGCAGCACCGAAATCAGAAGGGTAATAACTTTTATACGTTTAAACATGCGTTGCCTTTTATATGCAGGTTTGTTTGACGTGGATATATCGGCAGGCGCGGCGGGTTGTTTACTGTTTCTACGCCTTTAAAAACTTTCTAAACCACTTTCTTAAGTCCATTCAGGGAGTTAATAAGAGCGATTTTTTGTGATCCGAATCTCATTTTCCCCCTTCCCTCTAAAGGGTTATAGCGCTTGCTTAAAGATGCATTTAATATGCATCTTATATTATTGATAACGAGGTAACTGCTATGGCCTATCGCGACCAACCCCTCGGCGAGCTGGCGCTCTCCATCCCTCGCGCTTCTGCGCTGTTTCGTAAATACGACATGGATTACTGCTGTGGCGGTAAGCAAACCCTGGCGCGTGCAGCCTCGCGCAAAGAGCTGGATGTTGAGGTGATTGAAGCAGAGCTGGCGCTGCTGGCCGAGCAGCCCGTCGACAAAGACTGGCGAACTGCCCCGCTCGCTGAAATCATCGACCATATCATCGTACGATACCATGACCGTCACCGTGAACAGCTGCCGGAACTGATCCTGCAGGCAACCAAAGTCGAGCGCGTACATGCCGACAAACCTTCCGTACCGCGCGGCCTGGCAAAATACCTGACTATGCTGCACGAAGAACTTTCCAGCCACATGATGAAAGAAGAGCAGATCCTCTTCCCGATGATCAAACAGGGAATGGGCAGTCAGGCAATGGGGCCTATCAGCGTGATGGAAAGCGAACACGATGAAGCAGGTGAACTGCTGGAAGTGATCAAACACACTACCGGCAACGTTACACCGCCGCCAGAAGCCTGTACCACCTGGAAAGCGATGTACAACGGCATTAACGAAACGATCGACGACCTGATGGAACACATCAGTCTTGAGAATAACGTTCTGTTCCCGCGTGCATTATCCGGGGAATAAAAAAGCCCGGTGGCGCTAGCGCTTACCGGGCCTACAACGTCCTGGAACGTAGGTCGGGTAAGCGCTAGCGCCACCCGGCAACATGCTTAACGCACGCCCGCCATACGTTTCTTACCGATAAACACCCAACCCAGCCCCAGCGCAATAAACCACAGCGGCGTGACGATCAGTGCCTGACGGGTATCATCTTCCAGCGTCAGCAGAACCAGCACGAAGACGAAGAACGCCATGCACACCCAGCACATCAACTTGCCCAGTGGCATCTTGTAGATCGATTTTTCATGCAGGTGTGGACGCTGCTTGCGGTACACCAGGTATGAACAGAGGATGATGGTCCAGACGAACATAAACAGGATCGCAGAGACCGTGGTAATCATGGTGAACGCGCCAATCACGCTTGGGTTCACGTAGAGCATCACCACACCACCCAGCAGGCACATGCAGGAGAATGTCAGCCCTTTTGCCGGTACCGCCCGCTTAGACAGCTTGGCGAACGCGCTCGGCGCCACGCCCTCCTGCGCCAGACCAAACAGCATACGGCTGGTGGAGAATACGCCGCTGTTGGCAGAAGAGGCCGCAGAGGTCAGCACCACGAAGTTAATCAGGCTCGCTGCCGCTGGCAGACCCACCAGGACGAACAGCTCAACGAACGGGCTCTTGGTTGGCACGACAGAGCTCCACGGCGTCACGGACATAATGATGACCAGCGCGAAAACGTAGAACATGATGATACGAACCGGAATGGAGTTAATGGCGCGCGGAAGAGATTTCTCAGGATCTTTGGTCTCTGCAGCCGTGGTCCCCACCAGTTCAATGCCCACGAAAGCAAATACCGCAATCTGGAAGCCCGCAAAGAAGCCGCTAATGCCTTTCGGGAACCAACCGCCATCATTCCACAGATGAGTAAACGAGGCCTGAACGCCCGTTGGCGACTGGAAGTGCGTGAGAACCATCACCAGCCCCACCACGATGAGCCCTACGATGGCCACGATTTTGATCATCGCGAACCAGAATTCCATCTCACCGAACATTTTAACGGTGGCGAGGTTAAGGCTCAGCAGCAGAACAATGACCGCCAGCGAAGCCACCCAGTCAGAAAGGCCGGGGAACCAGAACTGCGCGTAAGCCGTAATCGCTACAACATCCGCCATACCGGTGACGACCCAGCAGAACCAGTAGGTCCAGCCAGTGAAATAGCCCGCCCATGGCCCGAGGAGGTCAGAAGCAAAGTCGCTGAAGGATTTGTATTCGAGATTCGAGAGCAGCAATTCACCCATTGCACGCATCACGAAGAAAAGCATAAAACCGATAATCATATAAACGAATATGATCGACGGCCCGGCAAGACTGATAGTTTTGCCTGACCCCATAAACAGCCCGGTACCAATGGCTCCTCCAATGGCAATGAGCTGAATATGACGGTTTGTGAGATTGCGCCGTAGCGACTGTTCAGACGACGCCTCTTCGTCGGCGACGACTTTGACCTGATCTACCATGTGATATTTTCCTGTTTATGCCTGTCTGTGTTGTTAAGGCTCTTCTGGCCTTTAAATACGTCAAAAAATGACGATCCCTTTGTAAGGGCTTATCGATATTAGGTAAGAATCGGCGGGATGAATACTATGATTTAGATATTATGTTAATAATATGTTGAAAGTGAGTGTCATATCACTCATACAGCGCGAAACAGCTCACAAAAATACACGCAACAGTTTCGTTTGCAAGATAAAATATTGATTACATCGTAACTATAGGTTTTAACACTATTTTCCCCTCCCCAATCGGGGAGAGGAAATAAGAAAAGTCGATTACAGAATTTCCAGCAGCTCGACTTCAAAGACCAGCGTGCTGAATGGCGGGATGGATGCACCAGCACCACGCTCGCCGTAAGCCAGGTTATGCGGGATAGTCAGTTCCCATTTGGAACCGACTGGCATCAGGGTCAACGCTTCGATCCAGCCCGCGATAACACCATTCACCGGGAATTCAGCCGGTTCGCCACGCGCAACAGAACTGTCGAACACAGTACCGTCGATCAGTTTACCGGTGTAATGCACACGAACGTGGTCAGTGCGAGCCGGGATTGCGCCATCGCCCTGGTTGATCACGCGGAACTGCAGGCCTGACTCCGTGCTGTTCACACCTTCACGCTCGCGGTTCTCTTCCAGGAATTTAACACCTTCTGCTGCCATCTCTTCGAAACGTGCGCGACGTACAGCGTCAGCACGTTCGTGGATTTCACGCAGCGCACGATGCACAACATCAACCGGAACGGCAGGCTGTTTGCCTTCCAGCGCATCAGCGATACCCGCCACCAGCGCTTCAGGTAACAGACCTTCCAGGCCGGATTCGCTCAGCTGCTGTCCTACCTGCAAGCCGATACCGTAACTTGCCTGCGCTTCGATAGTGTCAAAAGTCGGGGTGGTCATGGGATTTCCTTCCATCACATTTAAAGTAGCGGGCAGCATATCAGCCATGCCCTTATGGGTAAAACTTTGTCTGAAGTTAAGGTGACAAACCGCGACGAAACAGAAACAATAGAGATAACCAGGATTAATCCCGAACTGATGCCACGGATGTCGGGTTTGCTACGTCGTTCAGGCAGTTAGCAAACTATACTTCGGAGCACAGGATAAAAAATACGCGGAGCAGGAGGAGAGCCATGCCCGGGCGATTTGAACTGAAACCTACCCTGGCGAAAATCTGGCAGGCGCCGGACAATTTTCGCATCATGGACCCGCTGCCTCCCCTGCATCGCAGAGGGATCATCATCGGCGCGCTGATGGTGATCGTGGGCTTCCTGCTTCCTTCCGGCGGCGATGATGTCAATACCGCGCCCGTCACCCGCAATGCACAGCTGGACATTCAGTCGCAGACGCGGCCTCAGCCTGATGCACAACCCATGCAGACGCAGCTGGTCACGCCGTCTAACGATCCGGGTCAGGTCGCGCCAGTTGAGCCAGAACCGGTCCAGGATGAACAGCCGCAGGAACAGGCCGCTGCTGAGCCACAGACGCAGCAGCCCACCGGTATCCAGCAGCAGTGGCGCTCTTATCGCGTAGAACCAGGCAAAACCCTGGCGCAGCTGTTCCGCGACCATAACCTGCCGCCAACGGATGTGTATGCCATGGCGCAGGTGGAGGGTTCAGGTAAGCCGCTCAGCAACCTGCAAAATGGTCAGATGGTGCAGATTCGTCAGAATGCCAGCGGTGTGGTCACCGGGCTAACGATTGATACGGGAAATGGTCAGCAGGTGCTGTTTACCCGTCAGCCAGATGGCAGTTTTATCAGGGCACGTTAAGAACCCGGTTCTTTAAAAAGCAAAACGCCGGCACAAGGCCGGCGTCTCGACGTGAGCAGAGTAAAAAATTACTCAGCTACAACGTTAACAACCAGTTTAGCGAACACTTCGCTGTGAACCTGGAAGTCAACTTCGTGCTCACCAGTGGTACGCAGAACGCCGTTCGGCAGACGAACTTCGCTCTTAGCCACTTTAACGCCTGCTGCAGAAACTGCATCAGCGATATCGCGGGTACCGATGGAACCGAACAGTTTACCTTCGTCGCCAGATTTGGAAGCGATGGTAACGGTGCCCAGTGCGTTGATTGACTCAGCGCGAGCGTTAGCAGCCGCCAGAACGTCAGCCAGTTTGGCTTCCAGTTCAGCGCGACGTGCTTCGAAAAACTCTACGTTTTTCTTGGTAGCTGGAACAGCTTTACCCTGTGGAACCAGGAAGTTACGAGCGTAGCCCGCTTTAACGTTTACCTGATCACCCAGGCTGCCCAGGTTTGCTACTTTATCAAGCAGAATAACTTGCATTACCTTATCCTCTTAAAGTCGTATTAATGGACCGTGCCCGATTACTGATGACGATCAGTGTACGGCAGCAGGGACAGGTAGCGAGCGCGTTTGATAGCGCGAGCCAGCTGACGCTGGTATTTTGCACGAGTACCGGTGATACGGCTTGGGACAATCTTACCGCTTTCGGTGATGTAGTTTTTCAGCGTTGCGATATCTTTATAGTCGATCTCTTGAACGCCTTCCGCGGTGAAACGGCAGAACTTGCGACGACGGAAATAACGTGCCATATGGCTAGTCTCCAGAATCTATCAAATCAATCTGCTCGGCATGCAGAACCATTTTGCTCAGACCGTTCTTTGCCTTGTGGCAAGAGATGAACCCCTGAACGATTACTGCACTACCGACCGTTAAACTGTGAGTAATGGCCTGGTTTTCGTGTCCGCTAATAATAACGGGCATTTGGCACCATGCCTGCCGGTGAAACCCGGCTTCCTCTTGCACAGAACGATGCTCAAGCACGAACTGGCAATGCGGAATTCCTGATGGACTGACCTTTCGAAGGGGAGCCCTGCATACGATGCCGGACAACGCCAGACGGTTGGTCATCAGAAATTACTCTTCAGAATCCCCAGCATCAGAATCATCTGCGGTTTCGTTTGCGAAATCATCGCGACGCTCGCGGCGCTCGTCTTTCGCTTTAACCATCGGAGATGCTTCGGTAACTGCGTGTTTAGTACGCATAACCATGCTGCGGATAACGGCATCGTTGAAGCGGAAGTTAGTTTCCAGCTCATCGATCACTTCCTGCGGCGCTTCAACGTTCAGCAGAACGTAGTGAGCTTTGTGCAGTTTGTTGATCGGGTAAGCCAGCTGACGGCGGCCCCAGTCTTCCAGACGGTGGATCGTGCCCGCTGCTGCAGTGATTGCACCAGTGTAGCGCTCGATCATACCCGGAACCTGTTCGCTCTGGTCAGGATGGACCATAAAAACGATTTCGTAATGACGCATCGAATTGCTCCTTACGGATTATTCAGCCTCCTGTCTGGGTCAGCCGAGGCCCGGGGAGGCAAGGAACGTGTTAAAGGTCGGCTGAAAAATTGACGCGTCATAATACTTGCACACCCCTGGAAACTCAAGCTGATTGCACAAATAATTCGCACAAAGCGCAAAGCTGGTCTAAGTGGATGATTTAAAATTATTCACATCCGAAAGCGTTGTTTTTTTGAACAACAGCATCAGAAATGGTCACGCTTTCCCGCCGAATGAGTGATTACACTTTAATCAGAGGTCATCTGAATTAAAGAAGGAGTATCACACCACTCTCTCACAGCACGCAGTCGTGGAGCGCATATCATGAAAAAAATCGTATTAGCCATAATGGCTGCGCTTTTGCTCAGTGCAAACGCGATGGCAGCTATCAAAATAGACAGCCGACAGGCCAGAAACATGGATGATGTGCAAAGCTTGGGCGTAATCTACATCAATCATAATTTCGCCACTGAAAGTGAAGCAGATCAGGCTCTTAACAAAGAAACCGATGCTCAGGGTGCTACATACTATCACGTCATTCTGATGCGTGAACCCGGTAGCAACGGCAACATGCACGCCAGTGCAGATATATACAGATAACGTTTTAACGCTAGCACCAGGAAGCCCAACAACGAGAACATAGCCATAGTTTAACTTGCCCCCAGCCCGGGGGCTTTTTTTTATGAATGGCTCTGAAATACCACCGGTTACAACTGTTTTTTGGTATTCCAGAGCACTTATTCACTTTTGCCCGTAATATGCGTTTGGGCCGTGCTTACGCTTGAAGTGCTTGTCCATCAGGTAATCATCAATGCCCTGAAGCTGTGGGTTAATGTCGCGGGCAATCCACGCCATTCGTGCCACCTCCTCCATGACCACCGCATTATGGACAGCGTCGTGGGCATCTTTACCCCACGAGAACGGACCGTGCTGGTACACCACAATGCCCGGTGTATGCAGCGGCTCACTGTCTCCCAAGGTCTCAATAATCACCTTACCGGTGTTGAGTTCGTACTCACCTTCCACTTCATCCTGCGTAAGTGCCCGTGTACAGGGGATGTCGCCAAAGAAGTAATCTGCATGCGTAGTTCCCAGAGCGGGTATTGCCAGACCCGCCTGTGCCCAGGCCGTAGCATGCGTTGAGTGCGTATGCACAACACCACCCAGTGAAGGATAACGCCGGTAAAGCGCCAGGTGAGTGGCCGTATCGGAAGAAGGTCGCCATTTGCCATCGACAACATTTCCTTCGAGATCCACGAGCACCATATCGTCCACTTTCATGGTTTCATACGCCACACCGCTCGGCTTAATCGCGATCACCCCTCGATCGCGATCGATAGCACTGACGTTACCCCAGGTGAAGGTCACCAGGCCGTAACGCGGCAGATCCATATTGGCCTCAAAGACCTGCTGTTTGAGCTTAAGCATGTTCAGCCTCCAGCATACCCGCCCGCGCCATTCGCTCACGCACCCAGTCGCGCGCTTTCGCCACTTCCGCGGCCGGGTCATCCGACGTTTCACTCCACATCTCAATCAGGTAAGGCCCGCAATACCCTGTCTGCTTGAGCGTCTGGAAGCACCGTTCGAAATCCACCACCCCGGTGCCGAACGGAACATTTTTGAACACACCAGGCCGCGTATCTTTGACGTGAACCGCCACGATATGACCTATACCTGCCTGCAGTTCCATCTGCACGTCATTATCCCATGCCGACAAGTTGCCAATATCAGGATAGAGCTGGAACCACGGATTATTCAGATAGTGCGCGTAGCCCAGCGCTTTGCTGATCGAGTTCATTAACGGATAATCCATGATCTCCATCGCCAGCGTCACCTGCGCACGGCTTGCCATCTCGACGCTCTCTTTCAGGCCGTCACGGAAACGACGGCGCGTTTCATCGTTGGCTTCCTGATAGTAAACGTCATAACCCGCCAGTTGGATCACCCGGATGCCGACGTCCTGAGCAAAGCGAATGGCTTTCCGCATGATCTCCAGACCCTGAGCACGCACGGCATCATCTTCACTCCCAAGCGGGAACCGCCGATGGGCACTGAGACACATGGAGGGCACGCGCACACCCGTTTCAGCGATAGCGCCCACCAGCGCCAGGCGTTGTTCACGGCTCCAGTCGAGGCGAGAGAGGCGATCGTCTGTCTCATCCACTGACATTTCGACAAAATCGAAACCCAGCTCTTTTGCCAACCGTAACCGCGCCAGCCAGCACTCCCCCGCGGGGAGTGCCTTTTCATAGATGCCAAGCGGGACTTGTTTTGACAACATACCCGCTCCTTAGCCCCAAAGCTGAGCGATGGAGCGTTTGAACTGACGCGCCGCTTCTACCGGGGAGGCAGCATCGCGGATGCTACGACCCGCAATGAAGACGTGAATTGGAATACCCTTGAATAACGGCAGATCTTCCAGCGCCAGGCCGCCCGTAACGGTCACTTTAAAGCCCATATCAGCCAGACGTTTAATCGCACTTATATCTGCGTCACCCCACGCCACGCCTGCAGCCTGTGCATCACGGCTACGGTGGTAAACCACCTGCTGAATGCCCGCGTCGCGCCACTCCTGCGCCTGCTCCCAGGTCCAGAAGCCGGTCAGTTCAATCTGCACGTCGCCGTTAAACTCTTTTGCCACGTCCAGCGCGCCTTTGGCGGTGTTGATATCCGCACAGCAGATCACGGTGACCCAGTCGGCGTTAGCTTCAAAACACATACGAGAGAGAATTTTGCCTGCGTCCGCAATCTTGGCATCCGCCAGCACGATTTTGTGCGGATAGAGCGCCTTCAGGTCGCGAACGGCACGGACACCTTCGCCCACGCACAAAATGGTTCCAACTTCGATGATGTCCACTTCTTCTGCAATCAGACGGGTCGTTTCGTAAGCGTGGGACAGCGTCTGGTTATCCAGCGCAACCTGCAACATTGGTAATGACATGTTCAATTCCTCTTAAACTGCCGCCGCAGTGGCGATATCAATTAAATCCAGCACTTCCTGCTCGGTGCGGCAGGCACGTAAACGGTCGAAATTGGCCTCGTCATCAAACAGATTCACGATCTGCATGATGCCCACCTCCTGGTGGGTATTGGCATCAACAGCGGCCATGGTGATAAGAATGTCTACCGGGTCGTTATCTTCATGGTTAAACACCAACGGCGTTTTCAGCGTCACCAGGGCAAAGCCGGTTTTCTTCACCCCCTCTTCCGGCCGGCCATGCGGCATGGCCAGGCCCGGTGCAATGACAAAGTAAGGGCCGTGCTGAGCAACGCCATCCAGAATGGCCTGGTAATAACGTGGCTCGACAACATCAGCTTTAACCAGTAAATCCACGCTCAGCTTCACCGCTTCCTGCCAGGTGCTGGCCTCAGCCTGTAAAAGAATGGAATTATTCTCTGCCAGAGAATCACGTAGTTTCATGTGGCGTCCTTACTTCACGTCTTGTGGGAAGTGCTCTTTAATCACTTCCAGCAGTTTTGGTCCGAAATCCGCAGGCGACAGCATGTTGCGCACGCCCACCACATATTTGTTGCCCGTCACGGTGATTTCACCAGCGATGTGGGTAGAGGCGATGATGATGTCCGCGCCGTTCAGTTCACTTTTGTATTCACCCACTGCGCAGCTATTCACCGTGTGGTCGATGTTTGACTGGGTTAAAAACTGGTCCACTTTCATCTTCATGATCATGGAGCTACCTTGCCCATTGCCACACACAGCCAGGATACGTACGGTCATAATCGAAACTCCTTAATGAGCAGACACTTCTGCTGTTTGTTTTTCCGCATCTTCTTCAGCGCGCAGAGCGCGGCCCGCGAAGAACATATAAGCCAGAGCAATCAGAATGATGACGGCCATAAAGACCAGTCCGACGGATGCAAAGCCCTGCATCATTGGTGGCGCCAGAATTGACCAGTCCGCCATGCCCATCCAGGCGCTCATGCCGGTGAGCTTGACCGCCCACACACAACCGAAAATTTCCACCATGCCCATCACCAGGCAGATCTTGAGCGCCGCGCGCCAGCCGCCAAAGTGGTTTGCAAAGACGCCGATGGTGGCGTTGGAGAAGAACATCGGGATAAAACCAGGGATAATCAGGATTGAGGAGCCGCAGCCTACCAGGATGCCCACCGCAATCAGCTGGCCGATAGTGCCCCACATAAAGCCCCAGACCACCGCGTTCGGTGCGAAGCTGTAGATAGCCGCACAGTCAATCGCCAGTACTGCGCCAGGAATCAGGCGCTGGGAAATCCCGTTGAAGGCTTCAGACAGCTCGGCAACGAACATACGCACGCCCTGAGTGATGATGAAAATTGCCACTGCGAAGGAGAAGCCGGTCTGCAGGATATAGACCGTCCAGTGGGTTTTCCCTGCCATCGCCTGCACTACATCAATGCCGAAGGAGAGCAGAATGGCGCCGAAGAAGAGAGTCATCACAATCGCCGTAGAAACGATGTTGTCGTGGAAGATATTCAGCCAGCCAGGCAGCTTGAGGTCTTCAACGCTCTCTTCTTTTTTACCCAGGTACGGTGCAACTTTGTAAGCAATCCAGGAGGCAAACTGCTGCTGATGGCCGATGGAAAAACCGCAACCATCAGTCACTTCCTGTGTTGGCTTGTACATCATGTTGGAGGTGATACCCCAGTAGAGCGATACCAGCACTGCGGTGCAGATAATCGTGGTCCACATTGGGTAGCCGAAAATATAGAGAGAAACCGCAATGAGCCCCGCCTGCTGGAACATGATGTGTCCCGTCAGCATGATGGTGCGAATGCCTGTAATGCGGCGCAGAAGAACATAAATAATGTTCAGCGCCAGTGCGAGCAGCACCGCATAACCGACCCAACTATAGGCATCACCCATGCGATCGATAGTGGCCATCATTGATGCATATGTGTCAGAGATCGCACCATTGATGCCATACACTTCCGACATTTTGGCCACGACAGGCTTAAACGTGCTGGTCAGAATGCCTGACCCTGCCTGCAACAGCATGAAACCAATGATGGTCTTAATCGTGCCTTTAATAATAACGCTGACGCTCTTGCGCAGCAGGATATAGCCCAGGCACGTCACGATACCCAGCAGCAGCGGGGCGTTAGTCATTACCTGATTAAAGAACACGGTAAAGACGTTGTAGAGGATCTCCATAACTCTCTCCAGAAATGAGAACACGAGGGGCAATCCCTGTGTGGTTGGTGCCATCACTCTAGTAATCACAAATAATCACCACAAGATTGAATTTGATTATTTGTGACGTATCACGCAAATTATTTCCATGCTGTGAGTAATGATTTTCACCGCCCTCTGAGATAAATAATTTAATCTTTATAATTCATGTAATTAATAATTAATAAGAGATAGTCTAACAAGGTAAAAGCGGATAATCCGTGAAGTCGAACAGATAAAATTCCTCATTTTTACCGTTGCAAAGTACGTCAAATGGTGCCAGCATTAATCACAACAAATCACATTGTGATTACTTTTGATTAAAACCAGGAGTCAAACGATGAGTAAAGTAAACACCATCACCCGCGAATCATGGATTCTGAGCACCTTTCCGGAATGGGGTAGTTGGCTGAACGAAGAGATCGAGCAGGAACGGGTTGCTCCCGGTACCTTTGCAATGTGGTGGCTGGGTTGTACCGGTATCTGGTTGAAATCAGAAGGTGGTGCGAACATTTGCGTCGATTTCTGGTGCGGTACGGGCAAACAGAGCCACGGCAACCCGTTGATGAAAAAAGGCCATCAGATGCAGCGTATGGCGGGTGTGGAAAAACTGCAGCCAAACCTGCGTACGACACCTTTTGTGCTTGATCCATTTGCTATTCGGCAGATCGATGCTGTTCTCTCAACGCACGATCACAACGACCATATCGACGTAAATGTAGCGGCAGCGGTCATGCAAAACTGTGCCGATGACGTCCCGTTTATCGGACCGCAGACCTGCGTGGATCTCTGGATTGGCTGGGGTGTACCGAAAGAGCGCTGCATTGTCATGAAGCCGGGCGATGTGGTGAAAATTAAAGACATTGAAATCCACGCGCTTGATGCCTTTGACCGTACCGCATTGATTACTCTGCCTGCCGATCAGAAAGCCGCTGGGGTACTACCAGATGGCATGGACGAGCGCGCGGTTAACTATCTGTTTAAAACCCCTGGCGGCTCTCTGTACCACAGCGGTGACTCTCACTACTCCAACTACTATGCGAAGCACGGTAATGAACATCAGATTGACGTGGCGCTGGGCTCCTACGGCGAGAACCCACGAGGCATCACTGACAAGATGACCAGCGCTGATATGCTGCGCATGGCGGAAGCATTGAACACCAAAGTGGTGATCCCGTTCCACCATGATATCTGGTCCAATTTCCAGGCCGACCCACAGGAAATCCGCGTACTGTGGGAGATGAAAAAAGATCGTCTGAAATATGGCTTCAAGCCATTCATCTGGCAGGTTGGAGGCAAGTTCACCTGGCCACTGGACAAAGACAATCTCGAGTATCACTACCCGCGTGGCTTTGATGATTGCTTCACCATCGAACCCGACCTGCCGTTCAAGTCCTTCCTCTGATTGTGAAGCCAAATCGCCAGACTTCTGTCTGGCGATTCCATAATTATTTTAGTAATTTCATGCTATTTCAAATATCATCTTTTCAAATCAATTCTTATCGGAATAGCTCATGACGGAAGCGCAACGGCATCAAATTCTCCTGGAACTCCTGGCGCAAACAGGTTTCATCACCGTCGAGAAAGTCATCGAGCATTTAGGGATTTCCCCGGCGACAGCACGGCGGGATATCAACAAGCTGGATGAGAGCGGGAAACTGAAAAAAGTCCGCAACGGCGCAGAAGCGATCAGCCAACAACGCCCACGCTGGACGCCAATGAACATTCATCAGGCACAAAATCATGATGAAAAAGTGCGTATTGCCAGAGCCGCATCGCAGCTGGTGAATCCCGGCGAGAGCGTGGTCATCAACTGCGGCTCCACGGCGTTTCTTCTGGGCCGGGAGATGTGCGGAAAACCGGTACAAATCATCACCAACTACTTACCGCTCGCCAACTATCTCATCGACCAGGAGCATGAGAGCGTGGTGATCATGGGCGGGCAGTACAACAAAAGCCAGTCCATCACCCTTAGCCCTCAGGACAGCGAAAACAGTCTCTATGCCGGGCACTGGATGTTTACCAGCGGCAAAGGCCTGACGGCAGATGGCCTGTATAAAACCGATATGCTGACCGCGATGGCGGAGCAAAACATGCTTAACGTTGTGGGCAAGCTCGTTGTGCTGGTCGACAGCAGCAAAGTGGGCGAGCGCGCAGGGATGTTATTCAGCCGCGCCGAACAGATCGACATGGTGATCACCGGCAAAGGGGCCAACCCAGAGATCCTCCAGAAACTGGAGGATCAGGGCGTCAAAGTCCTGCGCGTTTAAAAATGCTGGCGGAAGAATGCCACCGTGGCGTCCAGTGCCGTGGGCGTGATGCGGTGGCGGACGCCCGCTTCCCACAGGCAGGTCAGGTTGCTATCCAGTCCCTCGCGCTGCAACGACTGTTGAAGACGGAAGGTTCCATCGGGTGGGACCACATCATCCGCGTCACCATGCCACAGCAACAGGGGACGATCGGCCAGACGCGGCAATGCCCGGGTCACTTCCCACTCTGCCAGCGTCGCGGTCATTTCCGTTAAATCCTGAGGGGGAAAAAGCGTCTTCGCCAGTGAGGTAAAATAGCCCGAGCCCATCAGGCAGGCGACGGATTTCACCTCTGGGTGATGCGTCATAATCCCCAGCGCCGTCATGCCCCCCATTGACGCCCCGGCCACGGCCAGACGATCATCAGCCACCAGCCCTGCCTCATAGAGCGCATCACGCAACCCGGCAAACTCGGTCAGACTGCCGTGCAGAATGTGCCAGAACTGTCCAAGCCGCGCCTGTTCATTACCCGTAAAGCGTGCGCCGTGGTCAGGTGCATCCGGCATTACCACTCGAAAGCCGGCCTGAGCCAGCGCCACCGCAAAATAACTGTAAACCAGCTTCGAAGACGTAAACCCATGATAAAAAACGATAACAGGCAGCGGCACATCACGTTTTCCCGCTGGTATCGCGTGTAAAATTTCATGGCCGCCGAGATGGCGTATTTCAATTTCAATCATTGTCGACCCTGTCCGAATGTATGATTCATAATGTTGAGAACTGGGTTACGCTTTCACGTCATTTTCATTCGAAATATACGTCCCAGATAACACTTCGGGAACATTCCCCCAAAACTAAATTCACAGACAACTACACTATGGCTATCAGGAAACGAGATATGGTTATGCGCAGGTTTGCTGCTTTATTGCTGGTGTCTCTGCTCAGTGGCTGTAACGCACTGCAGGGAACGCCGCAGCCCGCTCCGCCGGTCGCCGATCATCCACAGGAGATTCGTCGTAATCAGACGGAAGGATTACAGCGAATGGGCACGGTCTCCGCGCTGGTTCGCGGCTCTCCGGATGACGCTGAAGAGGCAATAAAAGCACAAGCCGTCGCCGCCAAAGCAGATTATTACGTCATCATTATGATCGATGAAACCATCATAACGGGACAGTGGTACTCACAGGCAATTTTGTACCATAAGTAATGGTCTTCCTTTGAACGACATTTACACTGCTTTGCGTCCATAGACATTTTCCTGTCCACAATAAACTCCATGCCCGCGACAATGGAAGTGAGTTTATTTGCGAAGGATTGCCCGGCGGATACCGGAAATATGTGAAATGGAGCTGACGATGAAACGAACTCTTGCTTTGACCTCTCTGTTGCTCTCAGCTGGCCTTGTGAGCACAACCGCACAGTCAGCAGAATTCGCCAGTGCTGATTGTGTAACGGGTCTGAATGAAATAGGCCAGATCTCCGTGAATAATATTTCAGGGAGCCCGCAAGACGTTGAACGTGTAGTTGCATTGAAGGCCGATGAGCAGGGCGCTTCCTGGTATCGAATCATCCAGATGCAGGAAGATAACCATGTTGATCATTGGCGCGTACAGGCCATTCTTTATGTTTAACCCCTCCCAATAAAAGCCACTTACTTTTAGTGGCTTTTCGTTTTTGCAAATTTTTCCCCTCGCAACAAACATATTAAAAACAATTAAATAACACTTTGTTACATTAAAGGGATAAACGTCATCCCCGCTCTGCCGTTGAAGAACCATACCTTTTCAATGATGAGCAATTTATGATCAATTTTTTTCGCCGTGCAGGACTTGGTACGAAGCTGTCACTGCTTACGGGTGTCAGTGTCGCCATACTGTTTTTGCTTTTCACTTTTCTGCTCAGCCAAAAAGCCAGCCAGCAGCTTGAAGAGCTTGCGGTCGAGGATCTGCATAACCAGTCCACTGGCATGGTCGATATGGTGCAGATGTTTAACACCAGCCTGAGTGAAGAGGTCGAGAGTTATACCCGCCTGTTTTCCACCTTTTTACCGCAGCCTCTGAATATTGATCGTTCCCAACCCCAGACGATAAACGGGCTTAGCGTTCCGCTTCTGAAAGGCGGAGAAACCGGGCTGCATGAAAATAACACCCTTTCGGACGAGTTCCTGAATCGTACGGGAGCGATCTCAACGTTGTTTGTACGCAGCGGTAACGACTTTGTTCGCGTGGCCACTTCCCTGCGCAAAGAGAATGGCGAGCGTGCAATGGGTACTGTTCTGGATGTCTCCAGCCCGGCCTTCGCTGCCGTAAGCAAAGGCGAAGTCTACCGTGGACTGGCGCTGCTGTTTGGCAAGCGTTACATCACCCAGTACCAGCCCGTTAAAAACGCCGAAGGACAGATCATTGCGATCGTCTTTGTCGGCGTGGACATCACCCGCTCCTGGAACGTCATGCGCGAGAAAATCCTCAACCGCCGCCTGGGTGAGAGCGGCCACTTCTTTGTGCTGGATCGCAGCAACGGCAAAACGCACGGCCAGTATCTGTTCCATTCCAGCGAGGAGGGCCAGTTCCCGAAATGGGACAGTGCAACACAACAGCAGCTGCTGAGTGACAAATCCGGCACACTGGAACGCATCACTGAAGATGGCAGCACGGTGAAAATGGCCTATACCCCGCTGCCCGGCTGGAACTGGACCATCGTCGGCGAAGTGGATAAATCCGTACTGCTCTCAAGCGTGACCACTCTGCGTGACCGTTTCCTGCTGGCTGGTGTGGTGTTGTCTGTACTCTTCGCGGGCCTCTTTGTGATGATTATTCGTCGGATGCTTACCCAACCGCTGAGAAATGTGATTCATCTGGCTCGTCAGTATGCTGCGGGCGATCTGCGTTCCAGCCTTCCCGTAACGCGCCAGGATGAGGTTGGTCAGTTGGTTGATGCCATCAATGGTATCGGTGGCGGACTGCAAAAAATGGTTCTGCAGGTTCGTGAAGCGGCAGGTGAAATCCATATGGGGACAAACGCCCTGGCCTCCGATACCGGCGAGATTTCCGAGCAGATCAACAAACAGGCCAGCAGCGTGGAAGAGACCTCCGCCAGCATGGAGCAACTGGCCGCAACCGTACAGCAAAACGCGGCCAATATGGAGCAAACACAGCAGTTGGTAAGTGAAACCTCGCTCGCGGTACATCAGGGTGGCGAGACGGTAACCCATGCGGTTGCCACCATGGATGACATCCGGGAAGCGTCAAAACGCATCGAAGACATCACGCGCGTGATTGAGTCAATCGCTTTCCAGACCAATATCCTGGCGCTCAATGCGGCAGTAGAGGCGGCTCGTGCTGGTGAACACGGAAAAGGTTTTGCGGTGGTCGCGCAGGAAGTTCGCGCTCTGGCTGGACGTAGCGCTAACGCAGTGAAGGAGATTGAACAGCTGATTGGCGATACGCTCAGGAAAGTCAGTGAAGGACACGCGCTGTCCGAACAGACGCGTCTGGCGATGGACTCCATCATTCTTCATATTGATAACATCAGCCAGCTGGTCATGGAGATTAACCACGCGTCACGCGAGCAATCCGCAGGAATCGGTCAGGTTAATCTTGCTATGACCCATATTGGCGAAGCATCACACATCAACGCCGATCGCGTCTCACGCAGCGAACAAACGGCACAAACGCTGCGCGAGAAGGGTTCACACCTCACCCAACTGGTGAGCTTGTTCCAGCTGAAAAACTAGCCAACCCTGCCGGTGGCACGCAGCAGCAGGTCACTTTGCACCTGCTCGTTCATCAGCGTCCCACCGCGGGTATCAAGCATCATGCGGCACCACGCCTGCGCCACGGGTGGCGATGCGTGCCGCAGCATTTGGCTCCCGGCCCCCAGTAAGAAAAGCTGCTGCGCGATCTCCCGCCCCTGTGCCTCCTGAGGTTTACGCAGTTTTTGCTGTAGTTGCCGCCAGCTACGATCGAAGTGTCTGTCCTGCCCTTTCACCTGCGCAAAATCGTCGGCCAGCAGGTCGAAGACACCGGGCTGCTTAGTCAGTACGCGCAACACATCCAGGCACATAATATTGCCCGATCCTTCCCAGATGCTGTTTACCGGCATCTCGCGGTAGAGTCGTGGCAGTTCGCTCTCCTCGCAGTAGCCCATACCGCCGAGGACTTCCATTGCTTCTGCCACAAAGGGGATTCCGGCTTTGCACACGCTAAATTTCGCCGCAGGGGTGAACAACCGAGCCCAGGCGGCTTCTTGCGGATCCGCGCGTTTATCCCACGCCCGCGCCAGACGAAATAACAGTGCAGTTTGCCCCTCCAGCACCAGGGCCATACGGCTCAGCACATCGCGCATCAAGGGTTGATCGATAAGGTTTTTCCCGAACGTCTGCCGCTGATGGGCGTGGTAAAGCGCCACAGATAACGCCCGGCGCATCAGCCCGTGGCTGCCTAGTGCGCAGTCAAAACGCGTCAGCCCGCCCATTCTCAGGATCTGCCGCACGCCTTCGCCCTCTTCCCCAAGCAGCCAGCCGGAGGCATCAAGAAACTCCACCTCGCTGCTGGCGTTGGATCGGTTACCGAGCTTGTCTTTCAGCCGCTCCAGACGCACGGCATTCCGTTGTCCGTCAGGCAAAAAACGGGGAACAAAAAAGCAGGAGAGTCCGCCTTTCGCCTGGGCCAGCACCAGATGCGCATCGCTTTGAGGTACCGAGAAAAACCATTTGTGTCCCACCAGCCGGTAGCTACCATCGCTGCATTTTTCTGCTTTGGTGGTGTTGCTGAGAACGTCGGATCCGCCCTGCTTTTCCGTCATCCCCATGCCGATCAGCAGACCACGCTTTTGCGATCCTGGAGCAAGATGAGGATCGTAGCGATCGCTGAGTAGCGGCGTCAGCCATTCATGAAATATTTTAGGGAGCGTCTGCTGTAGCAAGGGTGTCGCAGCAAAAGTCATGGTTATGGGACAAAGCGTGCCGGCTTCGACCTGCGCATGTAGAACAAACCGTGCGGCTCTGGCGACAAAAGAGCCCTTTCGCGCCTCCTCTTCCCACGCCAGGTTGTGTACACGGTTGGCACAGAGTCCTTGCATCAGCAAGTGCCATGCGGGATGAAAGCGGACATCATCCAGCCGCTCCCCGGTGGCATCATAGCGTAATAGCTCAGGTGGATTCACGTTCGCCAGCCTGCCCAGCTCCAGTGACTCAGCGGTGCCTAACTGCTGCCCGATGCTGGCGAGCAACTCACTATCCCACTCGGCACCCTCCCGGGAAACTGCGTCACGCAGGGCGCAGTCAGAGAGGAAAAGGTTACTGTTTGAGAGTGGGGCTGGTTGATTAAAAACGGTATGGGTCTGCCAGTGCATGCTGTCTCCCTCCTTCAGTGGCTCGGTGGCAATGAAGGTAAGTATGGACAGACCGCATACACGCTGCATGGGAGTGAAGTCACACAGTGGCGATCCTGCTGATATCATTCGTGAAATAGCTCACAGAACATAAGAATAAACTATTTCATCACTTCTCTTTTGTTGAATAATTTATTCTTACCCCCTTCAGTGAGGATCGTTATGCAACCGGATGCGCACAAGCGAGCATTAATTGCAGGCTCCATTGGTAACTTTATCGAGTGGTATGAGTTTGCGGTCTACGGTTTTCTGGCGACCGTTATTGCGAAAAACTTCTTCCAGCTTGAGGGGGAAGCGGGGCTAACCAGCCTGATCCTGACCTACGCCTCGTTTGCCATCGCTTTCTTTTTCCGTCCCCTGGGCGCGGTGGTGTTTGGCCGCATTGGCGACAGGATTGGCCGTAAGCCAACGCTAATCATTGTGCTGGTATTGATGACGCTCGCTACCGCCGCTATCGGCGTGGTGCCGGTCTACGCCAGCATCGGGATTGCCGCACCGCTCATTATTACACTGCTTCGCATCCTGCAGGGGCTGTTCGCGGGCGGCGAGTACGGCGGTGCGGTCTCGCTGATGACGGAGTTTGCCCCGCGCGGCAAGCGCGGCCTGTACGGCGCGTGGCAATCCTTCACCGTGGCGCTGGGATTGCTGGCAGGCGCAGGCATTGTCGCGCTGCTCTCCGCCCTCCTCACCCCTGAAGCTTTGCATGACTGGGGCTGGCGCATTCCGTTCTTCCTGGCGCTGCCCATGGGCGTCGTCGCACTATGGCTTCGGGTAAGCATGGAAGAGACCCCCAGCTTTGTGCAGCAGCAGGACAAACCGGTCACCGCTCGGGCGGATACCGCTGCGACCCTCAGAGCTATCATAATGGGGATTGGCAGGGTGATGGTCTGGTCAGCGGCGGGGTATACCTATCTGGTGATTATGCCAACCTACCTGCAGTCAGCGCTGCACACCGGCTTTAACCAGGCGTTATTAATAGCGGTGATTTCGAATATTGGTTTTGCACTCACCATCATTCCCTCTGGGATCCTGAGCGACCGGATCGGGCGTCGCACGGTGATGATTATCGCCACCACGCTGCTGCTGATCCTCGCCCTGCCACTCCTGAAAATCCTGCAGGCCGAATCCAGTACGCTGGCAGTGAAAGCGCTGGTGGTATTGATTGCAGGTGGTCTGGTGGGAATGCTGGCAGGGCCTGGCCCGGCGATGCTCTCTGAGATGTTCCCGACGCGTGTGCGCTATACCGGGCTTGGGTTGGCTTACTCCCTGTCGAACGCTATTTTTTCAGGCTGCGCAGGGTTGATTATTACCGGGCTGATTAAAGAGACGGGCAATCTGGATATTCCAGCGTACTACGTCATGACGACAGCAGTGGTGAGCATTGCGGCGCTGATGACGCTCAGGAAGGATGACCATTTGCGGTCGTTAGAGGAGTGAGGCTAATGCCCGGTGGCGTTGTGCTTACCGGGCACGAAAGGCTAGCCCCGCTGACGCACCGCTTCAAACAGGCAGATGCCCGTCGCAACAGAAACGTTCAGAGACGACACGCTGCCCGCCATCGGAATGCTGATTAGCTCATCGCAGTGCTCGCGCGTCAGACGACGCATACCTTCACCTTCGGCTCCCATCACCAGCGCCAGACGGCCAGTCATTTTGCTCTGATAGAGGGTATGATCGGCTTCACCGGCGGTACCGACAATCCAGATATTCTCTTCCTGCAGCAGACGCATGGTGCGCGCCAGGTTGGTAACACGGATCAACGGAACGTTCTCTGCCGCGCCGCAGGCCACTTTTTTGGCCGTGGCGTTCAGCTGTGCAGAGCGATCTTTTGGCACGATGACCGCGTGTACACCGGCAGCATCAGCACTACGCAGACATGCACCGAGGTTGTGCGGATCGGTAACGCCATCGAGGATCAGGAAGAATGGGTTATCCAGCTCGGCAATCAGATCCGGCAGATCGTTTTCCTGATACTGACGACCCGGCTTCACGCGGGCAATGATCCCCTGGTGAACCGCGCCGTCACTTTTCTCATCCAGGAACTGGCGGTTTGCCAGTTGGATCACCACACCCTGTGCCTCCAGGGCGTGGATCAGCGGCATCAGACGCTTGTCTTCACGCCCTTTCAGAATGAACACTTCCTGAAAACGCTCCGGTGCGCGCTCCAGCAGGGCTTGCACCGCGTGGATGCCGTAAATCATTTCACTCATTGATGGTTCTCATTATGACGATACTTTTCCCTCTCCCCGATGGGGAGAGGGTCAGGGTAAGGGGCGGAATTACTCCGCCTGCTTTTTCTTCGCCGCGCGCTTCGCTTTGGTAGCGGCGGCAATTTTTTGGGTCTTAGCGGAAGGCTTTTTCGCGGAGCGAGCTTCTTTCTTCGCTGCCTTCGGTTTCTTTTTCTTCTCGCCGCGGAAGGCGCTATCTGGCTCGAAGTTCACTTTCTTACCCGCCTGACGACGTTTGCCGCTGGTATTACCGTTGCCACCCTTTTTCGCCTTCTCACGCGCCGTTTTACCCACATTACGCGGGCCACGCTCGCTGGAGATCAGGCTGAAGTCGATCTTGCGTTCGTCCATATTGACCGCTTCGACCTTCACTTCCACACGATCGCCCAGACGATAGGTCTGACCGCCAGATTCGCCAATGAGACGCTGCCCGACCTGGTCAAAACGGTAGTAGTCGTTATCCAGGCTGGAGACATGCACCAGACCGTCGATAAACAGCTCATCGAGACGAACAAAGAAACCAAAACCGGTCACGCTGGCGATCACACCTTTGAAAACGTTACCGACCTGATCCAGCATAAAGTCGCACTTCAGCCAGTCTGAGACTTCACGGGTCGCTTCATCCGCGCGGCGTTCGGTCATGGAACAATGCTGACCCAGTTGCAGCATCTCTTCCATTGAATAGTGGTAGCCTCCGGTTTCAGTCGTGTTCCCTTTATGGCCCTGCTCCTGCGCCAGCAAATACTTGATTGCACGGTGCAGGGAAAGATCCGGGTATCGACGAATTGGCGACGTAAAGTGCGCGTAGGACTGCAACGCCAGACCGAAGTGCCCACGGTTTTCCGGATCGTAAATCGCCTGCTTCATGGAGCGCAGTAGCATGGTCTGCAGCATTTCTGCATCCGGACGGTCGCCAATGGATTCCAGCAGCTCGGCATAATCACGCGGCTCTGGCTTGTTACCACCAGGCAGCTCCAGACCCAGTTCAGCCAGTACTGAACGGAACGCGGTGATGGCTTCCGTCGACGGTTTATCGTGAATACGGAACAGCGCAGGCTCTTTGGCTTTCTCAACAAAACGTGCCGCCGAGATGTTCGCCAGGATCATACACTCTTCAATCAGCTTGTGCGCGTCGTTACGTTGGGTCTGTTCGATACGTTCAATGCGACGTTCCGCGTTGAAGATAAACTTCGCCTCTTCGCTCTCAAAGGAGATCCCGCCGCGCTCTTCACGAGCCTGATCCAGCGTTTTGTAGAGGTTATGTAGCTCTTCAATGTGCTTCACCAGCGGCGCATATTGTTCGCGCAGATCCTGGTCGCCCTGCAGCATATGCCAGACTTTGGTATAGGTCAGGCGCGCATGTGAGCTCATGACTGCTTCGTAGAATTTGTAACCTGTTAAGCGCCCTTTGGTGGAGATGGTCATCTCACAAACCATACAGAGGCGGTCAACCTGCGGGTTAAGGGAGCACAGGCCGTTAGAGAGCACTTCCGGCAGCATCGGCACAACCTGTGACGGGAAGTAAACCGAGGTACCGCGGTTGCGTGCTTCGTTATCCAGCGGGGTGTGCGGGCGAACATAGTAGCTCACATCCGCGATGGCAACCCACAGGCGCCAGCCGCCACCGCGTTTTTTCTCGCAGTACACCGCATCATCGAAGTCGCGGGCGTCTTCGCCATCAATCGTCACCAGTGGCAGATCGCGGAGGTCCACGCGGCCAGCTTTAGACTCTTCAGGCACTTCTTCACGAAGGCCTTCAATTTGTTCTTCAACCGCTTTCGGCCAGATGTAAGGGATCTCATGGGTACGCAGCGCCATATCAACAGCCATGCCGGTGCCCATGTTATCGCCCAATACTTCCACGATTTTCCCGACCGCTTTAGTGCGACGGGTAGGACGCTGGGTGAGCTCAACCACCACCACAAAGCCCATGCGCGCGCCCATAACCTCTTCAGGTGGGATCAGGATATCAAAACTCAGACGGCTGTCGTCCGGCACCACAAAGCCGACGCCCGCATCGGTAAAGTAGCGGCCAACAATCTGGCTGGTTTTTGGCACCAGCACACGCACCACGCGAGCTTCGCGGCGACCTTTACGGTCAGCGCCCAGCGGCTGGGCCAGGATCTGGTCACCGTGGATACACATTTTCATCTGTTCAGATGAAAGGTACAGATCGTCTTTACGACCTTCCACGCGCAGGAAGCCATAGCCGTCACGGTGACCAATGACGGTTCCTTTCAGCAGATCAAGGCGTTCTGGTAGCGCATAGCACTGACGGCGAGTAAAGACCAGTTGCCCGTCACGCTCCATGGCGCGCAGGCGACGGCGAAGGGCTTCAATTTGCTCTTCACCTTCAATATTTAATTCAACGGCAAGTTCTTCACGATTGGCGGGTTTTTCGCGTTTTGTTAAGTGTTCAATGATGAACTCGCGGCTGGGGATAGGGTTCGCGTATTTTTCGGCTTCGCGTTCCTGGAATGGATCTTGTGACATGTCGGTTCCTCCGTTGTCAGCTCCGGTGGAAATTTTCTTCATTCCACCAGCAATAATTTATAAAGCGGTTGATTCTCTTCAACCAAATCGGCCAGCGTGTAGTTATCCAGTTCCTTGAGAAAACTTTGCACGGCCTTAGAAAGCGCCTTTTTCAGACGGCAGGCGGGCGTAATGTGGCAGAACTCGCTGCTGCAGTTCACCAGAGACAATGGCTCCAGCTCACGTACCACATCGCCAACACGAATACTCTGCGCCGGTTTACCGAGACGGATCCCCCCATTCTTCCCGCGAACGGCAGCAACATATCCGGCACGACTAAGTTGATTGATTATTTTGACCATATGATTACGAGACACGCCGTAGACCTCTGTCACTTCAGAGATACTGGTCATTTTCCCATCGGGTAACGACGCCATGTAGATCAGCGCGCGTAAGCCGTAATCGGTGAAACTTGTTAACTGCACATCAACCTCAGGAAAAAGGGAAATCGCGGACAAACCGCTGAGATATTCATTAATGATGATAAACCAGCCAGATAGTTAGCGGCTAATTTATTTGACTGACGGGGCGAAAAAGCAGAGATCGAGGAGTGGTCGCCGGATGGCGCTACGCTTATCCGGCCTACGGGTCACCCCCGCAGGCCAGCAGTCACGAAGATTATGCGTCGAACGGGTCGCGCAGGATCATCGTTTCAGTACGATCCGGGCCGGTAGAAATAATATCGATCGGCACTTCGGTCAGTTCTTCAATACGCTTGATGTAATCCAGCGCCGCCTGTGGCAGGCCGCTACGCTCTTTCACACCGAAAGTGGTCTCAGACCAGCCCGGCATGGTTTCGTAGATTGGCTCGATGCCTTCCCAGTCGTCAGCCGCCAGCGGAGTGGTGGTCACTTCGCGGCCATCTGGCATACGGTAGCCTACGCAGATTTTCACTTCTTTCAGGCCGTCCAGTACGTCCAGCTTGGTCAGGCAGAAGCCAGACAGGGAGTTGATCTGCACTGCGCGACGCACTGCAACCGCATCCAGCCAGCCGGTACGACGACGACGACCGGTGGTCGCGCCAAACTCGTTACCCTGCTTGCACAGGAACTCGCCGGTTTCATCAAACAGTTCGGTCGGGAATGGACCTGCACCCACGCGAGTGGAGTAAGCTTTGATAATACCCAGAACGTAATCCACGTAACGTGGGCCCAGGCCAGAGCCGGTCGCCACGCCACCCGCGGTGGTGTTAGAAGAGGTTACGTACGGATAGGTACCGTGGTCGATGTCCAGCAGCGTACCCTGCGCACCTTCAAACATGACGAAATCGCCACGCTTGCGCGCCTGGTCCAGCAGATCGGATACATCAACAACCATACCGGTCAGAATGTCAGCAATCGCCATGACGTCATCCAGTACTTTCTGGTAGTCAACAGCGTCAGCTTTGTAGAAGTTCACCAGCTGGAAGTTGTGATATTCCATCACTTCTTTCAGCTTTTCAGCGAAGGTTGCTTTGTCGAAGAGGTCGCCCACGCGCAGACCGCGACGAGCTACTTTGTCTTCGTAAGCCGGGCCGATACCACGGCCGGTGGTACCGATCGCTTTCGCGCCACGCGCTTTCTCACGCGCAACGTCCAGTGCCACGTGATAATCCAGGATCAGCGGGCAAGCTTCGGAGAGCAGCAGACGCTCACGAACAGGGATACCACGGTCTTCCAGACCTTTCATCTCTTTCATCAGCGCAGCAGGAGACAGCACAACGCCGTTACCGATGATGCTGGTGACGTTATCACGAAGAATGCCTGATGGAATAAGATGGAGGACGGTTTTTTCACCGTTGATTACGAGAGTATGGCCTGCGTTGTGACCGCCCTGGTAGCGTACAACATATTTAGCCCGTTCAGTCAGAAGATCAACAATCTTCCCTTTACCTTCGTCACCCCATTGGGTGCCCAGTACGACGACGTTGTTACCCATTTTTTTCAAAATCACCGTTTGCTTAAAAATGGATTCTACCATCGCTTTTTCAGATATACAGCACTTTTTGACCTCAAAATACGCCAAATCCGACCACTTTTTGATCAGCCAATCGTTTTCTTCAACATGTAGTAGATCACGATGCCAGCAACCACAAGACCGCCACCAAAACGACGCAAAATATTATCAGGGAGCTGACTCATCGTCGCAATCATACGACGCCATGCGCGCGGATAAAGCATCGGGCCAAGACCTTCCAGAACTAACACCAGCGCCAGCGCGAGCCAAATGGTTGAATTCATTTTTATTCCTTATAAAAGAAAACCACCGCTCCGTGAAGAGCGGTGGTTTGAATACTCAAACGAGCCTGAGTTTATCGCGTCGCGTTGGTTGGCGTCTTCATATAACGGAAGAAATCGCTGTCCGGGCTGAGGACCATCACATCCTGGTTGCTCTGGAAGCTATTCTCGTAAGCTCGCAGGCTACGGATAAAGGCGTAGAAGTCCGGATCCTGGCTGAAGGCATCTGCAAACAGCTTCGCGGCTTCTGCATCACCTTCACCGCGCAGAATACGTCCCTGACGCTCAGATTCCGCCAGCGTCTTGGTGACTTCGTAGTCCGCTGCCGCGCGCAGCTTCTCAGCCTCTTCCTGACCCTGTGAACGGTGACGACGGGCGACCGCTTCACGCTCGGCGCGCATACGGTTGTAGATCGCCTCGGACACTTCCACAGGAAGGTTGATCTGCTTAATACGCACGTCAACGACTTCAATACCCAGGGCCGCCATACTGTTCGGGTTGATCACCGGCACTTTGCCGTTGGTTTCAGCCTGAACGCGTTCAGCCGCTTTAGCAATCGCATCATCCGCTGCCGGTGTTGAGACTTCGTCTTCGGTGCCTGCGGTACCGGAGTTCAGCGCATCACGCACTTCCAGCGTCAGACGACCACGGGAATCGGTCACGATATCTTTCACATCCAGACGTCCAATCTCAGAACGCAGACGGTCAGAGAACTTACGTTTCAACAGCACTTCAGCCTGAGAAACGTCGCCGCCGCCTGTCGCCAGGAAGTAACGGCTGAAATCACTGATACGCCACTTGATGTAAGAGTCAACGATCAGGTCTTTCTTCTCTTTGGTCACGAAACGGTCAGCCTGGTTATCCATGGTCTGGATACGGGCATCAAGCGTTTTCACCGACTGAATGAACGGCACTTTGAAGTGCAGGCCCGGCTCATAGATCACCGGACGCTTGTCGCTATCACGGACGACGCTGCTGAACTGGAATTTGATCCCTCGTTCACCCTCTTTCACAACGAAAATAGAGGTGTAAAGCACGACCAGTACGATGATGATGATCGCAATAACTGACTTACGCATCCTTATTCCCCCTGACGCTGGTAGTCGTTACGCTGCGCGTTAGCACGGCGTTGGTCCATGATGTCACCATCGTTCGAAGAAGGCGTGGTTGTTGCGCTTGAGCTACTGGACGACGCAGGTGGCAGACGCAGCAGGTTATTGGAACCGCTGGTGTCAGCTTTCGCCGCCGGAGCCGAACCGCCTTTCAGCATCTGGTCCAGTGGCAGTACCATCAGGTTTCCGCCTTTGTTGTCGTTAACCAGTACTTTACGCGTGTGGCTCAGCACTTTTTCCATGGTCTCGATATAGAGACGTTCACGGGTAATTTCCGGAGCCGCTTTATATTCCGGCAGAATTTTCGCGAAACGCGCCACTTCACCCTGTGCTTCCAGGATGGTCTGGGTTTTATATGCGCGAGCTTCTTCAAGAATACGCTGCGCCTGGCCGTTAGCACGTGGCTGCACTTCGTTGGTATACGCTTCCGCTTCACGGATGTACTGCTGTTCGTTTTCACGGGCAGCAATCGCGTCATCAAACGCCGCTTTCACCTCTTCCGGCGGACGAGCAGCCTGGAAGTTGACGTCCAGCAGGGTAATACCCATGTTGTACGGGCGAATGGTCTCTTCCAGCTCACGCTGGGTATCGCTACGAATAACGGTACGACCTTCGGTCAGGATACGATCCATGGTGTATTTACCGATAACACCACGCAGGGCGCTATCAGTCGCCTGGCGCAGACTGTCATCGGCGCTGGTCACGCTAAACAGATAACGTTCAGGATCGGTTACGCGGTACTGCACGTTCATCTCAACGCGCACCACGTTCTCATCAGAGGTCAGCATCACACCAGACGCCGCCAGTTCACGGACGGATTCCACGTTTACCGCGGTAACGTCGTCAATGAAGGTCGGTTTCCAGTTAAGACCTGGCTCCACCAGATGACTGAACTTACCGAAACGGGTGACGACACCGCGTTCCGCTTCTTTAATGGTGTAGAACCCGGTGGCAGCCCAGATGATCACCGCCGCAGCGGCAACAATGCCCACCACGCGGCCACCCATTTGCGGGCGCGGCCCCTGGGTAGAATTTCCACCCGAGCCAGAACCTTTACCTCCGCCAAGGCCACCAAGCTTTTTGCTCAGCTTGCGGAAGATATCATCCAGATCCGGCGGCCCCTGCTCGCGACCACCTTTGTTGCCATTTCCCCCAGAGTTGCCGCCTTGATTATTGCTGCTTCCCCACGGGTCGCGGTCTTGTCCGTTGTTACCGGGCTGATTCCACGCCATGTATATGCTCCATATTTGTTATGCAAGGGCGAATTATTCAGGCATCCCCTTTCTGATCAGACGATATAGTCGACCAGCGCAGGTTCTTGTTTACAGAGGCGACGCCAGTCAACGATCGGCATACGCACCTGCATCCCCACGCTGCCGTCATCCTCCATCCACTCTTTTTCTATCGCCTGAAGCTGATAAAACCGGCTGCGCAGCCTGCCTTCCTGTGGCGGCAATCGCAGCGTGTGCTGAGCTACCTCACCGGAAAGACGTTCTGTCAAAGCCTGGAAAAGCAGTGGCACACCAATACCGGACTGGGCAGAAAGCCAGACCCGAATCGGTTTGTTCTCTTCATCTCGATCAATACGCGGCTCGAAATCCTCCAGCATATCGATCTTGTTCATTACCAACAGCGTTGGGATCTCGTGGGCGTCGATCTCTTCGAGCACCACGTTTACCGCGTCGATGTTCTCCTGCACACGAACATCCGCCGCGTCAATCACGTGCACCAGCAGGGTCGCCTGTCGCGTCTCCTGCAGGGTAGCTTTAAACGCCGCCACCAGGTCGTGAGGCAAATGGCGGATAAACCCTACGGTATCCGCCAGCACTGTTTCACCCACATCGGCGACGTCAATACGACGTAACGTTGGGTCCAGGGTCGCAAACAACTGGTCTGCGGCATAAACCTGTGCCTCAGTAATCTGGTTAAACAGGGTGGATTTACCGGCGTTGGTATACCCCACCAGCGACACCGTTGGGATGTCGGCTTTTGAGCGTGCACGACGACCTTGCTCACGCTGTTTCTCAACGCGTTCCAGACGTGAGAGGATCTGGGTAATACGGCCACGCAGCAAACGACGGTCGGTTTCGAGCTGGGTTTCCCCCGGACCGCGTAAACCAATCCCGCCTTTCTGTCTCTCAAGGTGGGTCCAGCCACGCACAAGCCGCGTTGCCAGATGGCGCAACTGCGCCAGCTCAACCTGCAACTTACCTTCATGGGTACGCGCACGCTGAGCAAAAATGTCTAAAATCAAACCCGTGCGATCGATAACACGGCATTCGCAAAGCGCTTCCAGGTTACGTTCCTGGGCCGGAGACAGCGCATGATCAAACAACACAACTGAAGCGCCAGTTGCTTTTACGGCATCCGCAATTTCAACTGCTTTACCTTCACCAACAAAATACTTTGGGTGCGGCGCTTTACGGCTACCGGTAATCACCTGCATTGCTTCGACACCGGCGGAAGAGACCAGAGATTCAAACTCCTGGAGGTCTTCCATATCTTTGTCTTGCGAAAAATAGATGTGTACCAGCACCGCCTGCTCACCGGCATCATAACGGTCAAACAAGCGTAAACCTCTCTAAAAAGATCAGCGGGGAACGCAGGATCCCTGGCTCCCCGTGTGGATAACAGCAGAGACCTTATTCGGTCTCGTCGCTGTCCTGCGCTGGCGTTGAAGAACCCTGCGCGTTGCTGCCGTGATGGTAGTTACTGCCAGTGCCGCCGCCAGCGTTATTGCTGTGATGAGATACCGGACGAGACGGAACAACAGTAGAAATCGCGTGCTTGTAGACCATCTGACTGACCGTGTTTTTCAACAGGATCACGAACTGATCGAAAGACTCAATCTGACCTTGCAGCTTAATACCATTCACCAAATAAATAGAAACTGGAACACGTTCCCGACGCAATGCGTTCAGGAACGGATCTTGTAAAGATTGCCCCTTAGCCATTCTATCTTTTCCTTATATGCTTGTTTTGTACTTAGAACCTTGCGATTCTGAAAAATTGCGCACGATACGTCTCAATTGTACACATTCAGTGAGCGATATCACCAACAACCTCAATCACTTCGTTTAACGCCTGTTGCGGTTTTTCACTGTCTAACCAGTGAACCCCCTCCCAACCGCGCAACCAGGTGATCTGGCGCTTCGCTAACTGTCTCGTGGCGCAAACACCTCGATAAACCATTTCATCGTATGAAATCTCACCTTCAAGATACGACCACATCTGGCGGTATCCCACACAACGAATGGAAGGCATATCCGTATGCAAATCTCCACGGGCAAATAGCGCCCGCACTTCTGCTTCAAAATCTGAAGCTAACATCTGATGAAAACGCTGCTCAATTCGCTGATGGAGCAGTTCACGGCTCGCCGGGGCGATGGCGAACTGATGCACCTGATACGGCAGAGCCTCTCCTGACGTTTGCGTCAGTTCCGTTAAAGTTTTACCCGAAATGAAAAAAACTTCCAGTGCCCGGGAAAGCCTTTGCGGATCATTTGGATGGATCCGTGCTGCAGCAACCGGATCAATCTCTGCCAGTTGCTTGTGCAAAACGTCCCAGCCCTGCTCTGCCGCCTGCTGCTCAATTTTCGCTCTTACCTCAGGATCCGCTGATGGCAGTGGTGATAGCCCCTCCAGCAACGCCTTGAAATAGAGCATGGTTCCGCCAACCAATAGCGGTATACGTCCCGCCGCTGTTATCTCGGCCATCTCAGCTAAGGCATCCCGGCGGAAATCCGCTGCGGAGTAAGCCTGAGCAGGGTCGAGAATATCCAGCAAACGGTGCGGTGCCGCACGCAACTCTTCTGCGTCAGGCTTCGCCGTGCCGATGTCCATCCCCCGATAGATGAGGGCGGAATCAACGCTAATCAACTCTACGGGCAAAACTTTACGCAACTCAATGGCCAGTGCCGTTTTGCCGGAGGCCGTTGGACCCATCAAAAAAATCGCCTTAGGCAGGCTCGCCTTGCTTACGTCAATCATGTTTCAGGGCGTTCATCGCCGTTTGTAAATCAACAGGTTGTAATAGACCCCCTGGCGGCGATTTCACCAGTTGCGGACAAAGACGTTCAACCTCTGCCAGCACGCTAATGGCCTGCGCCATACTCCACGGCGTGTGTTCGCTTGCCAGATGACGGGCGATCCACTGCGCGGTGTTGGCGGCATCAAAGGATGTTTGCTGCGCCAGGTAGCCTATCAGTTCAGGAATCAAGTTTTGTAAATTTTGTTGGCGTAAGGGTAAAGGCACTGCACGAATTGTCACATGTTGTGGTTCGAGCACAATTTCAATGCCCATCTGCGCCAGTTGGGCCTCTGCACGTTGCAATACCCTTGTTTCTTCAGCGGATATTTTCAGACGAACCGGGATCAGCAGCGGCTGCGCGCAGGCCGAATTTTCTCCCGGAGTGAGCTGCACCTGTTTGAGCCAGCGTTCGGCTACCGGCAATGCCAGAAGCATCAATTTGCCGTCACGCTCAAGCAGTGCCATATCCGGTACGACAATCGTCAACACCCGGCCAAAGCTCTGGCTATGAGCGTCCAGGGAAGACGACGCTACCGGGATGTGTTCTTTGCGCTCCGCGGCTGGGGTTTCCAGCAGTTTGCGATACAACGCCCCCTGCTGCTTTTGATAGCCAGGCTGGGCGTTCGGGTAGTTTGCTCCCGTTGGGCGCGGAGCGCTCCCTGCAGAGGAGAAACGCGGCGCTTCCGGCTCACGTACCGCAGCGGGTTCCGCAAAATGGTTCCGGCCCGCAGCAACACGGTTTTCCGGGAACGAACGTGGGGCAGGCTCTTCATTTTCCAGTGGCAACACCGGTTCAACCTGCTGTTGCAATACGCTCAGCACGCCCTGATAGATAAAATCGTGTACCAGTCGTGACTGGTGGAACCTTACTTCATGCTTGGCTGGATGGACGTTCACGTCGACCTGATGCGGGTCGATCTCCAGATAAAGCACAAAAGCAGGTTGCTGGTCGGCTCCGAGCTTATCTTCGCAGGCCTGACGAATGGCGTGATTAATGAGACGGTCCCGCATCATGCGGCCATTCACGTAGCAATACTGGATCTCCGCGAACGCCGCGCTGCTGGCGTTTGGGTCAGCCACCCAGCCGCGTAAAGCCAGATCGCCATGCTGCCACTCAATGGCCAGCGCCTGTTCCAGAAACGGTGTTCCACAGATAGTTCCCAGTCGACGCTCTTTCTGCCCGCCTTCGGCCACCGCTCTGTACTGGCGCATCACTTTGCCATTATGACTGAGGTTAATGGTGACATCGAAACGGGCCAGCGCGATACGACGGATGATTTCGTCGATATGGCCGAACTCGGTTTTTTCGGTACGCATGAACTTGCGTCGGGCGGGAGTGTTGTAGAACAGATCCAGGACTTCCAGCGTCGTACCGACAGGATGCGCCGCAGGTTTGACCGTCACATCCATATCGCGCCCTTCAGCATAGGCCTGCCAGGCTTCTGCCTGGTCAGCCGTGCGGGAGGTCAGCGTCAAACGGGAAACCGAGCTGATACTGGCCAGCGCTTCACCGCGAAAACCGAGGCTTATGATGGCTTCCAGATCATCCAGAGAAGCAATTTTACTGGTAGCGTGACGAGCCAGCGCTAACGCCAGCTCGTCTTTTTTGATACCACAGCCGTTATCACGAATGCGGATTAGCTTCGCGCCACCGCGTTCAATATCAATATCAATGCGGGTCGCGCCCGCATCGAGGCTGTTTTCCACCAGCTCCTTCACCACCGACGCAGGGCGTTCTACCACCTCACCGGCGGCGATTTGGTTCGCAAGCTGCGGCGGTAGAACCTGAATCGGCATGAATTCTCCTTAGTTGGTCGCAGTTATCTCGCCAGGCTGCGCGGCACTGGCCGTCTGAGCTGCCCCGCCCTGTGGCGCGGACTGCAGAGGATGCGCCTCAAAATATTTACGCAAACCGTTATAAATGGCTTCGGCAAGTTGCTGCTGGTAGCTGTCGCTGCCCAGCAGACGCTCTTCACTGTTATTGCTGATAAAGCCTGTCTCCACCAGAATGGATGGAATATCCGGCGAACGCAGAACCCCCAGGCTCGCATGCTCCGGACGACGCTTATGCAATGCTCCGATGCCCTGCAACTGATTCAATACGTTAGTGGCGACATCATAACCGACGCGCTGGGAATGACCGAACTGTAAATCCAGCACTGCCTGGCTGAGATATGGATCTGACTGGCTGTTTGCCAGCACATCACCCGCACCGCCTAACAGTTCAGACTGTTTCTCGTGCTCTTCCAGCCAGTTTGCCATTTCGCTGTTCGCCCTGCGGTTCGAAAGCACCCATACCGATGCGCCAGTCGCGCTACGGTTTGGCGCTGCATCCGCATGAATGGAGACCAGGAAGTTGGCATTTTGTTTACGCGCCACATCTGAGCGGCCCATTACAGAGATAAAATAGTCGCCGTCGCGAGTCAGAACGCCTTTGAACATCGGATCATCGTTTAACAACGTCCGCAGCTTACGAGCTACCGCAATCGTGACGTTTTTCTCCCGTGTGCCACCAGGACCAATCGCGCCGGGATCCTGACCACCATGCCCTGCATCAATCGCGATAATCACCTTATCACCACTAACCGCGTGCCGTGTGCTGGCCGCAGGACGCGTGACGGTATTACTGCTGGTGACGCTGGTAATGCGGTCGCTGTCCGATTTAAACGGATTACGTGCAGGTTCAGAAGGACGCGGCGTGTAAACTGGTTCTTCGACGCGTTTTGCCACCACTGGCGGAGGCGGTGGTGGAGGTACATCAGCATTGATGGTAAAAACCACCGTATAGTTCGCGCCGTTTTGTTGCTTGACCGCCTTCGTTTTGCCCTTTTCGGTGAGATCAACCACCAGGCGCAATGACTGGCTATCTTGTGGTGTGCCTGAGCGAATGCTCTTCACCAGATTGTTACCGCTGAACTGCAGCGGTAATCCCTGAATCACTCCGGTTTGTTTGATATCCAGCGCCACGCTGTGGCTGTCTGGCTGTGAAAAAGCGTATTCAGGGTCACCCATAAAACTGAATGTGATCCGGGCCTGGCTTTCACCGTTCGATACCTGAATATCTGAGAGGTTAGCCGCCCCGGCCTGCGCGCACAGCAGCACGGTGGCAGCCAATAACCAACTTTTAACGCGATTAATCATCCCGTTATCCCTAAGCTTAACCGGCTAAACGAGCCAGTAAGGAACACCCTGATGAGGAAACCGCACTGATGCGTGCCTCACGCCCTTGTGCCTGGTAATCTAAGTGAATTTCGACATCCGGGTCAGGCAACACACCCGCACCTTGTTGCGGCCACTCCACCAGGCAAATGGCATCATTGGCAAAATAATCACGGATCCCCATAAATTCCAGCTCCTCAGGATCCGCAAGGCGGTATAAATCGAAGTGGTACACCATGAGATTTTCAAGGGTGTACGGTTCTACCAGCGTGTAGGTTGGGCTTTTCACATTCCCCCTATGCCCTAACGCCTGTAAAAAGCCCCGGCTGAAGGTGGTTTTACCCGCACCTAAATCACCATACAGATAAATGACGGTTGCCCCCTGACAGGCCTGCGCCACGCGCTTGCCGAGATCTAAAGTGGCTTGTTCATCAGGTAAAGGAATCGCTCGATTAGTCATTTTCTACGTCAATCACATCCGGGTTAACAACACGCCGCAGCGTGCAAAAAAGATCGGTGGCCAGCATACCGCGTGTACCGTAACGTGCAGCCAGTTGATCTGCCGCTGCACCATGAGCCACGCAGCCCGCACAGGCTGCATCATAAAGGGGAAGTTTCTGTCCAAGCAATGCGCCAATGATGCCTGAAAGCACATCACCCATTCCGCCACTCGCCATGCCCGCATTTCCGGCATCAATAATGCCCAGCGCCTCGTCACTGGCGACGACGGTTCCTGCCCCTTTCAAAACGGCAACACCTCCGTAACGTTTTACCAGACGCTGAGCAGAAAGTAAGCGATCGCTTTCAATTTCTGCCACGCTGCAGTTAAGCAGACGCGCGGCTTCGCCGGGGTGTGGCGTCAGAATGCGATTGTGACGCTTATCCGGGTTGATTGCCAGAAGGTTCAGTGCGTCAGCATCCCACAGCATCGGTTTACGAAAATTCTCGACCTTTTGCAGGGCCTGTTTACCCCACGCCTGCTGCCCAAGCCCGGGGCCGATAACGACCACATCTGCCCACTCGAGGCTTTCCTCGAGCATCGGGAGCGTAAGCTCATGCACCATCAACTCGGGTCTGGCAGTAACGATCGGCGCAATATTCTCGATGCGCGTGAGGACTCGCACCAGACCAGCACCGCTTCGCAATGCCGCTTCACCCGCCATGCGGATAGCCCCCGCCGTACCGTAGTCCCCCCCGACAATCACCAGTTTGCCATGATCGCCTTTATGGGATGTGGGACGTCTCGGGGGCAGCCACTCTGCAAGCTGCGAAGCATCAATGCGCGAAAGGTGCGTTTCCTGACCAGCTAACCAGCTGTCCAGACCCAGCGCATTGTGGTGCAGTACGCCGACCACACCCCGCGCTTTGCCGGTCAGTAAACCCGGCTTCAGGGCGATGAATGTTACCGTATGCGCCGCCTGAATCACTGCCCCCGGCGTCGCGCCAGTTTGTGCTATCAGGCCTGAGGGAATATCCAGCGCCACCACCGGCGCGGAATGGCAATTGGCATGTGTAATCAACGCGGTAATGTTCTCACGCGGCGCACTGCGTAGACCGGTCCCGAGCAGACCATCAATAATCAGATCCATATCCTCCGGCCAGAGGATATCAGGTGCATGAATCACACCGCCGGCATTCAGCCAGGCATCTCGGGCCGCGCTGGCCTCCTCCGGCAGCGGTTTATCACTCACCAGCGCCAGCAACGTGACGCGGATACCCGCTGCAACGGCGAGACGGGCGACAACATAACCGTCACCGCCGTTATTGCCGTGCCCGCACAAAACCAACCAGTGTCTGGATTGCGGGTATGCATTGTGGGCAACGTTAAACGCGGCTTCGCCAGCACGCTGCATGAGTTCATATAGGGTGATACCGAGGCTGTCTGCTGCCTCTTTTTCGGCGCGCCAGAGGTCGTCCGCATGCCAGATGGAATGTGGTATACTTGCGGGGTTTTTCTTCACTGTATGGTCCGTCATGTCACAGCCCCTCGATCTCAATCAGTTAGCGCAAAAAATTAAACAGTGGGGTGCTGAGCTTGGCTTCCAGAAGGTAGGCATTACCGATACCGACCTCTCCGCCAGCGAGCCGAAACTACAAGCCTGGCTGGACAAACAATACCACGGCGAAATGGAGTGGATGGCGCGTCATGGCATGATGCGCGCCCGTCCGCACGAGCTTTTGCCGGGCACATTACGTGTCATCAGCGTACGCATGAACTACCTGCCCGCCAACGCGGCTTTTGCGCGCACGCTAAAAAACCCCTCGCTGGGTTACGTCAGCCGGTACGCCCTTGGACGTGATTACCATAAACTTCTGCGTAACCGTTTAAAAAAACTCGGGGAAACTATTCAGCAGCACTGTGTTTCGCTGAATTTTAGACCCTTTGTCGATTCTGCGCCTATTCTTGAGCGCCCGATCGCTGAAAAAGCCGGGCTTGGCTGGACAGGTAAGCACTCACTTATCCTTAGCCGCGACGCCGGATCGTTCTTCTTCCTCGGGGAACTGCTGATTGATTTACCGCTGCCGGTAGACGGCCCGGTAGAGGAAGGTTGTGGCCGCTGCGTGGCCTGTATGACCATCTGCCCCACCGGCGCGATCGTTGAACCCTATACTGTTGATGCTCGCCGCTGCATCTCCTACCTCACTATCGAACTGGAAGGTGCGATCCCTGAGGAGTTCCGGCCGCTTATCGGCAACCGAATCTACGGCTGCGATGACTGTCAGCTGATCTGCCCATGGAACCGCTATTCACAACTCACGGATGAAGAAGATTTCAGTCCGCGTAAAGCTCTGCACGCACCGCAACTCGTTGAGCTGTTCGCCTGGAGCGAAGCCTGGTTCCTGAAAGTGACAGAAGGGTCTGCCATTCGTCGCATTGGCCATCTGCGCTGGCTACGTAATGTTGCCGTTGCACTGGGGAATGCGCCCTGGGATGAAGCCAATATTCAGGCGCTCGAAAGCCGCAGAGGTGAGCACCCACTTCTCGATGAACACATAGAATGGGCGGTTGCACAGCAAATCGAGAAGCGAAATGCCTGCGTAGTCGAGGTGCAATTACCGAAGAAACAACGCCTGGTGAGGGTGATTGAGAAAGGGCTTACGCGCGACGCATAATATATTCACAGCCTGTGTATAAAAATACAAACTCAAGCAGCATCGGGACTGGAGAAGAGGTCAAGTGATCTCAATAACATTTTGAAATCAAATTTTATTCATATAATACAGCCAATTACACGAATACTATTCACCCTGCTAAGTTTTTAGCCGATTCCGATTAAACGTAATTTCTGTGGATAACTCTGTTCACAAGAGTATTTCAGAGACAACAGAAAACGTCCCCAACGACTCTTTTCGCTGTGGATATTTTAAAGATGAAGAAGAATTTGGAGCGGGAAACGAGACTCGAACTCGCGACCCCGACCTTGGCAAGGTCGTGCTCTACCAACTGAGCTATTCCCGCTTGGGTGGTGCGTGCTGTGGAAGCACTTTCAAATTTTGGAGCGGGAAACGAGACTCGAACTCGCGACCCCGACCTTGGCAAGGTCGTGCTCTACCAACTGAGCTATTCCCGCTTGGGTGGTGCATGCTTTAAAAGCACTTTCAAATTTTGGAGCGGGAAACGAGACTCGAACTCGCGACCCCGACCTTGGCAAGGTCGTGCTCTACCAACTGAGCTATTCCCGCAAATCTGTACTGCTTTTGTTGCTGTCGTAACGTGTAATTCTCTGTCGTTACGGGAGGCGCATTATACGAGAAATCCTTTTAGCTGCAACCCCCCTGAAAGCGATTTTTTCGAAATTCAGTTCAAATGCTTATTTAATCGGCAAGCTGCACAATTTAACGGCAAAAACCCGGCCACGCAAGGCGCCGGATCTCAAAATCACAGCTTAATGAAGTTTTCGCGGTAATACGCCAGCTCCGCAACAGACTCACGAATATCGTCCATTGCCTGATGCGTCCCCTGTTTTTTAAAGCCATCCAGGATTTCAGGTTTCCAGCGACGAGCCAGCTCTTTCAGGGTGCTCACATCCAGATAGCGGTAGTGGAAGTAAGACTCGAGCTCCGGCATGTACTTAAACAGAAAGCGGCGATCCTGGCCGATGCTATTACCACAGATTGGCGATTTGCCTGCCGGAACCCACTGTTTCAGGAATTCAAGCGTCGCCAGCTCCGCCTCACGGTCACCCTGAGTACTGGCCTTCACGCGATCCACCAGACCGCTGCCGGTATGGGTACGCACGTTCCAGTCATCCATCAATGCAAGCTGTTCATCAGATTGATGAACAGCAATCGTCGGTCCTTCCGCCAGAATATTCAGGTTGGCATCGGTCACCAGGGTTGCAATCTCAATGATGCGATCGCGCTCGGGATCCAGCCCGGTCATTTCAAGATCGATCCAAATCAGGTTGTTTTCATCCGCGCTCATGTTATTTTCCACCCTTCTCGCATAACCGGCAGTAGCAGGTTAACTAGTATTAATTAGAGTGTATCATAGAGGTTTTGCCCCTTACGGGCGACCAGGAGCCAGCGCGATTGAGTAAAAATAAACTCTCCAAAGGGCAGCAGCGCCGCGTGAATGCCAATCACCAGCGCCGTCTTAAAACCACTTCGGAGAAGGTCGATTACGACGACAACCTCTTTGGCGAACCAACGGAAGGCGTAGTCATCAGCCGTTTCGGTATGCATGCCGACGTGGAATCCGCCGATGGTGAGATCCACCGCTGCAACATCCGCCGGACCATTCGTTCTCTGGTGACCGGTGACCGCGTCGTCTGGCGTCCGGGTAAAGAGGCGGCGGAAGGTGTTACGGTAAAAGGTATCGTTGAAGCGGTCCATGAGCGCACGTCTGTGTTAACCCGTCCCGATTTCTACGACGGCGTGAAACCGATTGCCGCCAACATTAACCAAATCGTTATCGTCTCGGCGATTTTGCCTGAACTTTCACTCAATATTATCGACCGATACCTCGTCGCCTGCGAAACACTGCAGGTTGAACCGATTATCGTGCTGAACAAAATCGATCTGCTGGATGACGAAGGAATGGCTTTCGTCAATGAACAGATGGATATCTATCGCAAGATTGGATACCGCGTTCTGATGGTCTCCAGCTACACCAAAGATGGCCTGAAACCGCTGGAAGAGGCGCTCACCGATCGTATCAGCATCTTCGCGGGTCAATCCGGCGTGGGTAAATCGAGCCTGCTGAATAACCTGCTTGGTCTCCAGCAGGAGATCCTCACCAACGATGTGTCTGATGTCTCGGGTCTGGGCCAGCACACGACCACCGCATCACGCCTGTATCACTTCCCACATGGCGGCGATGTGATCGACTCTCCGGGGGTGCGCGAATTCGGTTTATGGCATCTCGAGCCGGAACAAATCTTCAACGGATTTGTCGAATTCCATGATTATTTAGGCGCTTGCAAATACCGCGACTGTAAACACGATAACGACCCAGGTTGCGCTATCCGTGAAGCGGTAGAGAACGGTGAAATCGCGGAGACTCGCTTCGAGAATTACCACCGTATTCTTGAGAGCATGGATCAAGTAAAAACGCGTAAAAACTTTTCTGATTCTGATAACTGACAACTAAGCTAAGCATCGCTAAAATCGTCCCCTTTTTTCAGGTTCCGGTGCTCTGCCACCGGATCAGGAACGACAAAACAATGGCCTGGAGGCTACCTTGTTAAACGCATTTAAACTTTCGCTTCAATACATTCTGCCGAAACTGTGGCTCACTCGCCTGGCGGGCTGGGGCGCAAGCAAACGAGCAGGCTGGCTGACCAAACTGGTCATCGACCTTTTCGTAAAATATTACAAGGTCGACATGAAAGAGGCGCAGAAGCCGGATACCGCCAGCTACCGCACCTTCAACGAGTTTTTCGTCCGTCCGCTGCGCGACGAGGTTCGTCCGGTTGATACCGATCCTAACGTGCTGGTGATGCCTGCAGATGGCGTGATTAGCCAGTTAGGTAACATCGAAGACGACAAAATCCTGCAGGCGAAGGGCCACAACTACAGCCTGGAGGCCTTACTGGCGGGTAACTACCTGATGGCAGACCTGTTCCGTGACGGTACGTTTGCCACCACGTATCTGTCACCGCGCGACTACCACCGCGTGCACATGCCGTGCAACGGTATTCTGCGTGAAATGATCTACGTTCCGGGCGATCTGTTCTCCGTGAACCATCTGACCGCGCAAAACGTACCAAACCTGTTTGCCCGTAACGAACGCGTCATCTGCCTGTTTGATACTGAATTTGGCCCAATGGCGCAGATTCTGGTGGGTGCCACCATCGTAGGCAGCATCGAAACCGTCTGGGCAGGCACCATCACTCCGCCACGTGAAGGCGTGATCAAGCGCTGGACCTGGCCTGCCGGTGAAGCGGAAGGCTCTGTCGCCCTGCTGAAAGGTCAGGAGATGGGTCGCTTCAAGCTGGGCTCTACCGTGATCAACCTTTTTGCGCCGGGCAAAGTGAAGCTGGCTGAACAGCTCGAAAGCCTGTCGGTCACCAAACTGGGCCAGCCGCTGGCGGTCTCTACCGAAACCTTCGTGACGCCAGATGCAGAACCTGCTCCGCTGTCACAGGAAGAGATTAACGCCGAGCACGACGCCAGCCCGCTGGTTGACGACAAAAAAGACGAAGGCTAACAACAGAAGGATCGCTGACGTGCGCCCGATTATCGTTCTACTGATGGCCTGGTGCCTCAGCATGGGGGCGTACGCAGCGACAGCCCCCGACGCCAAACAGATAACGCAGGAACTGGAGCAGGCAAAAGCGGCCAAACCCGCTCAGCCAGAGACCGTCGAGTCGCTCCAGTCTGCCCTGAACGCGCTTGAGGAGCGGAAAGGCTCCCTTGAGCGCGCTCAGCAATATCAGCAGGTTATCGACAACTTCCCCAAACTCTCGCAGACGCTGCGCGCGCAGCTCAATAATTTGCGTGACGAACCGCGCGACGTGCCCGCAGGCATGACCTCGGACGCCCTGAACCAGGAGATCCTGCAGGTCAGCAGCCAGCTTCTGGAAAAGAGCCGCCTTGCCCAGCAGGAGCAGGAGCGAGCGCGTGAAATTGCCGACTCCCTCAGCCAGCTTCCGCAACAGCAAACCGATGCCCGCCGTCAGCTCAACGAGGTTGAACGCCGCGTCGGCACACAAACCGGCAACACGCCGCAAAACCAGGCACAAAACCTTGGGCTGCAGGCTGAGTCTGCCCGCCTGAAAGCGCTGGTCGATGAACTGGAGCTGGCGCAGCTCTCCGCCAATAACCGCCAGGAGCTATCGCGGATGCGTTCAGAACTGGCGCAAAAACAGAGCGAACAGCTTGATGCTTATCTCCAGGCGCTACGTAACCAGCTGAATAGCCAGCGCCAGCGCGAGGCCGAACGCGCGCTGGAAAGTACCGAGCTACTGGCGGAAAACAGCGCTAACCTGCCCGTCGGCATCGTCGATCAGTTCAAGATCAACCGTGAGCTTTCAGCGGCACTGAACCAGCAGGCACAGCGTATGGACCTGGTCGCTTCACAACAGCGGCAGGCGACGAACCAAACCCTGCAGGTCCGCCAGGCGCTCAACACTCTGCGCGAACAGTCGCAGTGGCTTGGGTCATCAAACCTGCTGGGCGAGGCGTTACGAGCTCAGGTTGCACGCCTGCCGGAAATGCCGAAGCCGCAGCAGTTGGATACCGAGATGGCCCAGCTACGCGTTCAGCGACTGCACTTTGAAGATCTTCTCAATAAACAACCGCAAATTCGCCAGATCCGTCAGGCTGACGGGCAACCTCTGAGCAGTGAGCAAAACCGGATCCTTGAAGCCCAGTTGCGCACCCAGCGTGAACTCCTGAACTCACTGCTCCAGGGCGGTGATACGCTGATCCTCGAGCTTACCAAGCTGAAGGTATCAAACAGTCAGCTTGAAGATGCGCTGAAAGAGGTAAACGAGGCAACGCACCGTTACCTCTTCTGGACCTCTGACGTGCGTCCAATGACTTTCTCGTGGCCAATTGAGATTGTTCAGGATCTGCGCCGCCTGATTTCACTGGACACCTTCAGCCAGCTGGGACAGGCCAGCGTGATGATGCTCACCAGCAAAGAGACCATTTTCCCACTGCTGGGCGCATTGATTCTGGTGGGCTTTAGCATTTACTCGCGCAGACATTTCACCCGTTTTCTGGAGCGTTCCAGTTCGCGCGTGGGGAAAGTCACCCAGGATCACTTCTGGCTGACGCTCCGCACGGTGTTCTGGTCGATTCTCGTGGCCTCTCCCCTACCGGTATTGTGGATGACGCTGGGGTACGGCCTGCGGGAAGCCTGGCCCTATCCGCTCGCCGTGGCGATAGGCGATGGCGTCACCGCGACGGTTCCACTGCTGTGGGTCGTGATGATTTGCGCCACATTCGCGCGGCCAAATGGCCTGTTCATCGCCCACTTTGGCTGGCCGCGTAATCGTGTTGCACGCGCTATGCGTTACTATCTGATGAGCATCGGACTGATTGTGCCACTCATTATGGCGCTGATTATGTTCGATAATCTTAACGACCGGGAGTTCTCAGGCTCACTGGGTCGCCTCTGCTTTATGCTGATATGCGGGGCGCTGGCCATCGTCACGCTCAGCCTGAAACGCGCCGGTATACCGCTCTATCTTGATAAATCCGGTAGCGGCGACAACATGTTCAACCGCCTGCTCTGGAACCTGCTGCTGAGCGCTCCGCTGATTGCGATGCTGGCAGCGGCGGTGGGTTACCTGGCGACTTCGAAGGCGCTGCTGGCGCGGCTGGAAACCTCGGTGGCGATCTGGTTCCTGCTTCTGGTGGTGTATCACGTCATCCGTCGCTGGATGTTGATTCAGCGCCGCCGTCTGGCCTTCGACCGTGCCAAGCATCGCCGGGCAGAAATCCTCGCTCAGCGTGCGCGGGGTGAGGATGAGCCAAACCACGTCAACAGCACGGAAGGGACGACGGAGGCGGACGATGTCGAACTGGATCTGGATGCCATCAGTACCCAGTCCCTGCGCCTGGTGCGCTCTATCCTGATGCTGATTGCTCTCCTGTCGGTGATCGTGCTGTGGTCGGAAATTCACTCCGCGTTTGGCTTCCTGGAGAACATCTCTCTCTGGGACGTGACATCTACAGTTCAGGGCGTGGAAAGTCTGGAGCCTATAACCTTAGGTTCAGTACTGATTGCCATTCTGGTGTTGATCATTACTACCCAACTGGTACGTAACTTCCCGGCGCTCCTGGAGCTGGCTCTGCTGCAACATCTGGATTTAACCCCCGGCACGGGCTACGCCATTACCACCATCACTAAATACCTGATCCTGCTCTTTGGCGGGATGGTGGGTTTCTCAATGATTGGCATTGAGTGGTCTAAATTACAGTGGCTGGTCGCTGCGCTGACATTTGGACTTGGCTTTGGCATGCAGGAAATTTTCGCTAACTTTGTTTCCGGCCTGATCATCCTGTTTGAAAAACCGATTCGTATAGGCGATACGGTGACGATCCGCGATCTGACCGGTAGCGTAACGAAGATCAATACCCGCGCCACAACGATCAGCGACTGGGACCGTAAAGAGATCATCGTGCCGAACAAGGCATTCATCACCGAACAGTTCATCAACTGGTCGCTGTCAGACTCGGTCACACGTGTGGTGCTGACACTACCGGCACCGTCGGATGCCAACAGTGAAGAGGTGACACAAATTCTCTACACCGCAGCCGAGCGCTGCACGCTGGTGCTCGATAACCCGGCACCGGAAGTATTCCTGGTCGATTTGCAGCAGGGGATTCAGATTTTCGAGCTGCGTATTTACGCTGCAGAAATGGGACACCGTATGCCGCTGCGCCACGAGATCCACCAGCTGATTCTGGCTGGCTTCCGCGAGCATGGTATTGATATGCCATTCCCACCGTTCCAGATGCGTCTGGAAAGTCTGGACGGACGTAAAACGGGAAGAACATTGACGTCGGCGGCACGTAAGCGCCCGGCGGGAAGCCTGTAAATCTTCGCCCCTCTCTTTCGGGAGGGGCGTTTTAACCGCTACACCGCTTCCGTGACGTACGCCACTGAGCGTCGGCGGTAATTCTCATAAATCCCCATCGCCAGCAGCGAGAAGAAGATCGGGCCGCCAACCATCCACATCGCGCTGTTCCAGTCATTCGCCTCAATCACTGGCTGAATGACAGTGAAGATATTCGCGAACGCCACCACCAGCACGACCACAGTCGTCGCCAGTAGCGTTGACGTGCGGGTTTTAAAAATCACAAACGGACGTTCAAGACCCTGCTTCGCTTTGAAGAACGGGAACGCCAGCGTCAGGAACAGATACGGCAGCGTCATTGACACGTTCGCCATCAGGGTCAGCTTGTTATAAAACGCTGACGCGGTATCACCGCCAAACGACACCAGCAGAATGAACACGCACACCAACAGGCATTGCATCCACATCGCGTTGGCAGGCATTCCCGCCGTATTCAGTTGCGTCATACGCGCTGGCCACAGCGCTTTTGGCGTACCCTGAATAATCGCTTTCAGCGGCGAGTAGATCAGCGTAAAGAACGCGCCGGTATAGGCGAGGAACATTGACAGGCCGGTAATGCGCGCAAACCAGATGCCCATTGTCACCGCCGCTTCCGGCGTCAGGTTCATCGCCTGTCCCAGCGTCATTCCCAGGCTTTTCATCAACACATAAGTAATGTTGCCAAGGTTAGTGGTGTTGTTGCTCAACACCTGCTGCCAGTTGGTACTGACCCCCCAGAGGAAGATTGCCAGCGAATAGCCAATGGAAATGACGATGGCGGCAAATATAATCCCTTTCGCGAAGTTCTTTTCCGGGTTCTCCGTTTTGTCGACCAGACCCCCTACCGCCTCGATACCACCGTAGGCGAAAATGGCGAATACCACGAAAGAGAGCATCGCAAGGCCGGACTGATAACTTGGGTTAGGCGAAGCAACAAAGTTCACCTCCTGCGCAAAGTGACCGCCGTTCAGGCACAGAATAGCGATACTGACCAGGAGCAGCACCAGATTCAAACACATCACTGCGATCCCGCCCACGGCGGTAATCCGGGCAATCTTATTGATGCCTTTAGACGCGACCAGCGTCACAACCACCATCCAGCAAACGGCCAGAATCCCGACCACCTGTGTAGAACTGAGGCCCGCCAGAGACCAGACCTGGGTTTTATCGCTACCGAAAACAAACGTCGAGAACGGTACCCAAACTTTGGCCGCAGTACTGACCATCCAGACAACGTAAGAGGAGAACCACATAAACGTGCCAATAAACGCGTAGCGCGGGCCGATACTGTTATTCATCCACGAGTAGATCCCTCCTTCTTCTTTCCGGTATGCCGACCCCATTTCCGCCATCATCAGCGCGAATGGGATGAAGAAGAACAGGGCTGAAACGATATAGAACGGCGTCGCACTGTAACCCATCAGGTAAAAGGCCGACGGACTATTAGCGAAGCCAAAGACGGAGGTAAAAATCATCAGGATGAGCCCGGTGAGGGTCATCTTTTTGAGTGAGTGGGACATAGAACCATCCAAAGGAAATTAATCTGCGCGGATGGTAGCAGAAGACCAGACAAAAATTGTGCCTATAGGGAGCAAATTAAGAAAAAGACCCGTGTATAGAGAATGTGGCAGTTTTTAATGTTGTTATGCGAAATGGAAAGGAAAATTGCCACCGGGGGAGTAGGCCGGGCAAGCGCAGCGCCACCCGGCATTTTTTCAGGCACGATCGACCGTAAACGCAATCACATCGCCCAACTGTTCTGCACCCAGCGCCAGCATCACCAGGCGGTCAACACCCAGCGCCACGCCGGAGCAATCCGGCAAACCTGCTTTTAATGCCTCAAGCAGATTAACATCAATGGGCTGCTGCGGCAGACCGCGCGCGGCACGCTTACGGTTATCCTGCTCGAAGCGCTGCTGCTGTTCACGCGCGTCCGTCAATTCGTGGAAACCGTTCGCCAGCTCGATGCCTTTGTAATAGACCTCAAAACGCTCTGCCACACGATGATCTTCCGTGCTGATCTGCGCCAGAGACGCCTGGCTTGCCGGGAAGTGATAGACAAACGTCGGGCGGTCTTTGCCAATCTGCGGTTCAACGCCAAACGTGAACAGCAACTGCAGAAGCGTATCGCGATCTTCTTCAGTATCTGCCACATTGCTGAGATCCAGTTTTGCCGCCACTTCGCGCAATTGAGTCTTGTCCGCTGACAATGGATCGATTTCCAGATAGCGCTGGAAAGCCTGCTGATAGGAGAGAGTTTCCGCTTCTGAGCAATCCAGCACCTGCTGCAGCAGGTCATCCACCTCATTCATCAGACGGTACATATCATAGTGCGGACGATACCACTCCAGCATGGTGAATTCCGGATTGTGGTGACGCCCCATCTCTTCATTACGGAAGCTTCTGCACAGCTGATACACCGGACCGCATCCTGCCGCCAGCAGGCGTTTCATGTGGTATTCCGGGCTGGTCATCAGATACAAATTCATGCCCTGAGAGTGCCCCGGGCCAACAAAACGGGTTTCAAACGGGACCAGATGAATATCGGTTACCGTTGCCTGACTCATGCACGGCGTTTCCACCTCCAGGACTCCGCGGTCGGCAAAGAAACGGCGGATCGCCGTCATAATTGCAGCGCGTTTTAACAGATTTGGGATGGATGCGCTCGGCTGCCAGGTGGCCGTTTCGCTCATGGGTAATTCTCCGATTTCAGACAAGGGCACGAAGTCTACTCGTTAGCGGGGACAGAGACAAATTTTGCGCAGTAAAAACGCGCATTTCATTTAGGTGCGTAATTACGTGACGCAATTCATCAATCACGATGATAAATCACCGTACAGAACAGCAAAAAAATCGAACACGTCAAATTTCCCTGACATCTACACGGTTATACTGTTTTACCCATAAAGGAGCAGTGGAAACGCTTTCGCAATTGTCCCTTTGGGCAGGTGAACTACCTTTAGTTTGTCGCGTTGCGAAATAACAAAAATCTGGAGGAATGTCGTGCAAACTTTTCAAGCCGATCTTGCCGTAATTGGCGCTGGCGGTGCTGGATTACGTGCTGCGATTGCTGCAGCACAAGCTAATCCCAACGCTAAAATCGCATTGATTTCAAAAGTCTATCCAATGCGCAGCCACACGGTTGCAGCTGAAGGAGGGTCCGCCGCCGTCGCGCAGGATCATGACAGCTTTGAATACCATTTCCACGACACGGTTGCAGGGGGCGACTGGCTTTGCGAACAGGATGTGGTTGACTACTTTGTACACCATTGTCCTACGGAGATGACCCAGCTTGAACAGTGGGGATGTCCGTGGAGTCGCCGTCCGGACGGCAGCGTCAACGTTCGCCGCTTCGGTGGAATGAAAATCGAACGTACCTGGTTCGCCGCCGATAAGACCGGCTTCCACATGCTGCACACTCTGTTCCAGACCTCTCTTCAGTTCCCACAAATTCAGCGCTTTGATGAACATTTCGTCCTCGACATTCTGGTTGATGACGGACAGGCTCGCGGCCTGGTGGCGATGAACATGATGGAAGGCACGCTCGTCCAGATCCGCGCTAATGCGGTGGTGATGGCAACGGGCGGTGCGGGCCGCGTGTATCGCTACAATACCAACGGCGGCATCGTCACCGGTGACGGTATGGGCATGGCGCTCAGCCACGGTGTGCCGCTGCGCGATATGGAGTTCGTACAGTATCACCCGACTGGCCTGCCGGGCTCCGGCATTCTGATGACGGAAGGCTGCCGTGGTGAAGGCGGTATTCTGGTCAACAAAAATGGCTACCGCTATCTGCAGGATTACGGCATGGGCCCGGAAACCCCGCTTGGCGAGCCGAAAAACAAATACATGGAACTCGGCCCACGCGACAAAGTCTCCCAGGCCTTCTGGCACGAGTGGCGCAAAGGCAACACCATCTCCACACCACGCGGCGATGTGGTCTATCTCGACCTGCGTCACCTGGGTGAGAAGAAGCTGCTGGAACGCCTGCCGTTCATCTGCGAACTGGCAAAAGCCTACGTCGGTGTTGATCCGGTGAAAGAACCGATTCCGGTACGTCCAACCGCGCACTACACCATGGGCGGGATCGAAACCGACCAGCAGTGCGAAACCCGTATCAAAGGCCTGTTTGCGGTCGGCGAGTGTTCTTCTGTGGGCCTGCACGGCGCCAACCGCCTGGGGTCGAACTCGCTGGCAGAGCTGGTCGTCTTTGGTCGCATGGCGGGCGAGCGCGCAATGGAACGCGCGGCTACAGCGGGCGAAGCTAACGGTGCCGCGCTCGATGCTCAGGTTACTGACGTTGAAAAACGCCTGAAAGACCTGGTGAACCAGGAAGGTAACGAGAACTGGTCTAAGATCCGCGACGAGATGGGCCTGTCGATGGAAGAAGGCTGCGGTATCTACCGTACCCCTGAGCTGATGCAAAAAACCGTCGATAAGCTGGCGGAATTGCAGGAGCGTTTCAAACGTGTGCGCATTACCGATACCTCCAGCGTCTTCAATACCGACCTGCTCTATACCATCGAGCTGGGTCACGGCCTGAACGTGGCAGAATGTATGGCGCACTCTGCGCTGGCGCGTAAAGAGTCACGCGGGGCGCATCAGCGTCTTGATGAAGGCTGTACCGAACGTGACGACGTCAATTTCCTGAAACACACTCTCGCCTGGCGCGATGCAGATGGCACCACACGTCTGGACTACAGTGACGTGAAAATCACCACGCTGCCACCGGCTAAACGCGTGTACGGCGCAGAAGCAGAAGCCGCCGAGAAGAAGGAGAAGGCGAATGGCTGAGATGCAAAAACTGAAAGTTGAAGTGGTGCGCTACAATCCGGAAGTGGACACCGCACCACATAGCGCTTTCTATGAAGTCCCCTATGACGAGCAAACCTCTCTGCTGGATGCGCTTGGCTATATCAAAGATAACCTGGCACCAGACCTGAGCTACCGCTGGTCCTGCCGCATGGCCATCTGCGGCTCCTGCGGCATGATGGTTAACAAAGTGCCGAAACTGGCCTGTAAAACCTTCCTGCGTGATTACACCAAGGGCATCAAGGTTGAAGCGCTGGGCAACTTCCCGATTGAGCGCGATCTGGTGGTCGATATGACCCACTTTATCGAAAGTCTGGAAGCCATTAAGCCTTACATCATCGGCAATCCGCGCACGCCGGATCAGGGTCCAAATACCCAGACCCCGGCCCAGATGGCGAAATACCATCAGTTCTCTGGCTGCATCAACTGCGGCCTGTGTTACGCCGCATGTCCACAGTTTGGCCTGAATCCCGAATTCATCGGCCCGGCCGCCATTACGCTGGCGCACCGCTATAACGAAGACAGCCGCGACCACGGTAAAAAAGAACGTATGGCGCAGCTTAACAGCCAGAACGGCGTCTGGAGCTGTACTTTCGTGGGTTACTGCTCCGAAGTCTGTCCGAAGCATGTCGACCCGGCCGCCGCTATTCAGCAGGGTAAAGTGGAAAGCTCGAAAGACTTTCTTATCGCTACCCTGAAACCACGCTAAGGAGTGCATAATGACGACTAAACGCAAAGCCTATGTACGGCCAGTGCCGTCCACCTGGTGGAAAAATCTGCCGTTTTATCGCTTCTATATGCTGCGTGAAGGCACAGCGGTGCCGGCGGTCTGGTTCAGTCTTGAGCTGATGTACGGTGTTTTTGCCCTCAAGCATGGTCCGGAAGCCTGGGCAAGCTTTGTTGGCTTTCTACAAAACCCGATCATTGTGGTCCTGAACCTGATCGTGCTCGCGGCCGCGCTGCTTCATACCAAAACCTGGTTTGAACTGGCGCCAAAAGCGGCGAACATCATCGTAAAAGGCGAGAAAATGGGGCCAGAGCCGGTAATTAAAGGCCTCTGGGCAGTGACGCTTCTGGTCACTGTGGTCATTCTGTTTGTCGCACTGTTCTGGTAAGGAGACTACTGTGATCAATCCAAATCCAAAACGTTCTGACGAGCCGGTCTTCTGGGGACTGTTTGGCGCTGGCGGCATGTGGAGTGCCATCATCGCACCTGTGATCATCCTGCTGGTCGGCATTATGCTGCCGCTGGGGCTGTTCCCGGGTGATGCACTGAGCTACGAACGCGTGCTGGCGTTTGCGGGTAGCTTTATCGGCCGCGTATTCATCTTCCTGATGATCGTCCTGCCGCTGTGGTGTGGCCTGCACCGTATTCACCATGCGATGCATGACCTGAAAATCCATGTCCCGAGCGGTAAATGGGTGTTCTACGGCCTGGCAACCATTCTGACCGTAGTAACGCTGATTGCCGTGGTCACCATCTGACCCTTCTGGCCCGCCCTCCGGCGGGCCTTTTTAGTTCTGCATTTTGCCCACCAGCCACTGCGCAAACTCACGCATTGCCGGGGTTTCGGCTTTCGACTGTAGTCTTGTTAACCAGTAACTGCCCAGATCAATCTGTGTGGCAAACGGCTGTACAATGCGCTCGCTGTTGAGCAAATGCGTAAACATATCGACCGGAGCGATCGCAATTCCCACACCGGCCTGCGCGGCTTCCAGCATGGTGACAGACGAATCAAACACCATCACCCGATGCGTGGGTGACGGGGGATGCTCCCCCGCCGCCTGCATCCACGCCGACCACTCATCGCGCCGGTAGGAGCGCAGCAGGGTAAATTTCAGAATGTCGGCCGGAGTATGGAGCCCGGCGGCGATATCGGGTGAACAAAGCGGAGCCATCGGCGCATCACAAAGGAACTGCGCTTCGGTCCCGTGCCACGCCCCGCCACCGTAGCGGATCGTGTAATCAAGCCCCTCAGCCGCCGGATCGACGCGGTTGTTATGGGTTGAAAGGTGAAGATCGATATGCGGAGAGCAGCGGCGGAAATCAGACAACCGCGAGAATAAAAAACCGGTCGCGAAGGTTCCTACCACACCAATTTTGAGTTTCTCCTGCGCGCGATGGCTGGCAAAGCGATCCAGCATTCCGGCGATACGATCGAACGAATCGTTAAGCACTGGCAGCAAATTCTCACCTTCCGTCGTCAGCATCAGCCCGCGCGAAACACGGACAAAAAGCTGGCAGTTCAGGTGCTGTTCCAGCGTCTTAACATGCTGGCTGATAGCAGAATGGGTAACATTCAGCTCTATCGCGGCATGAGTAAAACTGAGATGCCTTGCGGCTGCTTCGAAAGCACGAAGCGAATTAAGCGGGAGATAGCTGCGAGTCATCGGCCCATCCGTTAGAAAAATTAACAGCTAATGCTAAATTTAACCGTTTGTCAGCGACAGTCAAATCCCACAGACTACAGCTGTCTGACGGGCCCGGACACTCCTTTGACCTGCTATTACGGAAGATAACTGATGATGAAAAAATCCCTTTGCTGCGCCCTGTTACTCAGCACCTCCTGCTCCGTCTTTGCTGCACCGATGTCAGAAAAACAGCTGGCTGATGTGGTGAAACGTACCGTTACCCCTCTGATGAAAGCGCAGACCATCCCGGGGATGGCGGTCGCCGTAATTTATCAGGGTCAGCCGCACTACTTTACCTTCGGCAAAGCCGATATCGCGGCGAACAAACCTGTTACCCCGCAAACGTTGTTCGAGCTGGGTTCTATAAGTAAAACCTTCACCGGCGTCCTGGGTGGCGATGCCATTGCTCGCGGTGAAATTTCGCTGAGCGATCCGGTAACAAAATACTGGCCTGAGCTGACAGGCAAGCAGTGGCAGGGAATTCGCATGCTGGATCTGGCTACCTATACTGCGGGTGGTCTGCCATTACAGGTACCGGATGAGGTGACCGATAACGCCTCTCTGCTGCGCTTCTATCAGGACTGGCAGCCAGAGTGGAAGCCGGGAACCACGCGTCTTTATGCGAACGCCAGTATTGGTCTTTTTGGCGCCCTTGCGGTTAAACCTTCCGGTATGAACTATGAGCAGGCCATAACGATGCGGGTCTTTAAGCCGCTCAAGCTGGACCATACGTGGATTAACGTTCCGGAATCTGAACGAGAGCATTACGCCTGGGGATACCGTGACGGTAAAGCCGTCCACGTTTCGCCGGGCATGCTGGATGCCGAAGCCTATGGTGTGAAAACCAACGTCAAAGATATGGCGAGCTGGGTGATGGCGAACATGTCTCCCGATACTCTGCAGGATACCTCTCTGAAGCAAGGTATCGCCCTTGCGCAATCCCGATACTGGCGCGTAGGTGCCATGTATCAAGGGTTAGGCTGGGAGATGCTGAACTGGCCGGTAGAAGCCAAAACCGTGGTCGAGGGTAGTGATAATAAGGTTGCCCTGGCACCGTTGCCTGCGGTAGAAGTGAATCCCACGGCCCCTCCGGTAAAAGCGTCCTGGGTGCATAAAACGGGCTCTACTGGCGGGTTTGGTAGCTATGTGGCGTTTATTCCAGAAAAGCAGCTTGGCATTGTGATGCTAGCGAATAAAAGCTACCCGAACCCGGCGAGAGTTGAGGCGGCATATCGTATCCTCGACGCGCTGAAGTAAAACATTGCCGGGTGGCGACTCTGCTTACCCGGCAAAACACCCCGCATTTTCCTTGCCGTCATCTACACTTAACAAAAAAACAGTAAGGAAACTCCTATGCGCATTCTGCCTGTTATCGCCGCGGTGACAGCCGCGTTTTTAGTGGTTGCCTGTAGTTCCCCTACCCCACCTTCTGGCGTTACCGTTGTCACGCCTTTCGATGCACAACGCTTCCTCGGAACATGGTATGAAATCGCCCGCCTGGACCATCGGTTTGAACGGGGCTTAGAGAAAGTCACTGCGAATTACAGTCCGATGGATGATGGCGGTATTCAGGTGATCAACAGGGGCTATAATCCCGACCGGGAGATGTGGCAGCAGTCGACAGGAAAAGCATACTTCACTGGCGATCCACGGAGGGCCGCGCTCAAAGTCTCCTTCTTTGGCCCCTTCTATGGCGGCTACAACGTGATAGCACTCGACAAAGAGTACCGCCATGCGCTGGTTTGCGGGCCGGATCGCAACTACCTGTGGATACTCTCCCGCACGCCAACCATCTCGTCTGAGATGAAACAGCAGATGCTGGATGTTGCGACCCGGCAGGGGTTTGATGTGTCAAAACTCATCTGGGTAGAACAACCCCATTAATGCGTGCTGAGTTTCAACCCAATGATACCGGCCACGATCAGAGCGAGGCTGGCGATACGTGCCAGGCTCGCTGACTCTCCCAGCAGCAGAATGCCCGTGATGGCAGCGCCTACGGCGCCGATGCCTGTCCAGACAGCATAAGCCGTTCCCACAGGCAAAGAACGCATCGCCCACGACAACAGGACGATACTGACTATCATCGCGGTAACGGTAATGACGCTGGGCGTCAGACGGGTAAATCCGTGGGTGTACTTGAGACCAATCGCCCATACCACTTCGAGCAGGCCGGCAATTAAAAGAACGATCCAGGACATTTCAGGCTCCTTAACTTACAGGTAAGTTGGGGCCGTCCCCGGTGAAAGATACGCTTACGGGTCGTCCCGTAAGGCAAAGATTACGCCCTTTATTTTGCTTAGCGTGCGATTTTTTTTCAATCCCTTTCTGCTGAACACGTTAAGGCAAGAAATAGCCGCAGTATGGCGCGGAGTTCAAGCATTTACCACTCATCTGACTTCTCTATGATGATGTGCTTTCTGATGGCAGGAAGCCAAACCACTAGCCGACTGCGAATAAAATATGTTCAAAATTCTATTGATTGACCGTTGTCACTTCACCCGCGCAGGGTTTGAAGCATGGCTCAATCACTCCGGTTTGTTCCCTGGGCACTACGTTGTGACCGGGCTGAATAATCTATTTCTTGCCAGAGAGCACATTCTGCAATGGAAACCCAATCTGGTTATCGCTGACCTGTACGGCTTCAGGCAGGATATTCACCATTTCCAACAGCTCTCTACCCTACTTAACGCCAGTGAAAAATTGCCTTTTATCTTGCTGCAATCGGGAGAAGACAACAGCATGACGGACTGGCTCGGGCAGTTCCCGGTTTGGTCGTCATTGTTGAAAAACGCCAGCCTCGAAGAAGTCGCAACGGTTATCAACGACGCATTAGTCTCGCGCGCAAGCGCTGACAGGCCGACGACGGCGGCCCCCTTGCTGACCCGGCAGGAAGAGAAAGTGCTGACATTGTGGATGGACGGTGCGAGCAATCAGAAAATTGCCGCTCACCTGAGTATCAACGGGAAAACGGTCTATACCTATAAACGAAATATCCGCATGAAACTGCATATGGATACGCGTTTTTCACCGTTTTTATCCTTGCAGGAATCAGAAAGCTGACGGTACGAAACCCATCAGGTCCCGTACCGTTTGTTAATTACTGCTGGGCTTTTGTTGCCGCACCAGAGATTGCGCTACCACCTTCAGAAATATCCTGACCGACGCCACGCGTGGTATTACAGGCCGTTAACACCGAAGAAAGTACCAGGACTGAAAAGATCGCTGCAATTGTCTTCTTAACCATAATATCTTCCTTTTATAGCCAAAGTTGTTTTGTGTATAGCAACTTAAGAATAGACAAGATCCCGTCGGCTGACGGAAAAGGAAGCATTTTTAGGAAAATTAGACGAACTTAGCTGGCGGCGTGAGAAATGATATGGCCGAGATCCTGGATATCTTGTCCCATTCCACGCGTGGTGTTACAGCCGGAGAGTAATGCGCTGGAAAGCGCTAACAGAAGCAGAATTTTAACGGTACGTTTCATCATCCCTGCCTGTAAAAATCAGGCGCAGCGGGCGCTGCGCCTTCAATCATAACGTAAATTACTTCACGCGGGATACGTATTCGCCGGAGCGGGTATCCACTTTGATCACTTCGCCAGTCTGTACGAACAGTGGAACTTTAACCACTGCGCCGGTAGACAGTTTGGCTGGCTTACCACCGGTACCTGCGGTGTCGCCTTTCAGACCTGGATCGGTTTCAACGATTTCCAGCTCAACGAAGTTAGGTGGGGTCACAGCGATAGGCTGGCCATTCCACAGGGTCACGATGCACTCGGCCTGATCCAGCAGCCATTTCGCGCTGTCACCTACCGCTTTCTCATCAGCAGACAGCTGTTCGAAAGTAGAGTTGTTCATGAAATGATAGAACTCACCGTCGTTGTACAGATAGGTCAGGTTCATATCAACAACATCAGCGCCTTCAGCGGAATCAGTAGACTTGAAGGTTTTCTCAACACGGGTACCGGTCAGCAGACGGCGCAGCTTAACGCGTGCGAATGCCTGGCCTTTACCTGGTTTAACGAATTCGCTGGCTTCAACCGCGTACGGTTCGCCGTCCATCATGATTTTAAGACCAGCACGAAAATCGTTGCTATAGTACGTTGCCATAAGGCCCTCTAAATTTGTTAACTGGTAGCTAAGCCACAAAATGGCGCATATTGTAACCCTAAACACCCCGTCCAGAGAAGATTGGTTATCGCAACTTGCCGATGTAATCACCAGTCCTGATGAATTGCTGCGTCTTTTAGACCTCGATCAGCACCCAGAGTTGCTTGCAGGACGCGAGGCAAAGCGCCTTTTCGCCCTGCGCGTTCCCCGTGCGTTTGTGGCACGGATGGAGAAAGGCAACCCCGACGATCCACTTTTAAAACAAACACTTACTTCGCAGAATGAATTTGTCACCGCGCCGGGTTATAGCACCGATCCTCTGGAAGAGCAGAACAGTGTGGTGCCAGGTTTACTGCATAAGTATCTCAACCGAGCCCTGCTGCTGGTAAAAGGTGGCTGCGCGGTAAATTGTCGTTATTGCTTCCGTCGGCACTTCCCGTATGCGGAAAATCAGGGCAATAAACGCAACTGGCAGGTCGCGCTGGACTATATTGCCGCCCATCCGGAGCTGGACGAGATTATTTTTTCCGGTGGCGATCCGCTGATGGCGAAAGATCACGAGCTGGACTGGCTGCTGACTCAGCTTGAAGCCATCCCGCACATTAAGCGTCTGCGCATTCACAGCCGTTTACCGATTGTCATTCCGGCGCGTATCACTGACGGCCTGGTGTCGCGCCTGGAGCAGTCTCGACTGCAGGTGCTGCTGGTGAACCACATTAACCACGCGAACGAAATTGGCGATGATTTTCGCGCGGCGATGGCGCGTCTGCGTAAAGCGGGCGTGACGCTGCTAAACCAGAGCGTGCTGCTGCGTGGCGTGAATGATAGCGCCCACGTGCTGGCTGACCTGAGCAATGCCCTGTTTGATGCCGGAGTAATGCCCTATTACCTGCACGTGCTGGATCGCGTTCAGGGTGCGGCACATTTCATGGTAACGGATGAAGAAGCCCGGCAGATTATGCGCGAACTGTTAACGCTGGTTTCAGGCTATATGGTGCCGAAACTGGCACGTGAGATTGGCGGTGAGCCAAGCAAGACGCCGCTGGATTTACAGTTGCGGCAACACTAATTCCCCTCACCCTAACCCTCTCCCAACGGGAGAGGGAAAAGGCAATCAGTTCGGGCACTTGTAGACCTGGCCATTCATCTGGCTGGCGGTCGGCACGAAGCTGGACAGCATACTCTGCGTTGGGCTGCTTACGCCGTAAATCACGTTCCCACCCATGGCCGCAGCCTGGTTACGCAGGGCATTCGCCGCACCGCGCATAGAACCACCTTCCTCGCCATGCTGACCTGACATCCAGTTGCTTTGCTCACCGGTTGCGGTGCCTAACAGCTGACATTCACTGCCAGGCTTATCTTCCACAAAGCGAACGCCCTGGCCCGCTGCCGACAGTTCATTGCTGGAGCTACAACCCGCCAGCAGCAATGCTGCTCCTACGATCCCTGCACAGACTTTTACGCGCATGTTATTCCTCGTTTTCAATAAGCTGGACAGTAGTTGTCCGTGTGTAAACCTTATACCTAAAAGATGACCAAAAGAAAAACCCCCGAGCATTTCTGCCCGGGGGTTTTTCACATTCTACGACGTAGAACGCACGATTACATCATGCCGCCCATACCGCCCATGCCGCCCATACCAGCAGCACCTAAGTCAGGTGCGTCGCCTTTAGGCATGTCGGTCACCATGCACTCGGTAGTGATCATCAGGCCAGCAACAGATGCCGCGTACTGCAGAGCAGAACGGGTCACTTTAGTTGGGTCCAGGATACCGAAGTCGATCATGTTGCCGTATTCTTCAGTCGCTGCGTTGTAACCGTAGTTACCTTCGCCCGCTTTCACGTTGTTCGCAACCACAGATGGCTCTTCACCGGCGTTGGATACGATCTGACGCAGAGGTGCTTCCATTGCACGCAGTGCAACTTTGATACCCACGTTCTGATCTTCGTTCTGCGCAGTCAGGCCAGCCAGTTTAGCGGCAACGCGCACCAGCGCAACACCACCACCAGCAACCACGCCTTCTTCTACCGCAGCACGGGTCGCGTGCAGGGCATCGTCAACGCGTGCTTTCTTCTCTTTCATTTCAACTTCGGTCGCTGCGCCCACTTTGATTACGGCAACACCGCCTGCCAGTTTCGCTACGCGCTCCTGCAGTTTTTCACGGTCGTAATCAGAGGTGGCTTCTTCGATCTGCTTACGGATCTGACCAACGCGGCCCTGAATAGCGGCTTCTTCACCTACGCCATCAATGATGGTGGTGGTGTCTTTGTTGATCACAACACGTTTAGCCTGGCCGAGGTCTTCCAGGGTCGCTTTTTCCAGCTCCATACCGATCTCTTCAGAGATAACGGTACCGCCAGTCAGAGTAGCGATATCCTGAAGCATCGCTTTACGGCGATCGCCGAAGCCAGGTGCTTTCACCGCAGCCACTTTCACGATACCACGCATGGTGTTAACCACCAGGGTCGCCAGCGCTTCGCCTTCAACGTCTTCAGCGATGATAACCAGCGGTTTGCCTGCTTTCGCAACGGCTTCCAGCACTGGCAGCATTTCGCGGATGTTGGAGATTTTCTTGTCAGCCAGCAGGATGAACGGGCTTTCCAGTTCAACAGCACCAGTCTCTGGCTTGTTGATGAAGTATGGGGACAGGTAACCGCGGTCGAACTGCATACCTTCAACCACGTCCAGTTCGTCTTCCAGACCGGTACCGTCTTCAACGGTGATCACGCCTTCTTTACCGACTTTGTCCATCGCTTCAGCGATCAGTTTACCTACGGTTTCGTCGGAGTTAGCGGAGATGGTACCAACCTGAGCAATGGCTTTAGAGTCAGAGCACGGTACGGACAGCGCTTTCAGTTCTTCAACAGCGGAAGCGACAGCTTTGTCGATACCACGTTTCAGATCCATTGGGTTCATGCCCGCAGCAACGGCTTTCAGACCTTCGGTGATGATAGCCTGCGCCAGTACGGTCGCGGTGGTGGTACCGTCGCCTGCAGCGTCGTTCGCTTTAGAGGCAACTTCTTTCACCATCTGCGCACCCATGTTTTCGAACTTGTCTTCCAGTTCGATTTCACGTGCTACAGAAACACCATCTTTGGTGATGGTTGGCGCGCCGAAGGATTTATCCAGCACTACGTTACGGCCTTTCGGGCCCAGAGTTACTTTAACTGCATCTGCCAGTACGTTTACGCCGCGGAGCATTTTTACACGAGCGTCGTTACCGAATTTTACGTCTTTAGCTGCCATGTTCTTATTTCCTCAAATTCTCGTGCGTAAATTACGCTTCAACAATTGCCAGAATGTCGCTCTCGGACATGATCAACACTTCTTCATTGTCGATCTTCTCGGATTTCACGCCGTAGCCATCGTTGAAAATTACGATGTCACCAACTTTAACGTCCAGTGGCTGCACAGTTCCGTTTTCCAGGATGCGGCCCTTACCGACAGCGATGATTTCGCCACGCGTTGATTTGGCTGCTGCAGAACCGGTCAGAACGATACCGCCAGCAGACTTGGTTTCAACTTCTTTACGTTTGACGATCACACGATCATGTAACGGACGAATACTCATTGATAGCTCTCCTTTGAGAAAGTCATTATCAGTTATGGATGACGCCGGCCCGCATGCGGTTTTCCGACTAGTGCCCTGAGAGATGGGGATAGCTTTTTCCCCCTTCAAGGGGGAGTTGAAAAAAAAATTTGCGAAAGTGTTACCATCGCCTCTCTTTTAGTACTGGCAGGGCGATGTCAATGAGTGGACTCAAGCAGGAGTTGGGGCTGGCGCAAGGCGTTGGCCTGCTCTCAACCTCCTTGTTAGGGACGGGCGTGTTTGCCGTACCCGCACTGGCGGCGATGGTTGCCGGAAATAACAGCCTGTGGGCGTGGCCGGTACTGATTGTGCTGGTTTTCCCAATAGCCATTGTGTTTGCCATCCTGGGGCGGCATTTTCCCAGCGCAGGCGGCGTGGCGCATTTTGTCGGGCTGGCCTTTGGCCCGCGGTTGCAGCGTGTTACCGGCTGGCTGTTTCTCTCCGTCATTCCGGTTGGCCTGCCTGCGGCGCTTCATATTGCGACCGGCTTTGGCCAGGCGCTGTTTGGTTGGCATAATGAGCAGTTGCTGTTAGCCGAACTAGGTACGCTGGCGATTGTCTGGTGGGTCGGTTCGCGCGGAGCCAGTTCCAGTGCCAATCTGCAAACGCTGGTCGCAATCCTTATCGTCGCACTGATTGTCGCTATCTGGTGGGCAGGAGATCTCACCGTAGCGGAAATTCCCTTCCCGGCACTCAAGGATGTCGACCATTCGCAGCTTTTCGCTGCGCTTTCCGTCATGTTCTGGTGCTTTGTTGGACTTGAAGCGTTCGCCCATCTGGCTTCCGAGTTTACGCAACCTGAACGCGATTTCCCGCGCGCGCTGATGATTGGTCTGTTGTTGGCGGGAACGGTCTATTGGGCGTGTACCGTGCTTGTGCTGCACTTTAACGCATTCGGGGCGGATAAAGCGGCTGCCGCCTCGCTACCAGGCATTGTGGTGCAATTGTTTGGGGTGAAAGCCCTTTGGGTGGCCTGCGTGATTGGTTATCTCGCCTGTTTTGCCAGCCTCAATATCTACATTCAGAGTTTTGCCCGCCTGGTGTGGTCGCAAGCGTTGTACAAGCCTGAAAGCCGTCTCGCGCGTCTGTCAAAACGCCAGCTTCCATTAACTGCTCTGAATGCCGTGCTGGGTTGTTGCGTGCTGAGTACGCTGTGTATTTACGCCCTGAATATCAATCTGGATGCGCTGATCGTCTACGCCAACGGCATTTTCATTATGATCTATCTGCTGTGCATGCTGTCGGGTTGTCGGCTGCTGAAAGGTCGCTACAAAGTACTGGCGGTCATCGGAGGCGTGCTTTGCCTGTTACTACTGGCGATGGTGGGATGGAAGAGTCTGTACGCCATTATCATGCTGACGGTGCTGTGGGTGTTTTTACCGAAGCGCGATGCGTGCCTGTAGTGCCCGGTAAGCGAAGCTACCGGGCAACAAAATTACCGATCGTCTTTATGGTCTAAACGGTCGTGCTGTTCATCCTTACGCTGATACTCCCCTTCAAACGTATCACCCGGGCCGGTGCTGAACCCACCGCCCGGCATACGGCTAAAGCGCAGATGCGGCAGCAGCTTCATGGTCAGGTGCTTTTGCACCGGTGGCAGAAGCAATAAAAGGCCGAGGAAGTCGGTGAAGAACCCCGGCAGAATCAGCAGCAGACCCGCAATAATCAGAGACACGCTTTTGATCATCTCCGCGGCCGGGCTTTCACCAGCAGCCATCTTCTGCTGCATTATCAGGAAATTTTTGAAACCCTGATTACGCACCAGCGACATGCCGATGACAGAGGTGAAAATCACCAGAATCAGCGTCAGCAGGACGCCCAGCACATGGGCAACCTGGATGAAAATGGAAATCTCAATGTAAACATAGAGAAAGAAAGCAATAAACGGTATCCAGCGCACTGGCATCTCCTGTGTGGCAGGTGCCGTTGGGCCCCTGTCTGAATGTGTTCGCGACGCGCGTTTGTATGAGATGGTGACGGTTAGCGAAATTTCAATCAGTTTGCACGGATATTTTTTTTGGAAATATTAAAGCGGTGACTCATTTCACAGATTAATAATTATCATGGAATCGGCTCGATAATAAGTGATCCAGCTTACGGCAATTCGCTATCATCAGCATATGATCTCGAGCATCTGGCTGATTGAGGGAATAATCGTCGGTCAGAAAATATTCAAAACCACATTAATACTGTGTGTTTAGTACAATCCATCGGCAGCTTGAAAAGAAGGTTCACATGTTAAACAACATTCGTATCGAAGAAGACTTGTTGGGTACCAGGGAAGTTCCAGCGGATGCCTACTACGGTGTCCACACTCTGAGAGCGATTGAAAACTTCTACATCAGCAACAGCAAAATCAGCGACATCCCTGAATTTGTCCGTGGCATGGTGATGGTGAAAAAAGCCGCAGCGCTGGCCAACAAAGAGCTGCAAACCATTCCTAAAAGCGCGGCAAATGCGATTATCGCGGCCTGCGATGAAGTGCTGAACAACGGCAAATGCATGGACCAGTTCCCGGTTGACGTCTATCAGGGCGGCGCGGGCACTTCTGTCAACATGAATACCAACGAAGTACTGGCAAACATTGGCCTGGAGCTGATGGGTCACCAGAAAGGTGAATACCAGTACCTGAACCCGAACGACCACGTTAATAAATGCCAGTCCACCAACGACGCCTACCCTACCGGTTTCCGTATCGCGGTGTATGCCTCTGTAGTGAAACTGGTGGACGCAATTAACCAACTGGGCGATGGCTTCCAGCGTAAAGCGGTTGAGTTCCAGGATATCCTGAAAATGGGTCGTACCCAATTACAGGACGCAGTGCCAATGACCCTCGGCCAGGAATTCCACGCGTTTAACGTGCTGCTCAACGAAGAAACGAAAAACCTGCTGCGCACCTCCGAGTTGCTGCTTGAAGTGAACCTGGGCGCAACCGCCATCGGTACACGTTTGAACACCCCGGATGGCTATCAGCAACTGGCGGTACAGAAACTGGCTGAAGTCTCTAACCTGCCGGTTGTCCCTGCAGAAGACCTGATTGAAGCGACCTCCGACTGCGGCGCTTACGTGATGGTACACAGCGCCCTAAAACGTCTGGCGGTGAAACTGTCCAAAATCTGTAACGACCTGCGCCTGCTCTCCTCTGGTCCGCGTGCGGGTCTGAACGAAATCAACCTGCCAGAACTGCAGGCGGGCTCGTCCATCATGCCAGCCAAAGTGAACCCGGTTGTACCAGAAGTGGTGAACCAGGTCTGCTTCAAAGTCATCGGTAACGACACGACCGTGACCATGGCCTCTGAAGCGGGTCAGTTGCAGCTGAACGTGATGGAACCAGTGATTGGCCAGGCGATGTTTGAATCCATCCACATCCTGACCAACGCCTGCTACAACCTGCTGGAAAAATGCATTAACGGCATCACAGCGAATAAAGAAGTCTGTGAAGGTTATGTCTATAACTCCATCGGGATCGTCACCTACCTCAACCCGTTCATCGGCCACCACAACGGTGACATCGTCGGTAAGATTTGCGCCGAAACCGGTAAGAGCGTACGTGAAGTGGTGCTGGAACGCGGACTGTTGACCGAAGCCGAGCTGGACGATATTTTCTCGGCCCAAAACCTGATGCACCCGGCATATAAAGCGAAACGATATACCGATGAAAGCGAACAGTAACCGTTCAGGCTAGGCTTCTTAAGGCACGTCACTTGTGACGTGCCTTTTTTCTTTATAAGCGTTACCAAAATACAACAATTCAATATCAACTTGTTAATAAGCAAGGCAGGTCCTTATGTTTGGAGCAGAACTCGTCATCGTCTTGTTGGCGATTTATTTGGGAGCAAGACTCGGGGGTATCGGCATCGGTTTTGCCGGCGGTCTCGGGGTGCTCGTTCTTACCCTTATCTTTCAGATCAAACCCGGTGCAATACCTTTTGACGTTATCGAAATCATCATGGCAGTTATTGCCGCTATCGCAGCGATGCAGGTGGCAGGCGGTATGGACTACCTGGTGAGTCTGGCGGAGCGTATGCTGCGCCGCCATCCAAAATACATCACCTTCCTTGCCCCACTGGTGACCTGGTTTATGACCATTCTCGCGGGAACCGGACACACCGCATTCTCTACGTTGCCGGTGATTACCGAAGTGGCGAAAGAGCAAGGTATTCGTCCTTCTCGTCCGCTCTCCATTGCGGTAGTTGCGTCGCAGATTGCAATCACCGCGTCGCCAATTTCCGCTGCCGTAGTCTTCTTCGCCGGTATTCTTGAACCGATGGGCGTGAGTTACCTGACGCTGCTGGCGATCTGTATTCCAGTGACGCTGATTGCGGTGATGATTACTGCCGTACTGTGTAACTTCCTTGGCGCCGAACTGAAAGACGATCCGGTGTATCAGGAACGTCTGGCTAAGGGTGAAGTGAAACTGCGTGGTAGCCAGGTCTTCGAACTGAAACCGCATGCAAAACGCTCGGTATTGCTGTTCCTGATCGGTATCGTCGCAGTCATGTTCTACGCGACCGCCATCAGTGACACGGTGGGCTTGATCCAGAACCCGGTGCTGCCGCGTAACGAAGCGATTGTGGTGTTCATGTTGACCATCGCTACGCTGATTAGCATCACCTGCAAAATTGACACCAGCGAAGTGCTGAACGCCAGCACCTTTAAATCCGGTATGAGCGCCTGTGTCTGCGTACTGGGCGTTGCATGGCTCGGTGATACCTTCGTGAAAGCACACATCAGCGACATTCAGACCGTTGCGGGTGACCTGCTGCACAACTACCCATGGCTGTTGGCGGTAGTCCTGTTCTTCGCCGCTACCCTGCTTTACTCTCAGGCGGCGACCACCAAAGCACTGATGCCTGCGGCCCTGATGCTGGGCGTAACGCCACTGACGGCAATCGCTTCGTTTGCGGCGGTTTCTGCTCTGTTTGTTCTTCCAACCTATCCAACTCTGCTGGCCGCAGTGGAGATGGACGACACCGGCTCAACCCGTATCGGTAAATACGTGTTTAACCATGCGTTCCTGATCCCGGGTGTGGTCGCCATTACGTTGTGCGTGATCCTCGGATTTATCATCGGCGGCATCGTGCTGTAAACCATGCGTTGTTGTAAAAATAGTTAAAATCGGGCCGCTCTGCGGCCCGATTCATTAATGACCAATCGCCTCGCGTGATATAGTGAAGACTTTCGTGATGAGGAGGTCGACTTGTGAACACGCCTGATGCTGTTGTCGTATTGTGCACCGCCCCTGATGAAGCCTCTGCCCAGGATCTCGCCGCCAAAGTGCTGGCCGAAAAGCTGGCTGCCTGCGTGACGCTCCTCCCCGGAGCCACCTCCCTTTACTGCTGGGAAGGTAAACTGGAGCAGGAGTACGAAGTCCAGATGCTGTTAAAAACGAATCAGGCGAACCAGCAGGCACTCCTGGACTGCCTCAAATCTCATCATCCTTACCAAACCCCAGAGCTGCTGGTGTTGCCAGTAGTCCACGGCGATAACGACTATCTCTCATGGCTCAACGCTTCCTTACGCTGATCCTGCTGCTGTGCAGCACGTCAGTATTTGCCGGGTTGTTTGACGCACCCGGCCGTTCGAATTTTATCCCTGCCGACCAGGCGTTCATTTTCGATTTTCAGCAAAATCAGCACGACCTAAATCTCAACTGGCAGGTCAAAGAGGGGTATTACCTCTACCGCAAGCAGGTAAGCATCACGCCAGCTCAGGCAAACGTGGGCGCTTTACAGATGCCCCCAGGCGAGTGGCATAAGGATGAGTTTTACGGCAAAAGTGAAATCTATCGCCAGCGCCTGAGCGTGCCTGTTACGGTGAATCAGGCCGATAAAGGCGCCACGCTGACGGTGACCTATCAGGGGTGTGCGGATGCCGGGTTCTGTTATCCCCCTGAAACGAAGGTGGTTCCACTCAGTGAAGTGAAAGCGTCAACCACGGTTACCCCTCTTCCTTCGGGCGAGAAGCGTGAAGCTCCCGCTGACCTTCCGTTCTCCGCACTGTGGGCCTTACTGATTGGCATTGGCATTGCTTTTACCCCCTGCGTGCTGCCGATGTATCCGCTCATCTCTGGCATCGTGCTGGGCGGTAAGAAACGCCTTTCCACCGCCCGCGCGCTGCTTCTGGCCTTTATTTACGTGCAGGGTATGGCGCTTACCTATACGGCGCTCGGCCTTGTGGTCGCCGCTGCCGGATTACAGTTCCAGGCAGCACTGCAGCATCCTTACGTTCTTATTGGCTTGTCGGTGATCTTCATCCTGCTGGCACTGTCGATGTTCGGCCTGTTTACTCTGCAGTTACCGTCGGCTTTGCAAACCCGCTTAACGCTGATGAGTAACCGTCAGCAGGGGGGCTCTGCAGGCGGCGTGTTTGCGATGGGGGCGATTGCCGGTCTTATTTGTTCCCCGTGTACTACGGCCCCACTGAGCGCCATCCTGCTCTACATCGCCCAGAGCGGCAATATGTGGCTCGGCGGGGGTACGTTGTACCTTTATGCTTTAGGGATGGGTCTACCGCTCATTCTGGTAACAGTATTTGGTAATCGTCTGCTGCCTAAGAGTGGTCCGTGGATGGAAACGGTGAAAACCGCGTTTGGCTTTGTCATCCTCGCGCTGCCGGTATTCCTCCTTGAGCGTATCATTGGCGACGTCTGGGGCTTGCGCCTATGGGCGATGCTCGGCGTAGCATTCTTTGCCTGGGCATTTCTCGTCAGCCTGGGGGCGAAACAGCCATGGATGCGCCTGGTGCAAATCCTGCTGCTGGCTGCCGCGCTGGTGAGCATACGCCCTCTGCAGGACTGGGCGTTCGGCACACCGGTGGGTCAGACACAAGCGCATCTGAACTTCACCCAAATTAAAAACGTGGATGAACTCAACAGCGCCCTGGCAGAGGCAAAAGGTAAACCGGTGATGCTCGATCTCTATGCTGACTGGTGTGTCGCCTGTAAAGAGTTCGAAAAATACACCTTTAGCGATCCACAGGTGCAAAGCGCCCTGAAAGAGACTGTTCTCCTCCAGGTGAACGTTACAGCCAACAGTGCACAGGACAAGGCCCTGCTGAAACAACTTAATGTTCTCGGTCTGCCAACCATTTTGTTCTTCAATGAACAGGGGAAAGAGCAGCCGGAACAGCGCGTAACCGGGTTTATGGATGCGGCTGCTTTCAGCACACATTTGCGCGATCGCCAACCGTAAACAACACTTTAGACGGGACAAACCGTTGGGAATAGCGGAGGAGAAAACCGTGCAACGTGAAGACGTACTGGGACAAGCCCTGCAATTACTTGAGATTCAAGGGATCGCCAGCACCACGCTTGAGATGGTAGCCGACCGTATCGATTACCCTCTGGATGAGCTTAAGCGCTTCTGGCCGGATAAAGAGGCTCTGCTTTATGATGCTCTGCGCTATCTCAGCCAGCAGGTTGATGTCTGGCGCAGGCAACTGATGCTGAACGAAGAACTGACAGCGGAACAAAAGCTGCTGGCGCGCTATACCGCCCTGACCGAATGTGTCAGTAACAACCGTTATCCGGGCTGCCTGTTTATTGCAGCCTGTACGTTCTATCCTGACCCTGGCCATCCTATCCATCAGTTGGCGGATCAGCAAAAACGGGCGGCGCATGACTTCACCCACGAACTGCTGACCACACTGGAAGTGGATGACCCGGCAATGGTGGCTAAGCAGATGGAGCTCGTGCTGGAGGGTTGTCTGAGCCGCATGCTGGTAAACCGTAGCCAGGCTGATGTCGATACGGCACATCGCCTGGCTGAAGACATTCTGCGCTTTGCTCAATGCCGTATGGGCGGAGCATTGACGTAAACGAATCGGCTAAATTGGGCTGATTCGGCGCGTAAACCGTCAGATTGCCGCAAACTTAAGCAGTTGAACAGCTTTTCCTGAAATAATGTTGACGATAAGGCCTGATTGCGGTTTAATGCGCTCCGTTGCCCGGATAGCTCAGTCGGTAGAGCAGGGGATTGAAAATCCCCGTGTCCTTGGTTCGATTCCGAGTCCGGGCACCACTATTTAAAGAACCCAGCCTATGGCTGGGTTTTTGCTTTTCTGCGTTTATCAAACCTCAAATGTTGTTTCCACCGCTTAAATCATCTTTCAAAGAAACCAAGTGGCTGGCCTTACCATGTTCTATGGGCGCTACTGAAGGCAGGGCAAAGTCACTACCTGACATTTTTGACGCAAAAAGCAAAAAACCCCGTACCTTGCGGTACGGGGTTCTTCCTGATTGATGCCTGGCAGTTCCCTACTCTCACATGGGGAGACCCCACACTACCATCGGCGCTACGGCGTTTCACTTCTGAGTTCGGCATGGGGTCAGGTGGGACCACCGCG
>NZ_JAFBJM010000006.1:0-240529 GCF_016809815.1 Enterobacter sp. E1 | reverse complement strand
GTCCCCATTCATCGCTGGATTACCAGACACCAGCTGAATTCGCAACGGACTGGCGAAACAGGAAATATGAAGAAAAACCAACCGACATTACTAACTGAAGGTTGTATCTAATCCTGGGGGCAGGTCAAGACCGATAGAAATCGTAGTCAAATGTTTGTTTATGCTTCTTATAGTAATAGACGTAAAAGAAACGCAGCGAACACAAAATGTTTTCTTGAGTCCCTAGGCTTTTCTTGCTCAGTTCATTCATTCCATAAATTGTGGCGAACATGACCGGTAGGGTAGTCACATCATCAACTATGAGATGAGTTCTCTGGTTGTTCCTCGATAAATGTAAGATGGTATATGCCATGAACTTAGCGGATGCCCCGTAATTTTTGCGTTATGAAGTCATCGTAAGTCCACAACTAAACTTTGGCAACTGACTGATTCATCGGTAAGTTCCTGAAAGAGAGGGACTCATGAACTTAAGAGCAAACCCACCATATTTAACATAATATACATTATGCGCACCAATATTGTAGTAGCTAAATTGAGATGTCCGTATCTGACCAAATAGACATGTCCGCGCTACAGTCTCACCACAACGCTCGCAGCTTCCAAAGGATGAGACTCATGACGGCATACGGAACGGAGTTTTTCTCGATGAACGATGTGAACCGACTCAGGATCCTTCAGGATGTGATTGACCGACGCCTGACAACGCGCCTTGCTGCCAGCCGGCTGGAGATCTCAGACAGACACTGCCGCCGGTTGCTTGAGCGCTACCGTGAACACGGACCGCTGTCGCTGGTTAACCGCCGTCGTGGTCAGCCAGGTAACCGGCAACTGACGCCAGGCCTCGCTGAGCGTGCATTGCACATCATCCGTGAACGCTACGCTGATTTTGGTCCGACATTAGCCTGCGAAAAGCTCGCTGAAGTTCATGATTTGTACCTTGCTAAAGAGACTGTGCGTAAGCTGATGACCCGGGCCGGTTTATGGATCCCCCGTAAGCTACGACCGCCGCGTGTACATCAGCCTCGCCCACGACGCGCCTGTACTGGTGAGCTGATACAGATTGATGGCAGTGACCATCGCTGGTTCGAGGATCGTGGCCCGGCCTGTACGCTCCTTGTTTATGTCGATGATGCAACCAGCCGGCTGATGCAGCTTCTGTTCGTCAGTTCTGAGTCTACTTTCACCTATTTTGAAGCCACTCGCGGTTATCTGGAGCGATACGGCAAGCCTCTGGCGTTCTACAGCGACAAGGCCAGTGTCTTCAGGATCAACAACAAACAGGCTACCGGCGGCGATGGCCAGACCCAGTTTGGCCGTGCAATGAACGAGCTGAACATTACTGGTATCTGCGCCAATACGAGTTCAGCCAAGGGCCGCGTTGAGCGGGCCCACCTGACATTACAGGACCGCCTGGTCAAGGAGCTGCGGTTGCGCGGTATCAGTACTCCTGAAGCTGCCAACGCCTTTGCTGATGAGTTTATGGCAGATTACAACCGCCGCTTCGCAAAGCTGCCCCGTCACGATTTTGACGTACATCGCCCGCTGGAGAACGGTGAAAACCTGCAGGCGACATTTACCTGGCGTGAACAGCGCAAGGTCTCAAAAAACCTGACTTTACAGTATGATAAGAAGCTTTATCTGCTTGAAGATAACGAAGAAAACCGTCGTTTTCAGGGGAAATACATCGATGTCTGGCAGTATCCGGATGGCACTATCGAGCTCCGTGCCGGTGGTACTTCCCTGCCCTTTATCACTTACGACCGGCTGGGAGAACTGGACCAGGGAGCCATAGTCGACAACAAACGACTGGGACGCGCCCTGGAGATGATTAAGCTGGTTCAGGACAAACGGGACAACACCCGCTCGCAGGCCCTGCCATCCCTTGACGGACAGACATCCCGCCGAAAGAAACAACCCGGAAAGAAATCACAGCGAAGCCTGAATCAGGACGACATGCTGGAAGCCCTGCAGCAACTCCAGACCCGGAGACAGGACATCTTCGGCAAAAGCTGAAACATAACCCACAGGCGGACATTTCAATTCAGCTACAAAGCGGACCTCTGAAAACAGGCCAGACAAATATGAATCCATGGGAAATCTACACATTATCTGTTGTCATTGCCCTGGTCATTGAGCCCACTGAAAGTACCTTCCAGACGCTGTTCATCATTTTCAGTTTTCAGGTGGCGTCGCTGGTGCGCTATACCAGTTCTCTTTTGGCACCATCACACTGTTTTCCGGTTGCAATACAAAATTCGGAGACATGATCTGCACGTTAAATTCATTGAAGACGTCCTGAATATTGCTGTGCAGTTCGTTACGGCCATCTGCCAGTGACACATCCGGCAGCAGTCGTACCTGTAATTCATAAGCAATGTACCAATCCATCAGACTCAACTGTCGCACCAACGGTGGCTGTGAAAGATCGATTCCTTTGGCACGTTTGGCCGCCAGCTCCAACATTGCATGAACCTGACGCCATGGCGTGTCGTAACCAATGGTGACGCCGACAGTCAGGTTAACGCCACCGTTTGTACTTTGCGCACTCAAATTGGTAATTTTACCGCTTACCACGACAGCGTTCGGCACGGTAACCACGTAGTTTTCACGGGTGATAATTTTGGTTGCAAGCATACCAATTTCACTTACCAGCCCCTCGTTATCTGCCACCCGAATCATGTCTCCTTTGCGGAGAGCACGCGAGTAAATCAAAACCAGACCACTCATTGCATGGTTCATCACCCCGGCAGAGCCTAGCGTGAGCATCAGGCCAAAGAAAACACTGATGCCTTTAAAAGCCAGTGAATTGGCCCCGGGCAAAAAAGGATAAGCTGCCGAAAGCGCAAAGAGCCACACCACGACTGAAATCAGCTTGCGGGTTGCACCAACTGTTTCAGGATGGATACCGGGCAGTTGCAAACGCCCTGCTTCCACCTGATTGAGTACCATCTTTAACAACTTCAAAATGAAGGCGGTAATAAGGAAGATGATCAGAACAATCAACAGGCCCGGTAACGCTGAGACAATAGACAGCGCGATATCGCGTACCACGCGTACGGACCACTCTCCCAGAGACTCTCCCCAGACGCGCGTCCAGGGGAACAGGCTGAAGGTCCAACTCAGCCAGACATAGAGTGCGACAATTCCCAGTAAAATCATCAACAACGCATACAGGCGCGTTTCGATAGCACCGATAAACCGCCGCCAGCGCTGGGGTATCCAGCTTCGATTCTCAAAAATACGCCGGCGATAAACACGTTTGATCCAGCGCCATGAACGGTATGTGCCGTACCAGAACAGCACCAGTGCCAGCAGTCCCGCTACGGTCTTCACCGCCGATAGCGCCAGCCAGCCGCTGTTATACTGATCGCTCAAGGCTGAGCGTTGCGCTTCCATACGCGCCAGTACGCGCTGCGCCGCCTGGTCAAGCGTAAGATCGTCTCCCTCGTCGAGATCGCCTGCTGTCAGTAGCATCACCGGTTTGCCGTTCATCACGATGAGCCGTCCCGGCTGGTTATAACGATTTACTGACACAATCTTTAGCGGTTCGCGAACATCAGCTTCAGTGAAATTTCGTAGCGTATTGCGGATGCGTAACACCCGTTCTTCTGGCGTGGTAAGACCGAACTTTGCCTGTAGCATGACGATCGGTTGATGGAAAATATAAACCGTGCGAGCGCGCTCCTTTTCAGTGGGCTCCTGACGAGGTTCCGCTGCATGGGAATTCACAAGTACAGAGAAGAGAAAACACGTCAAAAGCGCGAGCACAATCCTGTTCATATTCGCCACCGAAAACGCGAGAATTATCGTTATTTTTCAAAAAGCCAAATCAAGGCCGATCGCTTTTTTAGCATAGACCAGCCCTTCACTTACGCAATGATAGATACCCCTTTTTCCGATATCGCACGGATCCAGTCCTCATCGGTATTGCCATCGATAACGATGGTATTCGCCAGAGACACATCGCCAATCACAAACGATGACGCGGTGTTTATTTTTTCCGGTGAGGCCAGGACAACCGTCTCTGCGGCTCTGCCGGAAAATGCACGTTTGATGCACGCTTCTTCAAAATCACCGGTCGTCAGTCCCGCCTCAGGGTGGATGCCAGTCACTCCCATAAAGAACAGATCTGCGTGAATATTTTCGATACCTTCAATGGCCCCCGCGCCGACCGCAACAATAGAGTGTTTATACAGGCGGCCACCAATCAGAATCACCTCGACAGAAGGATGATTAACCAGTCCCAGAGCGATACTCGGGCTGTGCGTTACCACGGTGATGTGCAAGTCAGGAGGTAAAAAAGTAATCAGTTCGGCGGTCGTTGTTCCACCGTCAACGATCACCACCTGGCCCGAAGAGATGAGCTGTGCACCTTTTTGAGCCACCTTTTTTTTCGCATCCATCTTAACGAATTGACGTTCTGCGAACGGAGCAATAGCGGAAGATGACGGTAGCGCGCCACCGTGAACGCGCTGTAAACGCCCTTCTGCCGCCAGCTCACGTAGATCGCGCCGTATAGTGTCTTCAGAGACATCGAAGAGAATGCTGAGTGCTTTCGACTGAACCTGCCCTTCGGCTTCGAGCTTTTCAATAATCAATTGTTTTCGCTGACTGGTGAGCATTAGGATTCCTGGTGTTGCATGTTTAATCTTGAAGTTACACGATAATGCTGGTTATGATGATTACTCTACGTAAGGAGGAACAATCGTGCAATCAAAACGTGCAGATGTACGCATTATTGACAGTGAAACGCTGTCAAATAACTGGTATGTCCTTAAAAAATATACCTTTGACCTGCAGCGCCGTGATGGCGAATGGCAGCGGCAAAACCGTGAAGTTTATGACCGGGGTAACGGCGCGACAATCCTGCTCTACAACCGTGAGAAAAAGACGGTGATCCTGACCCGCCAGTTCCGTTTTCCTGTATTTATCAACGGCCATGAGGACGATTTGATCGAAGCTGCTGCCGGGTTGCTCGATAACATGGATCCAGAGAGCCGCATTAAAGCAGAAGCGGAAGAAGAAACCGGGTTTAGCGTTTCATGCGTGCAGAAAATCTTTGAAGCGTATATGAGCCCGGGATCCGTCACGGAAAAACTCTATTTTTACCTTGCCGAGTACCATCCGAAAGACAAAACCAGCTCAGGCGGTGGGATCAAGGCTGAGGGCGAAGATATCGATGTACTCGAAATGACGCTGGAAGAAGCATTACAGGGCATTGAAACGGGTAAGATTGTCGATGGGAAAACCATCATGCTGCTTTACCATGTTGCACTGAAAGGCATTTTGTAATTTGCCTGAGTCATGACACCTGCCACTGTGCAGGTGTCTGCCTGTGCTATTCTTGCAAAAAAAGGCAAAACGGAGATCTGACTATGGCTGACTGGAACCCTTCTCTTTACCTGCAATATGGTGCAGAACGAACGCGTCCTGCCGCTGAACTGCTCGCCAGAATTCCACTGGATGACGTCACCTCCATCGTTGATCTGGGCTGCGGGCCAGGCAACAGTACTGCCCTGTTACAGCATCGCTGGCCATCGGCACATATCACTGGGGTTGATAATTCACCTGCGATGCTGGAAGAAGCACGCAAGGCGTTACCTGACTGCCATTTTGTTGAAGCCGATATTCGCCAGTATAAGCCCGGCCAGCCGCTGAGTCTGATTTACGCTAATGCATCGCTGCAATGGATCCCTGACCATTACGATCTCCTGCCTCACCTTGTCTCTTTGCTTATGTTAAATGGCGTGCTGGCGATCCAGATGCCTGACAACTGGCTCGAACCCACCCATGTGGCGATGCGTGAAGTGGCGCTGGAGCAAGATTACCCCGATCGTGGTCGTGAACCGTTGCCCGGCGTACATGCCTATTTTGATATTTTGTCAGAAGCCGGTTGTGACGTAGATATCTGGCGGACAACGTATTTTCATAAAATGAGCTCTCACCAGGCCATTATTGACTGGGTCAGCGCCACCGGTTTGCGCCCCTGGCTGCAGGAGCTGAATGAGAGCGAGCAGAAACATTTTCTGAAACGCTACCATGAACTACTGGTAGAGCAGTATCCGCTCCAGGAAAACGGGCAGATACTGCTGGCTTTTCCACGGCTGTTTATTGTTGCTAAACGTCAACCCTGATGGCTTATGAGCGGGCTTCTTTGAGCAGCTGTTGAATGACCTTCTCTTGCTGTTCATAGTTGCCTTCGCCAAAAGAGGTGTAGCGTAACTGCCCTTTCGCATCAAAATAGTAATGTGCGGGCCAGTACTGGTTGCCGAAAGCATTCCAGATTTGATAGTTGTTATCGGTCACAACCCGATAGGGCAACTGCCACTTATTCACCGCATTTTTTACCGAGGAAAGCGGTTTTTCCCAGGGGTATTCGGGCGTGTGAACCCCAATCACCACCAGACCCTGTGACTGGTATTTTGTCGCCCAGTCACGCACATGCGGGAGCGTATGCTGGCAGTTGATACAGTCCCATGTCCAGAAATCGATCAGCACTACCTTACCGCGCAGCGATTCAGACGTGACACTGTCACCATTTATCCACCCTGTTCCACCGCTTAACGAAGGTAACTGACTGCTGGGCTCCGCCATCACGACTGGCTGAAGCTTCACCGGTGTGGTTGCTGGTTTTGCCAGATTCAGCAACGATGTTTCCAGATAGTCGGCAACGCCGTTAGCGCCTTTCAATATGGATGTTACGCCTGTTGCATTCAAAGCCACAGCCGCTAGCATCACGCCCCCCACAGCCTGGCGTAATCTCTCCATCAGCGCCGACTTTGCTCTCAGCGGTGCCATCAGTTTTCGCCCGCCGATAATAAGCAATCCCAGCATCAGCGCGCATCCGCTGCCATAGGCGGCCAGCAGAGCCCCTGTCGCAATGGCTGAATTCCCCGCAATATTAATGCTGAAAATGGCGCCCAGAATCGGTCCGGCACAGGGAGACCAGAGCAACCCCACGGCTAGTCCGGCCAGAAAAGCCGATGCTATACCGCGCGTTTGCCCGCTCCGGGTATTGAGGGCATTTCCCACGCTGACGGCAGGCTGCGCAATACGCCGGGCAAAGGATGGAGAGATTAAGCTCAGCGCGGCGATAGCCAGAATGACAAGCGCGACCCAGCGCCCGATAATGGTTGCCTCTGCAATCCACTCGCTGGCGACGGTGACGGCCATCGCCACCAGGGTGAACATCACGATCATCCCCGCAAAGAGCGCCAGAATATGTCGTCGTTGCCCCTGAAAACCGGCGAACAGGAGCGGAATAACCGGGAGCGTACATGGACTGAGCAGGCTTATCATCCCACCTAAAAAAGCGATTATCAGAAACATAGTGACCTCACATGACAGATGCTGCAACGCTGCAGTGAGGCTATTTCATCGTACCGATGTGTTCAGGATATGTGTAAAACCTGGGGTTTTGTCTGGCTCTGTATCTGTCTCCCTGAGAGATACAAAGCCGTACAATTAGCGTCGAGGCAGTGCAATTGAGACGTCGAGCCCTCCCTCTACGCGGTTTACCAGCTTCAGCTTTCCTTCGAGTTGGGCGGTGAGCTGCGCGGCAATAGCCAGACCAAGCCCGGTTCCGCCGGTGTCACGGTTGCGCGATGTTTCAACCCGATAAAAAGGCTGCAACACGGCCGCGAGCTCGGCCTCGGGTATTCCCGGCCCACCGTCCATGATGTGAATGACCACCTCTTCGGTAGACGAATCATCTATAGCGATGACGGCACGCTCGCCGAATTTCAGAGCGTTATCCAGCAAATTAGTCATCACCCGACGAAGCGCCTGCGGGCGAGTAACAACGGGTAAACGAGCCTCGCTTGCCTGAAACTGCACGTTTTTACCGATGTCCTGATAATCGCACGCTATGCTATTCACCCACGCGTTCAACTCCAGTTTCAGCGACGTCTCTTCCAGTGATTCTGATGACCGGGCATATGCAATCCCCTCCCGCACCAGACGCGACATGTTATCAAGGTCATTTAATAGCTTGTCGCGAAGCTCAGGTTGTTCTGCCATTTCGACACGCAGTTTCATGCGTGTTATTGGGGTCTGGAGATCGTGAGAAATGGAGGCAAGGATCTGCGCGCGGTCTTTGATATAGGACTGGATGCGAGCCTGCATTGCATTGAAGGCATGCGCTGCTCGTTGTACTTCAACCGGTCCCTTCTCTTTCATGGGGGCATTTGCCGAAGGATCCAGCGTATCTACTGCATGGGTAAATTGTGAAAAAGGCCGTATCACCTGTCGTACCGCGATCCAGGAGCAGGCAGCAAGGAGCAAAAGTTGCAGGATGAGAACAACAGGTAGCCAGCTTGCGACCGGCGGCATTCGGGGGATCAGGTCAATGGTCAGCGGCGAGCCATCGTGCAATGTGAGATGTGCCTGAATATGGGAAACAGAACCCGGAACCGCGGTAAAACTGAGCGGATAGTCAGCCGCGAGGGTCTCTTTTAACGTTCGGATGGCATCCTGCGAACGCTTATCCGTCGGCGCGGCGCCAGGCTCACCTGCACCAAGGATATAACGATAGTTACCCCGTTCAAGTCGCGGAAGCCAGGCCGCGCGTTCACTGGCGGGTAACCGGTCTAAAATGGCCACGCTGGTTGCAACATCGTATTCCAGATTACCGAGCATCACCGTGCGGGCACTGTGCATTCGTTCAACCATGACCAGCGTCATACTCAGGGCGTTGGCCAGCAAAAGACCCGCAAGCACAATGATCAGCAGTCGGGCAAGCAGTGAGCGTGGCCAAAGCGTCATTCATTAACCTCTTTGATTGTCACGGGCATGGTAAAAACATAGCCTTCACTGCGCACGGTTTTAATATAGGCAGGCGTGCGTGCATCTTCATTCAGACGCTGGCGAACCCGGCTTACGAGCAAATCGATAGAACGTTCAAACAGTTCGGCGTCTCGCCCTTGCGTCAGGTTGAGTAACTGATCCCGGGAGAGAACACGTTGAGGATGGTCGAGGAATACGCGCAGCAGGCGATACTCCGCCCCGCTGAGCGCCACGATCACCCCTTCCGGGTCAATTAAGTGGCGGGCGACGGTATCCAGTTGCCATTCACCAAACATCACCAGTCGTCCTGCCTCGGTCACCTGTAAATTGGGCGGCATTGTGCGAAACCGCCGCAAAATTGCTTTGATACGTGCCAGTAGCTCACGGGCGACAAACGGCTTCACAACGTAATCATCCGCCCCCATTTCCAGTCCCAGGATCCTGTCCGTCTCTTCGCTGCGCGCCGTCAGCATCAGGATGGGCAAATCTTTGTGTTTGCCGCTGCGAAGCTGTCGGCACAGGGTGAGTCCATCATCACCGGGCATCATGACATCCAGCACTACCAGGTCGATATGCTGTTTATCCAACACGGCACGCATCTCTTTACCGTTTGCCGCACCGGTCGCGCGATAACCGGACTTAATGAGATAGTCGACAATCAGTTCACGAATATCCCTGTCGTCATCGACGACAAGGATATGATCAATATGCTCCACCGAACTCTCCTGACTGAGGGGTAACGTATTGAAAATAGCACATATCACAGCTTATCCGCGTCGATAACCGCCTTGACGAAATCCTGTGGATCTTCCTGAGGAGGGTTGTGCCCCACGGTTGCGCCGAAGGTGCGGTGCTCATATTTACCGGTAAATTTACCTGCATAGGCCTGCGGTGCCGGGTGCGGCGCACCGTTATTTCCGCCTTCAATGGTAATGGTCGGGACGGTAATATTCGGCAAAGTCGCCAGTTTTTGCTCGTAGCTGTCGTATTTACGCTCCCCTTTTTCCAGCCCTAAACGCCAGCGATAGTTGCTGAGCGTCACTGCGACGTGATCCGGGTTATCAAGGGATTTGGCGCTGGCGTTAAAGGCTGCATCGCTAAATTTCCAGTCAGGCGATGCCTGCGACCAGATTAAGCGCGCGAAATCATGCGTGTTTTTGGCATAGCCTTCAGCACCACGCTCGGTGGCGAAATAGAACTGATACCACCACTGCTGTTCGGCTTTTGGCGGCAACGGTTGTTTGCCAATCTGCTGGCTGCTGATGAGATATCCACTCACCGACACCAGTGATTTAACGCGCTCTGGCCAAAGCGCCGCAACGATATCCGCCGTACGGGCACCCCAGTCGTATCCCGCGAACACCGCCTGTTTGATATTCAAAGCGTCCATCAGGTTAACAATGTCTTTCGCCATCGCCGAAGGCTGGCCGTTGCGTGGCGTTTTTGCAGACAGGAAGCGCGTGGTGCCGTAGCCGCGCAGAGAAGGCACAATCACCCGGTAGCCTTTGGCCGCCAGCGCAGGCGCTACCTCGGCGTAGCTGTGAATATCGTAAGGCCAGCCGTGTAATAAAATGACCGGTTGACCATTTTTGGGGCCGATATCGACATAACCGACATTCAGATCGCCGGCGTTAATTTGCAGTGGATGATCAAAAGCTGACGCGAAGTTTGTGCCGGTGGCTTCGGCCTGACAGGACATCACCGTGCCAAGAGAAACGGTCAGTGCGAGGGTTGAGTACGCGAGTTTGCTGAACATGTTGGTATCTCCGGTTGAGTACATTTCACGGGGATATAACAACACCTCAATGTATAGCGGATATGTGCGAAAGCGGGTTTATTGCAAGCCTGTGTATGTATCCCGGGCGCTGATACAGTGTGATACAAACACAGGCGTTACAGATTTACAGGGAGAGGCGATAGCGGACGTAATCGTCAGCTTCACCATATTTATCATAGAGTTTACGCGCCGGATTGTTCTCCCGGGTGACCCAGTATAGTTTTGACCACCCTTCCCGTTTGCCTTCCTCTATCAGAGCATCAATGAGCGCCTTTCCGGCTCCCGCCCCGCGCTCGGTGGCATCGACAAACAGATCTTCCAGGTAACAAATGGGCGCTGTCGACCAGGTTCCTTCGTGCAGAATGCACATCGCAAAACCGATGACCTTTTCGTTCTTCTCTACTACGCGGCAGAACATCTGTGAACGATCTGATAACGCCCTTTCCCATGTCGATGCGGTCACAGACTCCTCGAGGAAGCAGTCATAAAAATGGGTATAGCCATCCCACAGGGGACGCCATTGAGAATAATCATCTGCGCGTAAAGCTCTTACCGTGACAGCCATGTATTCCCTCGTATTACAAAGAGTTCGCCATTATCAAAACCCGACTTAGTTTTCGGTAACGTCACAACACCTCTTTAACGGATTTTTAGCCGCATTTCACGTGCCAGCCTGGCAAGACGCTGAGTACGACAATACAGCGTAAACAGCACAAAACCACTGCTATTCATCACTACCCGACAAAGTAACAGTGCGGAGAATGCGATGACTAGTGGCCAAATACTTCCGTCATGGGAAAGCAGAAGATATAGCGTCTGAACGAGGGTTAGTACCAGCATAACTATGAACAGCGTCATAAACCCCAGCAATCCCGACGTTGCCCCTCGTGCCAGAAGCGCGCTTATAACAATGAGCGCGCCTGTCATTATTAATGATGGTACGAAAAAGCTCAGTGCATGATTTAATGGAGATAACCCCTGCATAGTATGGAGAAAAGGCAAAAGGTTAAACGCAAACACCACTAAAAACAGAGGGAACAACGTGGCTACCGGGTAAGGATTTTGACGCGGCAACTCGCTAAGGGGACGAGAAAAATACTGTTCCATCTCGGGAGTGGAATAGTTCAACAAACGAGGATCACGACGAGCAATAGCTTCCTCTATCTCTCTGCCATGCTGCAGAAGATCCAGGAAAACCCGTCCGGTTAAAAAACTCAGAAACCTCATCAGAATACCGCCAGCGACTGGATGGTACCGATAATGTATTTACCGGTCCGTGGTATGTTACTGGGCGCTGCAACAACTCCACTGACTGCACTCCCAGCCAGAGCCGCGGCACTTGTGACCACTTGTCCAAGTTGTCGAGTGAGTTCTATCTGAACCGGTCCGGTAGGAAAGCGTTTCGGATAAAGACCTGCGCGAATAAGAGCTTTAATCTCTTTGTTACTTATACCCGGGTTTTGTGCGCGAATTATCAATTCGGTCAAACGAGCGCGATCCTGACGAGGATAGTTTTTCAACCACTCAGTGGCTTTCAAAGAAGATATGGATTTCATTGCACGCCAGGTGGTAATCGCTTCTTTTAATGCACCTCCGGCACTTGCTAACGAAATTAAATCCAGTGATGTAGAGGTTGCTACGTACCATTCTTGCGTATCGAGCCAGGCAACATTTCCGCCACCGTTTTCAACCAAATCATAGATACGATAAAGACCATTAACACATTGCAACCCAGTGGCGATGGTACCAGCGTAGCCAATAGCCACTAAGACGCCACTGCCTCCTGCGGTAATAGGTGTTGCTGCAGTGCCCGCAAGCATCACGCCTCCAGTAATGATCATCGCACCACATGAAAGTACTGTTGATGCTAGCTCAGTTCCCATGGATGTGGATGTCACTGCATCAGTCAAGGATTTACCTACGATAGAAGCGGATGGCTGGGATGTTGCTTTAGTTACAATAACATGGGTTACAATGCCACTTTGCCCATTAGCATGACGTTGCCCAGATCGAACCAGGTAGCGTTGAGCACCGTCAGAATAAATGATCCCGGCCTTAGCAAATTCGCGATTACAGTCCATAGCGGAACCTAGCGCGTTGAAATCAAAATCTGCAGCCCCAAGCCCTGCAATGCGTGCAAAATCATAGCCGGGGAGATTTCTCTCAGGGTTCATTCCAGGCAAAACCATACAATACTCCTTTTGCGTGTGGATAAGTTGAACTCAACCTATCTGACTGTAACCGTTCGGAATGCAAAGCAAAATTTTGGTAGTAAATTACTTATAACGCAACCAAATAGAATGTGATAGAAGTGAAAATATCAGAACCCAAACAAAAGCATAACGCTTAAATATGGAGATCCGCGGATGACGATACCGACTCTCACGACAGAACGCCTATTGCTAAAACCGTTGGTTGCCGAAGATGCCGTCCAGATACAGAAGCTTTATCCGCGCTGGGAGATCGTCCGCTATATGGTCTCTTCTGTACCCTGGCCCTACCCGGATAACGGCGCGGAAAACTATGTCAATAATGTGGCGCTGCCGGATATGGCAAAAGGAATTGCCTGGTTCTGGAGCATCCGCCGTCGCGACGTTCCCGATGAACTGATGGGCATTATCTGCCTTTACGATGTCGAAGATAATAACCGTGGTTTTTGGCTGGCTCCGGAGTTTCAGGGTCAGGGATTTATGCGTGAGGCCAGTATTGCAGCAACGGATTATTGGTTTAATACACTGAACAAGTCGGTATTGCGTGCGCCAAAAGCCGCTGCAAATAGCCGCTCCCGACGTATTTCGGACAGTAGCGGCATGCGGCTTATCAGGACAGAAAAGAAAGCGTACGTCAGCGGAATACTGGATTCTGAGCTGTGGGAGATCACCCGCGACGAGTGGAACGCCCGTCAGGTCAGCTGGTAATGTTTATCCGGCATCAGCCTGTCAGGAATAGTCTCTTCATCGTTCATCTGCAGCAGATCGCGTTCCATCATGTTGCAGATGGCGTCCAATGGCAGGTCATTATTTTCTGTACCAAACGGGTCTTCCAGTTCTTCCGCCAGTGCATCCAGCGAGATGAAAGTGTAAGAAATCAGCGCAGAGACAAACGGCGTCATGTAATGCAGGTCCACAACCAGCGCGAACGGCAGCATGATGCAAAACAGATACACCGTACGGTGCAGAATTAACGTATACGCAAACGGCACTGGAGTCGTCGCAATACGCTCACACCCAGACAGAACGATGGACATGTCGTTCAGACGGTTATTCAGACTGTGGAAAAGAATGTCTGATAGTTGTCCGTTACGACGTCGAACAGCCAACCACTCTCCCATGATCAGCAAAATACGGTTCGCCGGCGAGTTGGCTTCCATCACTTTTTTTAAATCATCTGCGGCAAGATAGCGAGACAACTGACCGGCGTTCATTTCCCGGCGCAGGGTCATGCGTAAACAGTTGGCGAAGGCAATCTGCAGGCGGACAAATTCACCCAGATACTTATCGTCTGGTAGGGTGTTTTTTACCTCGCGAAACAGAGAGCGGGCCGCTATCATCAGTTGCCCCCAAAGCAGGCGAGCTTCAACGTAGCGCGAATAACAGGCGTTGTTTCTGAAACCTAAAAAGATAGCGATCGCCACGCCGAGAATGCTAAATGGCGCAACCGTAAATTTGATGCCGAGAGAGGTATACCACGGTAGCATCACGATCACGGCGATAGATAACAGGAAGTTAAGTAACAGTCGGGTATAGATTTTAGGCAGTACTGAGCCATGCCAGACAAAAATCATTTGCAGCCAGTGCTGCTTAGGACGAACAATCATAGTGAGTTTCAGAAAAGAAAAGAGCGTGGTTATTAAACGTGATCCCCCACACGGTTGCAAGCATGTTAATGGAACATTGAATTTTTACACCTGTTTAGCTTTAACCGCACGGTGCTGCATCTGAATTTTAAAACAGACATAATAGTATGTTGTAACTAAATGGCGTTGTTATTAAACCCGGCCGAAGCCGGGTAACGTCCTTAGCAAAGCGGTTTTACCGCTGAGCGCATTCCTTTCAACAAAATGGCATCAAGATCCAGTGTCACCTGGTCTACGAGGCCACGAACCTGAGTGAGATCCTGCTCCCAGTGCTCACTTACGCTCAATACCGCCTGCACCAGCTCACGGGTACTGATCTGCTTATCGTGATGCTGCGCCCACAGCTGTTGATAACGTTCGAGCCAGTGTGCATCATCCTGCACCGGATAGCGTTCCCCGTTACGCTCTGCACGATAGAACGCCATCAGTGCCGCTAAGGCAAATGTCAGGCGTGCAGGTAATTTACCTGTCGCTTTCTGCCCTGCCAGCAGCTGCGGCAGTATACGAGTGCGATATTTGGTCATGCCGTTGAGCGCAATAGAGAGCAACTGATGCCTGATGTAAGGATTACGGAACCGACCTGTTACCGCGCTGGCGAAAGATTCCAGTTCATCACGCGGTAGATCCAGAACAGGAATAATTTCCTGATAAATCGCTTTCTCGACGAAGGCGCAAACGTCGCTATCATTCATCGCCTCACCTACCGTATCCAGCCCTGCCTGAAATGCCACCGGCACCAGCGCCGTGTGTGTACCGTTCAGAATCGCGACTTTTCGCTCTTTGTATGGCTTGATGTCATCAACAATCAGCACATTTAGCGGGTATTTATCCAGGCAAAGCTCACGGGCAAGGGATGCCGGTCCCTGTATGACAAATAAATAGAAATGTTCAGCCGTATCCAGGAACCCATCGTGATAACCCAGCTCAGCTTCCAGCGTGGCCACTTCGTCACGCGGATAACCGGTCACAATACGGTCGACCAGCGTCGAACAGAAGCTGTTGGCCTCGTTCAGCCAGCGGATAAAAGCGGCAGGCAGCGCCCACTCTTGCGCATAGCGCAACACCAGTTCACGAAGTGCATCTCCGTTGTAGTCAATCAATTCACAGGGAATGATTATCCAGCCTTTGTCTGGCGCGCCGTTGAAGTGACTGAAACGCTCAAACAGCAGTCGCGTCAGCTTCGCCGGGTAACTCACTGCGGGGGCATCTTCAAATCTGTCACCGGCGTGATAACTTATCCCGGCTTCGGTGGTATTCGAGAAAACAAAGCGCATATCCGGGTTGTGAGCCAGTTTCAGGAACTCATCATACTGGCTATAGACGCTGATCTCCCGGTTAACGGAACGGATAAGACGGGCATCGCTCACCGCCTCACCCTGCGCATTCAGGCCACGAATAATCGTGGTATACAGGCCATCCTGTGTGCTAAGCGACGGCGGGAAGTCACTTTGAATAGGACGAACGATAACCACACCAGCGTTAAGATCGGTATGTTCATTTAACAAATCGAGTTGCCAGTCGACGAACGCACGCAGGAAATTGCCTTCACCAAACTGAATGATACGTTCAGGATATTGCGCACCGGGAAAATCACGACGGTTGAGAGTGTCCACTTTAGGTTCCTTTTATAATTAGTCATACAGCCTGATAAGATTGGTACGATAACTTATCAAAATCTGACGACCAGAAACCCTGTTTTGATCAATCCCGGTGCAGTTGTGCAAAATAATTACAGGAACTTGTAGAACACGGACGTGGCCGTCATGGCACCGTCCGGCATAAGAGCATAGCGTGGGATCTCGCCGACCTTTTGCCAGCCAGCGCGCTGGTAAAACGTCTCGGCGCCGCTGCCTGCGGAAGTATCAAGCACCAGCACGGAAATGCCTCTGGCTCTGGCCTGAACTTCAAGCGCTTCCATTAGCGCCATCGCGGCCCCTTTCCGACGCGCTTTCTCATGAACCAGCAGCTTCGCTACATCGGCGCGATGCGGCTGGTTTTCCGGCTGGTCTGTGATTAACTGCACCGTTCCGATGATGCCGTCCTGCGGGTCGACACAGGCCAGCACGAGGCGCTCATTGCGCCCTACGCTTTCAGCAATACCGCGCCAGAAAGAGCGGCCCTTCTCCAGACTAAAGGGAAGCATAAAGCTGACGGATGCGCCGCCGTTGACACAGTTTTCGAGGATCCCGGCCAGGGCATCAATATGGGTGAGAATGTCTTCGCGGGTGAGGCTTTTGATTTGCAGTGAGGTATTCATTGTTATTCCTTACGTTGAATACGCTCACTGTGCATTTAACATCTTCTTAACGCAAACGGATCGGACATAGGCTTTTGTTATGTCACCGGGCGCGCTGGCGCTGCTGTTTCATGGCATACATCTTTTCATCAGCATCTTTTAACCACTGCTGCAGGTCGTTGCCGTTATGATCGAATTCACTTAGCCCCCATGAGAAGTGAAGCGACCAAGGGTGTAACTTGCGGGCGTTATAGTTTTCTACCTGCTCGACGAGGTACTGCATGGCAATCCAGGCGCCCTGCTCATCCGTATCCGCAAACAGCACGGCGAACTCGTCCCCGCCAAAACGAACCAGCAGATCCGCTTCACGGAAAGAAGCACACATCAGTTGCGCCATGGCTTTCAGCGCCTTATCCCCCTCTTCATGCCCGAAGCGATCGTTAATTTCCTTAAAGCGATCCAAATCCAGCCAGCCGAGCGTCAGCGGCTCGGCCCGGCGCCGGGCAACGGAAAGCGTGAAACGCACGAGTTGATTAAAACCCCGACGGTTGAATAGCCCGGTTAATTCATCCGTGGTCGCCGCGCTGATGGCAGCAAATTCATCTTCCGCCAGTGCGCCAAGGTCTCCCAGGACAGCAAGGTCGGCGTCAGAAAACTCCCGGGGAGCGTAATCAATCAGGCACAGTGAACCAACGCTTGCGCCGTCACGCAGGCGCAGCGGGAAGCCCGCGTAGAAACGAACACCGGGTTCGCCTGCCACCAGCGGATTATCAGCAAAACGATCGTCCTGTAGCATATCTCCCACCACCAGCGGCGCTTCGGTAAGGATCGTATGGCCACAAAATGAGATGTTACGTGGCACACTGCCGGGTGCCTGCCCATCGGCTGATTTAACGATCAGGGCATGTTCATCAATAAGATTGACCATCGCAAGCGGCACCTGGAAGAATCGCTTTGCCAGTCGTGTTAAGCGGTCAAACGATGGGGAACCGTCAATCTCGAGCAAACCAGACTCACGCAGTGAGTTAAGACGTTCCGTTTCATTTTCAGGGATTGCAGGTGCTTTCATAATGTCTCCTGACGTAAAGCGTTACTCAAAGCGTAGCTTAAACAGGGACATTGTCAGTGTTCTAACATCCTGCTAAGTCGCTTACTATTCACGTCAATGCCTTATGACGATTAACGCAGCTATGTTTCACTCCCGGAGGTCGCGGCAATTTGCTCGTCCGACACCCGGGCGCTGGTACGATTTCGACCCGCTTTTTTTGAACGATAGAGATGATCGTCCGCTTCGGCCATCAGTTTGTTGAAGACCTCAGTCAACTGCCATGACTCAGCCTTGCCACTCCCCAGGCCAATACTGACCGTCAGATGGAGCGCTTGCTGACGCCATGTAAAAGGGTGACTGGAAACAGTGGACCGGATACGCTCAGCCAGTTCAAAACCATTCTGTGCGTCGCCAGAATTTACCACCACCGCGAACTCTTCTCCGCCCATTCGCGCCACCATCCCATCTTCACCAACGACCTCCTGAACCTGCTGGGCGAACGACGCGAGCACACGATCACCGCACTCATGGCCGTAGTTATCATTAATGCTTTTGAAGTAATCAATATCCAGCAGCATGACGGTCAGAAAACGTGAATGGCGGTGCGTTTCTTCACGCTTTAACGCCTCATAAAGGCCGGAACGCGAGTAAACCTGCGTTAAAAAGTCGTAATCCGCCCTGAGAGAAACCTGGCGAATCAGGGAATTAATCGCTGCCATGCTGACGGATACCATCACCGGGCAGATTGCCATTGTGGCGATCCCCAGACGGGCTGAAAACATCATCGGCGTCGTAAACGGCGTCGCCACGGCAATATTAATAATCGAGTTGGCGACCAGAATGATTTCAGTCGCGCCCGTGATAAACGTCAGCAGACAGGTCGCAGGCAATGAGTAGCGAACCGCACACCAGATAAGCGCAGGAAGAGGAAATGAGAGACTCCCCGCCCCGCCAATCACCACCGATGCAACCACCGAGACGATCAAGGCAATCACCGGCAAGAGCTGTTCAAGACGTAACCTGAATTCACGCAGGGGCATACGTAACGTGAGCATACAAGGCACAACAAGCACGCCGGTTGAGAATTGTTCGCTAAACCAGTCGGCAAACAGCGGCCAGAAGGTGTGACTATCAATCCCCACTGACCCCACCGCACCGAGCAACGCACAAAGCAGCGCGGCAATCAGGCAGTAGTTAAACAGACGTAACGCGTTGAGCGGGTCTGGGGTTTTCTTCATTAACCGTCTGTCGCGCTGAACCAGCACGGCGACAACAACGATAAAGATCATATTAGACAGATTAATCACCACTGAGGCCATTCCCCAGTTGGTCGTCACTGCGTCGTACGTCAGCATAGCAACATACGACACCGCGTAATAATGCAGGCGATTCAGATAGACATAACGGGCAAAGATCCCCGCCATGACGCCATTCAGCGGCCAAAACAGCGACAAAGCCTCAATCAGCCGTAATTCCGCCCCCACAAAATAGAATAAGGTGGTGAGAATAAAAATCGCCAACGCATTTCGCAGCGGCGTATCGGGTTGGAACAGCCTGAAAGCGGTAAGAGCAGAACGCATTAAATATCATTCCATATGTTGCTTATGGCAATTACTGCGGTCGTCAGCATAGTCGGGACTAACTTAGGATGCATCTATAACACAATTACAACGGGATCATAACTCGTCAAATTTAGGTGTTCATCTGGAGCACCAGCCAGTGGTGGATCACGCTGACGATATAATGCTGTTGCTGCGCCGTAAGCTGAACACCCTGCGGAATGTTATGCCATTTTGCCAGACAACCCCGACAACAGGTGGCCGTAGCATGTTGGGCAATAAACACCGGGTGACCACGCATCGGTGTCTGTTTGCCATCATTTACCGGCAAGGCCGGAGCAAGGCGCTTTTCTACAAAGTCAGCGGCATGCCGATCGATGGTTTCGGCACCTTTGTCCCAGCAGTACTGTCTTTCCTTATCGCCTAAGCGAAAGCGCGAACGAAAAGTCGATCGCGCCAGGCGGGAAAAGAGAGGGTCAAGGTCAGGCATCAGTACACGGAACGCCCAAGACGCTGGGTCAGTTTTTCCAGAACCGCCACACCGGCAAGTGAATTCCCCGTTTCATCCAGCTCCGGGCTCCAGACGGCAATCGCCATTTCATGAGGCACAATTGCCACCACACCGCCGCCAACGCCCGATTTTGCCGGGAGGCCCACGCGCCAGGCAAACTCGCCAGCGTTTTGATACATCCCGCTGGTTGCCATCAGCGCATTAATCTGACGCGCCTGCAGAGGCGAAACCACCGGCTGGTTAAGATGCGGAGCGTGCCCCTGGTGCGCCAGGAACAGGAATGTCTGAGCCAGCTCAACGCAGCTCATTTTCAGGGCGCAGTAATGGAAATAATTTTGCAGAACAGTCGCCACGTCATTATGGAAATTGCCGAAGGATTTCATCAGCCAGGCGATGGCGGCATTGCGGGCGGAGTGTTCAAATTCCGAGCGCGCCACCACCGGATCGTAGGCGATATCGTTTACGCCTGAAAGCTGGCGAACAATCTCAAGCATTCGCTGACGCGGCGCGCTAAGGCGGCTTTGCAACATGTCGCAGACCACCAGAGCCCCGGCATTGATAAAGGGATTTCGCGGTTTACCCTGTTCGATTTCAAGCTGCAGCAGTGAGTTAAAAGGCTGGCCGGAAGGATCTTTACCCACGCGCTGCCAGATCTCGTCACCTTCATACTGGCGCATAGCTGCAACCAGACTCAGCACTTTGGAAATGGACTGAATGGAAAAACGTTCAGTTGCATCGCCTGCCTGGTATCGCTGTCCGTCCAGGGTGCAGATAGCGATGCCAAGTTTATTCCCGCTGACCGAGGCAAGGGCCGGAATGTAGTCGGCAACTTTCCCCTTTCCAATTAACGGACGAACCTGCGCCAGAATCTCGTCCAACATCTCATTATGGATGACCGCAGCCACACTTTGCTCCTTGCCCTCAGGCTAAAACGGGCTGCGAGTATAACAGAGGCTAATGTATTGCGTCAGGCGCTAAGACGAAAACGCGAAACCGCCTGCAATAAAAGATCGGATTGCTTTTGCAGCCGCACTGAGGAATCCGAGGCATCAGAGACCAGTAAATCCGTCTGACGGGAGACCTGATTAAGCGCCTGAAGTTGGCTCGTCATCCGATGAATACTCTCTCCCTGACTGAGCGTGGCGGCTGAGATCTCATTCAGCAAACTACTTAAATTCCCCACCAGACCGGTGACCTGCTGCAAGTTCTCCTCCATCAGGTTAACGGCGCGGGAACCGTCTTCAATGCCCTGCAAAGAGCGATTGATTAGCTCCTGGATAGTCTGCGTCGAATGACTGCTCTTTCTGGCCAGCAGTCCGACTTCCCTGGCGACAACGGCGAACCCCCGCCCCTGGTTCCCGGCATGGGCAGCCTCGATGGCGGCATTCAGCGCCAGGATATTGGTCTGAAACGCCACGCTGTCGATCATTGCCACGATCCCGCGCATTTCTGAGGATCGGTCGACGATCGCCTGCATAGAGGCATTAACGGCAGACATCATCCGATCTCCGCCAACTACCGCCTGGCGCGCTTCATCAGCCCGCGAGCTGGCGAGTCTGGCGTAACCGGTGTTCCCTTCTACATGCGTTTCCAGTGCCGCAATATGCGCCGTCACGTCCTCAAGCTCTTTCGCCTGACGTGCCGACTGCTGATACAGCTTCTGGTTGCCCTGTGCCAGGGCACCAATGTTCTCAACCATAGAGGTGGTCGCATTGCTGACCTCAGACACCAGCTGCTGCAAACCCTGCTGCATGGTGGCAATACTGTCGCTGAGCTGCCCTATTTCCCGGTTGAAACGTATGACACCCGGCGGGATGCCGGAGAGATCTCCGGCAGCCAGTCGGTTGATATGCGCAATCAACCGACGCAACGGTGTAATCACCCATCGGGACATGCCGAACCAGACGGCAATAGCGATGGCGAGTAACAGAACCGGAGCAAACAGGAACAACGTTTGCAGACCGGAAAGCTGCGCCATCAACGTCTGGCGGCCCTGCACAGCCTGCTGCTCGCTGGCTTGCTGGTAGCGCGCGTAATTGTCGTTAAAGTCTGTCTGAAAAGCCTGAGCCGGTACGGCAAAAAACGCGTCGATAGTGTTGGTTTTGACCAGACCTTCCGCCTGCTCTTTGATCGCGCCGTAGAACAGCTGATAGCTGTTCGTCAGGGCTTCATCTTTCGGCGGATTGAGCGCCAGCCAGGCCTTCCATGCCTGCTGAGAAACCGTCAGCGCCTTTTGCGCGTCATCCATCAGGCTATGCCAGCTTCCGTCGGAGCCGGTCTCTTTATCCTGCATAAACCAGACGCCGGACCGGTTAAGCAGATCGCTTGCTGCCAGCAGGGAAACGCGGGCCAGATCCAGCTTACTCTGTTGCTGATACGCCAGCAGATTTTGCTGCTCGTTGCGTTGGGCTTCGTTCAGTGAGGCGTTAAGCAAAAATGAAGAGGAGAGCTGCAGCGCGGAGAAAAGGCCAATAATACAAAAAATACCCGTCAGCAGGCCAAAGTGACGAGGGATAACACGCTGCGCAATACGGCGGAAAATTTGCGTTAGGTTCATGATTTTCTTCATTAACAATGCGTTAGACGCGTGCGAGTCTACGAAATGAAAATGACAGAACCATTGCAAAGAAATGACAACGGCCCTCGTGATGAGGGCCGAATAAATTACACGCGATCCTTCCACACCGTCTGCACGTTGCAGAACTCGTGCAGCCCAAAGTGGGAAAGCTCGCGGCCAAAGCCGCTTTTCTTCACGCCACCGAAGGCCACGCGCGCATCGCTGGCGCTAAAGCCGTTGATAAACACGCCGCCGCACTCCAGCTCGCGCGAGAATTTATCCGCAAGCGCTGCGTCAGCGGTAAAGACGGTTGCTGACAGACCAAAGTCGCTGTCATTGGCAAGCGTCAGAGCGTGCTCCGCGTCTTTCGCAACCGTAATGGCCGCGACCGGACCAAACAGCTCCTGGCGGAAGGCCGTCATCTCAGGCGTCACATTGCCGAGTACGGTCGGGGCATAATAATTGCCCTCACCGCTGATTTTCTCCCCGCCCAGCAGCAACGTTGCCCCTTCAGCCAGTGTGGCCTGCACCTGCTGATGCAGTTCATCGCGCAGGTCAAAACGCGCCATTGGGCCAATATAGTTCTCTTCCCGATCCGGAGCACCCATCTTCAGCGCAGAAACCGCATCGACAAAACGTTGGGTAAAGGTATCCGCAATACCCTCTTCCACAATGAAGCGTTTTGCTGCCGCACACACCTGTCCAGAGTTCTGGTAGCGACCCGCCACCGCCGCCTTCACGGCAAGATCGAGGTCAGCATCGTTGAGAACGATGAATGGGTCAGAGCCCCCCAGTTCAAGAACGCATTTTTTCAGCGCCGCTCCGGCCTGCGCGCCAATCGCCGCACCGGCGCGCACGCTGCCGGTTACGGTAATTGCCGCAATACGACGATCGTTAATCACCTGGCTCACGCCATCATTAGTGGCATTCACCCAACCAAAAACGCCTTCAGGAAACCCTGCGTCTGCAAAAATCTGCGCAATAAGATCGGCTGAACCGAGGACGTTTGGCGCATGCTTAAGCAGATAGCTGTTCCCGGCGAGCAGGATCGGTACCGCACCGCGCAGCACCTGCCAGAGCGGGAAGTTCCACGGCATCACCGCGAGAACCGGTCCCATTGGTCGGTACTCAATCACCGCCTTCTGGTTTTCCACCAGCGTGGGCTCCGCGCGCAGCATCGCCGGGCCATGCTCAGCATACCAGTCGCACAGACCGGCGGATTTTGCCACTTCCGCCCGCGCCTGCAGAATGGGTTTTCCCATTTCCCGGGAGATCGTCTGCGCCATCTCTTCCGCACGGTTGCGCAGCGCTGCGCCGAGATCGCGTAGTTTCTGCGCACGGTGTGAAACGCTTTCGCGTCGCCACTGACGAAAACCCGCGTCAGACAGTGAAATCGCGTGTTCAACCTCCTCCTGGGTTGCCCACGGCCAGGCTGCGAGCGTTTCTCCCGTCGTCGGGTTCACAGAGAGGGCATGTGTTGCAGGTGAATAAGTCATGATGTTCTCCACGTTAAAACGGTTGATTAATTATGGCCCACTCTGCTATTTCTTAAAAATGAATAATACTAACCACCTTATTCACGAATCGAGAATATTATGGATTTAACCCAGCTTGAAATGTTTAACGCCGTCGCACAGACGGGCAGTATCACCCAGGCGGCGCAGAAGGTGCATCGCGTGCCGTCTAACCTGACGACCCGCATCCGCCAGCTGGAAGCTGACCTTGGCGTTGAGTTGTTTATTCGTGAGAACCAGCGTTTGCGTTTATCCCCCGCCGGGCATAACTTCCTGCGCTACAGCAAGCAGATCCTGGCGCTGGTGGATGAAGCGCGCATGGTCGTCGCGGGAGATGAACCCCAGGGGTTATTTGCCCTCGGGGCGCTGGAAAGTACTGCTGCGGTACGCATCCCTGAGACGCTGGCGCAGTTTAACCAGCGCTACCCGCGTATCCAGTTTGCCCTTTCTACCGGGCCATCCGGGACGATGATTGATGGCGTACTGGAGGGAACCTTAAGCGCCGCCTTTGTCGACGGGCCTCTTTCGCACCCGGAACTGGAGGGAATGCCCGTCTACCGCGAAGAAATGATGCTGGTCACCCCCGCCGGACATGCGGAGGTCAAACGTGCCACGCAGGTGAGCGGTAGCGACGTCTACGCTTTTCGCGCGAACTGCTCGTACCGTCGACACCTGGAAAGCTGGTTTCATGCAGACAGAGCCACGCCTGGCCGCATTCATGAGATGGAGTCCTATCACGGCATGCTCGCCTGTGTTATCGCGGGTGCGGGTATTGCGCTGATGCCCCGTTCAATGCTGGAAAGCATGCCGGGGCATCATCAGGTTGAGGCGTGGCCGCTGGCGGAAAACTGGCGCTGGCTGACCACCTGGCTGGTGTGGCGCCGCGGGGCAATGACTCGCCAGCTGGAGGCCTTTATAGCGCAGCTAAACGAACGTCCACAACCAGTGCCTTCTCCATAAACAGGCTGAGGGGATCGTCAACGTACGGCGCAAACGCCGGGCGCATTTCGTACCCGCACTGTTCGTAAAGCCGAACCGCAGCGCGCTGTTTGATGCCCGTCTCCAGCCGTACCGTGTGGCAATGTCGGCTGAGGGCTTCGTCCTCCAGTGCGGCCAGCAGCGTCTCTCCAAGATGTTGGCCCCGATGAGCCGGGTCAATGTAGACCCGCTTCATCTCTCCCGTTCCGTCGCCGTTGAGCACGATGGCCCCGCAGCCGACCGCCTGAAGCTGCTGGTCGCGAATGACCATCAGGATAAGTGAGGCTTCCGGCAACGCAGCCAGGTCGAGCAGATGATTGCTTTCGGCGGGATAGAGTTCGCTCTGGTAGCGGTCGAGCGCCGCGATCAGGGTGAGAATGTCCGGATGACGTGCAGATGCAGAGGAAATGGAATACATGGCAGGCTCCTTGCTATTTTGTTTTTAACATAGCGCAGGCCTGCCGGGGTGCTTCATAGTATTAACTTATGTCATGACGCCAGCGTCAGCGGGATATCCAGCGCCCGAAGCTGCGCCTGCGTCGTTTCATCCAGCCTGCCGTCGGTGACGATATCCGTGAGGGTATTAAGATGCGCTACGTTAAACAGCGACCAGGCACCGTACTTGGAGCTGTCCGCCAGCAGCACGCGACGTTTTGCATTGGCAAGTAAATCACGCTTCAGCGCGGCCTTCTCTTCCGTTGGCGACGTGATGCCGCGGGTGATATCCCAACCGTTGCAGCTGACAAAAGCCACGTCCGGCCACACGTTTTGCAGCAGGCGACGCCCGTGTTCACCAATGCAGGACTGGCTCGAATCATCGATACGCCCGCCGATAATCGTCACTTCAATCTGGCGGAACTCCGAGAGAAATAGCGCGATGTGCAGGTCGCTGGTGATTACGCGAAGCGGCAGATGCGTCAGCTGACGCGCAAGTTCAATCATCGTGGTACCGGCATCAAGCACAATGGCGTCACCTGCCTTAACAAAGCTCGCGGCCGCGCTGGCGATGGCGTGTTTTTCCGCCAGGCTGCGCTGCATTTTTTCATGCGTCGTGGGCTGGGAAGGAATAAACCGGTTGAGGGTGACCCCGCCATGGGTACGGCTGATCACCCCTTCCTGATCGAGCTTGATCAAATCCCGGCGAATCGTCGCCGGCGAGGCATCGGTAATCGCCACCAGCTGATCCACCGTCACCAGATTGTGCCCTTTCAGGTAATCCATTATCTGCTCTAACCGGTTATATCCCTTCATATCATTCCCGTGTGATTTGCATAGCCAACTGAATAGACACCGTCATGCTCTCAGACTTGGCTTTACCGGTCCATGCAATATCGAACGCGGTTCCGTGGTCTGCAGAGGTACGGATAAACGGCAAGCCGGCGGTGATATTTACCCCGTCGTAAAAGCCGAGCAATTTTAGCGGAATATGCCCCTGATCGTGATACATCGCAACGACCATGTCATACATTCCTTCGTGGCATTGCATAAATACCGTATCCGGCGGACACGGTCCGGTGACGTTTAACCCCTGCGCTTTCATCGCCGCAACGGCCGGGCCGACAATCTTGATCTCTTCATCACCAAACAGGCCGTTCTCCCCCGCATGCGGGTTAACGCCGGCAACCGCGATGCGGGGATGCTCGAACCCGACGCGCTTCAGGAAGCTATCCGCAATGCCAATCACGGTTTTTACCCGATCCTGATTGAGCGTATCAAGGAATTTGCGCAGCGCAATGTGGGTGGTGATGTGAATCACCTTCAGCTTATCGGTATACAGCACCATGGCGTAATTTTTGCTGTTGGTCAGGTGCGCCAGCAGTTCGGTATGCCCCGGATAAAGGTGACCGGCAAGGTGCAGTGCCTCTTTGTTCAGGGGCGCCGTTGCAATCGCTTTCACCTCGCCCGCCATCGCCAGCTCGGTGGCGCGCTTCACGCAGCGATACGCCAGGTCCCCTGCCGCAGCCTGCACAACGCCCGGCTGCAGCGCATCGGGTTCTGCAAGCGGTTCGTCAAGCACGTTGATCACGCCGGGAGCAAACCGCGCGTCGCTCACCGCGTCGATGATCCGCATATCCGCCTGCCCGGCGATCCCTTTCTCCAGCACCCGCTGCAGCGTTCTGGCACAGCCCACCACCACCACGGGCGCCCCTGACAGCTCGCCCCCGATGAGGGATTTAATAATGATTTCCGGGCCAATGCCGGCCGGGTCACCCATGGTTACAGCGATGATTTTAGTCACTCAGTCTCTCCTCGATAAAATGCAAAACCTCAAGCAGCGTCTCTTCCTTTCCGAAGCCCCCTGCTTTGGTCATTACCGGCCGCTGCCAGCTACAGCCCACAAATTGTCCGACCGGTACGCATCGTGCGATGCACCCGGTGATTTCAAACCCGCGGGCATCCAGTGCCCTGGCGACGGCCATCGCCACATCGCCACCGGAGACGTACAGCGCGTCCGGCTCGTGCACCGCAAGCACCTGTCGGGTCAGCTCGCCTAAAAACGTACAGATTTTTTCGCCCAGACCCGCTCGGGTGACGTGATGTTGCTGGCAGAGCTGCTCCACCTGATGACGAGCCGCGTGGCCCGCGCTGGTATGCACGATGCAGTGATGGCCAGCCTGGAGCACCTGCGCAATCTGTGTGAGATACCCGTCCGCGTCGCCGCGCAGCGCGTCATTCACATCGATGAGTACCGACGAGACGCCCCTCTTACATTTAGCCCGCGTAATTTGTCGTTGAGCGATCTCACTCATCGAGCCCACCACGGCCAGCAGCTGTTTGCGTCGGGCCGTGGCCAGATGGCGGGCCAGCGCATCGCACAGCCCGGCCGAGCCCACCAGCAGCGGGGTCTGCGCGCAGCCCTGCGCGGCGGCGATAATGGCGTCCAGCTCCTCGTCGGTTTGCGCATCAACGATCAACCACTCCGTTCCCTGCGCCAGTTCGGCTGTCAGCGTCTTCACGGTCACGTTTTTAACGCTCACGCCGCTAAACAGGTCAGCAATGGCGGCAGACGGAACGGGCGTTTTGGGATCGCTGGCAAATTCGGTTTCATTCACCGGAATGCCGTTCATCAGACACCTGCCGTGCCGCGTGATCCGCCCTGCCGCGGGGTATGCCGGGGCAACAATCACCTGGCGCTTGCCGCTTAATGTCTTCAGGGCCTGTGACTCGGCCCCCGTGTTGCCGCGCAGCGTCGAATCCATTTTTTTGATGAGCCAGCGGGCATCCGCGATATCCGCCCCGAGTTCGGCCACCTTTTCGGCCGCCTCCCATGCCGACAGCGCCCTGGAATCGGTATTGACGATCAGCGCATCGGTCGTCTGGGTAAAAGGCGTATGAAACGCCACGCTGACTTTTTTGCCGCACAGCGCCAGGCTTACGCCGGCGTCGTTAGCGCCGGTAAAGTCATCTGCGACCACCACGACCTCTCTGTACAGATTGTTCACTTTCATCCCACTCCGGGTTCGCCTTTCCTGTTAATGATTATATTCAATCATGATTGATTATATGTGAGCAAGATCAAGTTAATCAGTTTGCGAATAAATTATAAATTTAGCTACACGATGACCATGAAGCGTCTTGTTTGAGCGAAATCAATCATGGACCCAGAGACAGGAGAAAAGCGTGGTAACTATTAACAGCACCATAATTAGCGGCGCGAACGCCATCGCCGCCATCAGGCCGTTACTGACTGACAAAGCGCAGCTCTTGCTGGTGACGGACGGCAATATTGCGCGTCTGGAGGCGGCAAAGCAGATCCGCGCGATCCTCGAAGAGGACAACCGCCGCGTCACGATTATCGATACGGTGCCGCCTGAACCCTCACACCATGACGTGAGCCAGCTGCTTGCCGGGTTAACGGGAACGTTTGGGCTGGTCGTCGGGCTTGGCGGGGGTAGCGTCCTGGATGTGGCCAAGCTGCTTTCGGTGCTCTGCCACCCGCAGTCACCGGGGCTGGACAGCCTGCTGGCGGGAACAAAACCCGTGGCGCGCATCTCCTCGCTGCTGATCCCGGCCACTGCCGGAACCGGATCGGAAGCTACGCCGAACGCCATTCTGGCCATCCCGGAGCAAAACACGAAGGTGGGCATTATCTCCCCCGTCCTGCTGCCTGACTACGTCGCCCTGCTGCCGGAGCTGACCACCAGCATGCCCGCGCATATTGCCTCATCCACCGGAATCGATGCCCTGTGTCATCTGATTGAGTGTTTCACCTCAACGGTTGCCAACCCGGTGAGCGATAACGCCGCGCTGACGGGACTGGCTAAGCTGCTGAACAACATTGAAACGGCCTGCGCCGAACCGGGAAATCTGCTGGCGAAGCTGGAGATGCTGTGGGCGTCTTATTACGGCGGGGTTGCCATTGCGCATGCAGGCACGCACCTGGTTCACGCCCTTTCCTATCCGCTCGGCGGTAAATATCACCTGCCGCACGGCGTCGCTAATGCCATTCTGCTGGCACCCTGCATGCGAGCGGTTCGCCCCCACTGCGTGACGAAATTTGCGCAGGTATGGGATTTGGTGCCCGGTGCGGATACGGCGCTGTCAGACGAAGAGAAATCCCACGCGCTGGTGGAGTACTTTGCCGCGCTGGTTCGCAGGCTCAACCTGCCGGACAACCTGGAGGCGCTGGGCGTACCGCGCGACGACGTCCCCTCCCTGAGCGATGCGGCCCTTAACGTTAAGCGACTAATGAACAACGCCCCTTGTCAGGTCAACCACGACGAGGTGCAGGCGATTTACCGGACACTGTTTCCCAACATGAATAGCCAGGGAGTGAATCATGCATAACAACATCAGGGGCGTACTGACGGCCATCGTGACCCCCTTTGACACGGAAGGCGCGCTGAACCTGTCGGGCCTTAAACAACAGATCGATCGTCAACTTAATGCTGGTAACGGCATCTTCTGCGGCGGCACAAACGGCGAGTTCTTCGTGCTGAACGAAGAAGAAAAAATCGCCGTTACCCGTACCTGTGTGGAAACGGTTGCCGGGCGCGCCCCGGTAGTGGCGCACATTGGGGAAATCTCGACCCGTGAAACCATCCGCCTCGGAAAACAGATCGCCTCGCTGGGCGTCGACGCCGTTTCCGTCATTACCCCTTACTTCGTTCCGCTGAAGCAGGCTGAACTCGTCGCACATTACACCGCTATCGCCGACGCGCTAGACGTCCCGGTATTTCTGTACAACATTCCGGCGCGTACCGGCAACACCATCGAGCCCGCTACCGCACGCGCGCTGGCCGAGCATCCGAACATTATCGGTATTAAAGACAGTGCCGGAAGTTACGAGAGCCTGAGCGGATTCCTCAATGCGGTGAGCGACATTGGCGGATTCGACGTGCTGAACGGCCCGGATTCGCTTATCCATCAGGGCTTCGTCGACGGATGTTCAGCCTGTATTTCCGGGCTGGCGAACGTGGCGCCGGAGGCCATCAACGCCATCTGGTCACGCTTTAACGCGGGTGATATTGACGGTTCTCGACTGGCGCAGGAGCGCGTCACCCAGCTTCGCACCGAGCTTTACAACGTGGCGTTTTCGCCTGCCGCAGTCAAAAAAGCGCTGCAGATCATGGGGGAAGACGTCGGAGAAAGCCGCTATGCCGTGGCGTTTAGCGAGCAGCAGTGCCAACAGATACGCCGAATAGTGACGACGTCACTTAACTAAACGGCGTTTGTTTCGTCAATAAGAATACCGGGTGCCTGAGGTGCCCAGGATTCACTCGCCCTGAAGAGAGGCAAAGATGAATAATTTTACCGCTGAAGATACCCTGATCATTGTGGGCATAGTCATTGCCTACATCCTGTTCACCACCTGGCTGACCTTTCGGATCCGCAGTAAAAACTCCGGCGACTTTATGGAAGGCTCCCGCGCGATGCCGGCGTTTATCGTCGGGATCCTGCTGATGTCCGAGTATATCGGCGCTAAATCCACCATCGGTACCGCGCAGGCGGCGTTTGAAGACGGGTTTGCCGCGTCATGGTCCGTTATCGGGGCCGCGATTGGCTTCCCGCTCTTTGGCCTGTTGCTGGTGAAGCGCATCTACAACACCGGGAAAATCACCATCTCGGGTGCGATTGCTGAAAAATACGGTAACAGCACCAAAAACATTATCTCCATCATCATGATCTACGCCCTGCTGCTGGTTAACGTGGGGAACTACGTCAGCGGCGCGGCGGCCATTTCCACGGTACTGAAAGTCAACCTCCCGGTGGCCGCCTTTATTACGGCCATTGTCAGCACCTTCTATTTCGCCTTTGGCGGCATGAAGGGCGTGGCCTGGGTTACGGTGCTGCACAGCGCGCTGAAATACTTCGGCATCCTCGCCATCATGGGCTTTGCGCTGTCGAAAACCGGCGGTTTTACGCCGATGATTGAAAACATGCCGGACTTCTACTGGACTTGGGATGGCAACATCGGCGCGTCGACCATTTTCGCGTGGCTGATTGGCACCATCGGCTCCATCTTCTGTACCCAGTTTGTCATTCAGGCGATTTCCTCCACCAAAGACGTGAAATCAGCCAAACGCTCTACCTGGGTTGCCTTCTTCTTCTGCCTGCCGATCGCGCTGGCCATCGCGGTGATTGGCGTGGCGGCAAAATACCTGCACCCTGAGATCGACAGCCTCTATGCGATGCCGATTTTCCTGCAGGATATGAACCCGTGGCTGGCCGGCCTGGTAACCACCTCTCTGGTGGCGTCCATCTTCGTCAGCGTCAGTACCGTTGCGCTGGCCATCGCCTCCCTGGTGGTCAAAGACTTTTACGTGCCGATGCGCAACCCGACGCCCGAGCAGGAGTTTAAGGCCACCCGCTGGATCTCCCTGTTGATTGGCTTCCTGCCGCTGATTTTTGTGCTGCTGGTGCCTGAAGTGCTGAAGCTCTCGTTCTTTACCCGCGCCATTCGCCTGTCGATTTCCGTGGTGGCCGTCATCGCGTTTTACGCCCCGTTCTTCCGCAGCACCCGCGGGGCCAATGCGGGCCTGATTGGCGCCTGCGTCGTGACCTCGGTCTGGTATCTGCTGGGCGATCCTTTCGGCATCAACAATATGTATATCGCCCTGATAACCCCAGCCGTCATCATGGCGATCGACCGCCTCATTCCGGGAAAAGCGCAGGGTAAAGCGCCAACCCCCGCTCAAAATAATGGAGTCTGATATGTCTGTAACCGTAACTCGCGACGGGATTCTTCGCCCGCAACAGGACGCTCACGTGAAGGCCGCCATGCTGCCTTCCTCTTGCCCACAAAACCACGCGGCGAACCTGCTGCCGCTGCCGGACGGCTCGCTGATGTGCGTCTGGTTTGGCGGTACCCAGGAAGGCATTGCGGATATCTCCGTATGGGGGTCACGCCTGGCGCAGGGCAGCAAGCAGTGGAGCGATGCGGTAAAACTGTCGGACGATGCCACGCGTTCCGAACAAAACCCGGTTCTGTTCCTGGCCCCGGACAACATGCTGTGGCTGCTGTGGACCGCGCAGGTTTCCGGGAATCAGGACACGGCCATCGTGCGCTATCGCCAGTCCCGAGATCTGGGTAAAACCTGGGGAGATATCGCCACCCTGCTCGATAAACCGGGCACGTTTATCCGCCAGCCGATTGTCGTGCTGGACAACGGCAGCTGGCTGCTGCCGGTGTTTTACTGCCGCACGCGGCCAGGTGAGAAATGGGTAGGCAATGACGACATAAGCGCGGTAAAAATCTCCGAAGACGGTGGCAAAACGTGGCGCGACGTCGAGGTGCCGGACAGCCTGGGCTGCGTGCATATGAACATCACTCCGCTTCTCAACGGCACGCTGGTCGCCCTGTTCCGCAGCCGCTGGGCGGACAATATTTATTACAGCCAATCAACCGATAACGGTGAAAGCTGGTCCGTACCGGAGCCCACGGAGCTACCCAATAACAACTCGTCTATCCAGGTGACCACGCTTGCGAGCGGTGAGCTGGCGCTGGTGTTTAACCCCATGAGCGCCGCCGGCGCGCGGGAACGTCGGGCCTCACTATACGATGAAATAGACGATGGCGACGGGCGCAAAGAGCCGGTTGTCACCCACGGTCGGGCTGCCTTCTGGGGTGCACCGCGCGCGCCGATGACCGTCGCCATTTCGCCGGACGGTGGTCAAAGCTGGCCGTGGCAACGTCATCTGGACGAGGGGGATGGCTACTGCATGACCAACAACTCTCTGGAAAAGCTCAACCGCGAATTCTCCTATCCCAGCATCAAGCAGGGTCCTGAAGGGGATCTGCATATCGCGTATACGTACTTCCGTCAGGCCATCAAATACGTGCGGGTGACGCCAGAATGGGTCAAGGAGTCAGTATGATTATCGGACATCTCAACGCCCTGCCGCTGGCAGGGCTCCCGCCGGCGCTGTACGCCCTGCTTTCGCGCCCGGACTGCACGCTTAAGGCGCTCAGCGAACGCAATGACGGGCGCTGGCAGCCAGACGATGCGCCATGGTTTTGTCACGTCGGCCCGGCGAAAACCCAGCCGCGCGCCGAGCGGCACACGGAGTATCATCATCAGTGGGCGGATATCCAAATCGTGTTAGCCGGTGAAGAATACATATACGCTGGCGCGCTTCCCGCAGGCAGGCCGGGTGACGAAGAGCGTAAGCCGGATCTCTTTATTGCTTCATCCGCCGGGCACAGCGTCAGGATCCGCCTGGCCGCAGGCGACTTTGCAGTGTTTTGTCCCGGTGAACCTCACCAGGCGCTGTGCGCCGCAGAGGCACCGATGACCGTGCGCAAAGCGGTGTTTAAAATTCCGCGCGCGATGCTGGAGGTATGACATGCGCCACGCCGTCGTTACCGGAGCCAGCTCCGGAATTGGGGAGGCCATCGTTAAGCGTTTGCTGGCGGAGGACTGGCAGGTCACCGGGCTGAGCCGACGGGCCGTGATGCCGTATACCCCCGGCTTCACCTGCCTTCAGGTGGATATCACCGACCCGGACGCCCTGAGCCGCGCCATGCACACCATCGCTACGCCTCGGGCGGTGATCCATGCCGCCGGGATGATGGCCGCCGCGCCGCTGGGCCAGCTGGAAAGCCGCGTTAGCGAGTCCCTGTGGCAGCTCCACGTCATGGCCTGTGAGGCGTTGTTTAACCATTTTGCCCCCGCAATGGCCCCGCGTGGACGGCTGGTGGCGATAGGCAGCAGAACCTCCCGCGGGGCAGCAGGACGATCGCAGTATGTTGCCACCAAGGCGGCGATGGTGGGAATGGTCAGAAGCTGGGCGGCGGAGCTGGCCCCGCGCGGGATCACCGCTAACGTGGTCGCGCCGGGCGCCACCCATACGCCGATGCTCAGCGCGCCGGGGCGGGAAACCTCGCCCCCCAAATGTCCGCCAATCGGGCGTTTAATCTCGCCAGAGGAGGTGGCGGGACTGGTGAGTTTCTTGCTTAGCGACGACGCCGCCGCCATCACCGGCCAGGAGATGGTGATATGCGGCGGCGCCTCACTCGGCTAGCGCAGGAAGATGCGCCCTTTCAGATACAGGGTCGCCTGGCCACCAATCAGCACGCGGTCGCCCTTCAGCTCGCAGCGCAGGTCCCCGCCACGGTACGATACCTGGCGGGCGTTCAGTGACGTTTTACCCAGCTTTTCGCTCCAGTACGGGATCAGCATGCTGTGGGCAGACCCGGTGACCGGATCTTCTGGTACCCCTTCCCCCGGGCAGAAGAAGCGGCTGACGAAGTCATACTGCTCTCCCGGCGCCGTCACGCAGACCATTTTATCCAGCGGAAGCATCGCCCCAATATCTGGCGTTAACGCTTCCACCTGTTGCTGGCTCTCCAGCACCACCATGTAATCGCGTCCGACGCGCACCTCTTTCGCCTCTGGGATGCCCAGCGCGCTAAGCAGCACTTCGGGTGGGTTTTCCACGACTTCTGTCGTCCACGCGGGGAAGTTCAGCGTCAGCCAGTCGCCGCTGCGTTTGACGGTCAGCTCGCCGACAAAGCGCGTGGTGAAGGTGATTTCGGTATGAGGGTAATCAAGGTATTCGAAAATAACGTGTGATGCCGCCAGCGTGGCATGGCCGCACAGGTTAATTTCATCCAGCGTGGTAAACCAGCGCAGCTCAAACCCGTCGTCGGTTCGTACAAAAAAAGCTGTCTCAGACTGGTTATGCTGCTGCGCCATTTTGAGCAGCGTCTCGTCCGGCAACCACTCTTCCAGAGGACACACTGCTGCAGCATTGCCGCCAAACGTTTTGTCACTAAAGGCATCCACCAGATAAAATTCAATTTCCTGCATTGTCTCTTCCTCTCTTGTTATGGGTATTCAGCGCAGAAAAACTGTGCCTTTTAAATAAAGTGCTGCCTGGCCGCTCATCAGCACGCGTGAGTCTTTCAACTCGCAGCGGACATCCCCGCCGCGTGCGGAAACCTGACGAGCAAGCATCGTCGTTTTACGCAGTTTTTCACTCCAGTAAGGAATGAGCATCGTATGTGCAGAGCCGGTAACCGGATCTTCCGGGACGGACACCCCCGGCGAGAAGAAGCGGCTGACAAAATCATATTCACCGTCTCCCCGTGCCGTTACCGTCACTTTATGTTCGCCTGGCGTCATCGCGGAGATGTCTGGCGCGAGCGCTTCGACCTGCTGGCGATCGTCCAGCACGATGAGCCAGGCCCGGCCTTTACGGGCTTCAGCGTAGTGGCTGATCCCCAGGGCCGAGAGCATCTCCGGTGGGGGCGTCTCTTCATGAGTTGGGCATGCCGGGAAATCCAGTGTCATCCAGTCACCTTCACGGCTTACTGTCAGGCGGCCAGATGCGGTATCAAAGTGGATCCGCGAGTCGGGATAATCCAGTTCGGTAAACAGGACATACGCCGCCGCCAGCGTGGCGTGACCGCAGAGATTCACTTCCGTAAGAGTGGTAAACCAGCGTAGCTCAATCCCCCCTTTACTGCAGACGAAAAAAGCCGTCTCCGACTGATTATGCTCTTGCGCCATTCTCAGCAAGGTCTCATCGGGTAACCATGTCTTCAACGGGCAAACCGCTGCCGGATTGCCGCCAAAGGTTTTGTCACTGAAGGCATCAACCAGATAAAAATCAATCTCCTGCATTGTCTTACCGCCTGTTTTTATTATGTTGTTCTTTTATATTCAATGAAAACGACGTTCCCGGCTACCGCTTTCATAAGGTAAATATTGAGATCTGCATCACATAATGATTGAGTTTTCACCATTTAACGTTTTAAGATCGACATCTCTTCTTTTCAGCAACGAATCTCCGACATCCCTATGACAACGAACACAGTTTCCCGCAGAGTTGCGTGGCTACGGGTGGTCACGCTGGCTATTGCCGCATTTATTTTTAACACCACAGAATTTGTTCCGGTTGGGCTGTTGTCTGATATCGCGGAAAGTTTCCAGATGGAAACGGCGCAGGTGGGCATTATGTTGACCATCTACGCCTGGGTGGTGGCGCTGATGTCCCTGCCGTTTATGCTCATGACCAGCCAGATGGAGCGGCGTAAGCTGTTAATCGGTCTGTTTGCGTTGTTTATTGCCAGTCACGTTTTGTCGTTTATGGCGTGGAGCTTTACCGTGCTGGTCATTAGCCGCGTCGGTATTGCCTTTGCCCACGCTGTGTTCTGGTCAATTACTGCGTCTCTGGCTATACGGCTGGCACCGGCCGGTAAACGAGCCCAGGCGCTGAGCCTGATTGCCACCGGTACGGCGCTGGCGATGGTATTGGGTCTGCCTATTGGCCGCATCGTAGGGCAATATTTCGGCTGGCGTACCACCTTCTTCGCCATCGGCATGGGGGCACTGATCACGCTGGTTTGCCTGATCAAACTGCTGCCGACGCTGCCAAGCGAACATTCTGGCTCGCTGAAAAGCCTGCCGCTGCTGATGCGTCGCCCGGCGTTACTGAGTATCTACCTGCTTACCGTCATTGTGGTGACGGCGCATTACACGGCGTATAGCTACATTGAGCCGTTTGTACAGGTTGTGGCGGGCTTTAGCGCCAACTTTGCCACGGTATTACTGTTGATCCTTGGTGGAGCGGGCATTATTGGCAGCATTCTGTTTGGTAAGCTGGGTAACCAGCATGCCTCCACTCTGGTGAGTAGTGCCATTGGCCTGCTGCTGGCCTGCCTGCTGTTACTGATGCCCGCGGCGGGAAGTGAAAACCATCTGGCGATCCTCAGCCTGTTCTGGGGGGTGGCGATCATGATTATTGGTCTGGGCATGCAGGTGAAAGTCCTGGCCCTGGCACCCGATGCGACGGACGTCGCCATGTCACTGTTCTCGGGGATTTTTAATCTGGGCATTGGCGCGGGCGCGCTGGTGGGAAATCAAATTAGCCTGCATGTGTCGATGTCGGCGATCGGCTATCTGGGAGCCATCCCTGCGCTGGTAGCGCTGATCTGGTCAGTGCTGATCTTCCGTAAATGGCCGGTGGCGCTTGAAGAACACAGGCAGCACGGGTGACGTTTGTTTGTGCCGGGTGAGGCGAAGCCGCCACCCGGCAATGAAATTAATGGTAAGTTTTAATAATCTCCAGTACGCCGTTAATAATAAACTGCACGCCCATACAGACCAGTAAGAAGCCCATCAGACGGGAAATCGCTTCGATACCGCCCTTGCCTACCCAGCGCATAATGGCGCCAGAACTGCGCAGTGACACCCACACGATAATGCCTATAATCGCAAAAATCAGCGGTGGCGCAACCGTCAGTACCCAGTCCGGGAAGGTTGCGCTGTCACGCACCGTGGATGCGGAACTGATGATCATCGCGATGGTACCCGGCCCCGCCGTGCTCGGCATGGCAATTGGTACAAAGGCGATATTCGCACTCGGTTCGGTTTCCAGCTCTTCCGATTTACTGGTCGCTTCCGGTGACTCATGCGCTTTTTGTGCCGGGAACAGCATACGGAAACCGATAAAGGCCACAATCAGCCCCCCGGCGATACGCAGGCCAGGGATAGAAATCCCGAAGGTGTTCATCACCAGTTGTCCGGCGTAGTAAGCCACCATCATGATGGCGAATACATACACGGAGGCCATCATCGACTGATGATTACGCTCGGCGCTGTTCATGTTCCCCGCGAGCCCGAGGAAGAGCGCAACCGTCGTTAACGGGTTGGCCAACGGCAGCAATACCACCAGCCCAAGACCAATTGCTTTAATCAAATCCAACATAGTGCGTTGTTGTCCTTATTCATATTTAACACAGCAATTATAGGGGGAAAGTGTGACGTTCAGCCATCTGCTCAACGTAACGATTATTTTCCTCCGTGAATAATTACTCCTGGTTATCTATTTGATTTGAAAGACCTCAAAAAACGTACATGAAACGTTTTAGCAATTCGTGGCATCGGTTAATTCATTCAGTTGACTTATACTTGCCTGAGCAATAATATCTGCCGTGACTAAACTACTTGCCAGGGCAACCATTGTGAAAAGCACCAGTGATCTCTTTAACGACATTATTCCACTGGGTCGTCTTATTCATATGGTCAATCAGAAAAAAGATCGCCTGCTCAATGACTACCTGTCACCGCTGGATATCACCGCAACACAGTTCAAAGTGCTGTGTTCCATTCGCTGCGAAATGTGTATCACGCCGGTTGAGCTGAAAAAGGTGCTCTCTGTCGATCTGGGTGCGCTAACCCGCATGCTGGATCGTCTCGTCTGCAAAGGATGGATAGAACGAAGCCCTAACCCGAATGACAAACGCGGCGTACTGGTGAAACTCACCGAGGATGGCGCAGCGATGTGCGAACAATGTCATCAATTAGTAGGACAAAAATTACATCAGGAACTCACAAAAAACTTAACGGCAGATGAAGTGGCAACCCTTGAGCTTTTGCTTAAGAAAATACTGCCGTAATCAGAATAAGAGGTATGACGATGTCCAGACGCAATACTGACGCTATTACCATTCATAGCATTTTGGACTGGATCGAAGATAACCTGGAATCGCCGCTCTCCCTTGAAAAAGTGTCCGAGCGTTCAGGTTACTCCAAATGGCACCTGCAACGGATGTTCAAAAAAGAGACCGGCCATTCATTAGGTCAATATATTCGCAGCCGCAAGCTGACAGAAATTGCCCAGAAACTGAAAGAAAGCAATGAGCCGATCCTTTATCTGGCGGAGCGTTACGGATTTGAATCGCAACAAACCCTGACGCGTACGTTCAAGAACTACTTTGACGTGCCGCCTCATAAGTACCGAATTACCAGCGTGCCGGGCGAATCCCGATACCTGTATCCGTTAAAACATTGTAGTTAATCATCGCCTTTAAAGACGTAACCGAGGAAATCATGAAAGCTATCGCCTCCGCCGCCCTCGCCTTGCTGGTGCTGTTCTCCAGCCAGACCTTCGCGGAGCAAACCCCTCGTGCAACGCAGCAAAATAATCCTGATACGATGATTTTGCCGTCAGCACATGACCGGTCACCCTACGATTTCAACCACATGGGTGCAGGTAGCGACAAGTCCGACGAATTAGGCGTGCCTTATTACAATTAGCACGGCCTCTGATTCGTTTTGCCCCGCAGATGCGGGGCTTTTTTATGCCTTTCCACTGACCCGCGTCGCCCGACGCACGCGCAAACCAAAGACATTAATATACAACCCGGCCATGATCAGCACAGCGCCAAGCAGCTGCAGCGCGCTCAGCGTTTCATTCAGTAAGAGTGCCGCACTGGCAAGCCCCACCACCGGAACCAGCAGCGACAGCGGTGCGACGCGCCAGGTTTCATACTTGCCAAGCAGTGACCCCCAGATCCCATAGCCGATAATAGTGGCGACAAACGCCAGGTAGAGTAGCGACAAAATCGTGGTGAGATCGATTTCAACCAGGCTGTTCAGCATCACATCCGGACCATCCAGAATAAACGACGCCGCCAGAAACGGGATTATCGGGATCAGCGCACTCCAGACCACCAGCGACATAACAGCCGGGCGCGCCTCATGCTGCATGATCAATTTGTTGAAGATATTCCCGCAGGCCCAGCTCAGCCCCGCTGCCAGCGTCAGCATAAAGCCGAGCAACGCCACATCCTGACCGTTCAGACTGGCCTCAATCAGTACCAGCACGCCAAACACCGCGAGCGTGATCCCCGCCAGCTGTTTGCCCTGCAAACGCTCACCAAACACAAACGCGCCGAGGATAATGGTAAAGAACGCCTGCGCCTGTAACACCAGCGAGGCAAGACCGGCCGGCATTCCGAACTTGATGGCACAGAAGAGAAAAGCGAACTGGCCAAAGCTGATGGTCAGGCCATAGCCCAGCAGCAGTTTCAACGGGATTTTAGGACGGGCGACGAAAAAAAGCGCCGGGAACGCCACCAGCATGAAACGTAAACCGGCCAGCATCAGCGGGGGCATGTTGTGCAACCCCAGCTTGATGACCACAAAATTGAGCCCCCATACTACGACCACCAGCAACGCCAGCAGCCCGTCTTTACGCGTCATACCCTGCCCCTGAATTATTAATTATTTGTTAACACTTCAAGGTAACAGAAAAAAGCACGCTGCGAGAAGATCATTAATTCTGGCAGTCAGGCGAAGCACTTACGGATAAATTGGGTGCTATACAAGCCCCTTATGTCGTGATACTCCTTTTAGAACACAACATAAAAAGCATAAGCAATTGTCGGGCAGGAATATGAAACCATCTCTCAGGCGCTCAACCGCAGCGCTGCTGGCATCGTCATTGTTGTTAACAATCGGTCGGGGGGCAACGCTGCCGTTTATGACCATTTATCTCACGCGCGTCTATAGCATGAGCGTCGAGAATATTGGTTATGCCCTGACGATTGCGCTGACTATCGGCGTGGTGTTCAGCCTGGGGTTTGGCATTCTTGCCGATAAGTTTGATAAAAAACGCTACATGCTGATCGCGATCGTGGCTTTTATTGCCGGATTTGTCGCGATCCCGTTGGTCGATAACGTCACGCTGGTGGTGCTGTTCTTTGCGCTGATCAACTGCGCCTATTCCGTCTTTTCAACGGTGCTGAAGGCCTGGTTCTCCGACGTGCTCACCGCAAGTCAGAAAGCGCGTGTCTTCTCGCTGAACTACAGCTTCCTGAATATTGGCTGGACGATCGGGCCGCCCATTGGCACCCTGCTGGTGATGTACAGCCTGCAGCTGCCGTTCTGGCTGGCCGCCTTCTGTGCCGCACTGCCGCTCGGATTTATCCATTTCTTCGTGCAAAAAAGCGTCGCACTGGATACCACCGAGGAGAAAATGCCCTGGCAGCCTTCAGTGTTGTTGAAAGACCGCGCGCTGTTCTGGTACACGCTCTCTGGCCTGCTGGCGTCCTACGTGGGCGGATCGTTCGCGAGCTGTATTTCGCAATACGTTCTGGCCGCGCATGCAGACAGTGATTTCGCTGAAAAAGTGGTCGCCGTGGTGCTGCCCGTCAACGCCGCCGTGGTGGTGACGCTGCAATATGCGCTGGGTCGCAAGATCTCTGCCAGCAATATTCGCCCGCTGATGACCCTCGCGACCCTGTTTTTTATTATGGGACTGGGCGGCTTCATGCTCTCCGGAGAAAACCTGATTTACTGGGGTATTGCTGCCGCCATCTTTACGCTCGGCGAAATCATCTATGCACCGGGTGAATACATGTTGATCGACAATATCGCTCCACCAGGAATGAAAGCGAGCTACTTCTCCGCGCAGGCGCTGGGCTGGCTCGGCGCAGCGGCAAACCCAATGATCACCGGTATAATCCTGACCAACCTGCCGCACTGGTCGTTATTTGTGATTATGATGGTCGCCATTGTGATTGCCTGGCTGATGATCTTGCGCGGGATGAGCGTGAAGGCGTGGTGCGAGTCACCCAACGTAGCGTAGCACGTGTAGGCCGGGTAAGGCGTTGCCGCTACCCGGCCGTAAAGCATCAATGGTGTAACATCTCCTCCACCACCTGCTCTTTGTACATCTCGTTCGGGTAGTAGGTCGGCCAATTATCCATCTCTTTCAGCAGCGCCTCGTGGGAGGTGTTGCCCGTGAAAATATGGAAGTGCGAAGAGGCCTTCGGTCCGATGGTATGGTCGCTGAACTGCACGAATTTCGGCGCCTTGCTGCTGGTGTCCTTGCACTCAAACAGATAGCGAACGCCTTTCTTACCTGACGCGTAGGTCAGGATTTTGTAGCCGCTGTAATCATAATGACAGCGGCTAACCTCTTTACCTTTGTGAAATTCCATAACGTTATTTTCAATGCCGATGGCATCCACATCCGTCGCATATCCCGTGCGGTAGTAGGCTTTCACCTCATCAAAGGATTTGCTTTTATCCTTCTGCGCTTTCTGCCTAAAGACCGGATCCAGCGAACCATCGAGCAGGAACGGATAGACCGACTGCCAGGTACCGTCCCAGTCAGACAGCGCTCTGTCCTTCACGTCTTTATCCTCAAACACGCCGTTCGCCGCCTTCTGTTCCGCTTCGGTCATCTGATGGCCGTGCGAGTGAGCAAACAGCTGGCCGCTGACCAGCAGCGCCCCCAGAGTCATGGCAAATTTTCCAATATGTGCAGCCAACATAACATCCTCATTCCGTTTGATAAGAATGCGAATGTTATATTATAACATTTCAAATCGCAACCAGGCCGCGAACGCCCTCCTGCTCCATGTTTTCACCTCGTCCGCGCTGAATGATAGTGCCGCGCGACATCAGCAGATAGCTGTCAGCCAGCCCGGCGGCAAAATCATAAAACTGCTCGACCAGCAGGATCGCCATATCGCCCCGATCCGCCAGGGTGCGGATCACCTGACCTATCTCTTTTATGACAGACGGCTGTATACCTTCGGTGGGTTCATCGAGGATCAACAATTGCGGGCGGCTTGCCAGCGCTCGACCAATCGCCAGCTGTTGCTGTTGTCCTCCGGAGAGATCGCCCCCGCGACGCTGTTTCATCTCTTTAAGCACCGGGAACAACTGCCAGATCTCTTCCGGAACATGCTTTGCATCGCGGGCAGAAAACCGCGACAGGCCAAGCAGCAAATTTTCTTCAACGGTTAAGCGAGGGAAAATTTCACGCCCCTGCGGGACATACGCCACGCCAGACTGCACCCGCTGGTGCGGCTTGCTATAGGTGATTTTTTTGCCCTGCCAAATCACCTCCCCGGTTTTCGCCGGGATCAGACCCATAAGGCACTTCAGCAGCGTAGTTTTCCCGACGCCGTTACGCCCCAGCAGGCAGGTGACTTCGCCAGTGATGGCTTCAAAGCTCACGCCGCGCAGAATATGGCTGCCGCCATAATATTGATTCAGTTCGTTAACCTGTAACATCACCGCTCCTTAGCGTCCCAGATAGACTTCAATCACCTGCTCATTGGCCTGCACCTCGCGAAGCGATCCCTCCGCCAGCACGCGCCCCTGGTGCAGTACCGTCACGTGATCGGCAATGGTTTCTACAAAGCCCATATCGTGCTCCACCACCATCAGAGAATGCTTGCCCGCCAGCGTTTTGAACAACTCAGCGGTATATTCGGTTTCCGCATCGGTCATCCCGGCCGCCGGCTCATCCAGCAACAACAGATGCGGATCCTGGACCAACAGCATACCGATCTCGAGGAACTGTTTTTGCCCGTGCGAAAGTAGCCCGGCCAGGCGGTCACGTTCACTACTCAGCCGCAGCAAAACCAGCATTTCATCAATCCGGTCGCGTTGTTCACCGTTGAGTTTTGCCCGCAGGCTCGCCCACACGGATTTATCGGTTTTCATGGCAATCTCAAGGTTTTCCCACACCGTTAGCGCTTCAAATACCGTCGGTTTCTGGAATTTTCGGCCAATCCCCTGACGGGCAATGGCGGCGGGCTCAAGCAGCGTCAGGTCAATAGACTGGTCATAAATCGCTTTGCCGCTTTTCGGCCGTGTTTTGCCAGTGATGACATCCATCAGCGTGGTTTTACCTGCACCATTGGGACCAATCACGCAGCGCAACTCGCCCACGCCGATGTTCAATGTGAGATCCGTCAATGCCTGAAATCCATCAAAGTTAACGTTGATCTTTTCCAGTTGCAGCACAGGGTCAGTCTGCTCACGGTAGCGATCGCCAGGTAACTGGCGGGTGAATAATCCTTCAGCTGGCTGCATTACTTCTCTCCCTTACGAAACAGACCGTAAACGCCGCGTGGTAAAAACAGGGTCACGGCGATAAAAATCATCCCGAGAAACAGTTGCCAGTATTCCGGCATCGCGACCGTGAAAACACTCTTTGCCCCATTCACCAGCGCAGCGCCTATCACCGGCCCCACCAACGTGCCACGTCCGCCCAGCGCTACCCAGATTGCCGCTTCTATCGAGTTTGTCGGCGACATCTCTCCTGGGTTGATAATGCCCACCTGCGGAACGTAGAGTGCCCCTGCAAGGCCACACAGCACTGCAGAAAGTGTCCACACCAGCAGCTTGAACCCGCGAGGATCGTACCCGCAAAACGTCAGGCGGTTTTCGGCATCCCGTACGGCAGTCAAAATACGGCCAAACTTGCTCTTCGCCAGTGCAAATCCGGTGCCTAACGCCAGGAGCAGCAACAATACGGTCGCCAGAAACAGCGCAATACGCGTGGTCGTTTCCGTCACCGAAAACCCCAGCAACGTGGTGAAACCGGTAAAGCCGTTATTACCGCCAAAACCGGTTTCGTTGCGAAAGAACAGCAACATCCCCGCATAGGTCAGCGCCTGGGTCATAATTGAGAAGTAGACCCCTTTGATCTTCGAGCGGAAGGCAAACCAGCCAAACACCAGCGCCAGCAGGCCAGGCACCATGACAATCAGTACCAGCGTCCAGGCAAAGTACTGGGTTCCCCACCAGAACCACGGCATTTCGGTCCAGGAGAGAAACGACATAAACGCGGGCAAACCGTCACCTGCGGCCTGGCGCATCAGGTACATGCCCATCGCATAGCCACCCAGCGCGAAGAAAATACCGTGCCCAAGGGACAACATTCCGGCATAGCCCCACACCAGATCCAGCGCCACCGCAACGATGGCGTAGCAGAGGATCTTACCGATAAGCGTCAGCATCCAGGTTGATAACGCCAGCGGATGCGTGGCAGGGAGTAAGGCAAAAAACGGCAATATCAGCAGACACGCCACCAGCAGGCTGCCGACAATCTGAATGGTTCGTGGCGCTTTACGCGCCAGCGTTAAGGTGAGTGGCTGGCTCATCAGTCAATAACCCTCCCTTTCAGTGCAAACAACCCCTGCGGTCGTTTCTGAATAAACAGAATGATCGCCACCAGAATCAGAATCTTGCCCAGTACCGCCCCCATCTGCGGCTCAAGGATTTTATTAAAGATCCCAAGACCAAAGGCTGCGGCCACGCTGCCTGCCAGCTGGCCTACGCCACCGAGAACGACCACGAGGAAAGAGTCGATGATATAGCCCTGACCCAGCTCTGGCCCGACGTTCCCAAGCTGAGATAACGCCACGCCGCCTAACCCGGCAATGCCTGAGCCAAGCCCGAAAGCCAGCATATCGACACGCCCCGTCGGCACCCCACAACAGGCAGCCATGCTGCGGTTTTGTGTCACCGCACGCACGTTAAGCCCCAGACGGGTTTTATTCAGAATCAGCCAGGTGAAGAACAGCACCAGCAGCACGAATCCCAGCACCACTATGCGGTTCCACGGCAACGTCAGGTTAGCAAAGACCTGCACGCCGCCAGACAACCATGCCGGGTTTGCCACCTCCAGATTCTGTGCGCCAAAGGTCATGCGCACCAGCTGGATGAGCATCAGGCTGATGCCCCAGGTTGCCAGCAGCGTTTCCAGCGGACGACCGTACAGGTGACGGATCACGGTACGCTCCAGCACCATCCCGATGCCCGCCGTCAGGCAGAACGCCACCGGCAACGCGATAATCGGATAGAGCGCCAGCCACTGGGGAGCAAGCCCGGCCATCACCTGCTGCACCATCCATGTAGCGTACGCCCCGAGCATTAGCATCTCACCGTGGGCCATATTGATTACCCCCAGCAAACCGTAGGTGATAGCAAGACCCAGCGCGGCCAGCAGCAGCACCGATCCCAGAGAGAGTCCCATAAACGCCTGTCCCAGCAGATCGCCCCACATCAGGCGATGCTTAATCTGGCTAAGGCTCTCTTCTGCGGCAGCGCGAACGCCAGCATCAGGCTCGGTCTGCACCTGCGCAAACGGTGTTAGCTTTGACTGCACATCCGGATCGTCGGACTGACCTAACAGCTCGACTGCCTTGCGGCGCACCTCTGCCTGCGGACTTGCCAGTTGAAGATTCGCCACCGCCAGCAGCAGCGCCTGGCGCGCCACATCATCGGTTTCACTCACAACCCGCGTTTGCAGGAAACCGAGCATGCCGGGCTGAGCGTCACGCTGAAGCTGGCGAGCCGCAGCACGTCTTTCAGTGACACTGTCACTCACAACCTGATGTGTAGCAATGGCTGTTGCGGCAAGCACCCGCAGCCGGTTGGTCAGACGCACGGCTTTGGTTGGCCCCTCTGCAGTTTTGGTTTCCCCCAGCGGCATGATGTCGCCATTACGTTGCACAAACGCGTGCTTTTGGCTGTCGGTGTAGAGGTTTTCATCTTGCAGTGCCTGAAGCAGCGGCAACCTTGCGGCATCCGGCGCTGCGGCCCACTGCGTCAGCAGGTCAGCCTGCTGGCTGCGACTGGCGGCAACAAAACGATCGGCATCCGATGCCTGCGCCATCCCTGGCAGCAGACCGGCAAGCCACACAATAGCGACGATCGTGCGCATGACGTTCATGGATTATCTCCCTGCGGTAATGGCTCAGTTGCTGGCGGTTTTCATCGGCTGATCGGGCATTTTGTCATTCCCGGCAATGAACGGGCTCCACGGCTGGGCACGTACCGGCTGTTCAGTCTGCCACACCACGTTAAACTGACCGTTCCCTTCAATTTCACCGATCATGACCGGCTTATGCAGGTGATGGTTGGTGGCATCCATGGTGAGCGTAAAACCTGAAGGGGCTTTAAATGACTGGCCTGCCATCGCCGCGCGCACTTTATCTACATCGGTAGAACCGGCTTTTTCCACCGCCTGTGCCCACATATGGATGCCCACGTAGGTGGCTTCCATCGGGTCGTTGGTCACCACGGTATCGGCATTCGGCAGCTTGTGCGCTTTTGCATAGGCTTTGTAATCCGCCACGAACGCCTGGTTGGTCGGGTTATCCACAGACTCAAAGTAGTTCCACGCAGCCAGGTTGCCGACCAGCGGTTTGGTGTCTATCCCGCGCAGCTCTTCTTCACCCACGGAGAATGCCACTACCGGCACGTCGGTCGCTTTCAGGCCCTGGTTGGCCAGCTCTTTGTAGAACGGTACGTTGGAGTCTCCGTTGATGGTCGATACCACGGCGGTTTTACCGCCTGCGGAGAATTTCTTAATATTGGCAACAATAGTCTGGTAGTCGCTGTGACCAAACGGGGTGTAAACCTCTTCGATATCCTTATCCTCGACACCTTTCGAATGCAGGAAGGCACGCAGGATCTTGTTGGTCGTACGGGGGTAAACGTAATCGGTACCTAACAGGAAGAAGCGTTTTGCCCCACCGCCGTCTTCACTCATCAGGTATTCCACCGCCGGGATCGCCTGCTGGTTCGGTGCCGCGCCGGTATAGAAGACGTTCGGTGACATCTCCTCGCCTTCATATTGCACCGGATAGAACAGCAGGCCGTTCAGTTCTTCAAACACCGGCAGAACCGATTTACGCGACACCGATGTCCAGCAACCGAACACGACCGCGACTTTATCCTGGCTTAACAGCTGGCGAGCTTTCTCAGCAAACAGCGGCCAGTTCGACGCCGGGTCAACCACTACCGGTTCCAGCTTTTTACCCAGTACGCCCCCTTTGGCGTTGATCTCATCGATCGTCATCAGCGCAACATCTTTCAGCGGGGTTTCGGAGATAGCCATCGTGCCGGACAAAGAATGCATAATGCCCACTTTGATGGTATCGGCCGCTTGCACGCCAAAACTCATTCCCATAGCAACAACAGAAGCTGACAACGCGAAGGCTTTCAATAAGGTACGACGGTGCATATTTTCACTCCTGAAAAAGAACGCTGTGCGAAGACGTCCGTTACGGCGTGGACGCGGAAAAAAATGTGCCAGCTAAGCAGGAGCAAAAAGGATGCCAGAATGGAAAAAGCGCGATTGCAGGGAAAGTGAAAGCAGGATGTAAAGAGAACGACTCAGAATGGCACAGCGCTGCACTTTTATAATGCAGCGCCGGGAACGAAGGGTTTACCAGACTTCGCTGGCGATCTGCGTCACCAGACGCACTTTATCCCACTGCTGGTTTTCACTTAGCGTGTTGCCCTCTTCCGTGGAGGCAAAACCACACTGTGGGCTGAGGCAAATTTGCGCTTTCGCCACGTATTTTGCCGCCTCCTCCAGACGTGCCTTTACCCCTTCCGGGTTTTCAAGTTCGCCGTTTTTAGTGGTGATAAGGCCCAGCACCACCTGCTGCTTGCCCGGGCGAACAAAGCGCAGGGGTGCAAAATCCCCGCTGCGGTCGTTGTCATACTCAAGGAAGAAGGCATCAACGTTGACCGTGCCAAACAGCACTTCCGCCACCGGCTCGTAGCCGCCTTCGGAAATCCAGGTTGAACGGAAATTCCCGCGACAGACGTGCAGCCCGATGGTCAGATCGTCCGGTTTCCCTTCCAGCGCCTTGTTTAGCACGCGGGCATAGATACGCGCCAGTTCATCGGCATCATCGCCGCGTTCGCGGATCTGACGGCGCTGATCGTCAGAACAGAGATACGCCCAGACGGTGTCATCCAGCTGCAGATAACGGCAGCCTGCATCGTAGAATGCGCGGATGGCATCACGCCAGGTGGTCGCCAGGTCGTCAAAATAGTCATTCAGATCCGGGTAAACCGTCGCATCAATGTCTTTACGGCCTCCGCGGAAATGGAGCACGCTCGGGCTGGGAATGGTCATCTTCGGCTGAGCGTTGCCGCTGATGCTTTTCAGATAACGAAAATCTTCCAGCATCGGATGCTCGCCAAAGCCCAGCTTGCCGATGACGCGCACGCCATGGGCTTTGGTTTGTACCCCGTTAAATTGAATACCCTGCTGTGAATCGTAACGCTCAACGCCCTGCAGACCGTCGAAGAAATCGAAATGCCACCAGGCGCGGCGAAACTCTCCGTCGGTGACCACATGGAGCCCACATGCGCACTGCTGCTCGACAACATGGCGGATCGCCTCATCCTCCACCGCGCGAAGTTCTCCGGCATCAATTTCGCCGCTGGCAAATTTCAGGCGGGCCTGTTTGATGGTGTCCGGACGTAAAAAACTGCCTACTACATCGGCGCGATACGGGGCGTGTTGTCGTTGCATGGAATTCTCCTCAGTCTGCCGGCGATAATTGCCAGAAGTGATAATTCATTATTTGAATGTTTAGACTTCTGGATGTCTAAATGTCCAAAAAAGATGTCATATCTGTCATATTCCGGCAAACGAGAAAATTTCACGGGTGTTGAATAAAATTCATCTTCACAGCGCGGTAGCGGTTTCGCTGCTGGCAAAGGCGAACTTTTCATCTTCCCAGCCGGTGATCCCCCCGAGCATGATTTTGACCGGCAGCCCGAGTCGTGCCAGCTTGAGCGCCGCTCTGTCCGCGCCGTTACAGTGCGGCCCTGCGCAGTAGACAACGAAAAGCGTGCCTTCAGGCCATTGCGCCATGCGCTCAGGAGTAATCTGGCTACGCGGCAGGTGCAATGCGCCAGGCACATGACGGCGCGCAAACTGCTCCGGACTCCCCACTACGTGCAGCAGCACAAAATCTTGCTCCTGGTTGACGATGGCATGATGCACATCAGCACAGTCGGTTTCGACGCTCAGGCGGCGTAGAAAATGGGTGACAGCTTCCTGCGGTTCCGCAGCCGGAAATTCAGTAACATAACTCATGATACTTCCTCATCTTTGGCGTTTGTGTTAACACTACTCTATCCACAAATTCAGCCCGTGAATGCCCGCGCGTATGCCAGAAAACAGCAAAAAGATGACAAACTTAAGACAGATAACGCGGCCGCTGGTGGTTGTACTGGCGTATGACGGTCTGTGTACCTTTGAGTTTGGCGTGGCGGTGGAGATCTTTGGTCTACCGCGTCCTGAACTGGGGGACGAATGGTATCGTTTTGCGGTGGCGGGTATTGATAGCGGTGAACTTCGGGCAACCGGTGGGATCCGTATAATAACCGACGGCGATTTAAGCCTGCTTGAATCTGCCGATCTGATCGTGATTCCTGGCTGGAGAGGCCTGGATTCACCAGTCCCGGACACACTTTGTGAGGCATTACGCCAGGCCAGCGCGCGAGGCTGCCAGTTGCTGTCCATCTGTTCGGGGGTCTTTGTGCTGGCGGCATCGGGGTTGCTGAACGGACGTAAAGCCACGACGCACTGGCGCTATCTTGACGCGCTTAAAGCCCGTTACCCTGACATCCAGGTGGTCGAGGATGTGCTCTATCAGGATGAGGGAGATATTCTTACCTCCGCAGGCAGTGCGGCAGGAATTGATCTCTGCCTGCACGTTGTACGGCGGGATTATGGAATGGAAACGGCCAATAGCGTTGCGCGTCGGCTGGTCATTCCCCCTCACAGGGATGGCTCACAACCGCAACAGCTGAGTCGCCCGGTCGCGCAGTTGCGGGAAAGCCAGCGCCTGGGCCAGCTTTTTGATTTCCTCCACAATCATCTTGTCGAGCCTCATAGCGTCGATTCGCTGGCGCGTCGGGTGGGCATGAGCCAGCGCACTTTCCTTCGTCGCTTCGAGGCAGCGACAGGAATGACCCCAGCGCGTTGGTTGATCAATGAACGCCTGTTGCGGGCAAAAGATTATCTTGAAAGCAGCCGTTTAAGTATCGACAGTATTGCAGAACAAACTGGATTTGGTCAGGCATCGACGTTGCGCCATCATTTTCGCCAGCAGTTTGCACTTTCCCCGGCACAGTATCGCAAGCAATTTTCAGGTCCAGGTAATGCCCGCTGAGGCATCACTCTTTTGGTTGTGTTGAAATACGGAGCACCTGATGATCACCACACACGTTTTTATCGCGGTCAGTCTTGATGGCTATATCGCCCGAGAGAATGACGATATCGACTGGCTTTTGCAGCGCGATGACCCGACAGAAGATCATGGCTATGAAGCGTTCATCGCGGACAAAGAGTGGATCGTAATGGGACGAGGGAGCTATGAGAAGGTATTGTCCTTTGACACATGGCCTTATGACCGGCCCGTGCTGGTACTCTCCCGACAGCTGGCGAATACTCCCGTGCCGGAGGCCCTGAAGGGCAAAGTACAGTTCTCTCATCGCACACCAACAGAGGTGCTCGATGACCTGGCGGCGCAGAACGTCCATCGCGTCTATCTCGATGGCGGACAGGTGATACAGTCGTTCCTGCGTGAAGGGCTGGTCGCGGATATGGTTATCACGACCGTCCCTGTTCTGCTTGGTTCAGGAAAGTCTTTGTTCGGAAGCCTGCCCCAGGATATTGATTTGACACTGGTATCAAGCCACAGCTTCCCTTCAGGTCTGGTGCAGTCGCACTATCGGCTGAAATCATAAACCGCGGCAAACATCGTGACGACATGTACAAAAAAAAACCGCCATTATCTGGCGGTAAATGCTTGCATGGATAGATTTGTATTTTATGCTCTACGTCCCGACACTCCATGGCCGGGCAGCGGATCCATTACAACCTAACACCTTTTATCTTAACGAGAGGTAAACAGCCCTATTAACCCGCTTTGGTATTGATTTGCAAATAACGCATCAGCCCCTGTTCAGCGCTCAATTTTGCGTCATCATTCATTGCTTCCAGATAAAACGAACGCGCGACGCTATAAGGTGCTTTATCAGAAGGATACACGGCAAACTGAAATGTTTTTCCCCGCAACTGATTGGTGCAGTCTAATTCCCAATGTTGATCGTTCACTTTGGTGCTATTGCAGGCAACACGGCCATAATCGCTGGTTAAATATGAACCAACACGTGTTTGTGCGGACTTAATATATTCCGGTTCGTTGTCACCAGCGTAGTGAAACCCAGCAGCAGCCACAACAGCAGCCGCTACAATCCCAAACGTTATCATTTTTTTCATTAATCAGGACCCATTCCTTAGCCATAGACTCGCTATTATATAGGAATAATCTTTAAAGTAACTGTCCAGTTATGTACCAAAAATGGCGGCTTGCAATATATCAGATGATTTTTAAGATGTTTCCTGGCTGTCTTTTATTCCGACAATATTTGACATTCTCTTTGCGATAATTTGAACTTTTGAATAATAACACCATGAAATAACAGGCATGATATTCCTGCTCTGTCATTTCGCGGTGAACACATGATAAAAAAAGGGTTAACACTCATAATGCTGATTTGCGCCCTGTTTTCAGGCCAACTGATGGCCGGGCACAAAGGTCATGAGTATTTATGGGTAAAAAATGTTGGGCATCAGCTTCGGCATGAAGCTGACAGCGATGAGTTGCGAAGTGAAGCAGAAGAATCAGCGGAAGGTTTGCGCGAACACCACCTGTGGCAAAAATCGCGCAAACCGGATACACACTTTCGTTAATTACCTTTGCGTTTAGGCAGGGTTTTCATAAGTTCGTCCGGGCTTACTGAGGCTACGACACTCCCCGGCGCTGGCATTTTGAAAATATGGTTTTTCATCTTGCCAATTACATGCATTTCGCAAGGACGGCAGTCAAATTTCAGGGTAAGCACTTCGTCACCATTCACCAGTTGCATAGGTGTGGCCTTCCAGCTCTTGATGTTCCCTTTCGCCTGCTTAGGACACAGGTTAAACGCAAAACGGAGACAGTGCTTGGTGATCATCACCGGCACATCACCCTTCTCTTCATGTGCTTCATAGGCCGCGTCGATCAACTGCACGCCGTGACGATGATAGAATTCACGTGCTTTATGGTTGTAGACGTTAGCCAGGAACGACAAATGCGTATCCGGGTAAACGGGCGCTGGAACAGCTTCAGCTTTACGGCTACCTCGCGGATAGTGTGCCAGACGAGCCGCATCGAGCATTTCCGAGGTTTCCCGACGGAACTGGTTAAGCAGGCTGTTCGGCACGAACAGTGCGTCCGACAGATTCACCTCAATATTACGCGCGTAGTAAATCGTCTGTCCCAGCTTCGCCACACCCTCTTTCAGGTTGTTTAGCGCTTTTTCCGCATTGTTGGCGACCTCAAACTGGCCATCAAGCGTATGCGTCACGCTGATGCCGTCTTCACAGGTCATGGTCAAAATCAGCTGCTCTTCCCAGCCTCCCAGTTCAATATCCACCGCGATGCGACGCTCGCTGGAGGTTTTCAGCAGCGCCTGCTGCCAGTTATGATCCAGGTTACGGTTTAGCGCCGCGTTCGGTCGCGCTTTGTAGAGATCGGCAGGCATTTCATTCGGCCACACGCGATAGCGATTTTCTCCGGTTTTTTCAACCGTATTGGCACGGAAGCCTACGACTTCACGCTTAATCATCACGTTCAGGCCATCGCCGTTCGCCAGCGGCTCCGTGACCTCCACGTCCAGATGATCCTTCGCCACTTTCAGAACTTCACCGACCGGCAAGCCGATAAATTTCGGCGAATCAAACGCGCCGATGTCACCTTTACGGGCGTTCACGAAATAGTCGGTACTGCCACGATGGAAGGTTTTATCGGTCGACGGAATAAAGAAATGTTCGGTACGACCGGCTGACGCGCGTGCCAGGTCACCACGATCTTCAATAATGGCATCCAGCATTTGACGATAGTGTGCGGTGATGTTCTTCACGTAGCTCATATCTTTATACCGCCCTTCAATTTTGAAGGAGCGCACGCCTGCATCAATCAGCGCACCGAGGTTGGCGGTCTGATCGTTATCCTTCATGGAAAGCAGGTGTTTTTCAAACGCCACGACGCGCCCCTGATCGTCTTTAAGGGTGTACGGCAAGCGACAAGCCTGAGAGCAATCGCCGCGGTTAGCGCTGCGCCCGGTCTGGGCGTGAGAAATATTGCACTGGCCGGAATAAGCCACGCACAACGCGCCGTGGATAAAGAATTCAATCGTCGCGTCTGTCGCCTGGTGAATATCACGGATCTGGTTCAGGTTCAGTTCACGCGCCAGAACGATCTGCGAAAAACCGACGTCGGAGAGGAATTTGGCTTTCTCAACGGTGCGGATATCGCACTGGGTGCTGGCGTGCAGTTCAATAGGTGGGATATCCAGCTCAAGAACGCCCATATCCTGGACAATCAGGGCATCGACCCCGGTCTGGTAGAGATCGGTGATCAGACGTTGCGCAGGTTCCAGTTCATCATCATGAAGAATGGTGTTCAGGGTCACGAACACTTTCGCCCCGAAACGGTGGGCGAACGGTACCAGTTCAGCAATATCCTGCAGACTGTTGCTGGCGTTATGGCGGGCACCAAAGCCAGGACCGCCAATGTAGACGGCATCTGCACCGTGAAGGATCGCTTCACGGGCAATGGCGGCGTCGCGGGCCGGGCTTAAAAGTTCAAGATGATGGGATTGCAGGCGCATACTTCGTCGTTATCCGTTATGGTCAAAATGGCGGCTATTGTAGTCAGAAGTATGCGACAGCGAAACAGTTTTGCGTAGCGTCAGCGGGGATAATGGATTAGGGAGTGAAAATGCACCGTCCGGTCGCTGCTGTTACGGTACGCGTGCGGTTTGTCTCCGGCAAAACGGATGCCCGAATCGGCAGGAATTGTCTGCCACTCACCCTCCAGTTGCATCTCCAGCTCGCCGCTTATCACCACCACATGCTCAATCACCCCCGTTTCATGGGGCGTTGACTCGCTTAGCGCGCCGGGTGCCAGGGTAATGGAGAAATGATCAAACTTCAGCGTCTCATCCCACGGGAACAGCGGTTTTACCACCATGGCCTGCTGCTGCGGGTCAAAAACAGCCTGCTTGTCCGCCTCTGGGGTGATAAAGGTGGAAAACGGTACGTTCAGCCCGGTGGCGATTTTCCACAGTGTTGATACCGTGGGGCTGGATTCATTGCGCTCGATTTGCCCGAGCATCGCTTTTGAAACCCCCGTCTCTTCTGCCAGCTTCGACAAACTCCAGCCGCGATCCTGGCGCAGTGTTTTCAGTGTGGTTGCAAGATGTTGTGTGATGTCCATGTTCCCTCCTGGTGATGACGAGCATATCACTTGTACGCTATAACGCACAGTGTTACCTTACCACGGACGTTATAACGCACAACGGAGTCTTCATGCGCGCTTCTTCAACACACCTTGTTCCAGCCGTTCTGGCAGGTTTTGTCGCCGTCCTGGTCGGCTACGCCAGTTCTGCTGCTATCATCTGGCAGGCCGCAGCGGCAGCCGGCGCAAATGCGCAACAGATTGCGGGCTGGATGACCGCGCTGGGGATCGGGATGGGAGTCAGCACGCTGGCGCTTTCATGGTGGTATAAAGCGCCGGTACTCACCGCCTGGTCAACACCCGGTGCGGCGCTGCTCGCGACCAGCCTGCACGGTGTCACGCTGGCTGAAACGATCGGCGTATTCATCTTTGCCAATGCGCTCATTTTACTCTGCGGCATCACCGGGTTATTCGCCAGGCTGATGAAGTTGATCCCCCATTCGCTTGCGGCTGCCATGCTGGCAGGGGTGCTTTTGCAGTTTGGGCTGCATGCGTTTGCCCATCTGGAGGGACACTTTCTGCTGTGCGGCAGCATGATTGCCGCGTGGCTAATGGCAAAAGCGCTGGCCCCCCGCTATGCCATTGTGGTTACGCTTCTGGCAGGCGGCATCGTGGCCTGGGTAAGTGGTGACGATGTCACGGATAAATTCACCCTTTCCCTTGTTATGCCGGAGTTTATTGCGCCATCCTTCACCTTCACCAGCCTGGTGAGCGTGGGCATCCCTTTCTTCCTGGTGACCATGGCCTCTCAAAATGCCCCGGGATTCGCCACGATGAAAGCCTCCGGCTACCCGCTGGCGGTTTCGCCGCTCATCATCTTTACGGGCGGGCTGGCACTGCTGTTTTCGCCCTTTGGCGTCTTTTCCATCTGTATCGCGGCGATTACCGCCGCCATTTGTCAGAGCCCGGATGCGCACCCGGATGCAGGTAAACGCTGGCTGGCAGCCATCGCGGCCGGTGGATTTTATCTGTTAGCCGGTATTTTCGGTGGTTCTATTACTGCAATCATGACGGCGCTACCGCTCAGTTGGATCCAGACGCTGGCAGGTCTGGCGCTACTGGGCACCATCAGCGGAAGTCTGTATCAGGCACTGAATCACGAAGCGGAACGTGACGCAGCGATAGTCACATTCCTGATGACCGCGAGCGGTGTGACGCTCCTGGGCATTGGTTCGGCATTCTGGGGACTGGTTCTGGGCGGTGTGTGCTATGCCCTGTTATCACGCACTCGCCGCGCGTAGCTGAGAAGGTGTCATTCCCGTCACGCTGCGAAAGCGGTTACTGAAGTGGCTGGCGGAGTTAAACCCACAGGCAAGCGCGATGTCCGTCAGCGGCGTCGCCGTGTGTTGTACCAGCGCTTTCGCCTTTTCCATTCTGCGCTGCATCACGTACTGATGCGGCGCCAGCCCCGTCGACTGGCGGAACATGCGGGCAAAATGGTATTCGCTGAGGGAGGCCTGTGCAGCCAGTTCTGCCAGCGTCAGGGGCTGCCCCAGGTTCTCTTCGATAAAGGCCAGCACGTTACGCAACACGAACGGGGATAACCCGCCCGTGACGACCGGCAATTTCCACTGAACGTTCGAGTAGTTTTGCAGCAGATGCGTTAACAGCAGCGTAGAGGCCGTGCTCAGGGTGAGCTGGTTAGCGTGCTGCTGCCAGTCGCAGCCAAGTAAAAACTGACGGTACAACGCGGTTATCTTCGGGTCACTGCCGAAAATACGCTCGTCCAGGGTCAGCGAAAGTGGCCGCTTGTCCCAGATTTTTTCTCCCACGTCGCGCAGATGTTCATCGGTGCAGTAGAGATGCACAAACGACAGGTCATCCCGGATATCCCACGTTGATTCGCTCTCTTTGGGCATCAAACAGAAACGATCCGGACCACCGCCATTTTTCCAGCCGCCCGGCGTTTTTTGATAACTTTCGTAACCGTCAGCCACGTACAGGCTAAGGGTATGATGATTGCTTTTTACCGTTATCGTATCGTGCTTGTTGTACCACGCTGCCAGCTGAATACCCGAGTTCAGCGAGACGGTTTCCCGCAGGACTGCATTCTGTTGGCGCAGCGTTTCAAAGGTATCGTAAGCGTGAGACATAACCGTTAGCGTGTTATTGATCAGAATATCAGTCTAAGAATTGTTGCCGCCGGTTGCCAGTCCCCATAAAAGAAAAAAGCGCAAGAATTTGCAAGTCTACCGCAAGGCAGTGCAAGCCCCTTGCGGCTCAGCGCGCCATACTGCCCACTTCCGTGATTTGAGAAGAGAAAAAGTATGAACGCATTATTATACGGACTGGTGGTAATTATCTGGGGAACCACCTGGATTGCGATTTTCCTGCAGCAGGGTTCCGTGGCGGCCCCCGTATCCATTTTCTGGCGCTTCGCGGTTGCCAGCCTCACGATGATGGTGGTGTTACTCGCCCTGCGTAGACTGCGCAAACTGGCGCTGCGGGATCATCTGTTTTGCATACTTCAGGGATGCTGCGTTTTTTGCTTTAACTTCTGGTGCTTTTATACCGCGGCCTCGCACATCAACACCGGGCTGGAATCGGTGATTTTCTCAATGGCGGTGCTCTATAACGCCATTAACAGCTTTATTTTCTTCGGCCAACGCCCACCAGCGCGGTTCTGGACCGCTGCGGCTCTGGGGCTGATTGGCATTATCACCCTCTTTTGGGACGATCTTCTGGCCAGTGGCTGGAGCGCGTCACTCCTGACGGGTATTGGTCTCTCCGCACTCGGTACCTACGGTTTCTCGCTGGGCAATATGATCAGCATGCGCCATCAGCGCAAAGGCCTTGAAACTATGACTACCAACGCCTGGGCGATGCTGTATGGCACACTGGTGATGGGGTGCATTGCCCTTTTCAGAGGCGACAGTTTCACCCCGGAATGGACGGTGAGCTACATTGGCGCGCTGCTCTATCTGGCTTTGTTTGGTTCGGTGATTGCTTTCGGTGCTTACTTTACGCTGGTGGGACGTATTGGCCCTGGTAAAGCAGCCTACAGTACGCTGCTCTTCCCGCTGGTCGCCCTCTCCATCTCAACGGTTTATGAAGGTTACGTGTGGCATATTAACGGTATCGTCGGATTGTTGCTGATTCTGGGGGGGAATATGGTGATGTTTACTAAACCCGAAACCTGGATCAGGCGCTTACGAACAGCGTAAATAAATAAGGCCTGCGCAATGCAGGCCTTTCCTGGTTATTTCATGGTCTTTTTCACATCAAACATGGTGGCATCGGTCGCCATGTCATCAACAACCTGTTTCAGGGTTGCAAAGCCCATTGGGGTATTTTTGTTCGTCAGCTCTTTACCTTCGCCTTTACGAACCACTTTAATAACAGGTTTACCGGTTTTTGCATCAATCAACTCACCTTCAAAGTAAAGGTGGGTATCCATTGTGCGGTGACCGGTCGCCATTTGCGTACCTGCAACCACCAGTGCCACTGGCACCACTTCATAGAACTGCAAACCTTCTTGCTTAGAGGTTACACCGGTAATCGCACCACGGAAGATCAGGCTACGCGGCCCTGGTGTGGTAACGATCGGTTTACGCTGACCAATCGAGGTTTTCATTTTGTTGTTGGTATAACTCAGCAGCTCATCCAGTGTTTTTTGACCAATCTGCGTGGTTGGCTTTGGAGCCGGATAATAAGTAATCGGGTTCCAGACAATATTGTCATAATTAGCTTCGTTATATGACGGATCAACCCAACGTAAGGTCGGTTTACCCGTTGCAGAAGTTGTTTCCTTTAAACCAGAATAGTCTTTTAAAAAGCCTGAGTATTGTTCGGGAGCGGCCACTTTTGATGAACAGCCCGCCAAAGCCAACAGACCAGTAAGCACTGCAACTTTTAAAAAAGTTTGAGTACGCATGATGGTTTTCCATGTTATCTGCAAGTATGCATTTGAAGTTATAGCAAAGGACTGGAGGGTTTGTTGTGACAAAAAATGATGTCGGGAGCACAAATTGCAAAAAGACTGCCCGGATGCGTGCCGGGCAGTGAAAAATTACTGATGTATATCCAGTTGCCAGAACAGATGCTTACCGAACGGGTCAATTTCATAACCCGTCACCTCTTTGCGCACCGGTTCGAAAATGGTTGAATGCGCAATCATCACCGCTGGCATCTGGTCATGCATCATCTGCTGAGCCTCTTTATACAGCGCCACACGTTTATCGTGGTCGGTTATTGATTTTGCCTCCGCAATAATTTTATCAAACGGCTTATAGCACCACTTCGCCGAGTTCGAACCGCCATTTGCAGAGGTGCAGGTAAATAGCGGACCAAAGAAATTGTCCGGATCGCCCGTTGCGGTCGTCCAGCCCATCAGCGCAGCCTGATGCTCCCCGCCCTTCACGCGCTTGAGGTATTCACCCCATTCATAGGTGACAATGTGAGTTTGTACGCCCACTTTCGCCCAGTCGGCCTGAATCATTTCGGCCATACGTTTCGCATTCGGATTGTACGGACGCTGAACCGGCATTGCCCACAAATCAATGTTCACCCCGTTTGCAAAACCTGCTTCCTTCAGCAGCGCTTTTGCCTTTTCCGGATCGTAATCGTAATCCTTAAGTTCACTGTCGGCGCTCCATACCCCTGGCGGCAGCAGGTTCTTCGCGGCGGTCCCCGTGCCATGGAACACCGCGTCAATAATGGCTGATTTGTTGATGGCGATGGCCAGCGCCTGGCGAACCTTCACGTTATCCAGCGGTGGCTTTTGGGTGTTAAACGCCAGAAAACCAGTGTTCAGCCCTGCCTTGCTCATCAGGTTGATGTCTTTGTTCGCCTTCATACGCGGCAGATCGGCTGGGTTCGGGAACGGCATCACCTGACATTCGTTCTTTTCGATTTTGGCAAAACGTACTGAAGCATCCGGCGTGATGGTAAACACCAGTCGATCGAGTTTCGATTTACCCTGCCAGTAGTCTGCAAACGCGGTGAAAAGGATGCGGGAGTCCTTCTGATACTGTACGAGCTTAAACGGCCCGGTGCCAATCGGCTCCATATCCACCTTCTCTGGTGTCCCCGCTTTCAGCATCGCGTCGGCATACTCCGCAGAGAGGATCGAGGCAAAATACCATGCCAGATCCGCGACAAACGGCGCCTCCGGGTGTGCCAGCGTAAAGCGCACGGTGTGATCATCGACTTTATCAATGGCGGTTATCAGACTGCCAAACTCCAGACTTTCGAAATTGGAATAGCTGCCGTTAGAGACGTTATGGTAAGGATGATTCACATCTTTCTGCCGCATAAACGAGAAGATGACGTCATCGGCGTTAAAGTCCCGGGTCGGTGTGAACAATTTATTGCTCTGGAATTTCACCCCCTTGCGCAGATGGAAGGTATAGACTTTACCGTCGTCGCTGACCTCCCAGCTCTCTGCCAGACTGGGTACCAGCTCCGTGGTGCCAGGTTTGAAATCGACCAGCCGGTTATAAACAGGTACGGCACTGGCATCCACGCTGGTGCCCGACGTGTATAACTGAGGATTAAAGTTTTCCGGCGATCCTTCGGAACAATACACGAGCGTTTTCGCAGCGACAGTGGAACTGACGGTGAGCGCCGCAAGAGCAAGCGTTAAGATTGTGAGTTTGCTTTTCATCATTTATTCCTGTCTTTTTAATTCGACGGCTAATTAATTCTTTTGCCATTTCATAAATAACATTAAAGTGAAGTGGCAAACACCTGAAAAATAAATAAGGAATAAATCACTATGGGCTCGCCACTTTCCAGACAATTAACGCACCGCTTTTTTCGCTATCTCTCCATCACCAGCCAGAGCGATGCCAGAGTAAAAACGCTGCCCTCTACGCCAGGCCAACACAACATGGCGCGGGAGCTTGCTCAGGAGCTGGCACAGCTGGGGTTAGACGACATTGTGATTGATGAATTCGCCACGGTGACCGCGGTGAAAAAAGGTAACGTCGCCGGTGCGCCGCGTATTGGTTTTATTACCCATATTGATACCGTCGACGTGGGATTATCACCGGATATTCATCCGCAGATATTAACATTTACAGGTGAAGACCTCTGTCTGAATAAAGACAAAGACATTTGGTTACGCGTAAAAGAGCACCCGGAAATTCTGTCCTACCCTAATGAGGAGATTATTTTCAGCGACGGAACCAGCGTTTTGGGCGCAGATAATAAATCAGCCGTTACCGTAGTCATGACCGTGCTGGAAAACCTGACCGCGGAGCATCAACACGGCGACATTGTGGTCGCATTTGTCCCGGATGAAGAAATCGGTCTGTGTGGCGCGAAGGCGCTCGATCTGAAACGCTTCGACGTTGATTTTGCCTGGACCATTGACTGCTGCGAGCTGGGTGAAATTGTCTACGAGAATTTTAATGCGGCAGCCGCGGAAATCCGCTTTACCGGCGTGACGGCACACCCCATGTCCGCCAAAGGCGTGCTGGTGAACCCCCTGCTGATGGCGACCGATTACATCAACCATTTTGACCGCCAGCAAACGCCCGAGTGTACCGAAGGTCGTGAGGGCTATATCTGGTTTAACGGTATTCAGGCGGGGCAAAACGAGGCCATCCTCAAAGCGAATATCCGCGATTTTGACAAGGACAGCTTTGCCGCCCGCAAGCAGCAGATTGCCGACGTGGCTGCGCTGATAGCCGCCCAACATCCAACGGCCAACGTGGACTATCGCATTGAAGATACCTACAGCAATATCAGCAATGCGATTGGCGAAGACAGGCGCGCTATCGACCTGATGTTTGAAGCGATGGAATCGCTCGGCATCACGCCGAAACCGACGCCGATGCGCGGCGGCACAGACGGTGCGGCACTCTCGGCAAAAGGGCTACTTACGCCAAACTTCTTCACCGGCGCGCATAACTTCCACTCGAGGTTTGAATTTCTGCCGCTGTCGTCGTTCGAGGCCTCTTACCAGACTGCCCTGCAACTCTGCCTGCTGGCCGCCCGTTAAGTGGGCTTACGCGCCAGCATGGTGGCAAAGCGCAGCTTAATGCGATTGCCGTTTTCATCGGTGCGGTGCAGTTCACCAACGTCTTCGTTGTATTTGAGCAACTCCCAGCCTTCATAGTAGTTGCTCAGTTCACCGCTTTTGAATGCAAACGGGAAACCAACGGTACACGGGTAGTCCACCGTATCCATGGCGGCGACAATCAGGTTGTGACCGCCTGGTGTAGTGCAGCGCTGCATATTGGCGATAAGACCGGGGATGGTTTTTGCATCCAGGAACATCAGCACGACGGTGGACAAAATAAAATCATATTCGCCGTCGAAACTCAGGGTGTTGAGATCTTTTATCGCCGTGTGGAGGTTGTCGATCCCTTCTTCCGCCTTGATGCGCTCGATATTATCAATGCTCATCGGGTTTTTATCCCAGGCCGTCACCTCGTGACCGTTAGCAGCAAGGTAGAGACTGTTACGGCCATTTCCACAGCCCAGATCCAGCGTTTTACCCGGCTTAACCCTTTCTGCACTGAACAGCACCTCGGAATGCGTTCGGGTTAAGCCATATTTCTCTGTGAAGTAATTCTCATCGACGGTCATTATTTTTTCCTGATCCTGCATAAATTTAAAGTGCATTTTGAATGCCATTTTAAGGCGTTTACCGTCTGGTTGCCAACCGTTCGAAAACTGAAATATTTGCTACGTTTAGTTAAGACGGTTATCAGAGAGATCAAGATGAACAAATATCGCCTGAGCGACGATACACGCCTTTGGCAATGGAAAAATGGCGAAACAACCCACACGACCACATTACGGCAGATTATCGCCACGGCGGAGTTTAACGACGTGACGATAGGTACGAAAGGTGGATGGATTGACGATGAGCGCGCCCTCGCACAAGACGGTGACTGTTGGATCTACGACGAAAACAGCGTGGTGTTCGCCGGTGCCACCGTATCCGGCAACGCGCGGCTTACCCTGCCTTGCATCATCAGCCACGAAGCGCATATCGGCGACAATTGCTGGCTGGACGAGGCTGAAGTCAGCCATGGAGCCCGAATAAGTGACAACGTCACCATTCAGCACTCCTGTGTTCGGGGTGAATGTCATATTTATGGCAATGCCCGCGTGCTTCACAACAGCGTCGTTATTGCCGCCAAAGGCCTGACGCCGGACCATGAACAGATCCTGCAAATTTACGATAACGCGACGGTGAGCCAGTCACGCATTGTGCATCAGGCGCAAATCTACGGCGATGCGATGGTGAATGATGCCTTTGTTGAGCACCGCGCCGAAATATTCGACAACGCAATCCTTGAAGGCAACGATCTCAATAACGTCTGGGTGTGCGACTGCGCAAAGGTCTATGGCAATGCCCGCGTGATTGCCGGTTTTGATGACGATGCCATTCCGACGGTGCGCTACAGCTCTCAGGTCGCGGAGGATGCGGTGGTAGAAGGAAACTGCATCATAAAACACCACGTTCTGATTGGGGGACAGGCATGGCTACGCGGTGGGCCGATCATGCTGGATGATAAAGTCGTGATTCAGGGACGGGCGAGGATCAGCGGCGATGTGCTGATTGAGCACCGGGTTGAAATCACCGACGATGCGGTGATTGAAGCGTTTGCCGGTGAGAATATTCATCTGCGCGGCGAAAAGGTCATTAATGGCAACCAGCGCATTACCCGCACGCCCCTGCTGGGCGCGCTATAGCGTATAAATCTTGCCGTAGATGTTCACATCGTCGAAATGACCATTGAGGAATTCCGCTTCCCGCAGGCAACCTTCCAGCGTAAAACCGTTGCGCAGGGCAACATTGTTGCTGTGCTGATTCGCGACCCGACACTTAATCACAAAACGACGGATTTCACCGCGTTCAGCGTAGTAACGCATAAACGCCTGCAATGACTGAGAGAGGATCCCCTGCCCCTGATGCGCTTCATCCAGCCAGTAGCCGATGTACCCGGCTTTGTTGGCCGGTTCAATCGTGTTAAACGACAGCACGCCGACCAGCCCATCATCCTTAAAGATCAAAAACATTTTGGCGTAGCCGCGCTGGTGCAGCATCTGGTTACTCTGCACGTTACGGCGGGTATCTTCTTCGCTGCCCACGTGCTGCGCCCAGTCAAAGGCGGTTTGCAGAAAAGCTCTGTTTTTGACGACGAGGTTGTGCAGTTCGGCGGCGTAGCGCTCTTCAACGGCGCGCAGTTCGACGGTGTCAGACACCGGGATAATTTCGGATTGTGCTGCGGTCATGACCCCTCACACTAACCCTCTCCCAACGGGAGAGGGTATCAATCGTTAACGCATTACCCGGTCGTCAACGTACTGACGTTTATCCGGTGCTGGCGGGAAATACTGGTACAGCCAGGTTTCACTGATGGCATCCCCCTGGCAGCGCAGGAACAAACGCATGTCCACTGGTTCGGTCGAATCCGATGTTGGATACCAGTCAAACAGAATGCGATAGCCGTCAAACGGTTCAACGTAAAGGATCTCAACCTGCTTCGCTTCACCGCTGGAGAGCGTAATGACCGGCTCGATGCCTTTTGGTGCAGCCGCTTTCAGGTCGCCACCGACAAAGTCGATAGCGAAGCGACGGGCCCACACTTTCGGGTAATTTTCGCCGGGTGCCCACCCTTCCGGGAAGCCACCCATACCGGTGCGGGTCGCGAAGACCGTTGCCAGCGGAGAACGCACTGGCGGCATGGCGCTCCAGTAGAGGCGATATTTGAAGTCCAGCTCGTCGCCCGCTTTGACCGCTTTTTCTGGCTGCCAGAAGCAGACGACGTTATCCAGCGTTTCACCCGTAGTCGGGATCTCCATCAGGCCAACTGAGCCTTTGCCCCAGTCATTGCGCGGCTCAACCCACAGACTTGGGCGTTTGTTATACCAGCCCATCACGTCCTGATAGTGCGAGAAATCGCGATCAAGTTGCAGCAGGCCGAACCCTTTCGGATTCTTGTCCATATAGGCATTGAACTGCAGCTTCTGCGGGTTGTTCAGCGGACGACAGATCCACTCCCCGTTGCCGCGCCACATGGCCAGGCGGTCGGAGTCATGAATTTGCGGGTGAATGGTGTCACACATGCGGCGTTCGTTATTACCGCAGCTGAACATGCTGGTCATCGGTGCGATGCCGAGTTGCTTAATGTCTTTACGCGCATAGAGGTGGTTTTCCACCTCCATAATCACCTGGCTCTTCTCGCAGTGGATCACGAATTTATAAGCACCAGTGATGCTTGGGCTGTCCAGCAGCGCATAAACGGTAAAAGTGGTGTCGCCAGGTTTGACGGTTTCAAACCAGAACGAGGTGAAATCCGGGAACTCTTCCGGCGTGTCGGTAAAGGTATCCACCGCCAGACCACGTGCGGAAAGACCATATTGGTAGGTGTCATCAACCGCACGGAAATAGCTCGCACCGAGGAAAGAGACGATATCGCGACGCGCCAGTTCAGGGGCTTTAAACGCACGGAAGCCCGCAAAGCCGAGATCGCTTTGCCCTTCCAGCTGTTTGGTATCCACACCCGTTTCACCATAGCTGAACAGCTCCGGACGGAAGTGGATCTCGCGCGCCATAGAAGTAGACTGGTCGAGCGAGAACATCCGCACGCGGCGACGGAAACCCATTCCCATATGGAAGAACTGCACGTCCAGTTGACGCCCTTCAATGTTATTCCACAGAGACTGCTTTTCATCGTAGCGGATGGCGTTGTACGCCTGCGGTGTCATGGTGGCCAGCGTGTCCGGCAGCGGGCGCGGCGCACCACCCCACGGGGTTTTCGCCAGGTCATGCGCCATGGATTGCAGTACGGAGAAATCAAAACGACGGCTCTGGCCGTCAGCAATGTCAGAGTCAGCAGCGTATGCCGCTTTGGAAAACAGAGAAGCAAGGCCAGATGTGCCGCTCAGGGCTGCCACTGCCAGCGAGCCTTTTAGAAAACGTCTGCGATTCATGCCTGGAAAAACGTCCTTATGGTCGTGTGAATGTGTTTCGCGCTCGGCGAAATGACGGCAAGAAAGAACGCACAGCCTAAACAAAAATGGTTAAGAATCCAATTGTTGGCCGGTGATTATATGAACAAAGTGTGAAATATTTTCTGTCGACCAGAACGGCCCGAAAGTGGTGTAAAGAAAGCCTGGAGAATGTGTAGAAAAATGCCCCGGCGCGACATCGTTCGCCGGGGCCAATGAGGCGGTTATTTTACGCTGACATCGATACCCGGGAAGTACTTATCAGCGAGTTTAGCGATCGTGCCGTCGGCACGTACTTTATCAATCGCGGCATCAAGTTGCTTTTTGGTGGCCTCGTCACCTTTACGCAACCCAAAACCGATCCCACTGCCGAGGATAGTGTCGTCAGACACCGGTTTGCCGATGAAGCCAAACCCTTTCCCCTGCGGCTTGCTGAGGAAACCTGCCTGCCCGGCCGCTGACATGACCAGCGAGGCGTCGATCCGACCATTCAGCAGATCGCCCCAGGCCATATTCTGATCTTTATAAGACACCACGGTGACACCCTGCTTTTCCCAGTGCTCTTTCGCATAGGTTTCCTGAATGGATCCCTGCAGCACACCGATGGTTTTTCCCTTCAGCCCTTCGGGAGTCGCCTCTACCGCCGTTCCGGCCTTACCGACCAGCTGCGACGGAATACGGTAGATCGGTTGGGTAAAATCAATACTCTTGCGGCGCTGTTCGGTGATATTCATCGCCGAGTTGATCGCGTCGAATTTCTTCGCCACCAGCCCCGGAATCAACGCATCAAACGAGGTTTCAACCCAGGTGCACTTCAGCGCTGCGGCTTTACAAATGGCATTCCCCAGCTCAACGTCAAACCCTTCCAGTTCGCCCGCCGCATTACGGCTCTCAAACGGCGGATATTCCGCTTCCAGACCGTAACGCAGCTCGGTAGCCGCGAAGGAAGAAAAGGTACACAGCAATCCCATGCCGACAACTAACGCGCGTAATTTCATCCAATACTCCTCAGCGTGGTTTAACCCGACACAGGGCCTGGGCACCTGCCCGTAACGTCGCCTCATCTTTCGCAAAAGAGAGACGAATCAATTTATTATCCGTACCGTCCGCATAAAACGCCGACAGCGGAATGGTGGCAACACCGTACTCAACGATCAGCCGTTTCACCAGCTCGCTATCACGCTCATCGCTAAACTGGCTGTAGTCCGCCAGCATGAAGAACGACCCGGCACTCGGCAACAGGGTAAACGGCGAATCCTCAAGCAGGCTTTGCAGCAGATCGCGCTTACGCTGGTAAAACGCCGACAGCGACAGCCAGGTTTGCGGGTCGACCATATGTTCAGCAAAGGCATGCTGCATTGGCGTATCGGCAGAAAACATTAAAAATTGATGGACTTTACAAATCTCGTCCATCAGTACCGCCGGAGCAACACAGTAACCCACACGCCATCCGGTAACGTGATAGGTTTTTCCGAAAGAAGAGATAATCACGCTACGTTCCGCCAGCTGCGGGTGTGTAGCCATCCCGTGGTGCGGTTCACCATCAAAAACGACGTGTTCGTACACTTCGTCAGACAAAATAATGATATCGGTATTGCGCGTCAGCGCCGCCAGCTGCTGCAGATCATTAGCTGAGAAAACCTGACCGCTCGGGTTGTGCGGGGTATTGATGATAATCATACGCGTACACGGGGTGATCGCGGCACGCACTTCATCCCAGTTGACGGCAAAATCCGGCACCGTGAGTTTGATGGCGACCGGGGTTGCCCCCTGCAGGCGGACAATTGGCGCATAGCTGTCAAATGACGGTTCAAAGTAGATCACCTCATCGCCCGGGTGCACCAGCCCGCTGATTGCCGAATAAAGCCCTTCGCTGGCGCTGGCGGTGACCAGCACCTCGCTACCTGGGTCATACTGCGTACCGTAGAGGGTGGCAATTTTATCGGCAATGCGTTCTTTGAGCGGCTGCAGACCGGTCATCGCTGCATACTGGTTATGCCCTGCCTCCATTGCGCGGGTGACGCCCGCAATCAGCTTCGGGTCGCAGGAAAAATTCGGTGCGCCCTGAGAAAGGTTAATCGCGTTATGCTGCGCCGAGAGCTGGCCGATAACGGTAAAAATGGTGGTACCCACATCAGGCAGTTTAGAGCGTGTTTGCACCGGCGTTCGTAAAGTCATCCTCTTTCCCTTCTCATGGACATTGCATAACTATTCAAACAACAAGTGAGTTGTCGGGACAATCGAATTGTTGTCATAATAGCCATGAGAAAAATGCATAGCTGAGGTGTTTATATGTCGCGCCGTTCGCTCCCGCTCAATGCCATCGACGCATTTTTAGTCACCGCGCGTCACCTGAACCTCACCCACGCCGCCGCTGAGCTTTGCCTGACACAGGGGGCAGTGAGCCGCAAGATCGCTTCCCTTGAAGCGTGGTTTGGCTTTCCGCTATTTGAGCGTCATGCGCGTGGGCTGCGGCTGTCACCGCAGGGAAGCGCCCTGTTGCCTGAACTGCAATCGTCTTTTGAGCAATTGCTGACGGTGGCCGACCGGGCCCGCAGCCAGCAAACCGTCATCCGCTTAAAAGCCCCCACCTGCGCCATGCGCTGGCTGGTCCCCCGCCTGCTGGAGGTGGAGCGTGAACAGCCGGATCTGCAAATTGCATTGACCACCACCACCGATCACAACGTGAATTTCAAAACCGAATCTTACGATGCGGCCATCGTGTTCGGCACGCATATGAGTGCCGGCGACCTGCTGTTTGAAGAGGCGTTAACCCCGGTGCTTAGCCCTATGCGCGCGAGTGCCGCACTGGGTTCGTTGACATTTCTTCACCCCACAAGGGATAAGACAGACTGGTCATTGTGGCTGGCAAAACAGGAAGGCCCGGGCTTTGTTATGCACAAAAATCAACACTTCGATACGATGGATCTCGCCATTACGGCGGCCATTCAGGGGCTGGGCGTCGCCATTGCCGACGAAACGCTGGTAGAAGAAGATGTCCGTGCCGGAAGGCTAACGCGGCCCTATGAGACAAGTATAAAAACCGGCGCGAGCTACCGCCTGGTGCTGCGCGAAACGCCTGGCGAAGAAAATGGGCTGGCGGCGTTTCGCGCTTGTTTGCTTAGTCGAGGCTGACGTGATGCTTCATCACCCGCTTGAAGAGACTCATGCGCGCGCGCATAAAGCGGTTTTCAAGCCTGAAACCTGCATGTTTATTCACTCCAATACGTAACAGAACGTCCCGCCCCTTGCGACACGCGGGCCAGTGCGTGGGTCCCGGCAGAATGTCGCGCCTCCCCGCGTCACGCGCGAAACTTACCCAATAATCGGCAACCTGGGCAGCAAACTGGAGATCGCGTGCATTAACATACTGACGCGACGGTTCTACCTGACCAAGCGTATCGAACACATAGGGAACTTCATTGCCGTGCCAGGCGCCGTTGATATAGGTGTCATGTTCTGCTTCCGCGACATAGTCGAACCAGTAACGCCAGCACAATCCGCCGATACGCTGCTGAGCCTGCATCACTACGTAACCCATCGTGGTGAACGCCATGTCGCGGCACACCTGTCGGCCCAGCTCTTCGTCCCCTTTGACGCCAGGATAGAGCAGCTTAATCAACCCCAGACCAAATCGACGTTCGCGGCGCAGTTTCTGGATTTGCCCGGCAAGATCGATACCAAACACCGCCATCACGCTGGCTTCATCGCTGTTTGAACCAATCATCACCGGCACAGGATGCTGTCGGGCGGCGAAGAAGACATCGAGCATCGCTTCCGGCAGCACGCAATCCCCGACGATGGGTGCCGGGGCAATGTTCAGCGGTGCGGTTAATGGCCAGAACGCGTCGGGCGGAATAGCGCGTAGCTCCTCGGCTGTCGCATTCTCCAGGCCAAAATGGGCGGCCAGCGCTTCCCCCTTCTGCAGTGCCTGCTCGCGCGGCGTGTCAGGTAAGGTGTAACCGCTTTGTACAATCGCCTTATGGAACAATCCTTCTGCCAATGGCGAGGCCAGCAGCGAAAGCACGCTGCGCGCGCCCGCGGATTCGCCAAACAGGGTCACGTTAGCAGGGTCGCCGCCAAACGCAGCAATGTTATCCCGCACCCATTCGAGCGCGGCGATCTGGTCCAGCAGGGCAAAATTATGCACAACGCGATATTCTTCGCCCTCCAGTGCAGGATGGGCAAAGAAGCCAAGATGACCGAGGCGATAGTTGATCGTGACTACAACCACACCGCGCATTGCCAGCGCTTTGCCGTTATAGGGCGGCAGCCCCCCGGCACCAATGGTAAACCCGCCGCCGTGCAGCCAGACCATCACCGGAAGCGATTCCGCGCGCTCTTTGGGAGACCAGACGTTGAGATAGAGACAATCTTCAGAAAACTGGCCCGGATCGCCGCCGCCTAGCTCCTGACAATACTCGCTGCTTTGCCAGCTTGAGGCCGAAAAGGTGGTGGCTTCGCGAAGTCCATCCCACGGTTCAGGCCGCCGCGGGGAACGCCAGCGCCACTCGCCCACGGGCGGTGCGGCGTAGGGAATACCGCACCAGACATGGACATTTTCATCGGTTAAACCAGACAGTGCGCCGCAGCGCGTTTCAACCACAGGGGCGGAAGGATTTTGCATAACGACCTTAATTTTTCCATCACACCCCAGCAGAGTAACGGTTTCAGAGCAAACCGCAACGCTGTTTGCTTCGTACTTCAGCCTCCTGATAGAGCGTAAACTCGTCATACACCGGGCAGCCCAGCGCCGCTTCAAAGGCATCGCGGCTGGCATTTCCGTGGCTGCGCGCCTGGGTTTCGTTCCCGAGATTGGACTGGAATATCCCGGCAGCGCTGACCGGCAGGAAATCTTCGTAGGTAATCGGCTGAGCGACCACCCACCCACGTTCGATCAGCGGCTGCGGATCGTCTCCGGGACGAAACGCGTGGCGATGCGCTTCCCCCGCAGGCGTCAGACGATAGCGGAAATAGGCCAGCTCCTGACGACGCATTAGCATTTCGCTGTCCGGGAAAGCGTTAAAGATCTCCCGCAAATGCAGCTGGTGGGTCAGGTTATCTTTACCGGTACCGGCCTGTGCGAGCAGGCTATCGTACAGTTCACGGCCTTTTGGCGTCAGCGCCACGCCGCGCTGTTCAATTTCACCAAACCGCGCGGTATGTGTGCCTTTATGTTCTCCGGCAAACAGCACTGGTTCTTCAAGCGCCTTAAAGCTGGTCTGTCGTAAGAGCACAGGCACTTCGCGACGAGGAGGTCCTTCGATCAGCACTTTTGGTTCTATACCATACTTCGGCATCAGCTCCTGCACTCGGTCAATATCCAGGGTACGCGGCGTGAGGTGGTTAATGTGGCAGCCCGGGAAGCAAACCACATCGGCAATCAGCCGGTGTTCGTTGTGCAGGGCCAGATAGGTTTCCTGATCGACCGTCGCATGACGATGCCAGCGGAAGGTTTCCAGCGCTTCCTGCACAAATTCGTGCGCCTGTGCGTCAGTAAACTGCCCTTCCGACTCATGGAGCTCGATCAGCGCCAGACAGCGTGGGGTAAAGATGTTCCGGTGAGACAGGATCTCCGCCGCGCGTTCACGCAGCGCAACGTTTTCAATCAGCTCAAGACGCAGCAGCGAGGTAAAGATACGAAACGGATTACGGCACAGCGCCGCATCGTCTATCGGACGAAACGCCGTGGAGTGGACCGGCACCCCCGCCTGAGAGAGATCGTAATAGCTGACCGGGTACATGCCCATGATGGCAAACATACGACGCAGGGTTGATAGTTCCTGTGCCGTGCCGACGCGGATCGCCCCGTGGCGCTCCACGTTCAGGCGCGCCAGTTCATCGGCATTAGCCAGTTGTTCATGTAATAGCGGGTTATTTTCCAGAACCGCCAGGTTTACGTCTGCGACCAGTTCGAGCAAAGTGCCGTATTGCGGAACTTCCTGCTGGTACATCGCCGACATAGCCTGCGAAAAGCGTTCCCGAATGTCATCAGCCGTGATGGTGTTCGCCATGATGTCATGCCTCCAGTGAATATTACCTGGAGTGTAGAGAAACCCGTTCCTTCCTGGGGGAAGAATTTCTGATTTGTGATCTTAAGACGACAGTGGTCAAACCGTGTGCTACTGGCCCCCTGAACAACCCCAAACGGAACCATTATTTTATCCTCACACTGTCTCCAGACGAGGATTATGCCAACAGGGTCTACACTCTATCTTTAGGTAAAGAGGTTCGCGGAAGTTGGCACGGCGATCCGCATTCCGACCTGCTCACCGTGGCCGATTGCGGCACCGGTATCAAAAACCGTAATCGGTTTTGCCTGGTAGCAAAAAGCAGCCCGGCGATGCGCGTGCCCCATCGTTTCAGAGGTACGGACCATGTTCGCACTTGATGCATTCCATTTAGCAAGAATTCAGTTCGCTTTTACCGTCTCGTTCCACATCCTGTTTCCTGCGATCACCATCGGGCTCGCCAGCTATCTGGTGGTGCTGGAGGGCATGTGGCTGCGCACCAAAAACGACGTCTGGCGATCGCTGTACCATTTCTGGCTCAAGATATTTGCCGTTAACTTCGGGATGGGCGTCGTTTCCGGTCTGGTCATGGCGTATCAGTTTGGCACCAACTGGAGCGGCTTCTCACAGTTCGCCGGCAGTATTACCGGCCCACTCCTGACCTATGAGGTGTTAACCGCCTTCTTCCTGGAAGCCGGTTTCCTTGGCGTCATGATGTTCGGCTGGAATAAGGTCGGTCCGGGTCTGCACTTCTTTTCAACCTGCATGGTGGCGCTCGGCACGCTGATGTCGACCTTCTGGATCCTCGCCTCCAACAGCTGGATGCATACCCCGCAGGGTTTCACTATCGATAACGGGCAGGTTATCCCGCAGGACTGGCTGGCGATTGTCTTTAACCCCTCGTTCCCTTACCGCCTTATTCATATGGCTATCGCCGCTTTTTTGAGCAGCGCGCTGTTTGTCGGGGCATCGGGCGCATGGCATCTGCTGCGCGGTAACGATGCCCCCGCCGTTCGCACCATGTTTTCGATGGCGATGTGGATGGCGCTGGTGGTCGCGCCCATTCAGGCGGTGGTGGGCGATATGCACGGCCTGAACACGCTTGAGCATCAGCCGGCAAAAATTGCCGCCATTGAGGGGCACTGGGAAAATCCTCCCGGCGAGGCTACCCCGCTGCTGCTGTTTGGCCTGCCGGATATGGACGAGGAGCGCACCAAATACGGTCTGGAAATCCCCGCGCTCGGCAGCCTTATCCTGACGCACAGCCTGGATAAGCAGGTCCCGGCGCTGAAAGACTTTCCGAAAGAAGATCGCCCAAACTCGACCATTGTTTTCTGGTCGTTCCGCGTGATGGTCGGGATGGGACTGCTGATGATTACCCTTGGTCTTATCAGCGTCTGGCTGCGCTATCGCCATCGACTTTACCACTCGCGCCCGTTCCACTGGTTTGCCCTCTGCATGGGGCCTGCCGGGCTACTGGCGCTGCTCGCCGGATGGGTAACCACCGAAGTGGGACGTCAGCCGTGGGTCGTCTATGGCTACCTTCGCACCATCGACGCGGTATCGCTGCACAGCACCTTGCAGATGAGCATCAGCCTGCTGGCGTTCTTCGTCGTCTACTCGTCGGTGTTTGGCGTAGGCTATGTCTATCTCATCCGGCTGATTAAGAAAGGTCCTCAGCCCGTCGATACGCTGACGTCAAACACCTCGGGCACGCCTGCCCGTCCGCTGTCTGCCGCTGAGTCTGTTCCGGAAGAGGAGAAAATCTGATGGGTGTCGATATCTCAGTGATTTGGTTTGCCATCATCGTGTTTGCCACGCTGATGTACATCATTATGGATGGCTTCGATCTGGGCATTGGCCTGCTGTTTAACTTCGTGGGCGATGCCAGAGAGCGCGATGTGATGGTCAACAGCGTGGCGCCCGTCTGGGACGGTAACGAGACCTGGCTGGTACTCGGCGGCGCGGGGCTCTTCGGCGCATTTCCGCTGGCCTATGCGGTCATTATTGATGCGCTGACGATCCCCCTCACCGCGATGCTGATCGGCCTCATTTTTCGCGGCGTCGCCTTTGAGTTCCGCTTCAAAGCCACCCCCTCACACCGCAAGTTCTGGGACTACTCCTTTGCTGGCGGCTCCCTGCTCGCCACCTTCAGCCAGGGCGTGGTGGTGGGGGCGATGATAAACGGCTTCGACGTGGAGGGACGGCGGTTTGTTGGCTCGGCGCTGGACTGGCTCACACCCTTTAATCTCTTCTGCGGCATCGGTCTGGTCGTCGCCTACACGCTGCTGGGCACAACCTGGCTCATTATGAAAAGCGAAGGCGCGTTGCAGGTCCGTATGCGCGAGCTGACCCGCCACGTGCTGCTGGCGCTGATAGTGGTAATTACGGTGGTGAGCGTCTGGACGCCGCTCGGCTGGCAGTACGTGGCCGACCGCTGGTTTACCCTACCCAACTTCTTCTGGTTCCTGCCGGTTCCTCTGCTGGTCGGGATCTTCAGCGTGTTGATCTGGCGCCTGACCCGCAATCCGACCAGCCACGCGCGCCCTTTTCTGCTGACGCTGGGACTTATTTTCCTCGGGTTTAGCGGACTGGGCATTAGCCTCTGGCCGAACATTATTCCGCCGCGTATCACCCTGTGGGAGGCCGCTGCCCCGCCTGCCAGCCAGCTGTTTATGCTGGTCGGGACATTACTGATTATTCCGGTGATCCTGGTGTACACCGCCTGGAGCTACTACGTCTTCCGGGGCAAGGTTTCGGATACTGAAGGCTATCACTGAGGAACGCCATGACGGCGGACTGTTGTCGCGAAAAAGAATGTTTCTCTGTCCGCCTGTCATTTCTCGAAAAAAATATTCGAAATATATACATGGCGTTCAATCATGGCATATTTAATTTCTCGCATACCTGTATAGCAATTATTATGGCGGCCAATAGCAGAATACCTTCGATTTTTAAGGTGCGTGTTTTTAGGACTTATCACATTTGCCCCATAAAGGAATAGCAATAATACTTAATAATTCAATACACCCAAAGATGAAGGATATCAGATGAAATTATCATCCGCTTTCGCTTTAGTGATATTTCTGGCTCCGACCGCATGGGCAGATAATAACGGCGGATTACAAAAAGGCGAAGCCCCACCGCCACCTCATTCGCTGGATAGCGGATATCGCGGAACCGACGATGCGCGCATTATGACAATCACTCAGGCAAAACAAATGCACGATGGTGCAACAATTTCATTGCGCGGTAATCTTATTGACGGTAGCGGCGATAAATTTGTATTTCAGGATAAAACCGGAAAAATCGACGTTATTATTCCCCAGACAGTCTTCGAGGGCAGAACGGTAAAACCCGACCAGATGATCGGTATTAACGGTTCGCTTGATAAAAAATCATCCCCTGCCGTCGTCCGCGTAGATCGTTTGCAGAAATAATTCAGCGAAGCGTTAACGCTGCAGTTATCCATCAAATCTCACCCCTTGGCTTAAGGAGTCAGCTATGAGCGATACCCAACAACGTACGGTCCTTACTGGACGGTGCTGCAATCCAGCGGCGGGCAACCGATGGAAAAAGTGAAGGAGTTCGGTGGCGCCACCCCGCTGGGGCGTCCGGGCCAGCCCGTCGAGATTGCGCCATTGTACGTCACGCTGGCCTCGGATGAATGTTCCTTTACGTCCGGCCAGGTGTGGTGCTCTGACGGCGGTGACGGCGTGATCTAAACCGGTTAGCCACTCCTCTCCTGAATGCGCGATAAATGAACACGGACGTTCGCTTTTGTGCCCCCGTCGAAAAACATGTTGTAACTCAAACAGATCAAATGTTAAAAATATTTTGCTATCAAGTTATCAAAATTAAACAACTTAACTTGTCACCCGCATCGCTCTGTTTTTAACATCGCCTATGGAAAAAAATGGTCTGTTCAGTCAGCGCATACGCTTGCGCCATTTGCATACATTTGTGGCCGTCGCTCAACAGGGAACGCTGGGGCGTGCGGCTGAAACTCTTAACCTGAGCCAGCCTGCTCTCTCGAAAACGCTGAATGAGCTGGAACAACTTACCGGTACACGTCTTTTTGACCGTGGCCGTTTAGGGGCACAACTGACCCTGGTGGGCGAGCAATTTCTCACGCACGCCGTAAAAGTGCTTGATGCCCTCAACACCGCGGGCCAGTCCCTCAATCGCAAAGAAGAGCACGCCAGCGAAGTTGTGCGCGTGGGAGCCCTGCCTACCGCTGCACTGGGTATTCTTCCTCCGGTCATCGGTCAGTTCCACAAACAGCAAAGACATACCACGATTCAGGTTGCCACCATGAATAACACCATGCTGCTCGCGGGGCTGAAATCAGGTGAACTGGATCTTGGCATCGGTCGAATGTCCGATCCTGAACTGATGGGTGGTCTGAATTACGAACTGTTGTTCCTGGAATCACTGAAGCTGGTTGTGCGTCCTGACCACCCTCTGTTGCAGGATACCGTGACGTTAAGCCGCGTCATGGAGTGGCCTGTGGTGGTCTGCCCTAAAGGGACAGTCCCGCGAGACACTGCCGAAACACTGCTGAAAATGCAGGGATGTTCGCTGCCTTCGGGTTGTATCGAAACGCTTTCGGCCTCGCTTTCACGCCAGCTTACTCTGGATTATGACTACGTCTGGTTCGTTCCCTCCGGCGCGGTAAAAGATGATTTACGCAAGGGTACGCTTACCGCACTGCCGGTGACGTCGCCTGGCGCCGGTGAACCCATCGGTATTCTGACGCGGGTAGATACCCCGCTTTCCACAGGTGCACAGACGCTGCTGAGCGCCATTCGCAAATCTATGCCGGTCTAGAAACCTTTCCCCTCACTCTACCCCTCTCCCCAAAGGGGGCGAGGGGCAGTCCTGTGCTCTAATCAATTAATGCGAAATTATTCATTAACAATTGCGTAAAACAATTTAACAGTTTTATCATACCTGTGAATTCACCAAATGGTTCACAAATCATTTTACAAACCCGAATTCACTCGTATTTATCATTGCTCCCTTTGCAATTATTACCCAACTGGTACATTTCCGGCACGGCGGGGGGATCTAAAGGAGACAGAAAATGGCATTTGGCAGCGCGCCGCGCGGGATACCTCGTATTCTGCAGTGGCTACTTGCCGGACTGATGATGCTCATCGGTCTGGCCGTCGGCGGGTTGGGCTTTAAGCTCGCCTCCGTAGGTGGAAGTTGGTACTTCCTGATAATGGGCGTGGTGATGGTGATTGCCGCGATCCTGATTTTCACCAGTCGCACCAGTGGGATAGTGCTTTATAGCATCGCGTTTATCGCCTCGCTGTTCTGGGCTGTAAGCGATGCGGGCTGGGATTTCTGGCCGCTCTTCTCCCGCCTCTTTACGTTTGCCGTACTGGCATTCCTCTGCGCCATCGTGTGGCCTTTTCTGCGTGCAGCAAACCATAACGCACCGAACAAGGCTCCCGCTTTTGGTATCGCAGCCGTGCTTGCGGTGGCTATGCTGGTCAGCCTGGGCTGGATGTTTAAACCGCAAACCCTCGTGGCGGCTAACGAGCCCGTTCCGGTTAAACCCGTCGCACCCGGCGAGCAGCAAAAAAACTGGGAGCACTGGGGCAACACCACGCACGGCGACCGCTTCGCCGCGCTGGACCAGATTAACAAGCAGAATGTCAGTGGCCTGAAAGTTGCCTGGGTTGCACACACGGGTGATATCCCGCAGAGCAATGGTTCTGGCGCGGAAGATCAAAACACGCCATTGCAGATTGGCGACACGCTCTATGTCTGTACGCCATACAGTAAAGTGCTGGCGCTGGATGTCGACTCAGGTAAAGAGAAGTGGCGCTATGATTCCAAAGCCACGGCACCTAACTGGCAGCGTTGTCGTGGTCTGGGCTATTTTGAGGATCGCTCTTCAGTGACAACGTCACAGGTTGAGACACAGCCTGCCGCGTGCCCTCGCCGCCTGTTCCTGCCCACTACTGATGCCCGCCTGATTGCCATCAACGCGGATACCGGTAAGGTCTGCGAAGACTTTGGCGACCATGGCACCGTTGACCTGAGCGTCGGCATGGGCGAGATCAAGCCGGGCTACTATCAGCAAACGTCTACGCCGCTGGTTGCCGGGAATGTTGTTGTCGTCGGCGGTCGCGTCGCGGATAACTACTCCACTGGCGAACCGCCGGGCGTGGTGCGCGCGTATGACGTTCACACCGGTAAACTGGCGTGGGCGTGGGATCCGGGTAACCCGAACCTGACCGGCCTGCCGCCGGAAGGCCAGACCTACACGCGCGGTACGCCGAACGTCTGGTCGGCGATGTCTTACGACGCCAAACTGAACCTGATCTACCTGCCAACCGGCAATGCCACCCCGGATTTCTGGGCAGGTGAACGTACCGCGCTGGATGATAAATACAGCTCATCTATCGTGGCGGTTGATGCAGCCACCGGTCAGGTCCGCTGGCATTTCCAGACCACCCACCACGACCTGTGGGACTTTGATCTGCCTTCCCAGCCGCTGCTGTACGACCTGCCCGACGGTAAGGGCGGTACCACGCCTGTACTGGTGCAGACCAGCAAGCAGGGTATGATCTTCATGCTCAACCGCGAAACCGGTAAGCCGGTGGCGAAGGTTGAGGAGCGTCCTGTCCCGGCGGGTAACGTCGAAGGTGAGCGCTACTCTCCAACCCAGCCGTATTCTGTTGGTATGCCAATGATTGGCAACCAGACGCTGACCGAGTCCGACATGTGGGGGGCGACGCCTGTTGACCTGCTGCTGTGCCGTATTCAGTTCAAAGAGATGCGCCATCAGGGCGTCTTCACGCCGCCAGGTCTCGACCGTTCCCTGCAGTTCCCTGGCTCGCTCGGCGGGATGAACTGGGGCAGCGTCTCCGTTGACCCGAACAACAGCCTGATGTTCGTCAACGATATGCGCCTGGGGCTGGCAAACTACATGGTACCGCGCGCTAACGTGGCGAAAAACGCCAGCGGCATCGAGATGGGTATCGTACCGATGGACGGCACGCCGTTCGGCGCCATGCGCGAACGTTTCCTGTCGCCGCTGGGCATTCCGTGCCAGAAGCCGCCGTTTGGCACCATGTCAGCCGTTGACCTGAAAACCGGCAAGCTGGTGTGGCAGGTTCCTGTCGGTACGGTGGAAGATACCGGCCCGCTGGGCATTCGTATGCATATGCCGATCCCAATTGGTATGCCGACACTGGGTGCCTCGCTCTCTACTCAGTCTGGTCTGCTGTTCTTCGCTGGCACGCAGGATTTCTACCTGCGCGCGTTTGATACCGCCACCGGGAAAGAGATCTGGAAAGACCGCCTGCCGGTCGGCAGCCAGTCCGGCCCGATGACCTACGTGTCGCCGAAAACCGGTAAGCAGTACATCATCATTAACGCCGGGGGCGCCCGTCAGTCACCGGATCGCGGTGATTACGTTATCGCGTATGCCTTACCCGATAAGAAGTAACAGATGAAAAAAGGGACCGAAAGGTCCCTTTTTTTCTGGTGGCGCAACTCAGAACGTTTCCCAGTTATCCCCGGAAACCGTCGCCGCGTGGCGTAGCGGCGTGCTCTTCGTCACTGAGGCTGGTGTAGCCACTCGGCCTGGCTTCACGCTGCTCAAACGAAACGCGCCAACCGCCTCGGTCAGACGCGCGCCCTGTTCTTCCAGAGATGCTGCGGCTGCGGAGGCTTCTTCCACCAGAGAGGCGTTCTGCTGGGTCACTTTATCCATTTCAGAAATCGCCTGACTCACCTGCACAATGCCACGACTCTGCTCATCAGACGCTGCGGCAATCTCCAGCATGATGTCAGTCACCCGTTTAACCGCCTCCACGATTTCATTCATGGTGTTGCCGGCGGCGACAACTTCACCAGAACCCTGGTCGATCAGCGAGACCGACTCGTTGATCAGGCTCTCAATCTCTTTTGCGGCATTCGCACTGCGGCTTGCCAGGGTACGTACTTCACTTGCCACCACAGCAAAACCACGGCCCTGCTCACCCGCACGCGCCGCTTCTACCGCTGCGTTAAGCGCCAGGATATTGGTTTGGAAGGCAATGCTGTTAATCACTGCGGTAATCTCAGAGATTTTTTTCGAACTGCTGGAGATGTTACCCATGGTTTTGACCACCCCGGAGACCATCTGGCCGCCACGGCTGGCTTTACCGGAGGCATCTTCCGCCAGTTTACTGGCATGGTGAGCATTATCCGCGTTCTGTTTCACCGTTGCGGTCAGTTGTTCCATACTTGCGGCGGTCTGCTCAATGGCAGCAGCCTGCTGTTCAGTGCGCGAAGAGAGATCGGTGTTACCGGCAGAGATTTCACTGGTTCCACGGTAGATCTCCTCCGCCCCCTGACGTACGGTACCCACGGTGTTTTCAAGCGAGTGCTGCATGGTTTGCAGATCGCGCGTCAGGCGGCCAATTTCGCTACGTCCGGCCACATCGTCCGGCATCGTCAGGTCGCCTTTGGCGATATTCTCGATACGTTTCGCCGCACGCTGCAGCGGATGGATCACCGTGCGGCGCAGCACGGTAAAGGTCAATGCCGTCAGCACCAGTGCGAGCGCGAACGCGCCGATCATAAACATCAGACCCAGCTGTGTGCGGCTGTGCGCCTGTGCCGTCAGGGCATTGGCACGGTCGGTACGGATCTTAATCGCCTTCAGCAGCACGGCGTTGTAGGCGTCGTCCAGCGGACGGGCGGTTTCGTTTTCATGGTTGATAATCGCTTCAAACATACCGTTTTTGGCGAATTTCACCATCGGCTGCATACCCGCAATATAGGCGTCATATCGTGCTTTCAGGTCAGCATCCAGCGCTTCGCCCTCTGCGGTACGCACGGCGCGATTCATATAGGCGGTGAAACTCTCCTGAGACTGCTTAATACGCGTTTCCGCATCGCTGATGTTCTGCTTCATGGCATCCATCTCCGCGATACGGCTTGCCGCACCGGCGTGGATCAGATTGATACGCGCGGTTCGCAGATGGTTTGAGCTGTTCGACAGCCCCATACGCACCTGAATTTCAGATGTGACATCCTGCTGATCGCGATCGGCCTGAAGCAGGAAATATCCCGCCAGACCTGAGCTCAAGGCAAAAAGCAGAATAATGCCACCGAGAATGGAGGAAAACAGCGGAACCAGCCTGATGTGATGCAAGAAGCCCAGCTTGCGCTGCGCCTGCATCGAAGTAGTGTTGTCCATGACCGTCGACTCTCTTATAGGTAAGATGCGTAAAAACACGCCCGTTAAATAGTCATCGGCACGGCAGAGATTTAGATTACGGCTAAAAACGCCGCACTGGTCACACTTTAGAGAAGATTATTAAAGAAATGCCAGCGGTGAAAAACCGCTGGCAGAAGAATTACTTGTCGCCGAAATGAAATTACTTGTCGCCGAAATGAATAACGGTGCGGATGGATTTCCCTTCGTGCATCAGATCAAACGCGTCGTTGATCTGCTCCAGTGGCAAACGATGGGTGATGAACGGGTCGAGCTGGATTTTTCCGGCCATGGCATCTTCAACCATACCCGGGAGCTGAGTACGCCCTTTCACGCCGCCAAACGCGGAACCGCGCCACACGCGACCTGTCACCAGCTGGAATGGACGAGTTTTAATCTCCTGACCCGCCCCGGCAACCCCAATGATGATGCTCTCGCCCCAGCCTTTGTGGCAGCACTCCAGCGCAGAACGCATCACGTTCACGTTGCCGATGCATTCGAAGCTGAAGTCAACGCCGCCGTCGGTCAGCTCAACGATGACATCCTGAATCGATTTTTCGTGATCTTTCGGGTTCACGAAATCGGTCGCACCCATTTCACCCGCCAGCTTGAATTTCTCCGGATTGGTGTCGACTGCGATGATACGACCGGCCTTCGCCTGAACCGCGCCCTGAATCACCGCCAGACCAATGCCGCCGAGACCGAACACCGCCACGGTATCGCCCTCTTTGACCTTTGCCGTGTTATGCACCGCGCCAATACCGGTGGTCACGCCGCAGCCCAGCAGGCAGACTTTATCCAGCGGCGCCTGCGGGTTCACCTTCGCCAGCGAGATCTCCGCGCAAACGGTGTACTCGCTGAAAGTGCTGGTGCCCATGTAATGATAAACCGGCTCGCCGTTATAAGAGAAACGGGTGGTGCCGTCCGGCATCAGCCCTTTGCCCTGAGTGGCGCGAACCGCCTGGCAGAGGTTGGTTTTACCGGATTTACAGAACTTACACTCGCCGCACTCCGCGGTGTACAGCGGGATCACGTGATCCCCTGGTTTCAGGCTGGTCACGCCCTCGCCCACTTCTACCACAATCCCGCCACCTTCATGACCGAGTACCGCAGGGAAAACGCCTTCCGGATCGTCACCCGACAGCGTAAACGCATCGGTATGACATACGCCGGTATGGGTTATTTTGATCAACACTTCGCCTTTCTTCGGCGGTGCCACGTCGATTTCAACGATTTTGAGCGGCTGGCCGGGGCCAAATGCGACAGCAGCGCGAGATTTCATATTGTCTTCCCTTATTGTGAGGTATGTGGGTTTATTTTAGATAAGAGCGCAGCAAATGGCCGACTTCCGCCATGCGCACGGCTCGCTGATCCGGCGTTGTTTCCCCCGTCACCAGCTCATCGTTGAGGTGAATTTCGACCATTTCGCCCATCAGGCCATTGGCAGCACCGCGCACGGCGGCGATTTGCTGCAGGATGGCTAAACAGGGATCGCCCGACTCCAGCGCGCGTTCAAGGGCATCGACCTGCCCACGAATGCGACGGACGCGGGTAAGGATACGTTTTTTGTCTTCGGGTGAATGCGGCATACGCCCTCCTGATACTATAGGGGGGTATGGTATACCTCTAAGCACTCTTATGTAAAGATTAAGAATTCTATGATTATCATGTATTTACTTAATAAATTTAAAAGTCACTATCAGACATAACGAGATTTTTCTCTGATCCAGTTAGATTACCATACAAGTTTTAAGGTCTTATTCATGATGACGTTTCGTACAAAAAACGCTCAGTGATTTACCTGTCATTAATTGCCAAATACTTATTTTCAAGTAGTGGCATTAGTTACCTTTTTAAGATAGGTTATTACGCTTCGAATAATTACATGGTATACTAAGAATTATTACTTTTAAGGTTCAAAAATGAACGTGCTCTTCAAAACTACGTCTTTCACCTCAACTAACTGTCCAAAAAAAGTAAAGTCATCATTGTTAGACTTTATTTTCATTACTACTTTCTTCGCAATAGCTGTAACTGGAATTAAAAACACCGTTCAATTACCAAACTATTTATATTCATTAATACACTACATATGGCTTGCCAGCCCTTTACCTTTAGCTTATATTTCACTTCGTTTAATAAAACTACCATCTTTAGTTTCAGCCTATATTTCTTTTACAACATTTAAATTACTTGAATATATAAACAATATCAAGTTATCTCTCACAGGTGAGGTGTTATCCTGGAATGATTTATTCTCTCACTCTAATATAACCATCGCAAAACATTATCTTACAGCATGGCCAGCATTCTTTCTTTTCCTCGCACTTTCAATCTGTGTGATTTTATTTTTTATCAGCCGAGTGTTTTATACAACAAAGAAAAACACAATGGCTCTTGCTATTATCTTTATAATAACATTGCCATTTTCGTTTTACTCTCATTTCAGTTCTCTCTTTGGTGAGGACAGTGTCACCTCCAGGAAAATGATATTATTAGCTAAGGAAATGAATGTAAATTACAAATCATGGAATTGGCCTGAAAATCTTCAGGATAATGGAATAGCAATGCATCTCGTGATGACAAGTTCACGAAAATCTGCTCCTTTAGTTAGCAAAAGTAATAAAGAAATTTACAATCTTGAAAAACGTACGGATAGTACGCTATTACCAAAACATAAAACTATCATTTATGTGCTCTGTGAGTCATGTTGGTATGACAATGCAAATTTCAAAGAAATTATCACCCCAATATTGAACGAAGGGTTTGTTACTTTTAGAGCTACTTCTCCAGTTTATGGTGGAGGTACTGCAAATGTTGAATTTGAAATGCTAACCGGATTACCAAGTAATTCAAGGGTTTTATCCGGCATAATTTATCAAGAATATGCATCACAGTTCAAATCGTATTCCGATACTATTGCCAGCTCATTAAAAGCAAAAGACTTTATAACTTATGCAGCACACAATTATTTAAAAGAATTTTGGCATAGAGATATTGTATATAAAAAATTTGGATTTGAACAATTTGATGGTCTTTATGAAATGTCTAATATAAGCCTTCCGGAACAAATTGTTGCAACCAGAAAAAAATGGCAATGGCAACCTGATGATTATCTCCTTTATAAGTCAGCAATTGAACACTTAAAAAAAGCTGGCGGAAAAAACATATTCATAAATTTAATTACTATGTCTACACATGGTCCATATCCTCATGAGAACGATTCAGGTGAGAAAATATATACATTCGAATTAAAACAAGCCGTTGATCGTTTTGTTAATTTCTACAAAGAAGTTCGAAAAATAGATCCGAATGCAGTAGTTGTTCTTTATGGCGATCATAAGCCCGCCTTAAATAAATTCTTCATGGAAAATAACGTTCTTGCAACTGAGCTTTTCAGCAAAACAGGCAATCACGACGATGATTTTGTATTTAAGTGGGATATAAAACCTACAGATTATGGAGATGTCCCTGTATTTGTGACTGCAGGAGATAATGCTAATTTAGAACAACTCTCTCAAGAAGCAAATAATCAACCTTATTTTTGTGTTTCATCTCTTATTGATAAATACTTAATTAACTCCGGGCTACCAAGCTTCGTATATAACATTAAAAACCATTGTTCTGAAAAAAGTCAATCGTACGAACACAAAATCAATGCAATGCCATCGTGGGTATATTCAATGGCATTATTCGAAGATGAGGAAAAATAATTCTGCATGCTGGTTTTAAAAAGGCTATAAGGAATTATTTTCATTGTGTTACACCAGCTTTTGCATCTCCTCTTTAAGCCAGCGGGTCGAACCTCGCTGGCGGGTTAACCGACGCAGAATGCGTTTATCGAACGGTTCAACCGGACGTACCGGACAGAAATCCTGGATTTTTACCTGTTCAGAACGCTGAATGAAGCACGGGAAATCACGGAACGCTGGCTGAATGAACACAACAACGAGCGTCCTCATGAATCCCTGAATAACCTGACGAGGGAGGAATACCGGCTGATAGCTGAGAAACAGGAACTCTCAAAAAGTGCATGGAACTAAAGCTGGGATGCTTACACAACGACATACCTATGCTCTTCCATGAACTCACTTTATTCGATTGAGTTAAGTCCACATAGGATTGGTTACGTTAATTGCGCAAGATCGGTCAGGATCTTCACTGTACGGTAAAGCAAAGTAAGTCATCAGGAGGATGCAATGAACGATGCAATCAAAACGGCCTACCGCGAGCGCTTCACGATGGTGTGCGACTATATCGCCCACCATCTCGATGAGCCGCTCACGCTGGAGAAGCTCAGCGCGATAGCCTGCTGTTCACCTTTTCATTTTCACCGGCAGTTTCTGGCATTCAGCGGCCAGCCGCTGTATCGCTATATCCAGTGGCTACGCCTTCGTCGTGCTTCCTGGCGACTGGCGTTTAATCCACAGGATAAGGTGATTGATATTGCGCTCGATGCCGGATTTCAGAACCCCGAATCGTTCAGCCGCGCCTTCAGAAACGCATTTGGAAAAAGCCCCCGTCAGTTTCGGCAACAGCCGGACTGGCTGAGCTGGCACCAGCGCGTACCGAAAATGACCTTTCAGGAGCAAAAAACAATGGAAATTAAGATTGTCGATTTCCCACAGACCCGAGTGGCAGTGCTGCAGCACCGTGGCAGCCCAGATAGGGTTAATGACAGCGCGGCGAAATTTATTGCCTGGCGTAAAACCTCGGGCTTATCACCCGTACACGAAAGCAGCACCTTTGGCATTGCCTGGGATGACCCGGCAACCACACCCGCAGACGCCTTTCGTTTCGATATTTGCGGCAGTATCTCTGAAGCGATACCAGAAAATGACTTCGGGGTTTCCAGTGGTGAAATCGACGGTGGTCGATACGCCGTCGGGCGTCACTCAGGTTCGCTGGATAACATTTCCGCCACGGTATGGGTGATGTTTCGCGACTGGCTACCGGCCAGCGGCGAAACGCTGCGCGATGCCCCGGTATTTTTCCACTACCTCAACTTTATTCACGAGGTGCCGGAACATGCGCTGCAAACGGATATCTACCTGCCGTTAAAATGACTATACCTCATTGACCGCTATATCGGCCGGGTAGCTGCGCTTACCCGGCCTGCCGCTCCTGAAACTGTGCTACCCTGGCATAAATTACGGTCTGGATGACAATGAGAAATAACGGGTTCCCGATATAGAGATATATCCGAAAACCATCCTGTCAGGTGCCGAATTTAGCCTTTCGTCTCTCACCTCTACAAAGAGCGGCTATCCTTTAACTATCAACAAAAGGAGGCAAAAATGTCTGATTTCGGTACTGATAAAAATACCCAGTTTGCTGAAGACAAAGCAAAAAATAAACTTGATGAACTCGCAGGTTCAGCGCAGCAGCAGTTTGGTGAATTCGTTGATTCACCAAAACATCAGGTAAAAGGTGCCGCGAAAAAATATGCCGCGCAGGCCAGCGATGCGGTCTCCGATGTCACCGAAGCGGTCAGAAACAACCCTCTCACTGGCCTAATCGCCGCTGGTGCTGTCGGTATTGTGCTCGGCCTGTTGCTGGGTCGAAAATAACTCAAGGCCCTTCGGGGCTTTTTTTCCTCACTAGCTAAATAACCGTACCATGCGGTCTAACTCATCTTCTTTCACAGCACGAGATAAATAATACCCCTGAAAGTTTTTGACGCCCAGGGCAGCTAATTTCTCAAACTTTTCTTCGCTATCAACTCCCTCTGCAATGCAATCCGTCCCGGTCATATCGCTATAAAGTTGTATCGCTTTAATAAGGTGATAGTCATTGTCATTTGCCACGAAATGCTCAACAATGTCCTTGTCTAGTTTGAGCCCATCAAAATGTACCTGTCGCACCGGGAACATGGTTTGATGGTTAGAGAAGCAGTCATCCAAAAATAATCGACATCCCGTACTCCGTAAATGGCGCATAGTTTCAGGGATCCTGGTGTCCTTCGTGACATCAATATCCTCCGCGAATTCAAAGACTAAATTTTCGGCCCACCGCGGTTTGAGTAGCATGTCGATAGCTTTCTTTGCCATATCAGGCAATGCATTCCCGGAAGCCAGTCGGGGTGGTATATTAACTGAAAAATAATACTTCCCGTTATATTTATTAATACCAGACACGGCAGCATGGATAACTAACGCCGTAATCTTTAGCCATATTTCATTATTTGAAATATCAGCCAAAAAACTGACTGGCTTGACGATTTTACCATTTTTATTCCAGCGAATAAGTATTTCAAAACCAACCCCTTTTTTGTTATGGTCGGTAATGATCTGGTACACAGGGAAAATTTCCCGCTTAAGCAGCGCGTTAAAAATCTCTGTTTCCTTTTCCGTAAAGTCTGTCTTTTGACTTTTGCGCTTAATACTCTCACCCACATTGAAATTGTGTGAATCGTTTACCCATTGCTTGATTAAATGTAATTTTTGAACACCTTCCTTTCGGTGAGTATATACCGTTTTATTAGATAACCCCATTGTGTCGCACAATTCTTTTACGGACATGCCCCGGTAGAAACTTAATAAAACATCAACCTCCCTTCGGGTTAGCCATTTAAAATTTCCTTTAGCAGAATAATCCAGAGAGTGATCCCGCAATAAACGAGAACCATCCTTAAATATATTATCATGCATGCTGATGGAGCCTATTATATCAGACACGCTGGCCATGCGAATCAGCGATAACTGACGGCTGCTATTTAAAAGGCTACCCAGGGTGCGATACAGCCAGCTGTCTGGTATATCACCATACAGAGTAACACGTTGAATAACGGGTAGCGAATTAAGTACGGATGCCAGGCGTTTCAGACTCTCAAGGAGATTGACAATACCTTTCCCGAGGAACACCACAATGTGAGCACTCTGATTTATAAGAATATTTTTTCTGTCTCGTTGAGATATCTCATCCCCAACAAAGCGAATAAGCGATGCCTCTATCCCGTATTTTTCCAGGATCAGACGATATCCCTGAAATGTGAAGCCGCAGGCTGAGATGACAAACTTTTGGTCATCGCAAGCCCCATTTCTGAGAGAAATTTTTTGGGTCATAACCTGCTCCTGGGCACCAACGCGCCATTTCCATTTGTGAATGCATAAAATGTCATGCACCTGATGTGAGTATTAATTTTACCGTACAACAACAGGGTAAGAAACAGTCCTCACTGGAACATCTTTGCGTTAATCACTTCACGCCACACAACCTGAAAATATACTTTTCTTTTCAAATAACCACGGTAAATGTTTCATTCTCAGGGTATAATGAAAATTCCGAAAAAGAAGGCTGGATACTTCATCTATCGGCTCATTCAAATACGAGAAATACGCTATGGATAATCATATCTCATCCAGGGCCTTGCTACATCGAAGGGATGTTATAAAGAACAATCCGCGATTCAGTGAGGCAATATTAGAGCACTACACCATTAATGACACCATCTACAAAAAACAACCTTTGTTCTACAAAACAATGCTGCAGGAATCACGATTTAACATTATCCTTTCCATGTGTTGTTTTATTTTTGGAAATCAGGCTGAATCTGTCTCGGAAATAAAAGAGTTATGTTCTCGCTATAAAATAGCCAGCCCCAACAGCGTTATTGCAATCATTACGATACTCAGAACCACCGGGCGCATCAGCACCTGGCGCTGCACGGAAGACAGACGCAAAACGAGAATAGCGCCAACTGAAAAAGGCCTGAATGAACTAAAGCGATATATGTCCGGGGCATTTTTGCCGGTCAGCATTCTTTATCCGGCATTTAATATTGACGTTAACCTTTTGGATAATGACGTGTTGAGAAATAATTTTTTCCGTCGCGTGGCAGAATATCTTTTTCGGGGATTAACGTTCAGAAAGGTTTTGCCTGAAGTGGGATTATTCATCGATAAAGATGGCGGTCGAATGATTATGCTCTATCTATACCTGCAGGCCATAAAAAACAAATCTGCCCATGGTGCAACTATTGAATATTCAGCAAGCACACTCGCAAAAGAATTTTTTGTTTCAAGAATTCACGTCAACCGAATCATCAAATCGGCACAAGAGGCAGGTTATCTGAAAGATCGCGGTGATGGGCGTATGTCGATATACCCGGCGTTTATCGAACTCGTTGAAAATTATGCCGGATTATATTTTGCATATGTCACGCATTACATTAACGTTGTTCCTAAAGATCGCCGCCACGCTCATCACGTGACGTCAACCGCTTAACTCAGCAGGCGTTCGGTGTTCCGAACGCCATTCGCCTATCGCTCTCGTAACGCCTCTTTCGCTTTATTCAATGGTTTCAACAGATAATCCAGAATAGTTTTACTGCCCGTTTTAATATCAACCGTGGCTATCATGCCCGGAAAGACCGGAAACTCTTTGCCTTGCTTATTGGTCAGATGGTTATTGTCGGTACGGATGTAAACGCGATAATAGTAGACGTCTCTTTTCACTTCATCCTGTAAGGTGTCCGGGGAAATCATGGTCACGTCTCCTTCCAGCCCACCGTAAATGGAGTAGTCATAGGCCGTAATTTTCACCAGCGCTTTCTGGCCTGGATGGATAAAGGCCACATCACGCGGTGAGATTTTCGCCTCAACCACCATCTGATCGTCCAGCGGAACCAGGCTCATCAGTTTGCCGTTGGGGGGAATAACGCCACCAACGGTTGTAACGTCAATATCCTTAACAATCCCGCGAACCAGCGCATTGAAGGTCAGCCTTGTCAGGGAATCCTCGCGCCCCTTCATCACCGAACGCTGGGCTTCAATTTCCGCATTCGCTTTTGCCAGCTCTTCACGGGCGCGAACGTAGTACTGATTTTTCATCTCGGTGATTTTATTCTCAAGCTCATTTTTTTGACGCTCAAGACGTAATACCTCAACCTTGCTGGCCGCACCCTGGGTCACCAGTGGTCGGGTTAACGACAGCTCTCGCTGCACCAGTTCTGCCCCCTGACGCAAACCAGCCAGCCCTTTTTCCAGACTCTCGCGACGGGACTGGTAAAGCGCTGTTTCCTGCTTGACCAGCTCAACGTCGTCATCCAGTTCCTCAGGAAACGCGAGCTCCGTATCGTTCACTTCGGCCTTCAGGCGCGCAGCCGTTGCCAGCGCGGCATTCAGACGAGACTCACTCTCCAGGACGCTTGACTCGGTTTTGGTCCGGTCAAGCTGCGCAAGCTGCTGACCGCGTTCAACAATGTCACCTTCGCGCACCATCAGGCTGTGAATAATGCCGCCCTCAAGAGACTGAATCACCTGCTCATGCGATGAAGGTATAACTTTGCCGTTGCCGGTAGTGACTTCATCAAGCTGGAAAAGACTCGCCCAGATGATAAACACCGCCAGCAGGGCGAACAGCGACCATGCCACCAGGGACGATCGCGGTAAGCGCGGCTCCTTCAGACGACTATTGAAACGTGAGAAATCATTCATGCCGCGCCCTCCTCTGCCACCGCTGCCGGTTTCATGGTCACGGTGCGCTGAGCCGCTTTTTGCGGTGCCATACCGTGCTGATGCAGGATCGCGTCACGTGGACCGTCCATCACCACCTTACCGTTTTCCAGCACAATGATACGGTCGACCAGGTCCAGAATAGGCAAGCGGTGAGTTGCCACAACCAACGTCCGGCGTTTACCCAGCCACTTGTGAAGATGTTGAATAAACTGCTTCTCGCTCACTTCATCCAGCCAGGCGGTAGGCTCATCCAGCAGCAGGATATGCGGTGAGGTGATCAGGGCGCGCGCCAACAACAGCGCCTGGCGCTGGCCGCCCGATAGCCCCGTGCCTCCCTCGTTGATGATGGTGTTCAACCCCATTTTCTGTTTGCGCACAAACTCCAGCGCACCGCTGTTGACCAGCGCATGATGAATTTCATCGTCAGTGGCGAGCGGGTTCCCCATCAGGATGTTGTCACGCACCGAGCCAAAGAACAGGCGCGCCTGCTGGCTGAGCAACTGCATATCACGACGCACGTCTGCCGGATCAAGATGGTTCAGGGCAATATCGTCCAGCAGAATGCTCCCCTGCTGCGGCTCCTGCATACCCGCCAGAAGCTGTAACAGCGTACTTTTACCGGAACCATTTCGCCCCAGCACCGCAACCCGTTCTCCGGCACGGATCTGCAGCTTGCTGATGTTGAGCACGGTGAGTTTCTCTTCTTCGTCGTAGTAAAACCCTACGTCCTCAAGCCTGTAGTCGCCGCGCAGGTGCGCTTTGTGCACCTTTTTGCCGTTCTGCGGATCGTCAATCGGACGCTGCATCAGGTCGTCCAGCCCCTTGCGGGCCACTTTTGCCGACTGCCAGCGCGAGAGCACGCCTGAGATCTGCGACAGCGGCGCAATTGTGCGCGATGCCAGAATCGAGGTCCCCACCAGCGCACCGGTGGTCATGTCACCGCTGATAACCAGATAACAGCCCACCAGCAGTACCACCGCATAGACAATCGACTGCACCTCCTGCGTCCAGGTGAGCAGCAGGCCCGTCAGCCAGCGCTGCTTCATACCAACGCTGGCGGCAACGTCGTTGGTGTTATTCCACTGGTTCTGGAAACGCTGCTCGGCGCGCATCAGCTTGATGTCTTCAATGCCCTGCACCGCTTCAACCAGCGTGGCGTTACGAATGGCGGACTCGCGCATCCCTTCGCTGGAGAGTTTACCCAGCGGACGCTGCACCAGCAGACCAGGAATGAGCAGCAACGGTACGGCGAGCAGAACCACCAGCACCAGCGGACCGCCAATCATCCACAGAATAAAGACAAACAGCAGGAAAAACGGCAGATCGGAGAGTGCCGCAATGGTGGTGGAGGTGATGAGCTCGCGCACCGACTCCAGCTCGCGGATCTGGGCTATAAACGATCCGGTTGATTTAGAGCGCGCGCCGTTTTTAATCCGTAGCGCATGGGCAAAAACGCGTTCGGAGATGCGCAGATCGGCACGCTTCCCCACCACGTCAGAGATATGCACGCGCAGCATACGCATGATGAATTCAAACACGATGGCAATCATCACGCCGCCAAACAGCACCCACAGCGTGGCTTCTGACTGCGACGGTACCACCCTGTCGTAGACCTGCATGGAGAAGACCATGCCGGAAAGCGCCAGCACGTTAGCGACCAGCGCCACCAGCATAATGTCGCTGTAGCGTCGCCAGTCCTTCAGCGCCAGTTGCCAGAACCAGTTTTTTTCATACGGTTTGATGTAGTCATCCACGCGGGCATCCGGCGCGGATTCAAGCGGGCGCAGCACCATCAGTCCTGTTAACCGTGAACCTAGCTCCTCACGCGTTAGCGTTGTCTCCAGACCTCCGTCGCCACTGAACTGCAGACTGACATTACCTTCACCGTCCATGCGAGCGATCACCGCGATTTGCCCGCCGGTGAATTCCGCCAGCATCGGCAAGCGCCACGGGTCAAGGGATACGGCATCTGCCGCGACCATACGCATCCCCAGCCCAAGCTGGCGCGCCATCTCCTCCAGCACCAGCTGGCGCGGAGACTGACTTTCATGATTAATGGTGACCCGAACATGCTCCGCAGAAAAATCCAGCCGATAATGCTTCGCGATGATGAACATGCCCTGCAGCCAGGGTTCGTACTGTGGATGTGTCTTCATAATGCTACGTCCTGTCCAGCGCGATAATTACGCACTGAAATGATACCTTTACGGGATGATTGAAAATCGAACCGTCTCTAAACGAGCCCGCAAAATAATCTTGTGAAATATAGGGTTATTGCTATTCGTGTAAATAAACGCAAAAAGCCGCGAGGATCGCTCCCCGCGGCGCTGTTTTACGCAATTAACAGCTGATGGTTTGCCAGCAGCGTCGCCAGATCCGTCTGAACGCCGTTGAGTGTCACCAGGGTGGTTGGCGTGAACTGACCGCCGGTACCGTCCAGATCCACCTGAATTTCGGTATTGCTGCCGTTCTGCACCACGCGGATGTAATCGCTGATATTGCCCGCGCTGCTGTCCAGCGTGGCCACGCCGTTCACATAGCTCGCCGAGCCCGTGCCGGTGTAGCCGCTGCCGGAGAGCAGATCGCGCAGGTCAATACGATCCGTGTCCGCCGTCCCTTCCCAGGTGCCGACCGTAAAGCCGTTCACCACGTCGTGACCGTTACCGCCCGTGGCATCCGACGCGTTGATCAGCTTATAGAGCAGCGTATCGTGACCGCCGCTGCCGATGTTGAAGGTGTCGTTTCCGCCTCGGCCTTCGAACTGGTTATCACCGCTGTTGCCAGTGATAACGTCGTCGAAGTCAGAGCCGTTAATCCCTTCAATGTTCAGCAGCCGCGTGGTACCGAACCCGGTGTTCTGGGCGGTTGAGAGGCGTAAGTCAACCGTAATCCCGGACGTTGCGTTGCGGTAATCCACCACGTCCATCCCACCGGTATTGCTCCAGGTGTCGTAGTCGGAATGGGTATTCCAGCCGCCGGAACCGTTGTAGGTATAGGTGCCATCCTCTGCGATAAAGGTGTCGTTATACCCGGTCCCGGTGATGGTCCCGCTGTGGCCGCCGGTGGCGGCTTCGGCCGTCAGGACGTAGCCCTCTTTGCCGTTGCCCGCCTCCAGACCGCTCCAGGTGACGTTATCCGACACGCCGTTGGTGATCTTCAGGATCTCTGCCGAATAGGTTTCTTTCGGATCCAGCCCGTAGAAACTCACCAGTGCAGAGGTATCGTTCGAACCGATACCGGACTGGGCGTTGATGATCTGCGACGCCACCAGCACGCCCGCGGCGTTATACAGATTGACCGTGTTGCCGTAGTAGGCGTTGATGCCCTCGCTGTCGATAATGTGCAGATGCATCGCGGTGCCGTCAGCAATGGTTTTGCTGTTTTGTACCAGCACCACCTTACCGTTTTGCTGAGACACCAGCAGATCCTGCGCGCCGTCCCAGTTGTAGTCCACGGCCGCCACGCCGGTGACGTTCGCCAGGCCCGAAGCCAGCTGGCTTGAGGTCCAGGTGGAACCGTAACCGTTGTTGGTGAACAGGGTCGCCGTCTGCGAGCCGCCATAGGTACTGAGCTTGATGATGTCCATCTGCCCGTCGCCGTTCCAGTCCACCGCCACTGACAGATAACCTGCCGTGGCGTTCGAGGCTTCCACCGCGCTCTTGGTGGCAGAGAGCTTCCCGGTACCGTCGTTGTAGTAGATCACCCCGCCGTTGTTGTTGTAGCTGCTGCCCAGGTACAGATCCATGTAGCCATCGCCGTTGAAATCCGCCCACGTCATGGACGCCGCCGTGGTGGTATTCGAGGCGTTAGCCACAAACACGTTGGTCAGGTTCTGGCCGATGGAGAGCGTGCCGTTACCGTTGTTGTTGATCACGGTTAACGAGTTCGCGCCGCTGCGGTTGGTGTGCTGAACAATATCCACCGTGCCGTCGTTGTTCAGGTCAACGCCTGAAATTTCACGCATGGTGGTGAATTGCCCCCAGAACCCGGCCCCGCCGTTGGTGCCATCCGGCGACAGAACGCCGTTCTTATTGATCAGGTAGGTAATGGAGTCGGCACCCGCATCGCCGTACGCCAGATCCAGGTAGCCATCCCCGGTTTTGTCGTACGCAATCACGCCGCCGTACCAGATGGTGGTCCCCATTGCCAGCTGGCTGGCGTTATAGGTGCTGCCATCGTAGGTCCACATCACCTGCGTGGATCCGCCATAGGTGTTCTCCGTGGCGAAAATGTCCTGCGTGCCGTTACGGTCAAAGTCGGCGGCGGTCTGGCTCACCACGTAGAAGCCGCGGGTGTTGGTCAGCGTATTCCCGGCATAGCTCGAGCTATCGCTGCTGGAGTAAGACTGGCCGTTAGCAATGATATTCCACAGACCGCTGCTGTTCATGCCGAGGGTCATGGTGGAGTTGTTGCTGTTCCCCGCCGTGGTTGCCCAGTCGGTATTCACCGAGGTGGTATCAATCACCAGGCTGCCGGTCGCCGTGCCGGTGGTATTACCGTTACCCGCGCTGCTCTTCACCTGCGCCGTCACGCTGTAGCTCGACACGCTAAGCGCATCGCCGTCCGGGATCTGCAGATACCAGGTGTTATGTGCCGGATCGACCACTACCGCGCCGCCCGTCTGGGAGGTGTAGGTTTTGCCGTTCACCGTCACCACCAGGTATTCGCCGTTCACCAGATCGGCAGAGACGGTACCGCTGACAATCGGCGTGGTATCCGATGTGGTCTGCGCGGTAATCGCCGCCGTGGTGGTCGGGATGCTGGTATCAACGTTCAGGACAAACCCGTCCGACTCCGTGTAGTTACCGGCCCTGTCGGTGACACGCACAATGTAAGTGTGGTTACCATCACTCAGGCCGTTGTCCTGGAAGGACCAGCTGGCACTGCCGTTCATGGTCACCTGGCCGAGCAGGACCCCGTCACGATAGAGCTGCACAATTTCACCGTCGTCCGGAGCGCGGTTAAGCGTCCCGTTGATCAGCGGCGAGTTATCGTCTGTTGCCACCGCGCTGCCAAAGGTGCCCTGACGCTCGCCTTCACCGTCGGTATAGCTCACTACCGTGCCTACCGTGGTTGGCGGCGTGGTGTCCACCGTCACCACCTGAGAGGCGGTAGAGCCCACGTTGCCCGCCTGGTCAATAATCCGCACCTGGTAGGTATAGTCCCCGTCAGGCAGATCGCGGGTATCGGTGTAGCTCCAGCGCTGGTTGGTGACCGTGGTGTCGAGCCAGGTATTCCCACCGTCCAGGCTGATCTGTACGCGCTCGTCATTTGCCAGCGCGCTGCCCAGCGAACCGTTGATCGTCAGCGTGGTGTCCATGGTGATGAAATCACTGCCGGACTGCCCGGTATCTTCGCTGATGCTGTCGATGGTGACGCCGTACTGCGGCGCCTGGGTATCCACCGTTACCGCCTGCGAGGTGGTTGCCCCAACGTTCCCCGCCTGGTCGACGACCCGCACCTGATAGTTATGGCTACCGTCGGTCAGGGTACGCGTGTCGCTGTAGCTCCACTGCGTACCGCTTACGGTGGCGTACACCCAGGTGTTGCCGCCGTCCATGCTCACCTGCACGAATTCACCCGCGCCAAGTTCTGCGCCGAGCGTTCCGTGCAGCGTGTACGAGGTCGAACTGGTCAGGAAGTCGTTATTGTCGAAGCCGGTATCCACGGTGATGTTATCCACGGTCACCGTAATGGCCGCATCCGGGGCAACCGTATCGACGGTCACCTGCTGATGGGCGCTGGCCCCCACGTTACCGGCGGCATCTACCACGCGTACATAGTAGTCATAGGTCTGGTTACCCAGCGTGCGGCCGTCCACGTAGTACCAGCTGTTGCCGGTGACAATCACGTTCTGCCAGGTCACACCGCCGTCGATGCTGATCTGGGCATACTCGCCGTCCACAAGCGTCGCGCCGAGCGAGCCGTGCAGCGTCAGGGACGTGTCGCGAGTGATAAAGTCGCTGCTGCTCAGGCCGGTATCGTCGCTGATGCTGTCGATGGCGATCGTTTTACTGGCGTCCGGTGCCACCGTATCAATCGTCACCACCTGGCTGGCGGTGGCGCTGATATTGCCCGCGTCGTCAATCACGCGCAGCTGGTAGTTGTAATCCCCGTCGGCCAGGGTACGCCCATCCACATAGGTCCAGCTCAGGCCGCTGACGCTCACATCGGTCCAGGTAACGCCACCGTCGAGGCTGATCTGCGCGTGGTCGCCAGCGCCCAGCGCCGCGCCAAGCGTCCCTTTCAGGCTGATCTGGTTGTCGCTGGTGATAAAGTCGCTGCCGGACAGACCGGTATCCTGAGTGATGGAATCCACGGTAATGGTCGTTGCCGCAGGCTTCGTCAGATCAATCACTACGTCCTGGCTGTCCGTTGCCCCCACGTTACCCGCGTTATCGATCACGCGAACCTGGTACTGATACGTTCCGTCCGTCAGGCTGCGGCCATCGGTGTAGCGCCAGGTGGTACCCGTCACCGTCAGGTCAATCCAGGTTAACCCGCCGTCAAGGCTGATCTGCGCCTTCTCGTTATTGCCGAGCTGCGCGGTCAGCGAGCCATTCACCACCACCTGATTATCGTTAGTGATGAAATCACTCGCGCTCAGACCGGTGTCGTTTTGCAGGGAATCAATGCTGATCCCCATCGACGGCGCGGTGAGATCCACCGTAACGGTATGATTGTCGCTGGCGCTATTGCCGATGGTGTTGCTGACCTGCGCGTTGATGACGTAAGAACCGCCGTCTGCCAGCGCGCTCACCTCTGCGCTGCCGACCGTGTAGCTCCAGGTACCGTCATTCTGGACGGTTGCCGCGTAGGTTTTACCGTTCAGCGTGATGGTCACCGTCTGCCCCGCCGGGGCGTTGGTGGTGCCGCTAACAACCAGCGGCGTGCCGTGCTCGGCGGCGTTGACGATATCGTCCTGCGCAAAAGTGTTAATGGTGATGGTTGGGACGTCGCCGTTCAGCGTCACGTCGTGCGTGGCGCTGCCCGGGTTACCCGCCTTATCGTTCACCGAGGCGGTAATCGTGTAATCCCCGTCGCTCAGACCGAGGAAATCACGTCCCGGCACGAAGACCGACCACGAACCATCTGCCCCGACGGTCGCCTGATAGCTGTGTCCGTTGAAGGAGACGGTCACCGTCTGACCCTGTTCCGCTGTGGTTGTGCCACGGATGGTCTGGCCCGCCAGCTGCTCTGCGTTGTTGACGATATCGTCATCGGCCACGGTGCTGATGGTCACGGTTGGCGCGACGGTATCGACCGTTAACGTGTGCGTGGTCTGGCCGTTGTTACCGGCTTTGTCATTGACCGATGCGGTCAAGGTCAGAGCGCCCTGGCTCAACGCAGCCAGATCGGCTGCCGGCACGTCGAGCGTCCAGGTGCCATCGATAGCTACGGTTGCAGTGTAGGTTTTCCCGCCGAGCGTCACGGTGACGGTCTGACCCGCCTCTGCACTGGACGAACCATGCACCGTCAGCGGCTGCTGCGCTTCTGCCGCGTTCAGCATGTCATCGCCCGACAGCGTCGCAATACTCACGACTGGCGCCGTGGTATCTACGCTGATGCTGTGCGTCGCCGACGCGCTGTTGCCCGCGCTGTCCTGCGCCGACACAGACACCTGGTAGCTCGCGCCATCGGCCAGCGCGCCCACGTCGGCGGCAGGTACGGTGGTCGTCCAGCTGCCGTCGCTCTGGATGGTGGCCGTATAGCTCTTGCCGTTCAGGGTCACGGTGACCTGGGTCCCGCTGGCGAACTGGGCGCTGGAACCGTTAATCACCAGTGACGAACCGGCTTCAGACGCGTTGATCACATCATCCCCGCTGAGGGTGTTAACCGTCAGTGCCACAGACGCGGTGTTGACCACCACATCGTGTGTCTGGGTGCTGCTGTTGCCCGCGCTGTCGGTAATGGTCGCACTAAGGGTCACGGTGCCGTCGGTGAGCGCGGAAATCACGCTTGCCGGAACGCCCACGCTCCAGTTACCGCTGGCGTCAACGGTAGTGGTGTACTGATTCGAACCGATGGTAATGACCAGCTTATCGCCAACGCTCGCACCGGTTGCCGTGCCGCTGACAATCTGTGCCTGTCCGTGCTCCACGCTGTTAATGACGTCATCGCCCGCGACAACGTTAAAGCTGACGGTTGGCGGCGTGGTATCAAGCGTAATCGCTTTGCCCGCGCTGCCCGGGTTACCGGCAGCATCGTTCACGCTGACCTGCACGGTGTAGCCGTTATCCGCCAGGGCGGACAGATCGGTACCCGGCACGTTCACGCTCCAGATGCCACCCTGCTGTACCTGCGTGGTGTAGCTTTTACCGCCCAGCGTCACGCTGACCGTCTGCCCGACTTCCGCCGTGGTAGTACCGGAGAGGGTCACACCTGCGGACGCTTCGCTGGCGTTAATCACGTTATCGCCTGCAACCGTATCAATGGTCACGGTTGGCGCGGTGGCGTCCACGCTGTACTCGCGACCCGCAGACGCGCTGTTGCCGTTCACATTGGTCACGCTCACCTGCACGCTGGCATCGCCGTCTTTCAGGCCCGCGAGATCGGCGGAAGGCACAGTGGCCGTCCAATTACCGTCGGCATCCACTTTCGCAGTGTACGTTTTACCCGCGAAGGTGATGGTGACGCTCTGGTTTTCCTCCACGTTCGAGGTGCTGCCGGAAAGCACCAGATCCGCGCCTTTCTCCGCCGCGTTAATCACGTCGTCGGTGGCAATTGCATCAATACTGATAGCCACCGCCGTCAGGTCAACGGTCACGTCATGACTGATCGTTACCGGGTTGCCCGCCGCGCTCTGGCCTGCAACGGTCACGGTTACCGTGCCTGCTGCCAGGGCCCCGACGTCTGCCGCCGGGATCGCCGCGCTCCAGCTGCCGTCTGCGAGCACGGAGGCCGCATAGGTTTTGCCATTGACGGTTACCGTCAGCGTGGTACCTGCTGCCAGCCCGTCGCTGGAGCCGGTGAGGATCAGGTTCTGTCCGTGTTCGATGCTGTTGATCACGTCGTCGCCCGCCACGGTATCCACGCGCAGACCCGGCAGGTTGGCGTCGATGGTGATATCACGCTCGCCTGTACCGGTGTTGCCGTGGCCATTGGTGACGGAAGCTAACGCAGTCAAATCGCCGTTGCCCAGCGCGGTCAGAACGTTGGACGGCACGTTAACGGACCAGGTGAGATCGCTCTGCACGGTTGTCGTGTACGTGTTGCCGCCAATGGATACGGTGACGGTATTGCCTGCTTCCGCGTTCGCTACCTTGCCGCTAATGGTCTGCCCCGCGGCCACTTCTGCCGCGTTGATGACGTTATCACCCGCTATGGTGTTGAGGGTGACGGTCGGCAACGCGGTGTCGACCAGCAGGTTCGCGGTGTTGCTGACGCTGTTGCCCACGGCGTTGGTCGCTACCGCGCTCAGGGTGTAGTTGGCTTCGCCCAGCACGGCAAGATCCGCCGCCGGAACCGTGAGGCTCCAGCTGCCATCCGCCGCCGTGGTGGCGGTGTAGTTTTTACCGTTAAGGGTCACGGAAACCACTGTGCCTTCCGTCAGGTTAGCGCTGGTTCCATTGACGCTCAGACCCTGACCTTTCTCCACTGCGTTCAGGATGTTATCGCCGCTGATGGCGCTGAAGGCCACCGATGGCAGACCGGTATCGACGGTCACGTTGTGGCTGCCGGTACCGGTATTGCCCGCCGCGTCGGTGACTGACGCAGTAACGGTTACGGTGCCGTCGCTGAGGCCGGAAATCACATTTGCCGGTACGCCAACGCTCCAGTTACCCGCCGCGTCCAGCACGGTGGTGTACGTCTGTCCACCGATGGTGACGGTGACCTTATCGCCCGCTGCCGCGCCGGTGGCGGAGCCGCTGATGATTTGCGCCTGCGCGTGCTCAGTGATGTTAATCACGTCGTCGCCCGCCACGGTATTGATGGTCACCGCAGGCACGGTCACGTCCACCGTCAGCGTGTGATCAACCGACGCCGGGTTACCCGCCTTATCGTTGACGCTCGCCGTCACCGTGACGCTGCCGTCGCCGAGCACGGCCAGATCCGCCGCCGGAACGCTCAGCGTCCAGCCGCCATCCGCGCCCACGGTTGTGGTGTACTCTTTACCGTTCAGGCTCACGGTCACCGTCTGACCCGCTTCAGCGGTGCTGGTGCCGGACACGGTCAGGTCAGCCTGCGCTTCGGTGGCATTCAGGATGTTGTCAGCCGCAAGCGTATTGATGGTCACGGACGGCGCGGTAGCATCCACGCTGTACTCGCGGCCCGCCGAGGCGCTGTTGCCGTTCACGTTGGTGACGCTCACCTGCACGCTGGCGTCGCCATCCTTGAGGTGTGCCAGATCCGCAGATGGCACGGTCCAGGTCCAGTTACCGCTGTCGTCCACGGTGGTGGTATAGATTTTGCCGTTCAGGCTCAGGGTCACGGTCTGCCCCGCCTCAACGTTGGTCGTGGTGCCTGACAGCACCAGATCGGCCCCTTTCTCCGCCGCGTTAATCACATCATCGGTGGCGATGGCATTGATGCTGATGGCAACGGTCGCCAGATCCACCGTCACATCGTGACTGATGGTGATCGGATTGCCCGCAGAGCTGTCGCCGGTAACGCTGATTTTGACGGTGCCTTCCGGCCACGCGCTCACGTCGGAGGACGGGATCGCGGCGCTCCAGGTGCCGTCCGCCAGCACCGTGGCCGCATAGTCTTTACCGTTGACGGTGACGGTCAGCGCCGTACCTGCCGCCAGCCCGTCGCTGGAGCCGGTGACGATCAGGTTTTGCGTATGTTCAATACTGTTGATGACATCGTCACCCGCCACGGTATCCACGCGCAGACCCGGCAGGTTAGCGTCGATGGTGATACCGCGCTCGCCGGTTCCGGTGTTGCCATGACCGTTGGTGACGGTCGCCGTTACGCTCAGGCTACCGTTGCCCAGCGAGGTCAGCACGTCTGACGGCACGTTCACGGACCAGGTCAGATCGTTCTGCACCGTTGCGGTGTAGCGGTTGCCGCCAATGGTGACGGTGACGGTATTGCCCGCTTCGGCATTTGCCACCGAACCGCTCAAGGTTTGACCTGCAGCCACTTCCGCCGCGTTGATGACGTTATCACCCGCCACGGTATTGATGGTGACGGTCGGCAGCGCGGTGTCCACCAGCAGGTTCGCGGTATTACTCACGCTGTTGCCCACGCCGTTGGTGGCGGTCGCGTTCAGGGTGTAATTAGCCTGGCCGAGGCCGGCCAGATCCGCTGCCGGAACCGTCAGGCTCCAGCTGCCGTCTGCAGCCGTGGTGGCCGTGTAGTTTTTACCGTTCAGGGTCACCGTCACCACGGTGCCTTCCGCGAGGTTAGCGCTGGTGCCGCTGACGTTCAGATCCTGATCTTTTTCCACCGCGTTCAGCACGTTATCGTCGCTGATGGCGTTGAAGTTGACCGATGGCAGACCGGTATCAACGGTCACGTTATGGGTGCCGCTGCCCGTGTTCCCCGCCGCGTCGGTGACTGACGCCGTGACGGTCACGGTACCGTCGCTGAGGCCGGAAATTACATTCGCCGGTACACCCACGCTCCAGTTACCCGCCGCGTCCAGCACGGTGGTGTAAGTCTGTCCGCCAATCGTGACGGTCACCTTATCACCTGCTGCCGCGCCGGTGGCGGAGCCGCTGATGATCTGCGCCTGCGCGTGTTCAGCCACGTTAATCACGTCGTCGCCAGCGATAGTGTTGATGGTCACTGCAGGGACGGTGACGTCCACCGTCAGGTTGTGATCAACCGACGCCGGGTTACCCGCTTTGTCGCTTACCGATGCGGTGACGGTCACACTGCCGTCCGTCAGCGCCGCAACATCCGCCGCCGGGACGTTCAGCGTCCAGCCGCCGTCGACGCCCACGGTTGTGGTGTAGTCTTTGCCGTTCAGTGACACCGTTATCGTCTGACCCGCTTCGGCGGTGCTGGTGCCGGACACGGTCAGGTCAGCCTGAGCCTCTGTCGCATTCAGAATGTCGTCAGCCGCAAGCGTATTGATAGTCACGGACGGCGCGGTGGTATCCACGCTGTACTCGCGACCCGCCGATGCACTATTGCCGTTCACGTTGGTCACGCTCACCTGCACGCTGGCATCGCCGTCTTTCAGGTTGGTCAGATCGGCGGCGGGCACCGTGGTGGTCCATTTGCCGTCAGCGCCAACGGTCGCGGTGTAGCTCTTGCCGCCGAAGGTGATGGTGACGGTCTGGTTTTCCTCCACGTTTGAAGTCGCACCGGAGAGCACCAGATCCGCGCCTTTTTCAGCCGCATTGATCACATCGTCTGAGGCAATGGCGTCAATGCTGATGGCGACGTTTGCCAGGTCCACCGTCACATCGTGGCTAATGGAGACCGGGTTACCGGCGCTGCTCTGGCCTGCAACAGTCACCGTGACCGTGCCTGCAGCCAGTGCCCCCACATCTGCCGCCGGGATCGCCGCGCTCCAGGTACCGTCAGCCAGTACGATAGCCGGGTAGGTTTTGGCATTAACGGTCACGGTCAACGCCGCGCCCGCCGCCAGCCCGTCGCTGGTGCCGGTGATAATCAGATTCTGCCCGTGTTCGATGCTGTTGATCACGTCGTCACCCGCCACGGTATCCACGCGCAGGCCCGGCAGGTTAGCGTCGATAGCAATATCGCGCTCGCCCGTTCCGCTATTACCCACGCCGTTTATGACGCTAGCGGTCACAGTCAGATCGCCGTTACCCAGCGCGGTCAGAACGTCGGACGGCAGGTTAACGGACCAGGTCAGGTCGCTCTGCACCGTTGCGGTGTAGCTGTTGCCGCCAATCGTCACGGTCACGGTGTTGCCCGCTTCGGCATTCACCACTTTGCCGCTGATGGTCTGGCCGGCTGCCAGCTCAGCAGCGTTGATCACGTCGTCGCCCGCAACGGTGTTGATAATCACGCCCGGCAGAACGGATTCCACGTTCACGGTGTGCGACGTACTGGTGCTGTTGCCGACGCTATCCGTTGCCGATGCGGTAACGGTATAAAGCGCCTCGCCAAGTTGCCCCACCTCGTTAGCCGGAACGGTCGTGGTCCATTTTCCGTTGCTATCAACCGTAGCGCTGTACGCTTTGCCGTTGAGCATTACGGTCACGGCCGCGCCTGCAGCCAGCCCGGACGCCGTACCGGAAAGGGTCAGATCCTGCGTTTTCTCGGTGCTATTGATCACATCGTCACCGGAAACGGTGTCAATGGTCAGCGCCGGTGCGGTCAGGTTGACTTCCACGCTGTGCGTGGCGCTGTTGCTGTTGCCCGCTTTATCCGTCAGCGCCGCGGTGATGGTGTAATCCCCGGCGGCCAGAGCCGTAACATCTGCTGCCGGCACGCCCACACTCCAGTTGCCAGCGGCGTCGATCGTGGCGGTGTAAGATTTGTTATTGATGGTGACGGTGACCACATCGCCCGCCGCCGCGCCGGTCACAGATCCGGTAACAATCAATGCCTGCGCATGCTCGGCGCTGTTGATCACGTCGTCGTCGGAAACGGTGTTAATAGTCAGCTGTGGTACGGTTGTATCAACCAGCACATCGCGATCCGCTGAGGCCGGGTTACCCGCTTTATCAGACACGGCGGCGCTGACGGTATAGTTGCCGTCGGCAATCGCCCCCAGATCCGCAGACGGTACGGTCACACTCCAGCTGCCGTTTGCCTGCACGGTGGTGGTGTAATTCGCGCCGTTCAGCGTGACGGTAACGGTCTGGCCCGCTTCGGCGTTGGTCACACCGTTGATCACCAGATCCTGCTGCGCTTCGGCCGCATTGATGATGTTGTTGTCGCTGATAATTTCGATAGACACCGTCGGTGCGGTGGCGTCCACGCTGTACTCGCGGCCCGCCGACGCGCTGTTACCGTTCACATTGGTGACGCTTACCTGCACGCTGGCGTCGCCGTCTTTCAGGCTGCCCAAATCGGCAGACGGTACGGTCGCCGTCCAGTTGCCGTCCGCATCCACCGTCGCGGTGTAAGACTTACCGCCAAATGAGATGGTGACGGTCTGGTTTTCTTCCACGTTAGTGGTGCTGCCGGACAGCACCAGGTCCGCGCCTTTCTCCGCCGCGTTAATCACGTCGTCTGTGGCAATCGGGTCAATGCTGATGGCGACTGCCGCCAGATCCACCTTCACGTCATGGCTGATAGAAACCGGGTTACCCGCTGCGCTCTGGCCTTCAACGGTCACAGTGAGCGTGCCAGCAGTCAGCGCGCTGACGTCTGCCGCCGGAATGGCTGCCGCCCAGGTACCGTCAGCGAGCACCGTCGCCGCGTAGGTTTTGCCGTTCACGGTCACGGTTAACGCCGCACCCGTTGCCAGGCCCTCGCTGGAGCCGGTGATAATCAGGTTCTGAGCGTGCTCAATGCTGTTGATCACATCGTCGCCGGCTACGGTATCAACGCGCAGGCCCGGCAGGTTGGCATCAATGGTGATGTCGCGCTCGACTGTTCCGGTGTTGCCGTGGCCGTTGGTGACGCTGGCTGAAACCGTCAGATCGCCGTTACCGATGGCGGTTAAGACCGTAGACGGCACGTTGACCGACCAGCTCAGATCGTCCTGAACCGTAGCCGTATACGTATTTCCGCCGATACTAATAGTGACAGTGTCACCGCTCGCTGCGCCGCTCACTTTGCCGCTCAGGGTCTGCCCGGCAGCCACTTCCGCTGCGTTGATGACATCGTCCGTGGCGACAGGGTTAATGGTGACCTGCGGCAATGCGCTGTCGACCAGTACGCTGTGGCTGGTACTCGCGCTGTTGCCTGCGGCGTCAGTTACACTCGCCGCCACGACGTAGCTTGCTTCTCCCAGCGCAGAGACGTTTGCCGCCGGAACGGTGATGCTCCAGTTACCGCTGGCGTCTGTGATGGCGCTGTAATTGATACCGTTCAGCGTCACCGTAATGGTGGTTCCGTCCGGCTGGTTGCTGGTACCGGAAAGAAGCAGATCTTCACCTTTCTCTGCGGCATTGATCACATCGTCACCCGCCAGGGTATTGATGGCGATAACCGGTACGGTCAGGGAGACGTCAAAATCATGCGTGGCAGTGGTGCTGTTGCCCGCTTTATCGGTGAGGGTCGCCGACATTGTCTGGTCGCCGTTAGCCAACGCGCTCACGTCCGCCGCCGGAACACCCACGCTCCAGCTTCCGGACGCATCCAGCATCGCGGTGTAGTCTTTACCGTTCAGGGTCACGGTAATCACGTCGCCCGCCTGTGCCCCCGTAACCTTACCGGAAACAATCAGCGCCTGGCCGTGTTCGGCAATATTCACGATGTCGTCGCCCGAGACGATATCGAAGGTAATCTGCGGTACGGTGGTGTCAACCAGCACAGAAGCACCCGCACTGGCCGGGTTGCCTGCTTTATCGGACACCGTCGCCGTGACCGCCGCATTGCCGTCGGTGATGCCTGCCATGTCCGCCGCCGGGACGTCCAGCGTCCAGCTACCGTCCGCCTGCACCTGCGCGGTATAGGTGCTGCCGTTGAAGGTCACGGTCACCGTCTGGCCTGCTTCGGCAGTAGATGTGCCGCTCAGGGTCAGATCCTGAGCCGCCTCGGCCGCGTTCAGCATATTGTCCTGGCTGATGGTGTTGATGGTCACCGTCGGCGCGGTGGTATCGACGCTGAATTCCTGCGCCGAAGACGCCGCGTTACCGTTCACATTGGTGACGTTGACCTGCACGCTGGCGTCACCGTCTTTCAGGCCGCTCAAATCGGCTGCCGGTACGGTGTACGTCCAGTCCCCGTTGGCATCCACCGTGGTGGTATACGTTTTACCCGCGAAGGTGATGGTCACGGTCTGGCCCGCTTCAACGTTGGATGAGGTGCCGGACAGCACCAGATCCTGGCCTTTTTCCGCCGCGTTGAGCACGTTGTCATCGGTCACGCTGTTGATGGTGATAGCCACAGGTGCGAGATCGACATCCACGACAGTCCCGATAGCGACCGGATTACCGGAGGTATCCTGTGCGCTTGCTGTGATCTTCAGCGAACCGTCCGCCCACTGAGATACATCCGCCGCCGGCACTGCCGCCTGCCAGGAACCGTCCGCCAGCACGGTTGCAGAATAAGTGTTGCCGTTAATGGTTACGGTGACGATGCTGCCCGCGGCCAGATCGGTGCTGGTGCCGGACACAATCAGGTTCTGAGCGTGCTCGATCACGTTAATCACGTCGTCACCCGCCACGGTATCAATCCGCAGTCCCGGGAGCTGGGCGTCGATGGTGAAGTCGAGAGAAGAAGAGCCGGTATTACCGTGCGCGTTGGTGACGCTGGCGGATACGGTGAGATCGCCGTTGCCGAGCGCGGTCAGCTGGTTCTCGCTTAACGGCAGGCTCCAGGTCAGATCGTCCTGCACGGTAGCGGTGTATGTCTGGCCGCCCAGGATAATAGTGACAGTGTCACCTGAAGCCGCGTTCGTTACCTTACCGGTCAGGGTTTGCCCTGCCGCCACTTCCGCTGCGTTAACGATGTTGTCGCCCGCCAGCGTGTTGATCGTCACAACCGGCAGCGAGCTGTCCACCAGCACGTCGTGTGAGGTTGACGCGCTGTTACCTACGCTGTCGGTGACGTCCGCCGTCACGGTGTAATGGGCTTCACCCAGCGCGCTCACCGCGAAAGCAGGCACGGTGACGCTCCAGTTTCCGCTGGCGTCAGTAGTGGCTGTGTAGTGAATGCCGTTCAGGGTCACCGTAACGGTGGTGCCTTCCGGCTGGTTGCTGGTGCCGGAGAGCAGCAGATCTTCGCCTTTCTCTGTAGCATTGATCACATCGTCCGCCGCCAGCGTGTTGATACCGATGACAGGCGTCACGGTATTCACCACCACATCCAGTGAATGGCTTCCGGTATTACCGGACTGGTCGGTCACGGAGACGTTAATCGTCCAGGTACCGTCAGCCAGACCTTGCACCACTGACGCAGGCAGTCCCAGGCTCCAGTGACCTGCCGCATCGACCACGGTGGTGTAATCCACGTTATTAATGGAGATGGTTACCCTGTCGCCCGCAGCCGCACCGGTGACGGAGCCGCTCAGGATCTGCGCCTGTGAATGGGCGATTTGGTTAACGGTGTTGGTATCGGTGACAAAGTCGTTAATCGTCACCTGCGGCACGGTCGCGTCCACCAGCCCAATGCGATCGGCACTGCTGGTGTTCCCCGCCACATCACTCACGGTTGCCGTCACGGTCACAATGCCATCTGCCAGCGCGCCGACGTCAGCCGCTGGTACACTCAACTGCCAGGTACCGTCCGTCTGAACCGTGGTCTGATAGGTTTTACCGTTCATCGTTACAGTGACCACCTGGCCTGCTTCAGCATTGCTGCTGCCGCTTAACACTAAATCCTGCTGCGCTTCTGCCGCATTGATGATGTTGTCGGTGGTCAGATTATCGATCGTTATTGTCGGCGGCTGAGTATCTACGGTGACCACGCGCGACGCCTCGGCACTGTTACCGTTGACGTTAGTGACGCTAACGCTCACCTGCGCGCGACCGTCGATCAGGGTTTCCATGGCGCTGACGGGTACGGTCAGGCTCCAGGAGCCATCCTGCTGCACCTGCGCGGTAAAGGTCTGGTCAGCGAATTTCACCACCACGGTCTGCCCCGCTTCCACGCCCTGCGTCTGGCCGGAAAGGGTTAAATCACTGCCTTTTTCTGCCGCATTCAGCAGGTCATCGCCGGAGACGGTATCAATGGTGACCGCCACTGCGTTCAGATCGAGTTCGATCGGGTGTTCAGCCGCAACAGTGTTGCCCCAGGTATCTTCAGCGCTGACGCTGACCGTCATACCTCCCGCCGTCCAGGCCTGAAGGTCCGCCGCGGGTACGCCGATCTGCCAGCTGCCGCTGGCGTTAACCGCGGTGACATACTCGACGTTGTTAATGGTGACGGCAATCTGCGTCCCCGCTGCCAGATGAGTACTGGAGCCGGTGACGCTCAGATCCTGCTGCTGCTCGATGGCGTTGATCACGTCATCGCCGGAAATGGTGTTCACGCGCAGGCCCGGCAGCTCCGCGTTGATATTGATATCACGCTCGCCGGTGCCGGTATTGCCGTGCCCATTGGTCACCGATGCGGTGAAGGTTAAATCACCGTCGCCGAACGCCTGAAGATCCGCTGACGTGATTTTCACGCTCCAGGTCAGATCGCTGCCAACCGTTGCGGTATAGCTCTTGCCGCCGACGGTGACAGAGACGGTATCGCCCGCCGCCGCGCCGATAACGCGGCCGCTGAGGGTTTGATCGACGCCCGCTTCGGCGTTATTGACCAGGTTGTCGCCCGCAAACGTATTGATAATGACCTGCGGAAGGACGGTATCCACCAGCAGATTCGCTTCTGCAGAACCGCTGTTACCCACGCTGTCGGTACCGCTGACCCTGACGGTATAAAGCGTGTTCGCCAGATTCAGCACGTCGGAAACCGGCATCTGGACCGCCCAGACACCGTTTTCGACGGTCGCCTGATAGTTAACGTTGTTCAGCGTCACCGTGATAGCGCTGCCGTTCGGCAAATTGCTGGTACCGGTCAGGCTCAGCGGCTGCATCGCCTCCTGAGCATTCAGAACATTGTCCTGACTGATGGCGTCAATCGTAAATTCTGGCGGGTGTCCGCTCAGCGTAATGCCGTGCGTGGCGCTGCCGGTGTTGCCTGCCGCGTCAGTCACGGAAACCGAAATCGTGTGGCTGCCTTCACCCAGCGCGCCCAGCACGGACGCAGGAACGCCGACGCTCCAGCTACCGTCCGCAAGCACCACGCCGGTGAAAGTCTGGCCGCCAAGGGTCACGGTGACCACATCGCCCGCAGCTGCACCGTTCGCCAGGCCGGAAATAATCTGTGCCTGACCCTGCTCGCTGGTATTGAGAACATCGTCGCCCGCCACGGTATTGACGGTGACAACCGGTGCGGTGATATCAACCGTGAAATCTGCGGTAACAGACGAGCCGTTGCCCGCTTTATCGCTGACGTTCACCGTCAGGGTGTGATTGCCCTCGCTGAGCGCCTGTACGTCGTTCGCCGCCAGCGTGACGGTCCAGGTACCGTCACCCGCCACGGTGGCGTTGTAGTTTTTACCGTTCAGCGTCACGGTGACAATCTGACCGGCTTCCGCATTGGTTTTACCGGTCAGCGTCAGCGGCTGGTTGTGCTCAGCCGCATTGATGATGTTGTCCTGCGCGAGGGTATCAACAGACAGCGTTGGCGCGGTGGTATCGACGCCAATCGTCTGGCTTCCGCTCACGGTGTTCCCCGCCGCGTCCTTACCGCTGACGTTGACCGTCCAGGTGCCGTCGCCCAACGCCTGCGCGTCAGCTGCAGGCACGTTAACGAGCCATGCGCCGTCTGCGCCCACTTCAGTCGTGTAGGTTTTGCCGTTCAGCGTTACGGTGAGTTCAGTACCCTGCGCCAGGTTTTTGCTGGCACCGGAAAGCGTAAAGCCCGCGGATTGCTCGCTGGCGTTAAGCACGTTATCGCCCGCCGTGGTGGCCAGCGTAATAGAGGCATCGGCGGTAGAAACCGTCACGGTGATACAGCCCGCTGCGGTGGTTTTACTGCCGTCGATCTGCACGACCGACCAGGTATGCTCCCCGTCGGTCTGGGTTGGTAATTTTACCGTCCAGGTACCGTCTTTAGCGACCATTGCACTGGCGATGGTACTGCCGCTGCTGTCTTTGATCTGGATGGTTGCGCCCGGTTGGCCGGTACCACTAAAGGTTGGGGTGTTATCGTCCGTGACCTCTTTTGCACTCAGCACCCCCTGCTTGTCACCCGCTTTATCTGTCAGCAAAAAGGTGGGCGTTGCGCTTTCAACCTCTTTGGTATTATCAACAACCCTTGTTTTGGTTTCGCCGTCTCCCCCGTGAGCCAGCAGTGCCCCGATGGCACCACCGCCTAACGCAGCGCCCGCAATCCAGCCCCACGGCGCGTCGCTCAAAACGCTTCCCTGCTCGAGGAAAGGCTCAATGCTGCTAATCGGTGTGGCCTGCGCGGTTAATTCAGTTACTGCAGCGCCTGACGCTTCCCCGGCATCGGCAAAAGAAATATGTGTCAGTTCCTGACGGTCGTTGAACACCAGTTCTGACTGATTATGCGTTTCTGGATCTTCGACAAAATAGTTATTGCAGCGAATAACGCTGCCATCTTTCATATAAATGAGGAGATCTTTACCCTGGCGAACATAACGCGCCACATCCTGAGCAGAACCCTGGATTTCAATCACGCTTGGCGATGAAATAGAGACCGACAGATTTCCTTCACCTGTTAATTTCGTTTTCTCCGCCGTTTTGCGAATGATGACATCAACAACCTTTACGTTACTCATTTTCTTCTCCTTGCAGGTGTAAGGATTCCTGTGGATATGTCCACCAGATGGATGTAGCTATCCCTGGGAAAAATCACCCATTATTTTCAGACTTATTTTGCGCAACCAATGTGCGCCTTTTTTTAACTCAAATCGGGTAGTTTTGCGGTAGCGCTTTTCTCTACTCCAATAAGTGGCATTAAATTATCAACCGCAGCAGCATAATTAATTGCCGAACTCCAGCCATCATACTCAGCGATTATTTTTGCCGAGGTGGCCTGCCAGACATCCTGCTCAACGCTGAGCAGATCGTTAATGCTCCGCTTGCTCAGGGTGTATTCATTTTTATAGACATCGCGGGCGCGCAGTGCATTTTCCAGCTGTTGTTTCCCGGCTTCCATTCTTCCCCGTGCGCCGGTCCAGTCCGCCTGCGCTACGGAAGCTTTTTGCAGGACATCGAAACGCGCCTGATCGACCTGAGAGGAGGCCATGGCTCGTGCGCCTTCCGCCTGCCGAACGCGTGCGGAAACCGCGCCCCCCTGATACAGTGGGGCATCAATGTTGAGCTGTATCTGGTCGTCCCAGTAAGAACGGTTGTCCGATTCATAACGGGTACGCCCTCCTTTCAGACTTAGCGTCGGCCAGTGCTGGGACTTCGCCGTTTCCACGCCATACTGAGCAGACCGTTCCATGTTCTGTGCGGCCATCACCGCCGGTATCAGCGAATAATCTATGCGATTGAGCGAGTCCGGCTCCACGGCAAGATTCGCAGGCACCGGCGAATAGACCTCTGCCTGCATTCCGGTTAAAACCGCTAGCCTGGCGCGGGCGCTGTTAAGGGCGGCCTGATACTGAGCGACCGTCGCCTGCATGCCGGCAATACGCGTGCGGGTCTGGAGCTCATCGGACGTGGAGCTCACGCCTGCATCAGCGCGCAGTTTTGCCAGCTGCTCGACGTTTTTGAGCGCCTGAACATTCTCTTTTGCCGCCAGCAACAGATCGGAATAGCGTTTGACCTCTACATAGCTCAGCGCCGTTTTTTCCGCCACATCCGAAAGCGTGCCCATCAGCTGATAGCGGTAGCTATCACGCTGGGCGGAAGACTGACTGATGCTGTTATTGGTTTTGCCAAAATCGTACAGCAGCTGCGTCAGGCTCAGCCCCCAGGCGGCTGAATTCTTCAGTGACCCGCTGGAATCGGTGGTCTGGCTGTGCCCTGTACTCCCGTTTAACGATATTTGCGGCATCCAACCGCTGCGCGCTTCATCTATTTGTGCCTGACCAATACCTAATTGCGCGGCCTGCTGACTAATTGACGGATCGCGATCGATAGCAAAAAGAATACTTTCTTTTAATGTTGTTGTGGAAACCGGGGCAATCCCCACCTGCCCACTATTGGCACAAGCGGTATTTATGGCTATCGAAAATAATGCCATCGCGGCTGCATATCGAAGGAACTTAGGTTTACTCAATTTCGTCATTTTATCTCCCTGACTCTGAGTGATACTCAAACAAATACCCAAAAAGAGGTATAGATAATTAGACAAATATTTCTTCGGTTTCCTTGCCGGATTTCAGGTAATACTTCCCATACCCATTTCCATTGGAACTGAGTTCTGTCTGCGTCTTATTTCAATTAAGAATTTACTTATTTCTTAAACTGGTTAGCAGCATAACAAAATGCGGTATAGGCCACTACACCCACAATGTTAATGCGGTGTTACAAATAAGAAAAAACATGGGGTTTCTGGACAAAACCTCGAAAATGGACTTTCAAATGAAACATATAAACCCCCTGTTATTTAAGGAAAATTCCTAATTCGTTATATGCACATTTTTGCGTTAATTTCATGAAGGGTCAGACACAAAGATTTTCAAAGAAGTGTCAACTTACGTAGTTAAAGCCTACATGTCGACATAAATAACCATTAAAAAACAAATTTACGTTATTTTAATTCGTTAATTCAAATTTAATTGAAATATATCGCTAAATAAGGGTGATACAATAGCGACATAATCCAAACTATTAAATAAAACATAACAATAACACTATGGTTAACATTTAAAACGGTTTACTTATAAGCACTTAATATAATTTTAATAATCACCTACCTGAATCATTACCCCACTTGCGTATCCTGGTGACGACATTGTGCTTCTCTCTGCGCTGAAATGCTGTATTATGCGAACTATTGCGACATTTTGCAGGATTTGTTCATGCACAAAACGGCTCGTCAACGATATGTACTTGATATTATTAGTGAGCAAGGACAGGCCAGTATCACCGAGCTGGCAGAAAAGCTTCAGGTTTAGCAGACACCATCCGCCGCGATCTGACTGACCTTGAAAACCAGGGCCTTGCGCAGAAGAATCATGGCGGGGCTATTGCACTCAATCTTTCCGCCATGAATCGTCAGGGGCGCAGTACGTTGCTGCCCGAAGCCAAACAGCGTCTGGGTAAACAGGTCGCGCAGGCAGTTCCACCGGGCTCCACCCTGTTTCTGGATGCCGGAAGCACGGTGATGGCTGTTGCCACCTTTCTTCAGGGGCCGCTGACTGTTATCACCACCTCGCTGGATATTGCCCAGCATTTTAGCGACCAGGATAATATTGAGCTGATCCTGCTCGGTGGAAAATGGGACCAAAAACAGCGCCTGTTCGCCGGAAGCGCCACCCTGTCTCTCCTGTCCCGTTATCGTGCGGATATCGCTATTCTCGGGGCGTGCGCCATCCATGCCGAACTCGGTCTGAGTGCCAGTACAGAAGCAGATGCGGAGGTCAAGCGCGCGATGCTTGCCGTCAGCCATGCTCACTGGATTGTCGCCGACCACCTTAAAGTCAACCGCTGCGAACCGTATCTGGTTTGCGAGTTATCCAACATCCAACAACTGTTTCTGGATCGTCCCTGGCCTGAGCTTGGGGACCATAGCGCATTGCAGGTCACGGTTTGCGCGAATCAACGTGGAGAAGGTCATGAGTAAAGTGAAAACAATCAACATTGCATTGATCGGGTATGGATTTGTCGGCAAAACCTTCCATGCACCGCTGATCCAGTCCGTTGATGGACTTAAGCTGGCGGTCGTATCTTCTCGTGATGAAGAAAAAGTAAAACGCGATCTTCCGGATGTTCAGGTGGTTGCAACACCGGAAGAGGCCATTCAGCATCCGGATGTCGATCTGGTCGTTATTGCCTCCCCCAACGCCACCCACGCGCCGCTGGCCACGCTTGCGCTGAACGCCGGGAAACATGTGGTCGTGGATAAGCCTTTCACCCTCGACATGCAGGAAGCCCGCGACCTGATTGCGCTGGCGGATGAAAAGCAGCTTTTGCTCTCCGTCTTTCACAACCGCCGCTGGGACAGCGATTTCCTCGGCATTAAGCAGCTTATTGAGCAAGGTACGCTCGGCAAGATTAAACATCTGGAGTCGCATATTGACCGTTTCCGTCCGGAAGTACGCGTGCGCTGGCGCGAGCAGAACGTCCCCGGGAGCGGCCTGTGGTTTGACCTGGGTCCTCACTTGATTGACCAGACGCTTCAGCTCTTTGGCCTGCCGCAGTCGGTTCAGGGGAATATCGCGACGCTGCGCGACGGTGCAGAAATTAACGACTGGGCGCACGTGGTCTTAAATTATCCGCAACATAAGGTCATTCTGCATGCCAGCATGCTGGTCGCAGGCGGTACGGCACGCTTTACGGTCCACGGGGATAAGGGCAGCGTGGTAAAAGCCAGAATCGATCAGCAGGAAGCGCAGCTGCTCGCAGGGGTGATTCCCGGCAGTGCAACCTGGGGCGAAGACAGCGACAGCATGGTGCTCTATGGAGCAGACGGAGCACAGCAGACTATTGCGACCCCGAAAGGCGATCAGCGCCAGTATTACATTAACGTACGTGATGCGGTTCTCGGGAAAATCACCAACCCCGTTAATCCTGTCGAAGCATTAGCGGTTATGGCTGTACTGGAAGCGGCAGTGAAATCGTCTGAGACCGGATCAACGCAGGCGCTGGCGTTAACTACTGAAGAGCGTGCTCAGCTGCGCTAAAAAAAAGCCGGGTGGCGCTGCGCTTACCCGGCCTGTTTTCCGCATTTATTGACGCTTTTTCGGCATCATGCGCAGAAGGGTATTATCTTTCCAGAAATAGTGGTGCATCAGTGCTGCCAGTGCGTGCAGGCCAATCATAAAATACCCCAGATTCGCCAGCGTAACGTGCCACTCTTTCAGCACATCGACCAGGTCAAAATTGGATTCCGCCGCATGCGGCATCACCATGCCAAAAGCAAACCAGTCGCTGCCCCGGTTGTACATCATCACAATACCAATCAGCGGTAACGCAATGAACAGCATATACACCACCAGGTGCCCCAGATGAGACATCCCCGTCACCATCGCTTTTGGCTTTGGTTGAATCGGTGGCGCGCGGAACTTGAGACGAACCAGCAGACGCGTCACCATCAGCACCAGAATGGTGATTCCGCATGAGACGTGGATCATATTGATCAATGGGCGAGCGGTACGCGGGAAGAAACCTTTAAACTCCATCGCGCAATAAGCAACGATGATTAACAGAAACACCAGCCAGTGAATTGCGATTTGCAGGCTTGTATATTTAGTGCGCATGGGATTTCCCGAAAAAAACGGATATCGCGTCAACATAATCCCCTTTCCTTAAAAATTCATCAATTTTTCTGTATGGTTTTTCAAATACTTCCTTCCGCATGAAGCATCTTCAATTGCCGCCCAGCCTGTGATGGTCTAAGCCTGGATGAGTTCAAACTGTCGTATCGACACGTTCACAGGAGAACACCATGAGTAAAATTGGCATTAACGGATTTGGACGCATTGGACGCCTTGTACTGCGCCGCCTTCTTGAAACCCAGGATAGCAACACCGTCGTCGCCATCAACGACCTCACCTCTCCCAAAGTATTGGCCTATCTGCTCAGGCATGATTCCAACTACGGTGGTTTCCCGTGGAGCGTGGATTTCACTGAAGATGCGCTGATTGTTGACGGTAAAACCATTGCGGTATACGCCGAAAAAGAGGCGAAGCATATTCCGTGGAAAGCCGCAGGTGTGGATATCGTTGTGGAGTGCACCGGCTTTTACACCTCCGAAGAAAAATCACGAGCGCATCTGGATGCAGGCGCGAAGAAAGTGCTTATTTCTGCCCCTGCCGGAGAGATGAAAACCATCGTGTATAACGTGAATGACGACACCATTGACGCCAGTGATACCATCATTTCCGTCGCTTCCTGCACCACCAACTGCCTCGCCCCACTGGCAAAAGCGCTGCATGATGCCTTTGAAATTAAAGTCGGTACCATGACGACTATTCACGCCTATACCGGTACCCAGGCGCTGGTAGATGGGCCTCGCGGAAAAGATCTTCGTGCCTCACGCGCGGCGGCAGAAAATATCATTCCGCATACCACCGGTGCGGCAAAAGCCATCGGCCTGGTCATCCCCGCGCTGAGTGGCAAACTGAAAGGCCACGCGCAGCGCGTGCCGGTTAAAACCGGCTCCGTCACCGAACTGGTCGCCATTCTGGGTAAAAAGGTCACGGTTGAGGAGATCAATACCGCGTTGAAAAAGGCGACACAGGGAAATAAATCGTTTGGTTATACCGATGAAGAGATTGTGTCGTCAGATGTGATCGGTTCGCACTTTGGTTCGGTATTTGATGCCACGCAAACCGAGGTAACGGAAGCGGGCGATCTGCAACTGGTGAAAGCCGTCGCCTGGTATGACAACGAATATGGTTTTGTGACACAGCTGGTGCGTACGCTGGATAAGTACGCCGCGCTGTAATGCCTTCCCCCTCTTTGCGGAGGGGGAAACCGCAGGATGCTCAGAGAAGCGAGCGCCGGGATAAGGCGTTTTTCAGGATCGGATCCTGCTGTAGCAATACCCATGCGTCAGCCACGGCATCAGGAAACTCAACGTGAGCGATAAAATCACGTCCGGCAGGACCATAGCCGTTAACGTCATCATACAGTCGCGGCAGTTCCCCCAGAACCAGTGACAGGTAGCGGTCAACGGGCCACAGTCCGGTGTTGCCCTCGCTAAATTCCACCCCATCTTTGCCGTTCCGCAGTGTCGGCGTAACACCCGGGTGGCTTATCCACTGAGGTGCAACGGGTTCATCCCGGCACACGCGGGCAAACGTCGCCATGGTACGTCGCTGCATTGTCGGATCCTGCACCACCAGCACCCGCCCGGTAGCTCGCTGACGTTGTTTCAGTATGTTCCAGCTAAAACGCGCGTTTTCACCACAGTTGGTGGATTGATCTTCGATCCACAAACGTCCCTCAGGGATCTGCCAGAACTCGCGCGCAATGTCGGCCAGAATACTGGCTTCCGCCCGCCCAGTGACCGGTATCGTGTGATAACGCGGGTGACTGCCAATGGCCGCATATAGAAACGCGGTCGAATGGCCGATACCGCCGCTAATCAGCAACGGGATCTCGTTTTGCGCGGCGATACGGCAGGCCGCATCAATAGTCGGAATGACCGCGTTTCCTGCCAGAACCACCCCATCGACATCCGGGTTCTGACGGGAACCGCTCAGATCATCCTGCGCCAGCCATGTGCCGAGAGTATTAATCGCCGCCAGAGTGGCATCAGGCAGAATGGGGAAATGGGTCTGAACCATGATGAACTTCTCCTGTGAGTCTCTTCAGGGGGACGGCTTCTGGCTAATAAAGTACAGGCGAGCGCCGAATCGGATTGCATCTGCCTATTATGCTATTGGTTTTCTATCACTCAAAACATTCTGTTGCGTGTGCTGTTTAAAAAAGTACCCAGTGCGGCTCAATTATACCGTGAACGATTTTACAGGGAACTTCGGGGCCAGATTTACGAAGGTTCAATGCCTGAAGTGCTACGATTACCAGGTCCCTATTTCGCCCCCAGTTTTTACTCTCAGGAGCCAATCTATGCAACAACAGTGGTCAGCAGTAGATAATTTCATGATTTCTTCGCTTATTCCTGAAGATGATGTCTTGCGTCAGGTACTGGAAAACAACAAACGCGGCGGGCTCCCAGAACACGATGTAGCGGCCAATCAGGGTCAACTGCTGGCGCTGTTTGTCCGTCTGACGCAGTCGCGGCGTGTTCTTGAGATTGGCACGCTCGGTGCCTATAGTTCCATCTGGATGGCTCGCGCTCTGCCGCCAGACGGAAAGCTGATTACGCTTGAAGCGGATCCAACCCATGCCGAAATTGCCCGCCAGAATATCCACCTCGCGGGGCTAAACAACCGTATTGAACTGGTAGAAGGCCCGGCTCTGAACTCGCTCGAGAATTTCGGTGATATACCGCCATTCGACCTGATCTTTATTGATGCAGATAAGCCAAACAACCCAGGTTATCTGGAATGGGCGCTGCACTACTCCCGCCCAGGGACGTTGATTATTGGTGATAACGTGGTACGCGAGGGCGAAGTGATTAACGAGCAAAGTGACGATGCGCGCGTGCAGGGTGTTCGTCGGTTTATCGAGATGATTGGGGACAATCCCCGTTTAACCGCCACCGCGTTGCAGACGGTGGGGGTTAAGGGGTGGGACGGGTTTACGCTGGCAATTGTGGAACGATAACCAGCCGGGTGGCGGCTACGCCTTACCCGGCCTACATTTTCTTCCGTAGGCCCGGTAAGCGCAGCGCCACCGGGCAAGGGTTTTAACCGGAAATCTGCTCCATTGTCTGCAAAATACGTTTATCCGAAATCGGATACGGCGTACCGAGCTGCTGGGCAAAGAAACTGACACGGAGCTCTTCGATCATCCAGCGGACTGCCTGAACGTCTTCATCGTCGCGGCGTGTCGGTGGCAGTTTATTCAGCCACTGCTGCCACGCCTGCTGCACGCTCTCCACTTTCAACATCTGAGCGCGATCGCGATGTGGGTCGATAGCCATTTTCTCGAGCCGTTTTTCAATCGCCTGCAGGTAACGCAACGTATCGCCGAGTCGCTTAAAGCCGTTTCCGGTGACAAACCCGCGGTACACCAGCCCGGCCATCTGTGCTTTTACATCTGACAGCCCCAGCGCCATGGTCATATCCACGCGCCCTTTCAGACGTTTGTTGATATTGAAAACGGTGGTGAGGATTTGCTCGACCTGTTTGGCAATATCTACCACCGTGTCGTTCAGCTCCGCGCGCACCTTGTCATGAAGCTGAGCAAAACCTGCTTCCGTCCAGACCGGACCACCCGCCTCGTGGATCAGTTTGTCCACGCCGCAGGAGATGCAGTCGTCGATCAGATCCAGCACTTTACCGTATGGGTTAAAGTACAGCCCCAGTTTGGCTTTGTTCGGTAACTTCTCGTGCAGATACTTAATCGGCGATGGGATATTCAATAGCAGCAAGCGACGCAGGCCGCGCCACATCATCTGTTGCTGTTCCTGCGGGTTATCAAACAGCTTGATCGCCACACTGTCGCGCTCATCGACCAGCGCAGGCCAGGCCTTCACCTTATAGTTACCGCGCTTCTGCTCGTAGCTTTCCGGAAGCTGACCAAAACTCCAGATGTGCAATCCGCTCTGCTCGATACCGTCATCCGCAACCGCAGAGAGCGTCTCCTGGACTTTGCCTTTCAACGCCTCTTTCAATTCGGTCAGGGAACGCCCTTCCTGCAGCTTTTTGTTTTTATCGTCCACCACGCGGAAGCTGATTTTCAGGTGATCGGGCACCTGATCCCAGTTCCAGTCATCGCGGTCGATGGTCGTGCCGGTCATGCGTCGGAATTCACGCTCCAGCGCGTCCAGCAGCGGCAGTTCCAGCGGCGTGACGCGGCCTAAAAAGGCTTCCGCATAGTTTGGCGCAGGCACAAAGTTACGGCGCACCGGTTTCGGCAGCGATTTGATTAATGCAATGACCAGTTCTCGACGCAGGCCAGGAATTTGCCACTCGAACCCGCTCTCTTCCACCTGGTTTAACAATGGTAGCGGGATGTGTACGGTCACCCCATCCGCGTCCGCGCCTGGTTCAAACTGATAGGTCAACCGCAGCTTGAGGTTGCCCTGATGCCAGAAGTTCGGGTAATCAAGTTTGCTGACTGACTCCGCCCCTTCCTTAATCAACATGCTCTTCTCAAAGTTGAGCAGGTCTGGCGTCTCTTTGCTGGCCTTCTTCCACCAGCTGTCGAAGTGACGGGCAGAGATCACATCATGGCTGATGCGCTGATCGTAAAACTCAAACAGCGCCTCGTCGTCCACCAAAATGTCCCGACGGCGGGATTTGTGTTCCAGCTCTTCCACCTCGGCGCGCAGTTTGAGGTTTTCGCGGAAGAAGGCGTGGCGAGTCTGCCAGTCACCTTCCACCAGCGCATGGCGGATAAACAGCTCGCGGCACAGCGCCGGATCGATCTGGCTGTAGTTGACCTTACGCGCGGCCACGACAGGCAGACCGTAGACGGTCACCTTCTCAGTTGCCATTACCGCGCCCTGCGCACGCTCCCAGTGTGGCTCACTGTACGAGCGTTTCAGCAGATGTTGCGCCACCGGCTCAACCCATTCCGGATCGATACGCGCCGCAATGCGCCCCCACAGACGGCTGGTTTCCACCAGCTCGGCCACCATGGTCCATTTCGGCGGTTTTTTGAACAAGCCGGAACCGGGGAAGATGGAGAAACGGGCGTTACGCGCGCCGGTATACTCCTGCTTTTCTGCGTCCTTCATCCCGATATGGGACAACAAACCAGTCAGCAGTGCGATATGCACTTCCCGGTATTCCGCCGGTTCACTGTTGACCGGAATGCCCAGCTCTTTCACCACCTGGCGGAGCTGGGTGTAGATATCCTGCCACTCGCGTACGCGCAGGTAGTTGAGGAAATCCACGCGACACTGGCGGCGGAACTGGTTCGAGGAGAGCGCTTTCTGCTGCTCGCCGAGGTAGTTCCACAGGTTCACGAAAGCGAGGAAATCGGACTCTTTATCGTGGAAGCGGCGGTGTTTTTCATCAGACGCCTGCTGTTTGTCCATCGGACGTTCACGCGGATCCTGAATGGAGAGCGCCGAGGTGATGATCATCGCTTCACGCACGCAGCCGTGTTTTTGTGCTTCCAGCACCATACGCGCCAGACGCGGGTCGACCGGCAACTGGCTGAGCTGACGGCCCAGCGGCGTCAGCTTATAGGCCGTTGCCTGCTCATCGGTGGTAATAGCGCCGAGCTCTTCCAGCAGACGTACACCGTCCTGAATGTTGCGTTTGTCCGGCGCTTCCACGAACGGGAACGCCGCGATGTCGCCCAGCCCCAGGGCAGTCATCTGCAGGATAACGGACGCCAGGTTGGTACGCAGAATTTCCGGGTCAGTAAATTCCGGACGCGACAGGAAATCGTCCTCAGAGTAAAGACGAATACAGATCCCTTCTGACACACGACCACAGCGGCCCTTACGCTGGTTCGCCGAGGCCTGGGAAACCGGCTCAATCGGCAGGCGCTGAACTTTGGTGCGATAGCTGTAGCGGCTGATGCGCGCCGTACCCGGGTCGATAACGTATTTGATCCCCGGTACGGTCAGCGAGGTTTCCGCCACGTTGGTCGCCAGCACGATACGTCGCCCACTGTGCGCCTGGAACACGCGGTTCTGTTCGCTGTTTGACAGACGCGCGTACAGCGGCAGGATCTCCGTGTGGCGCAGGTCGCGCTTGCTGAGCGCGTCGGCGGTGTCGCGAATTTCGCGCTCGCCGCTCATAAAGATCAGAATATCACCCGCGCTTTCGTTACCCAGTTCGTCAACGGCATCGAAAATAGCCTGCAGCTGGTCTCGCTCGGTATCATCCGCCTCTTCCACTATTGGGCGGTAGCGGACTTCAACCGGATAGGTGCGTCCTGATACCTCGATAATCGGCGCATTGTTGAAATGCTTCGAGAAGCGTTCCGGGTCGATGGTTGCGGAGGTGATGATGATTTTCAGATCCGGGCGACGCGGCAGCAGCTCTTTCAGGTAGCCTAGCAGGAAGTCGATGTTCAGGCTGCGTTCGTGCGCTTCGTCAATAATGATGGTGTCGTACTGCATCAGCAGGCGATCCTGCTGGATTTCCGCCAGCAGAATACCGTCGGTCATCAGTTTGACCATGGTGTTATCGCTAACGTGGTCGCTGAATCGCACTTTGTAACCGATGCAACCGCCCGGCTCCGTTTGCAGCTCTTCGGCAATACGGTTCGCAACAGTACGCGCCGCCAGACGACGCGGCTGGGTGTGGCCAATCAGCCCTTTGATCCCGCGGCCAAGCTCCATACAGATTTTCGGCAGCTGGGTGGTTTTCCCCGAACCGGTTTCGCCGGCGACAATCACCACCTGGTGATCGCGGATAGCTTCGAGGATGTCCTGTTTTTTCTGACTGACGGGCAGGTTATCCGGGTAATTGATCGCCGGACGTGCAGCTTCACGCAGCACAACTTTCCCTGCCGCCTGTTCAATCTCTTTTGCCATATCCTGGTAAATGGCCTGTTGTGCATCAGGATTTTTAACCTTCTTCACGCCGTGTAAACGTCGGGCAAAGCGCGGTTTATCACGCAGCGTCAGCGAATCAAGCTGTTGCAGTAGCATCGCGAAGGTGAGTTTTTGTTGTTCTGTCATAGCGTTAACGGGCAGTGCACTGCCAGGTAAAATCTCTTTTTAATGATTGCTATAGAGTACCACATTGGTGCTTTCAGCGCCTTATTCAAAAAATTCGAACATAGGCTTCGATATATTGCGCTATCTCTATGGCAGGATTGTGAATAGAGTGTCAACAAGCAACGGGGCAACCCCCTTCAATCAAATGCAATAACAGGAATCACCCATGAGCAAAGTATTAGTTTTGAAATCCAGTATTCTGGCAGGGTACTCTCAGTCTGGTCAGCTGTCTGATTACTTCGTTGAACAGTGGCGTGAACAGCATTCTGCTGACGAAATCACCGTGCGTGACCTGGCTGCAAACCCAATTCCTGTGCTGGACGGCGAGCTGGTTGGCGCGCTGCGTCCAAGCGATGCACCACTGAGCCCACGTCAGCAGGAAGCTCTGGCCCTGTCCGACGAACTGATTGCTGAGCTGCAGGCGCACGACGTTATCGTCATTAACGCCCCAATGTACAACTTCAACATCCCAACTCAGTTGAAGAACTATTTCGACCTGGTGGCGCGTGCTGGCGTAACCTTCCGTTACACCGAGAACGGTCCTGAAGGCCTGGTAAAAGGTAAACGTGCGATCGTACTGACCAGCCGTGGCGGTATCCACAAAGACACCCCAACCGACCTGGTTGCACCATACCTGACCGTTTTCCTGGGCTTCATCGGTATCACTGATGTGAACTTCGTGTTCGCTGAAGGTATTGCCTACGGTCCTGAAATGGCGACCAAAGCGCAGACCGATGCGAAATCCGCTATCGACAGTTTCGTAGCTGCTTAAGATATTCCCCTCTCACCGCCCGGTGGGAGGGTTTTTCTTTTCTCCGCATTTCGTTATCATCCGCTCCCACTCTCCAGCCGGGCGGCCTGATGTCTGCGATTATTGATTCTTTTATTGCCCCACCGTGTCACGACGACATCGAGATCCTCTGGCAGGATGAACATCTGCTGTTGATCAATAAACCTTCCGGTCTGCTCAGCCTCTCGGGCAAAAATCCGCAAAACCTCGATTCTGTCCATTATCGTCTGGTCCAGACGTTCCCTGGCTGCACGCTGGTACACCGCCTGGATTTTGGTACCTCAGGGTTGATGGTGGTTGCGCGCAATAAAGCTATCAATGCCGCACTGTGCGAACAGTTCAGCCAGCGCAGCGTGGAGAAAGTCTACAGCGCCCTGCTTTGCGGACATGTTGAAAATGACGAAGGTGTAATTGATGCGCCGATTGCCAAAGATCCGGCGCTATTCCCATTGATGTCGATCTGCGCGAAAAACGGTAAACCCGCCCGCTCCCACTATCGGGTGGTGGAACGGTTTTATCAGGAGACGGGCCTGCCGTTAACACGGGTGAAACTCACCCCGGAGACCGGGCGAACCCACCAGCTGCGCATTCACTGCCAGCAGTTGGGGCACCCGATTCTGGGCTGCGATCTGTATGGTGGTCTCGAAGCGCCGGGAGCGGAAAGAACATCCCGGCTGATGCTGCATGCAAGCATTCTGAATTTTATTCATCCCGTGAGCGGAGAGCCGGTTAACGCCCGTCACGCCGCCCCGTTCTGAAGGGGATTTACCACATCAAATCGTCCGGAATTTTGAAGTCCGCGTACGGATCGTCTTCGTCCTGCTCTTCCTGGCTGAGCGCGCTGTTTAATACGATACTGTCGGCATCGCGCTGGGCAATTTTATCGGCCACCACTGCCGGGATTATCGCGTATTCGCAGTCACCATTAGCATTAATCACCAGACGCGCAATCGCCAGACGACCGTTGATCAGCTGAGTCTGGGTCTGCTTATCGACCTCGATTTTTTTGATCAGATTACCGTCGGTGAAGTTAAAGGTGATGTTGCCTTTCGCCACGGTGATGCGGTTCATCTCAATCAGCTGTTTCACCTGGGCTTTAAACTCTTTCGCCAGTACTGCCTGTTTTTGCTGCTCGCTCAGCAGTTTATCGCGCTCGATCTGCGCTTTCTTGTTCTCTTCAACCGCTTCCCGAGCTTCACGCGCCTGAACGCGTGATTTCTTTGCCGTGCGCTGCACTTTCGCCGCTTTCTTGCTGCTGACCAGGCCTGCTTTCAGCATCTGCTCTTGTAAGGTGAGTTTTGTCATGATCGTTTCTAAACCGATTGGAAATTTTGGGGATTATAGCGGGAATTGCGGAGCGTGTGCCAGAGAAGTAGGCATGTCGTTTTTTTAACTGAGTCTGGCTCATTAGTCATTCAGCATTAACTAGCGTTAACGCCTAAAGAGTGATTAAAAATTGTCAGGTCATTTTCTTAAAAAAAATCAGCAGCGCAGAAATATGATGTGAGTTGAATATCTGTACCCACATCAGGCGTAGGCTGCTTTTCTCTTATTAAAATACTAAGGAGAAAATATGGCCTTAAAAGGAACAATGCTGCTTAACGGTGCTGACTATGCGCCTTTTAACCTGCACGGCGTTGGCGTGTTTATGGCGCATTCCGGGCAGGGAATTTACAGAAACAATGGATTATGTGGTGCAGTCAAAGGATCGGGTCCAATTCCCCCAGGTAAATACTGGATTGTTGACAGAGGGACTGGAGGTTTCTTTTCAGGATTAAAAGCGAAGGTTCAGGATCGGTGGAACAAGGTGAGATCTGGCGCAGAATTTGGCCGCGATGAGTGGTTTGCTTTATACAAGGATGACTGGGGAATCGATGATGGTACCTGGATTGATAACGTCTACCGGGGTTTGTTTCGGCTGCATCCAGGTACGGTATCTGAGGGATGTATCACGATTGCCCATAATTCTGATTACGCATTGATCCGGAATGCTCTCATGAGTACAGAGCTTATTGAAGTTCCCTGTATGCGTTCGCTGATGGCACGCGGCTGGGTTGAGGTGAGTGAAAGTGGCTATACCAGCACTTGCCCGTAAATGGGGCATCAGGCTATTGAAAACGGCCTGGTTTATATGCATCAGCATTATATTTGGCCGCACATTGGGGCCCGCTGAACGCTATTTAGACCACGACGTCGCCTCATCTATATGTGATTTTATTTATGGCGATGTGAATGCTGAAACAATATATGACACATATACCAATATCGATATTTTAATTGTACTGACCCTCACCACGGTTATTTATCGCTTAACAACTCTGCTATTCAATAAAATAAGGAAATAACGAATGCCAATTCCTCCCTACATGTGGCTAAAAGACGACGGTGGAGCACATATTAAAGGTTCCGTTGATGTTCAGGACCGTGAAGGCAGCATTGAGATCATAGGGCTGAGCCATGGCATCAACCTCCCGGTAGACAGAGCTAACGGCAAGATCACCGGCACGCGTCAACACTCATCCATGCGCATTGAAAAGGAAGTTGATAGCTCCACGCCCTATCTCTACAAAGCAGCATCTACCGGTCAGGCGCTTAAAAGCGCTGAAATCAAGTTCTATCATATTAATGATGCCGGACAGGAAGTCTGTTATTACTCCGTACTAATGGAGAACGTAAAGGTTACTGGTGTTAACTGCAGCGTGCCAAACGTGAAGATCACTGCCAACGATAAAATGAACCACGTTGAAAGCGTAAGCCTGCAGTACGAAAAAATTACCTGGCGCATCGTCGACGGGAACATCATGCACAGCGACGCCTGGAACGAAAGGCCTACAGCCTAACGCTAAGGGGCGCGATGCCCCTTCCTCTTTCACTTCACTCTCCAGCCTGTGCGCAATCCTGTTAATGAACTTCCCTCATGTTGCATTGAAATTAAGTCACTTCCCCTGCGCCGCGGGCTCAGGCATAAATTATGCATCGGTAACTTCTTGGCAACATGAACTTAGGATGCATAACCACAATGAGCAAAGCTTTCACATATACCCTTAAGCGCAGTTGCTTCGATGAGAATTACAACCCGTCTGAAAATACGCGTACGACCACCAACTTTGCCAACCTGGCGCGCGGGGAAAAGCGTCAGGAAAACCTGCGCAATACGCTGGTGATGATCAACAACCGTTTTAACGCCCTGGCGCGCTGGGATAACCCAAATGCCGATCGCTATGCGGTCGAACTTGAAATCATTTCAGTTGAGATGAACATCGGTGCTGAGAAAGCATTCCCGGCCATTGAGATACTGCAGACCACCATTGTCGACAAGAAAAACAACCAGCGTATCCCTGGCATTGTCGGGAATAACTTCTCGTCGTATGTGCGGGATTATGATTTCAGCGTGCTGCTGCTTGAGCACAACAAAAACCAACAACACTTCAGCATTCCGGAAAAATTTGGCGAACTGCATGGCAATATCTTCCGCCATTTTATGAGCTCATCGGAGTACAGAGAGAACTTCAATAAGGCACCTGTAATTTGCCTGAGCGTCTCCAGCAAAGATACCTACCGCCGTACGGGAAACGAGCACCCTGTGCTCGGCATCGAGTATCAGCCAGATGGCGAGTCTTTAACAGAACAGTACTTCGCGAAGATGGGCCTGAACGTACGCTATTTCATGCCTGAAAACAGCGTCGCACCTTTTGCGTTCTTTTTTACCGGCGATTTGCTGAGTGATTACACCGATCTGGAACTGTTCGGCACCATCAGCACGATGGAAACGTTCCAGAAAATCTATCGCCCGGAAATTTATAACGCTAACTCGGCGGCGGGACTTTTCTATCGACCGGATCTGAACCAGCAGGATCACTCATTAACAAAAATTGTTTATGACCGCGAAGAGCGAAGCCGTCTGGCGATTGAACAGGGTCGATTTACCGAAGAATACTTCATTAAGCCTTACCAACACATTCTTGAGCAGTGGTCTGATAACTACACGCTTTAATACATCAAAAAAGGTCTTTTACTATGAAAACATTGCTCCCGACTTCTACGGCTGGCAGCCTGCCTAAGCCGACCTGGCTTGCTCAACCTGAAACGCTGTGGTCACCCTGGAAATTACAGGATCAGGAATTACTCGCGGGGAAACAGGACGCACTTCGTTTATCTCTGGATGAGCAGATCCGTGCGGGTATTGATATCGTCAGCGACGGTGAACAAACCCGCCAGCACTTTGTCACTACCTTTATTGAACACCTGAGCGGCGTTGATTTTGAAAACCGCCAGACCGTACGCATTCGTAACCGCTATGACGCCAGCGTGCCGACCGTGGTCTCTGCCGTCGCAAGGCAGAAACCGGTATTCGTGGATGACGCGAAGTACCTACGCCAGCTCACGGACAAGCCAATCAAATGGGCCCTGCCCGGGCCGATGACCATGATCGACACCCTTTACGACGCGCACTATAAAAGCCGTGAAAAGCTGGCCTGGGAGTTCGCCAAAATCCTGAATCAGGAAGCAAGAGAATTAGAAGCAGCTGGCGTCGATATTATTCAGTTTGATGAGCCGGCGTTTAACGTCTTTTTTGATGAGGTCAACGACTGGGGCATCGCCGCGCTGGAACGTGCCGTTGAAGGCCTGAAATGTGAAACGGCGGTACATATCTGCTACGGGTACGGTATTAAAGCCAACACTGACTGGAAAAAGACGCTCGGCTCGGAGTGGCGCCAGTACGAAGAGGCCTTCCCGAAACTGCAGACCTCTACCATCGACATTATCTCCCTGGAGTGCCACAACTCCCGCGTACCGATGGATCTGCTGGAGCTGATTCGCGGTAAAAAAGTGATGGTTGGCGCGATTGATGTCGCCACTAACAGCGTCGAAACGCCAGAAGAAGTGGCAGATACGCTGCGTAAAGCCCTGCAGTTTGTTGATGCCGATAAGCTTTACCCGTCAACCAACTGCGGTATGGCTCCTCTTTCCCGTCAGGTTGCCAACGGTAAACTGAAGGCCCTGAGCGCCGGGGCGGAGATTATTCGCAAAGAGCTCGCATAACGGCGAATCACTCCCCCTTCCGGGTAAAGAACAGCGTCACCGTGGCGACGGTGACGCCCAGCTTCTTCATCTCGGTTTTGTTGAACAGATGTGTCTCATCCTGCAGGTACATCCAGTCGTCAAACTTGAGCAGCCAGGTACTGCCGTTCGCCTTCACATTCATGCTGTAATGCCAGTTAAAGGCGTTGCCTGCTGCCTGCCCGGTGGCAACCCCTTCAATGTCCCCTGCCGTTCCCTCGTAGCGATCGTTCCCCACGCGGCGGATTTGCCAGACCCGCTGCTGCTTTTCACCGTCGTCATAAACAAAGTGTTCATTGAGCGTCAGCGTATCGCCGATAACGTCCCCGGTAATCTCCACATGAAAACGGCGGATCTGCTTGCCGCTGCGATCCTGCACCATCCCCCACGCTTCGGTTTTGCCCTGGAAGTAGTGGAAGATATCGAGCCTCGGCTGCTGCTGGCGATACTCGGTCACGTCGGTGCTACAGCCGGCCAGCAGCATCAAGAATGCCAGTGCCATCATCAGGATACGTTTCATTTTTGGCCTCCGATTAACTGCTGACGCAGGTCTGGATACTGCGTGCGTGGGCCAAGCCAGATCGCCAGAAAGCGAGTACTGAATGCTTCTGACTGGCGTGGTCCCAGGGGAATAAAACTTTTCTGGGAAGTGGGTTCGCGATACCAGAACTGCCCCTGCTTATCATTGATGACAAATGCCAGTTGCGAACCCGGTCTGACATCCGGCCACAGTGACTGAAGCATACGCAGCCAGGCTTCGCTTTGCGGTTCCTGCGCCAGGATCCCCTGAGCCTTCCACTGGTCGCGGGTCGCTTCAACCAGATCTTCGCGATCGATATCGCGCGCATAGGTAATAATTAGCGCCTGATCCTGATTTTCCCGGCTGTATCGACCATCGGGAGTGCGCAGCTGGGAGGTATAGACGGTGAACGGTCCCCACGTCAGCGTGGCATCCCCTACCTTACGCCAGGCCAGCCAGTCGGCCCCCTGGACCAGAGGGGACATGGTCATCAGCCAGATAAGCAAAACGGCAGACCTCATTTTTGTCTCCCCAATAGCAGGTGGAAAAACAGCATCAACACCAGCCAGCCCGGCACCATCCAACTGACGACGATAAAGGTCGGCTCCAGAAACGTGATGGCCCCCAGTCGCTCGCCAATCAGGTACGCCACCGGTCCTCCTGCGGCTGCCAGCAGAGTCAACAGCCAGCCGGGTAAGGTCGTAGTGAGCGTAAGCTGTGTCCAGACGGTGGCGAACATCAGCCACAATGCCACTATCCATAGCGGTATCAGGGACTCGCTCCTGAAGGAAATCAGCCCCGTTAATGCCCAGAGCGCATCCAGCAGGCAGCCCGCTGCGGCCAGACCGATTGCGTACAGACGGTATGCTGACGGCAACAACAGACAGGCAAGGATCGCCAGCGCGAGCCAGATAATCAGGCCCTGTTCTCGAAACAGCACCACCAGCGCCCAGTAAAGATCGAACGCGATGGCCAGCAGGAAGACCTGAAGGTATCGTTTCATACGCGCTCAGCGGTCAACTGCACCACGCTAATGGTGCGGGCGTTAAACCCGGCTTCGCAGTAGCCAAAGTAGTAAAGCCACATCCTGCGAAAACGCTCATCGAACCCGAGTTTTTCAATCTCCTGCCAGGTATGGATAAAGCGCTGCCGCCAGTGGGCCAGCGTGCGGGCGTAGTCAGGCCCCATGTCGAAGAGATTACGCACCACGAAATCGGTGTGGCGTGTCATCAGCTCATTCATCGCGGTAATGCTCGGCAAGAAGCCGCCGGGAAAAATATAGCGCTGGATGAAATCGACGCTTTTGCTGTAGTCGCGATAGCGCTGGTCCTGAATGGTAATGGCCTGAATTGCCATGCGACCTCCCGGACGCAGCCGCGCCTGGCAGGTACGGAAGAACACTGGCAAGTAGCGCTGCCCTACGGCTTCAATCATCTCTATTGAGACCAGCTTGTCATACTGCCCGGTAAGGTCACGGTAATCGCAAAGCAGTACCTCGACGCGATCCTGCAATCCGGCGCGGGCGATCCGCTCCGTCGCCCAGAGATATTGCTCTTTCGACAACGTGGTAGTGGTTACCCGACAGCCGTAGTGACGCGCGGCGTATTCCGCCATCGCACCCCAGCCCGTGCCAATTTCCAGCAGGTGATCGGTCTCATTCAGAGCCAGTTGTTCGCACAAACGCGCCATTTTTGCCTGCTGCGCCGCCGTAAGATCCTGCTCGTCCGCGGTAAATAGCGCGCTGGAATAGAGCAGCTCCTTATCCAGAAAATGGGCATAAAAGGTGTTGCCCAGATCGTAATGGGCGGCAATATTTTCACGTGCCTGCGCGCGGGAATTACGCCGCGTCCAGTGACGTAAGCGCTCCAGAGGCTTGCCGAGAAAACGGAATCCTTTCTCCAGACGGCCAAGTACCTCGCCGTTAAGCGCCAACAGTTCGAGAAGCGGCGTGAGTTGCGTGGTTTCCCATTCGCCGTCCATCCAGGCTTCTGCCGCGGCAAGGCTACCGCCGGTTAAGACACGCCAGTAGACGCCGGGAGAAAGGATTTGCACATCCGCATGCAGCGCGGAGGATGTCTCGCCAAAATGGAAAGTTTGTGCCCCTTCGCGAAGCGTCAGCGAGCCGCCGCGAATACCGCTTAGCAAACGAAAAAGCAGCCAGCGCGCGATGCGGACGTTGCGCGGGATATCGGGTTCAAGCGCAAAGACAGGATCGGTCATGAGCGTTCACTCCTGCTGACGGGATGGTTATACAGCGGCACACGCTTGAGCCACAGGCGCAGCGCCTGCCAGTAAATGGCAAAAACGGTTTTCAGGGTCATGAGCGGGATGCGCAATAGCAGTGAGCGCAGTGCCGGGCGTGTCAGAGGCGCCCGGCGTAGCGCCAGCGTGGCATCGAAAACTTTCCCTTCCTGATGATTTTCAATGTGCATATGCAGCGTGTTATCCGGGTCGTTAAAGCGCCAGTGATAGACCATGTCCATCGGGTTGAAGGGGGAAACGTGAAACGCTTTTTCCGTGGGCTGCGCATTTTGTCCGTTAACGGCATAGTAATGACGTTCATTCCACGGCGTGTTGCGGACCTCCGCCAGCACCCAGCGCAGCGTTCCCTTCCCGTCGTAGCAGTAGTAAAAATTGACCGGATTGAAATGAAAGCCGAAATAGCGCAACTGCGTCAGAAGCATCACCCGCCCGTCCGGGCGTTCTCTGGTCAGGCTTTCCAGCCTGTTCAGCACGTTCTCTTTGAGCGGCGAGCCGAGCGGATAGTCCGCGTCATAAAACGCGGCGGCGGCAAAGCGATTGCGCCGCACGCCGACGGAGGCCAGCAGCGGCAGTTCATCCAGATCCAGCCAGGCCATAAAGACGGTGTAGCGGAATTCATGGGTTTTCGGCTGAAGGCGACGGTGGCGTAGTACGCCATGATAGAGGCAGCTGTTCATCTCAGTTCCCCTCTCCGGACGCTATCGCATTGACCACGTCCAGCGCGCTGCGCACGCCATCTTCATGAAAACCGTTGTACCAGTAGGCCCCGCAAAACCAGCTTCTCTGGTGGCCGTTGATCTCGCCCCGCCGCGCCTGTGCCCGCCAACTTTTCGGGTTAAACAGCGGATGTTCATAAACAAAACGTTGCAGAACGAAGCGTTCATCCACCGGCGTGTCCGGGTTCAGGGTGACGCAGAACAGCGGGCTACCCACAGGCAACCCCTGCAAAATATTCATGTTGTAGGTAACACAGGCGCTGGCCTGCTCGTGTTCGCTCAGGCGGTAGTTCCAGCTGGCCCATGCCCGCTGCCGCACCGGCAGCCAGCGCGGATCGCTGTGTAAAACGACCTCGTTGCGCTGCCAGCCGATATCGCCCAGCACCTCGCGCTCTGCGGGCGTGGGGTCATCAAGCATCGCCAGGGCACTGTCGGAGTGGCAGGCAAAAATGACCTGGTCGAAGGTATGGCTGCCGTTTTCAAGCTGAAGCGTAACCCCGCGAGCGTGTCGGCTCACCCGCTGCACCGGCACGTTGAGGTGTAGCGTCATGCGGTTGCCCAATTTGTCCAGCATGGCGCGGATATACTCCCGCGAGCCGCCGGGTACCACGTACCACTGCGGGCGATGGGTGATATCCAGCAGGCCATGATGGTGAAAGAAGCGTAAAAAGAGCGGCAAAGGGAAACGCTTCATCTCCTGCAACGACGATGACCAGATGGCGGCCCCCATCGGCAGAATGTAGTGGCGCGCAAAAAACGGCGTGAAGCCGTGCTGCTCCAGAAACGTTTGTAGCGTGGCATTCGGGTCCACCTCCCCAGCCAGCGTCTCTTTCGCCAGCCGATTGAAGCGGACGATCTCCCCGAGCAGCCGCCAGAACGTCGGATTCGCCAGATTTCGACGCTGGGCAAACAGCGATGTCAGGGTGTGTCCGTTGTACTCCAGCCCCGTCGCGGGATTGTGCACCGAAAAGCTCATCTGCGTTTTTTGCCCGCTGATGCCCAGCTCGCTGAGTAGCCCCATAAACCGCGGGTAGGTGCGGTCGTTGTAGACGATAAACCCGGTATCGATCGCGTATGTGCCCTGAGGTGTCGTCACGTCAACCGTTGCGGTATGGCCGCCGGGCGTGGCTCCCGCTTCAAACAGCGTCACCCGATGGTGCCCGGCCAGGCGCCAGGCGCAGGTCAGGCCGGCGATGCCGCTGCCGATAATCGCAATGTTCATGAACGCACCATCCTGCGCAGCAGCGCGCGCTGAAGAAACGCAGGCAGTCCGGAGAGTAATCGCATAATCAGGCCGAAACCGTCAGGAAACGCGATATGCATTTTTCCTGCCGCCAGCCCGGTGCGGATCGCCTTAACCGCGTCGTCGACAGTCACCCGGCCAGGCATGACAAAATCATTTTTGCGCGTCAGAGGCGTGTCAACAAAACCCGGAGAAACAACCGTGACAGCAATCCCTTTTGGCTCCCAGTCAAGACGCAAGCTCTCGGCAAACCAGCTCAGCGCCGCTTTGGACGCGCCGTAGGCCTCCGCGCGTGGAAATGGAAGCCAGTGGGCCATCGAGCTCACCAGCACCACACGGTTGCCGACAGCCATCTGCGACTGCAGCACCTCAAGGCAATTCACCGGGCCGAGGAAGTTTGTCGCCATAACGCGTTCCACCAGCGCCGCATCTACCTCGCCATGATCGAGGTATTCGCAGGTACCGGCGCAAAGAATGATCAAATCGGCATAGCTGCCGGTCAGGGCCTGGCGACAGGCGTCCCTGTCTGTCATATCGAACAGGCGAACGGTAAGATTGGGGCAGCTCTGGTGCAGGGCTTCAAGACGTGCAGGATCGCGCCCGCAGGCAATCACGTGGTAGCCGTCAGCGGCAAATGATTTCGCCAGCCCGGCGCCAATACCCGAGCTTGCGCCAGTAATGAGCACCGTCTTCATGATTTCACCCTCCGCTTCACGCCGCGTACCGCCCAGCCAAGTAGAGGAAGGTGTTCGTAGAGCATCTCTCCCGCATCGTAGTAATCACGTTGACGCGTGATGAGATGGTTTTCCGTCTCCACTACCGAACACCCCGGCAGTTCGAGCGGCTCTCCACCCGCAATGCGCGGGTGCGACCAGTGCATTACCCAGGTGACAGCAAAGCAGCTTTCGCTGCACAGCGGCGGATCGATAGTGAAACGGCAATCTTCGACATTGGCCAGCAGATGGGTGAAATAGCGCTGAAGTGCAAAAATCCCCTGATGCTCGCCGAACGGATCGATAAGCGTGGCATTTGAATGATAAAGCTCAGCCAGCGCAGAAGGTGGCTGGCTATCCAGTGCGGTGTAGTAATTCACAAAACGACTCACGACAGTGTGCAACGTGCTCATGGGTCACATCCCGGCTGTATATAACGTGGCGTAATCGCATAATTAAAACTTACACAATTACTGTTATTTGTCCAAGTTTGTGTGGGGATTTTATTTATATCATTTATATTTCAGTTGGTTAAAACCATACTCCGAATGACTAATTATGTAGGCCGGATAGATGGATTCCCCCTGCTCGTTATATAGAACGCGTGCTCCCCACTAAAACAAGTGGTAGAACATTTTCGCCAGAACGCGCTAGTCTGCCTGCGACGAGTGGATGACAGACGATAAGATTTTTATGGAAATTATTTTGATGCGACATGGAAAGCCCCAATACGCAGGCGCGCCAAAAGTGTCGTGCAGGGAAATGCCGGAGTGGATCGACAACTATAATCTCTCTTCTACGGGCCGCGATATGCCGCCGGAAATCAGTAAAGTCCTGATTTATCGCGCACTCACCTTCATCAGCAGTCCGCTTCCGAGAGCCCTCTCATCGTTAAAAACACTGGGGTGTGAACCCGGCTTCATTGATGACGTGTTTCGGGAGGCGGAGCTACCGGTATTCCGTATCCCGGGGTTGCGGTTATCGCCTTTTCATTGGGCAGCGTTATTTCGAGTACTTTGGCTCTGTGGCCTGTCTGGAGAGGTAGAGTGCGTAAGAATGGCAAAAAGTCGTGCCGTTAAGGCGGCAGAGTTCCTCGTGACGGCGGCTAAGGGCTCCGACGGACCCGTCTTGCTCATGGGACACGGGATCATGAACCGGTTTATTGCAAAAGAACTGATCGCATTAGGCTGGAAAGAACAGACTCGCCCGGGTAAGGGGTACTGGGGAGCCGGTGTTTACAGCATTGTGTAGCGGCGCATACGGAGGCCGAGTTTTTTTTATCCTCGGCGCTCGGATCATCGGGTCTGGCTAAGAATAACGCGATCGAACAGACGGTCACCCAACCAGACGCGCATGCGGATGAGCATCTTTGCATACTTGCCGGCAGCATAACGTGTACGTGGATGAGGACTGTTAACGGCGCGGGCAACCACGTCCGCAATCACCTTCGGGTCGCTGCCTCTGCCATTCCCGTAAGCATTTTTGACCGAGTTCGCCACCTTCCCCACCAGATGACCATAAGGGCCACTAGCTGAACGTTTGACAATACTGCCGCTGACCACTTCACCAAAGCCTGTCTCGATTAAACCCGGTTCAACAATCACAACCTTAATTCCATATTCAGCCACTTCAAGACGCAGACAGTCAGACCATCCTTCGAGCGCATGTTTCGTTGCGTGATACCAGGCTCCCAGGGGGGTGTAAATTTTCCCTCCTATCGAAGTGATATTGATAATGTAACCATGGCGTCTGGCGCGCATGGCCGGGAGCAGCAGTTGCGTAAGGCGGGCCGCTCCAAACACGTTCACCTCAAACTGATAGCGAGCTTCATCAATACCGATCTCTTCTACCGGTCCATAGAGCCCAAAACCCGCATTGTTGACCAGTACGTCAACCCCACCTGTCTGCGACACGATGGTATCTACTGCAGCCAAAATGTCTTCATCACGCGAGATATCCATCCGCAGAGGGCGCGCACCAAGCTGGGCGAGATCGTTCATTTTCTCAACGCTACGGGCAGCAGCGTAAACCTGATAGCCATCCTGAATAAGACGACGGGCGATGACTTTGCCCATACCTGACGATGCACCGGTGACCAGCGCGGTTTTCTTGTCCTGAGTAAACATAAATACCTCGGTGAGTAGACTGTCGTTATTTTGCCCTCCTTCGGCCCTACGTTAACTAGCGTACCGCGCCATATGACTCGCAAACTGCGCCTTCAGAGCGATAAATATGCACCTGTTTACTCAAGACGCATGGCTGTCCTGGCCGCTTCAGGGGTCTGGCCCGTCCAGGCCATAAATGCGCGATAGAATGAGTTAGGATCTTCAAAGCCAAGCAAAAATGCGATCTCATACCCGGAAAGACGCGTATTACGAAGATAATGCCGGGCCAGGTGTTCGCGACAAGCATTAACAAGGTTGCGAAAGTTGCCCCCTTCCTGCTCAAGCCTGCGTTGCAGCGTGCGTTTGCTCATTCCCAGACGCTCCGCCGCTTTTTCAATAGTCGCTTCGTTACCGGGAATAAGTTCCAGGAGTACCGCACGAACGCGCTCGGCGGTTGAAGCCAGTTCATTTAACTGACTGAGACGACGCTGAAGTTCTGGTTCAAATACCTGCCACATCCCCTCATTTGCCGTTAAAAACGGCCGAAGAGCATCAGTCGAGGAAAAGCTGATGGCAGGCTGTTCTCCATATTGCACGTCAGTTCCAAAGAAATGGGAAAAGTGGCTGTTCTGAACCGCTGACGGCAGTGCAGAGACACGGACCTGTAAGGGGTTAACCGGTTCGCGGGTCCCCAGCCGCAGAAGCTTGAGCAGGAAGCCCAGCTCTGCCACCTGCAGAGACGGCGGGATAGCTATCGCATAGAGCCAGCGCGGTGAAACGGTAAGTATGCCGTTTTGTTCCACCGTTGTTTCCAGAACCATGGGTGCAATAAGCTGTTTATATCTGGCCAGACGCTGGACAGCCTGCATCATATTGCTGCTACACAGTGCGGCAAAAAGTGGTGGATCAAACACATCCGCTGAGATCAACTCAATGAGCGGTACGGGAAAGGCAGGATGGTTCGTTTCGGCCTCCAGCGCGCTCCAGAAGCGGATGTATTCATGCGTATCGAGTCCGCGCGCTTTTTGCAAAAAGAGATCGTCAGGTAATCCTGCCCTGCGGAGAATGCGTACTGGCTCAAGCCCCGCGTCTTTCAGCAGCGTTTTCCAGCTTATATCGAGAGCGAAAGTACGGTTACAGGCCATTTGCTCATTTCCGGTGTGAAGGTTAGTCAACGCTTAGCGTTATTGCTCATCGACGTGTGAGCTGGCGCTATGCAGTATTGTTGGCTCGCACGTCACAGGGAAATTCAGCGAGTTAGCAATAAAGCAAAGCTCATGCGCGCGGTGATGAAGTGCCACAGCGCGATCGATATCATCCCCAGGACGAAGCGTAATGTCGGGCTTGAGCACAATAGAGGTGAAACATCCCTTTTCTCCTTCGCGCATCGTTCCTTCCGCCCGGTCAATATAGGTATAAACGCTTATCCCCGCTTCAGCGCAAAGATGCAAATACCATAATTTGTGACAGGCAGAGGCTGACGCGACAAGAAGATCTTCAGGATTCCAGCATGATGCATCACCAAGAAATGCAGGGTCTGATGAACCTGCAATCGGAGATTTATCACCCGCCGTGATGTCATAAAGCCGATCATAGGCTTTATAGGCTTCCGTCCCACGGCCTTTGTTCCCTTTCCACTCAACCTTAACCTGATAATGATGTTCACGATGGCTCATCTTGATACTCCCGATAATGATATCCGATGGGTTGTACTCGCGATGTTTGTTCGCACATCCCCTGACTCGACGTAAGCTAGCAGATGGCATACCATTATTCCATCTTTTCAGGAGAAACAGTATGCAACTGAACGCCCTTTCGACCCCGGACGTGCTCGCCAGTGAGTTAAGAAAGATGATCAACAGCGGCCGTCTGCGTGATGGAGAAAGGCTTGTTGAAAGGGATCTCGCCAGTTATTTCTCTGTCAGCCGAATTCCCATGAGAGAAGCGATCAGACAGCTTGAACGCGATGGGCTGGTGGAAATTTTCAGGAATCGCGGCGCTGTTGTCAGAACGCTATCCGTTGAGGATCTGGATGAGATTTACTCCCTACGCGCCTTGCTGGAAGGTGAAGCCGTCTTTCAGAGCGCGAAAATGGTGAATTCTGATACGCTGGCGAGAGCAGAACTGACGCATACGCTGCTCGCCAGAACGACTGAATTTGAAATGCAGGGCGCACTAAACCGGGAGTTCCACGATCTTATCTACAGTGGGTGCAAAAACCAACGCCTGCTGAAGTTGATTAATGATACCCGCAATCAGATAGAGCGATATGAATATCTCCAGCGAAAGCTCCTTTCTGAAACCCCAGTTTTTCAGGATGACCATGCAGGCATCCTTACAGCCTGCAAGGAACGGGATGCAGAGAAAGCACGGGCTGAAGTCATGCGACATATTCATAGTGCAGGAGAAATACTGAAAACGTTCATCAGCCGCCGCGTTGAGGGTTAAGGGGAAGTCTCATTAACCCTCTATCAACCCGGCTAATGCCCTCCTCAATGGAGGGATGACATCATCCGTATCCATGCCCATTTGTGCATGGATAATTGCGCCGTCAATCAGCAACATGATTTCGTTGGCGACGTTCTCATTCGTCATGCCCGTCATCTGCGCAATGATTTTCTTTGTTTCGATTTTATGATCGCGGCATATCTCTTTTATTTCGCTTTCAATATCTTCCGATTTTGCCTCTGCGCTGGCATTAATAAACGCGCAGCCGTGGAAATCGGACGAAATAAACCATTCGCAAAGCGTTTCAGATATCGCATCAGAAGGTATTTTACCTTCAACGAGATGTCGACGCAGCGTGGACTCAAACCAGCTAATCCATATTTCATGCCGATAGTGCAAATAGGCAAGAATAAGTAAACTTTTACTCGGGAAATGGCGATAGAAAGTCACCTTTGTCACTTTCGACGCTTTAATCAGCGTATCCACCCCCGTCGCCCTGAAACCTGTGGAATAAAACAGATCGTGCGCCGTCAGTAATATCTTATCCCTGACGCTGATTTTTGTATCGTTGCTTACGGGGTCTGTTTTCACTTTTCGGTAGCCTCAAAACGGATGTTGACAACGTTATTTCACAGGCATAGATTACCGCAAGTAGACAGACCTGTCTACATAATATAATCCTGAGGTAATCGCCATGAACACACGTCCTCCTTTACCGCCCTTCACGCGTGAAAGTGCTATCGAAAAAGTCAGACTGGCAGAAGATGGCTGGAACAGTCGCGACCCGGCGAAAATCGCACTCGCCTATTCACTTGATACCCAATGGCGCAACCGTGCGGAATTCGCCACCAACCGTGAAGAGGCCCAGGCGTTTCTGGAGCGGAAATGGAAAAAAGAGCTGGATTATCGTCTGATTAAAGAGCTCTGGGCATTTACGGATAACCGGATCGCGGTTCGCTACGCCTATGAATGGCATGATGATTCAGGCAACTGGTTCCGTTCATACGGCAATGAAAACTGGGAGTTTGAGCCGAATGGGCTCATGAAGCGTCGTTTTGCCTGTATCAACGATATGCCGATCAACGAATCAGAGCGACTGTTCCACTGGCCACTGGGCAGACGCCCGGACGATCACCCCTCTCTGAGCGATCTGGGTTTATAGGATTTTCGCATCACTCCGGGCAGACCCCGGAGTGATGAATTTACAACGCCCCCAGCTGTTTCATCAGCGTCAGGTTGTCCTCAATATGCCAGTTAGCCACAATTTTGCCGTCACCGATCTCATAAATATCCGTGGCGATAAAATCTATTTTCTGCCCCTTTCCTTTTAGCTTGCCAAATGTCCCGGTGAATGTGCCGTGAAAATGTAAATGGGATACGACACGGCTACCCGAAATAATCATTTGCTCAACGTCACAGCGTAAATCAGGTACGGCCGTACGAAATGCCCGGGAAGCTAAAATAGCGCCTTCTGGACCTTGCTTGCGACCTTCAGGAGGCGTTTTATCAATAAAATTAATCGCCAGGGCATCACGGGCCAGGGACTCTTTCCCCGTATTCCAGAACGTTGCATACTCTCTGGCAACATATTCATTCGCCGCTAATTGCGTCTGCATCAGGCTTTTATCGACAATAAGATGTTCCGGCTTCACCAGTTCAACCTGGGCCGAAAATGCGGTTCCCGTGGTACCAGCAAGAATAAGCGCCATTATGCCTGGGGCAAAAAATGTTGAATATTTCATAATCTCTCTCGACACCTTATTTAGATAACTGCAGATCATTCTCTTGCAGGTTGTATATTGGATAATCGGTATATCCCGTCGCAGTGCCACCAAACAACGTGGCGGGGTCTCGCACCTGAGCCAGAGGCAACTGGTGCGCCAGCCGGTGAGGTAAATCCGGGTTGGCAATAAACGGCCGTCCGAACGCAATCAAATCGGCATAACCGGCAGCAAGTATTTTTTCCGCTTTATCAAGGTCATAGTTTCCTGCGACGATAAGGGTTCCGCTAAACGTCTCGCGAAGCGATTGACGGAAATGATCAGGCACCTGAGGCGCATCGTCCCAGTCAGCTTCCGCCAGGTGGATGAACGCGATCCCTTTTTGCTCACACCAGGCCGCAAGAGCGAGTATGGCTTCCGTCACCTGCGGATCGTTCATCCCACGTTGGGTAATAAACGGTGAAAGCCGGATGCCCGTACGCTCGGGACCAATAGCCTCCGCAATCGCGTTCAACACGTCCTGGGCAAAGCGGATCCGGTTAGCAAGCGTGCCGCCATACTCATCCGTACGTTTGTTGGAGGTTTGACGCAGGAACTGGTCGATCAGATAGCCGTTTCCGCCGTGAACCTCTACGCCGTCAAACCCGGCCTGAACGGCATTCAGTGCCGCCTGGCGGTAATCCGCGATGATGCTGTGAATGTCCTTTCGCGAGAGCGTTCTCGGCTGCGGGCAGTCAACCATTTGACCTTCCCCCTGTTCATTCACCACCCACACTTTGGCGTCCGGCGCCAGTGCTGAAGGGGCGACGGGCTGACCATCCTGATGAAAGCTGGCGTGCGACATTCGGCCGACGTGCCAGAGCTGAGAAAAAATCACCCCACCCGCCTGATGCACAGCGCCCGTCGTGAGTTGCCATCCTGAAATCTGCTCCGGCGAATGGATACCGGGTGTCCATGAGTATCCCTGGCCCTGAGGCGAGATCTGCGTGGCTTCCGTAATGATCAATCCCGCGCTGGCACGCTGTCGGTAATACTCAGCCATCAGTGAGGAAGGAATATTTCCTGGCTGAAGGGAACGCGCGCGGGTCATCGGCGCCATAACGATACGATTTTTGAGGATTAGCTCACCTAACCTGTAACGTTCAAAAAGTGAAGTACGGTTCATGATTTCATCTCGAGTGGTTTGGATGAAATCACTTTACAGCTCACCTCTTCTTTTGATAATTACAGCAAAAACAGATGCACTTTTCGGAAAAAATGAATAATGGGCAAACTTGAAGACATGGCATTACTGGTTGAAGTTGCCGAGGCGGGTAGTCTTTCCGCCGCCGGACGACGCCTGTCGCTTTCCCCTGCCACCATGACGGCCAGGTTAAAAGCGATTGAAGAGCGTTACCAGACACGCCTGTTCCATCGTTCTACGCGTGCCATTACGCTGACCCGTGCAGGCGAAGAGTTTTACCATGCCGCGCTTCGCGTGCTGGAAGAGATGCATCACGCCGAGTCGTTACTGACGCAAAAAGAAGGTGTACTCAGCGGCAACATTCGCCTTTCTGCACCCTCTGACTTTGGCAGACAGTATCTTAGCCCCGCCGTTCTTGAATTTTCCCGATGCCATCCTGAAGTGAAATTTTTCATCTACTTAAGGGAACATCTTGAGGATCTGGTCGCTAACCGGCTGGATATGAGCGTGCGTTTCGGCAACCTGCCGGACAGCAGCCTTGTCGTCAGAAATATCCGTCCGAATCATCGGGTGCTGGTCGCCTCCGGGGCGTATCTTAGCGATCGTGGTACCCCCTCCACCTTTGCCGATTTAGCCCAGCACCGATGCCTGGCACTTGAGTCTCAGGGCGTGGTGATGAACGAATGGCGTTTTGAAAGTGAGGGAGAAGAAACCATCGTTCGTATAGAACCTGCCATGGTTTGCGACGACGGAGCATTGCTTCGTCAGTGGGCGCTCAGTGGCGCGGGTATTGCAGGAAAATCGTGGTGGGACGTCAAAGACGATGTTGAGAGCGGTAAGCTCATGGTGCTGTTTGCCGACAGCTTCACCGGGTTTAGCCGTTACGACCGCAAAGACGTCGGGCTGCAGTTTGTTTACCCACAACGCAAATTACAGCCGCTTCAGGTCACGGCATTTAGTCAGTTTTTTCTCGACTGGCTAAAAGAGCATTAATTTGTCGCCGAAATAAGAGACAGCACTCATTTCGGTGACACCCTCAGGACTACCCTAAGAGCGGTTTTCAGGAGGAACAAAACATGAAAAAGCTTCTGATATGTTGTTTGTTTGGTAATACCGCAAACTCGCTCGCCAAAAAGATGCAGTCTCTGGCAGAACGCGAAGGTTATCCGCTGATGATTAGCGCTGTAGGGCTGGATAATTTCGCCAGTGTCGCTCCCGCTTTCGATGGTTTCCTCATTGCGCCGCATATTCAGTACAAACTCGATGAGATAAAAGAAACGGTGGGGAATACGCGTTCAATCGCCATTGTTGAGAGTCTGCCATATGCGTCTCTGGACGCGAAAAAGGTATTGAATTTTGTGAAGGAGCAGATGCCTGAACTGGCTGCCTGACATATAAGGCCGCATCGGTTTTTGCGGCCTCCTCTCTCGGTCTATCAAAATTCATCTACGCAAGGTTCGCCAACCTTATTAATGGCGTTAGTTATCCTGGCTCTGAGTTCAATTAACGCCGCTTCTTTCTCTTCCAGCTGCTGCAACTTGCGGCGCAGAGACGCTTTTTTTTGCTCTGCAGTAAATTTGTCATCGACCCAAACAGCTAAAACGTCGGATATTTCGGCTAAGGTAAAGCCCAGTATTTTGGCATGCTTGATCATTTTCAATCGCTGTAAATCGACCGCGGAATACACTTTGTAGTTGTTGCTACGATTAGGTTGCGGGATATTCTCTAACAACCCCTGCCTTTCATAATAACGTACCGTCTCTTTTGACAATCCCGTTTTCGCACACAGTTCGCCAATTCGCATCGCGCCGCCCTCACCTTGTAAAAATCACGCTTGACCGTGTACCTAAGTGCACGGTTTATCCTGTGTTGCATCTATCAGGGATACGGGATTTAAAATATGAATTCTTTTGATTATACAGGAAAAACAGCGTTGATTACCGGGGCGTCCTCGGGAATTGGTCGTGATTTCGCCCGGCAACTTGCGAACCGCGGCGTGTCATTGATTCTGATCGCCCGCTCCGAGAAAAAGCTACAGGCACTTGCTACAGAGCTAGTCAAAACGCATGGTGTATCAATCGCTATTATTGTCCAGGACTTAGTGGAACCAGATGCCATTTCTGCCATTACGGAACGGCTGGAAAAATTAAGACGTTACCCCGACATTCTGATCAATTGCGCCGGGTTCGCCACCTATGGTCCCTTCGGAAAACTGTCCATCGATCGTCAGCGTGATGAGATAAACGTGAACTGCCTGGTACCCGTGGAACTGACTCACGCGATACTACCCGGAATGCTCAAGAAAGGGTCTGGGGTGATCATCAATGTGGCTTCAACCGCGGCGCTACAACCGGACCCCTACATGGCGATTTATGGCGCAACAAAAGCTTTTTTACTCTCCTTCTCGAGTGCGCTTTGGGCAGAATACCGCACACAGGGTATTCGCATTTTGGCGCTTTGCCCCGGTGCAACGGACACGGCCTTTTTTGATGTGGTCAATGCCGAAGAAGCCTCGGTAGGTAAAAGGATGCCAGTGGATAAAGTCGTTACCCTGGCATTAAGGGCTGTCGATGCTAACCGCAGCTATCTGATTACCGGGTGTGGCAACTGGCTACTGGGGCAGTTACACCGATTCGTAACACGCAAACGTCTGTTGCTCATCGTTGAAAAAATATTACGTCCACGCTCTCCTTAAGAAAAATACTCTCGTTTCAGTGCAAAGGAATTGCACTGAAACCCTCACACATCGCCACAGATAGATGCCATCGCGCGCGAAAAACAGTGATACACTTACCCCATCTGGTTGATTGTCCCGTCTGAATGGCTTATGACAAAACAGAAGGTAACCAAAGTATAAAATGGTCACTCGTTGTCAATCAAATCCCGTCACGCTAAGCTTAAATAATGACTAAAAATATGAACGCCCCATCAACACGTGGTCCCCTTGACCACTCTGTCAGAGAGCAAATCGTCGAAGCGGCTTTTGAGCACTTCGGTCACTACGGCTATGAGAAAACCACCGTCGCCGAACTGGCTAAATCCATCGGTTTTTCAAAGTCCTACATTTATAAGTTTTTCGATTCCAAACAAGCAATTGGTGAAGTGATCTGCGCTAACCGCCTGGAGCTGATTATGGCGGCAGTGCTTTCCGCCATCAATGATGCGCCTTCAGCAAGCGAGAAATTACGCCGTCTTTTCAAAGCGCTCACCGAGGCAGGAAGCGAGCTGTTTTTCCACGACCGTAAGCTTTACGACATTGCCGCCGTTGCCGCACGCGAGCAGTGGCCTTCGACGGAAAGGTACGCGGAAAGCCTGATGAAGCTGATCGAGAGCATCATTATAGAAGGCAGGCAGGCCGGCGAGTTCGAAAGAAAAACACCGCTGGATGAAGTCACCCATGCCATACACATGGTGATGTGCCCTTTCATTAACCCCATTCAGTTGCAGTACAACCTCGAAATGGCCCCCACTGCGGCGGTACTTCTCTCCTCACTGATTTTAAGAAGCCTGGCCCCCTGATTTGTGACCATTGACAATATTGGTCACTAGTCAGAGAATGCGGATACCGTCCTGTTATTTCAAAAAGGTTTCCCATGCTCAGGCTCACTTCAGCCCGCGTTGCCGTTTGTCTCTTGCCGTTTGCCCTTGTGGCGTGCGGCGATATTTCCGCGAGTGATGACCCACGCACCAGGCCACCGCTTGTCAGATCGGCCTCCGTTGAGCTTGCGAACGAGTCTCTCCACGCTTTTACGGGTGTGGTGGTCGCAAGAACACAAAGCGATTTAGGTTTCAGGGTTCAGGGAAAAATCCTCGAACGCCTGGTTGATACGGGACAGAGTGTCAAACAGGGGCAACCCTTACTGCGCCTGGATCCGGTTGACCTGAGATTACAGGCCCAGGCACAGCAACGCGCGGTGGACGCGGCCCAGGCGCGTGCGAGAAAAGCGTCCAGCGATGAGGCGCGTTATCGCGGCCTTGTGGCCTCCGGCGCCGTGTCTGCCTCGGAGTATGACCAGATCAAAGCGGCGGCCGATACGGCCAGGGCCGATCTCAGCGCCGCCCGGGCACAAGCCAACGTAGCGCAAAATGCTACGGGCTATGCCGTTCTGCTGGCGGATTCAGACGGCGTGGTAATGGAGACGCTCGCCGAACCGGGTCAGGTTGTCAGTGCCGGGCAGGTCGTAATCAGGCTCGCCAGAGCAGGACAGCGTGAAGCGCTCGTGCAGCTTCCGGAAACGTTGCGCCCTGCCGTCGGCAGCGCAGCGCAAGCCACACTTTATGGCAATGAAAAACACTCGGTCACCGCGACGCTGCGCCTGCTGTCAGATTCAGCCGACGCCACAACCCGCACCTTCGAAGCACGGTACGTACTGGAAGGTGCAATGGCGAATGCACCGTTAGGAGCTACCGTCACGCTGAACATTCAGGACAATAAAGCGGAAGGTCAGGTCATGCAGGTCCCACTGGCATCGCTCTATGATGCAGGCAAAGGTCCGGGCGTCTGGCGCATTTCCAGCCAACCAACAAAGGTCGTATGGACGCCCGTCAAAGTACTGAGCGTGGGTGAAGATGCGGTGCAGGTCACAGGTGCTGTGAAGCCCGGCGAGAAGATTGTTGCATTAGGTGCCCACCTTCTGCATGAAGGTGAAATCGTCAGGCTTGCCGTACAACGTAGTGCCGTCCTGGCGGAGAACACGCCATGAGCGGAAATCGCTTCAACCTGTCAGCGCTGGCCGTCCGCGAGCGATCCATCACGCTGTTCCTGATCGTTCTTGTGACAATTGCCGGTATTTACGCCTTTTTTGGGCTCGGACGCGCGGAAGATCCGCCCTTCACGGTGAAACAAATGACGGTGATTGCCGTCTGGCCGGGTGCGACCGCGCAAGAAATCCAGGATCAGGTTGCCGAACCGCTGGAAAAGCGGCTGCAGGAACTCAAGTGGTATGACCGTACGGAGACCTATACCCGTCCAGGTATGGCGTTTATCACGCTATCATTACAGGACAAGACCCCTCCTACAGAGGTACAGGAGGAGTTCTATCAGGCGCGTAAGAAGCTTGGGGATGAATCCCAACATCTCCCGGCGGGCGTCATCGGCCCGATGTTCAATGACGAATTCTCGGATGTTACCTTTGCCCTCTTTGCCCTGAAAGCGAAAGGCGAGCCACAGCGGCAGCTGGTACGTGATGCCGAAGGCCTGCGCCAGCAGCTTCTGCACGTACCTGGCGTGAAGAAAGTGAACATTATTGGTGAACAGGCCGAACGGATTTATATCTCCTTCTCGCATGACCGTCTGGCGACAATGGGACTCTCGCCACAGGATATTTTCAATGCACTCAACAGCCAGAACGCGTTAACCGCTGCGGGCTCCATTGAGACCCGGGGCGCACAGATTTTTATCCGCCTGGACGGGGCATTCAATGAGTTGCAGAAGATCCGCAATACACCTTTTGTGGCTCAGGGGAAAACGCTCAGGCTGGCCGATGTGGCAACGGTTGAACGCGGCTATGAAGATCCCCCAACGATGCTGATTCGTAATCAGCATGAACCCGCTCTTCTGCTGGGCATTGTGATGCGTGAAGGCTGGAACGGTCTGGCGCTGGGTAAAGCGCTGGATGCGGAAACGGCAAAAATAAATGATAGCCTGCCGCTTGGCATGTCCCTGAGCAAAGTCACCGACCAGTCCGTGAATATTCGCTCGTCGGTCGATGAATTCATGATCAAATTCTTTGTCGCCCTGCTTGTGGTCATGGTGGTCTGTTTTGCCAGCATGGGCTGGCGCGTGGGGGTGGTCGTTGCGGCGGCGGTACCGCTGACGCTGGCGGTTGTCTTCGTGGTAATGGAAGCCGCGGGAATAAACTTTGACCGCGTCACCCTTGGCTCCCTGATCCTCTCCCTCGGTTTACTGGTGGATGACGCCATTATCGCCATCGAAATGATGGTGGTGAAGATGGAGGAAGGTTACGACAGAATCAAAGCTTCCGCCTATGCCTGGAGCCATACCGCCGCGCCGATGCTGGCCGGTACGCTGGTAACGGCCATTGGCTTTATGCCGAATGGGTTTGCCCAGTCGACAGCCGGGGAATACACCAGCAATATGTTCTGGATTGTTGGCCTTGCGCTGATCGCGTCGTGGTTTGTCGCCGTGGTGTTCACGCCGTATCTGGGTGTGAAGATCCTGCCCAATATTCCCAAAGTGGAAGGGGGTCATGCTGCCATCTATAACACGCCCCGCTATAACCGTTTTCGCCAGCTGCTTGGCCGCGTTATCGCCAGAAAATGGCAGGTGGCCGGTTCTGTGGTCGCCATTTTCATCCTGGCCGTGCTCGGCATGGGGCTGGTAAAAAAACAGTTCTTCCCGACCTCCGATCGCCCGGAAGTGCTGGTTGAGGTACAGATGCCTTACGGTACCTCAATTGCGCAAACCAGCGCCGCAACGGCAAAAATTGAAGCGTGGCTCGGCCAGCAGCCGGAAGCCAAAATTGTCACTGCCTATATTGGTCAGGGCTCGCCCCGTTTTTATCTGGCGATGGCACCCGAGTTGCCCGACCCTTCATTTGCGAAAATCGTGATCCTGACGGACGGTGAAACGTCGCGCGAGGCGCTCAAGTTGCGGCTCAGAGACGCCGTCGCAAACGGGCTTTCGCCTGAAGCGCGCGTGCGGGTGACGCAGCTGGTGTTTGGTCCGTACTCCCCCTTCCCGGTTGCCTGGCGAGTCTCAGGGCCGAATGTTGATCAAGTACGGGACATTGCCGATCGGGTGAAAGCCGTACTCCAGGCCAGCCCGATGATGAGAACCGTCAACACCGACTGGGGATCGCGCGTGCCCGTATTACATTTCACTCTGGATCAGAACCGCCTGCAGGCCACCGGGTTAACCTCCAGTGCCGTCGCTCAGCAGCTGCAGTTCCTGCTATCCGGTGTACCGATTACTTCTGTGCGGGAAGATATTCGCTCGGTTGAAGTTATTGGTCGTGCCGCGGGTGATATCCGTCTTGACCCGGCAAAAATCGAGGGTTTCACCCTTGTCGGCAATGCGGGACAGCGTATTCCGCTGTCTCAAATCGGCAAAATTGAGATTGGCATGGAAGACCCAATACTGCGCCGACGCGATCGTACCCCCACGATTACCGTGCGGGGCGATATCGCCGACAATCTTCAGCCACCGGATGTGTCTGTCGCCATCATGAAACAGCTCAAGCCGATTGTTGACGCCCTACCGCCTGGATACGGTATCGAGATGGCAGGTTCTATTGAGGAATCGGGGAAAGCGACAAAAGCCATGCTGCCGCTGTTCCCGATCATGATTGCCCTGACGCTTCTCATCATCATTCTGCAGGTGCGTTCACTCTCGGCGATGGTGATGGTGTTCTTAACCGCTCCGCTGGGGCTGATTGGCGTGGTGCCTGTACTGCTGGTTTTCAATCAGCCGTTTGGCATCAATGCGCTGGTCGGATTGATCGCTCTTTCAGGCATTCTTATGCGCAATACGTTGATTCTGATTGGGCAAATCGACCATAACCAGAAAGAAGGTCTCGACCCGTTCCAGGCGGTAGTCGAGGCGACGGTCCAGCGGGCGCGACCGGTATTATTGACCGCGATGGCTGCAGTGCTGGCGTTCATTCCCCTGACGCATTCGGTCTTCTGGGGAACGCTGGCCTATACGCTAATCGGCGGAACGTTAGGGGGAACAATCGTTACGCTCGTGTTCCTGCCTGCAATGTATGCGATCTGGTTCAGGATCCACCCGGTGGAACAACGCGTGCAGCACCCCGCAGAAAACGTGTAAACTACCATCAGTAGATAAAAGTTTTGAGGAAAGCATGGTTGTTAAGCGCTTAAGAAAAGAGGATCGCCGCGTGCAACTGCTGGAGGTTGCGCGTGGTATTGTCCGCCAGCAAGGCACGGAGGCACTGACGCTCGGTTATCTGGCCGAGCGGGCCAACGTGACAAAACCTATCCCCTACGACCACTTTGGCGATCGTGAAGGGTTGCTTATGGCGTTGTACCAGGATTATAGCGATCGGCAACTGGCGAAATTCCGTGAGACGCTGGCGGTCGACAGCAAAACCCTGGAAAAGACGATCCGCTTTTTCAGCGCTGCCTATATCGACTGCGCGATTACCGCCGGGCCTGAAACCGGGCCGATCGCCGCGGCACTGTCTGGCTCCCGCGCGTTGCAAACGTTTCGGGAAGCCTGCGTGGCGGAATGTGCCGACTGTCTGCGTACCGCGCTTTCCCCTTTTATCGTTCTGAAAGGTGTCCAGGGCGAAGCGGTACTGACGGCCATCATCGGTGCAGCAGATGCTCTCAGCACGGCCGCAGGTAACGGCGCGCTCGCCCGAAATATTGCAGAAGATATGCTCAGTGGTGCCATGTCTGGCGTGCTGGAGACCTACGTGAATAGCACAAAATGATCGCTCGGGGTGGATTGACGCTTAAGTTACCAATGGTAACATAAGCGTCAACTCTTACCCATTCGAGGTCGCTATGTCTGCTACAAATGCCATTAATAACGCATTGATCGTGACGGCTCACCCTGTCGACAACTCATTATCCCATTCGCTGGCAACCCATATTGCCGGGAAATTACGCGAGCAAGGTACGCAGGTTGAAATTGCCGATCTGCATGCTGAAGGGTTTAATCCGGCCATGTCTCGTCCCGATCTTGATTTATATCACGGCGATCCCAGCGCCCTTCCCGGCGATATTCTGCGCGAGCAGCAGCGTGTTGAGCGAGCGGATATGCTGGTGTTTGTCTTCCCGGTGTACTGGTGGTCAGTCCCCGGTCTGTTAAAAGGCTGGTTTGATCGCGTTTTGACGCTGGACTGGGCATACAAGGTGGCAGAAGATGGCCGGATTGTGGGGAATTTACGTGACGTTCCCGTTCGCCTTGTAGCAACTGCTGGCACCGATCTCAGCGGATTCGATAAGCATGGTTACTCAACGGCGATGCAGACGCAGATAATCGAGGGTATTTTCGGCTTCTGCGGTTTGAAGAACGTCACGCTCGATATTCTTTTCCAGGCAGATACAGCGACACCTGCTCAGGTAGAAAATTTCCTGCAAGGGCTTGTGAGCACCATTACAGCGTAAAACCACCGTCACCCACTTGTGCCTGAGCGTACCATTTCATTAGCTCCGCGGTACCTGGCTCGTTTTCAGCAGGTGCCCATGGGGCTGAATCTTGTTCGGCAACAGGCTGGTAGCCACCGTGTTTTACCTCAAAAATGACCCCGCCTTTATCCAGCGATAACACGGCATGCCAGATCCCCGCGTCCATCTCCAGCACCTTGCAATCTTCACCCAGTACAACACGCTGGGTCACGTTACCGTTGTCATCAAAATTCAGTACTAAAAAGCGCCCGCTAAGAGCCGTCAGCAGTTCAAACGTGTGCGGGTGACGATGAGGACGAACATAGGTACCTGGTTCCATGGCAATAGCCAGACGCTGAACCGGATCGCTGAGCTCAGGGTGCAAATTTCGATGAGCGCGTAAGCGAGGGGAATTTGCGGCTTGCTCGCTTTGTTGCTGCAGGTCACTGAACGTAATTTGTTTCATATAAACCTTTGGGAGTGTAGTTAGCTTACGGCAACCCGATTGCCGCAGCACGTTATACCATTAGAAACAGACAATCAGCTACCTTGATCCGCGATGACTTCAAACGCGCGTTCAATACACTCCTGCCCGTGAGGTTTGTCGCAGGGTTTGTTGTTTCTGCACTGGCTGGTAAATTTCCCGACCGTCGCGTTCCGCTGATCGCCCGGAAGGTTTGCTTACCGGGCTGACGATCACACCGTGGCTACGGTGCCAAAGAGTAATTGTTGATGGCTACACATGCGAAACGTGCAAATAATAATTAACTAATTGAATCTCCGACATGTTTATTAAAAGGATTATGTGAAAAAATCAAATACACCTTTATAGAAAACCCACTTTATCTGGCCATTTTTATCTATAGACTATGAGGATAACAGGAATGTAGTCGTGCATTAAAAATTTGCTTTATTACAGAGTCGTCGATAAGAGTACGGAGATAAAATGACTTTATTTTTTGCAATGTTTTTGTTCTCCCTCACCATGTCCATTTCGCCAGGACCAGTCAACATGGTTATTATATCATCAGGCGCGAACCATGGATTTAGAAGAACGCTCCCATTCGTCTCAGGTGCGACAATAGGATTTACTCTATTACTTATTATTACTGGCTTTGGGTTCTATACTATCATTGAGCAGCACCCACTCTTCTTCAAATATCTCAACGTGGCAGGCTCAGCGTTTATAATATACGTAGGTTATAAGATAGCTTCATCCCAGTCTGAGTTGTCATTAACAAAATCAGAGGCACCTGGCTTCATTCAGGGCTTTTTACTTCAATGGCTCAACCCTAAAGCCTGGATTGCCTGTGCATCTGGAGTAGTACTTTTTTCTGAGCCGTCAAACAATTTCCCAATGATAGTTTTCATAACTACCTATTTCTTAGTATGCTATCTCTCATTAGCTGCATGGGCCGTTCTTGGGAAGAATATTTCAACATTACTTAATAGCACCGGACGCACCCGTGCCTTTAATTTATGTATGGGCGGAACACTGATCATCACTGCCTCCTACATGCTTCTCACCCAATGAAAAACTATTTTGCACACTGACTACATTTAACCCCTTTAATTATCAAACCTTTAAATCAATCATAATGAATGGGATTCAAAAGAGTTGTAAATATTATTTATTAACGTATACGCGATACTGCTGGTAGATATATTTGAGGGCCAAATCGCATAGACTTTTAGTGGTTCCAGTGACCAGTCAGGGAGAACCAACTGCATGTCTTCCCGCTTAATATCCTCTTTGCTGAGATAGCAAGGAGGAGCAGCGATTCCAACCTGATGTTTTGCAAGAGTATAGGCAGCTTCGACATTATCAACGTAAACCGTTGGCGTATACTTAATTACAGCTATCTCGCCATTTTTGTGCCTGAATTCTCGACTGCTCTGCAGCATGCTCAGACCAATCCAGGGCATTTTTTCTAAGTCATCAGGATGGTTGACAGGCGGGTAATTGCTCATAAATTGCTTTGACGCAACAACGTGTCGGGGCAATACAAAAAGATGCCGTGCTTTGAGTGCGCTGTCCGGTAGTTCGCCAATTCGAAATGCAACATCAATACTATCGGCAATGATATCTTTGCGCGTGTCGCAATAAGAAATATTCAGGCAAACGTCCGGGTATTCCTTTATAAAACCTGCAAGATGGCGTGTGAATACACTATTTATAAAAACTGCAGGGATAGAAAGATTCAACTTATTGCTTGTTGAAATAGAACGCTGTTTAAACTCGATAAATCCCTTTTCATAGAGTTCTAACATAGCGTTAGCGGTTTCGAGCAAACTTGCTCCATCATGTGTCAGGGATAATTTGCGTGTATTTCTGTATAGCAAAGCACTTCCCAGATTTTTCTCCAGCTTAGAAAGATGTGTGCTTGCTGTCGCGGTAGTAAGCCCTAAAGCGTCTGCGCCACCTGAAATCGATCCAGCTTGTACAATTTTTGCAAAAACTATCAGGTAACGGATATCATCTATCATTTATATTCCTGAGTTCACTCATTAACTTAAAGCGTGAGAGATCTTCTATCAACCATAAAGCTATCATGTTTTTATTCACCGCCAAAGGTCATTTCTTTATTATCGAAGGTTCTCGAGTGTATTTCAGGCAACTTCCGTTTCTGGTAAATCAATGATAACCAGTATGCCAGAGCTGCCTGGTTCTACAGAATGAGGAACGCCCGCTTTCGCTACATAAAGCTGGCCGGACGTAACAGAGATTTTGTTTCCTTTCACACTCAGCTCCAGACGTCCATCAATGACCAGTGCAACATTCAGATTGATTCTTAAGTAACTTGCATTTTGATAGTTACTATGCCAATTTGCTTGCGAAAGCCACCTATTCATCCAGGTCAGCCCATGAAAAATGAACTGCTTTGCCACGCTCCCTGCCCCATCGCCCGTAGTCTTGGCCGTATTGGTGACAGCTGGAGCATCATGATCCTGCGCGACGCCGCTTCGGGTTTTACCCGCTTTGACGAGTTCCAGAAAAGCAGTAACGTCGCGCCCAATATTCTTTCGCGCCGTCTTAAGTCGCTGGTAGATGACGGATTGCTGGAGAAGATTTGCTACAGCAGTTCACCACCGCGCTACGAATATCACCTCACACAAAGCGGGCGCGATTTTCGCATGGTTCTGCTGGCGATGGCGGAATGGGGAAGCCGCCACTTTTCACCCGAAGGCCGTCAGATGCAATTGGTGGAAAGTGAAACCCAGCGTTCTGTGGAGCCGATCCTGGTCGATAAAGCAACCGGTGAGGAGATTGTTACGGGCAAATACACCATGGTACCGGGACCCGCAGCCTCACCGATGATGAAATACCGCCACGAATATCTGCTGCGCAAACGCGAAGGCGATAGCGCGCAAAAATTCCAACCCGAACCTTACAGAGATGCCAGCCATGAATCCGACCTGAATTAGCGGGAGGAACGAAGCAAGGTATTTCCCGAAGTAATTGACCTCATCATGATCGGTTTTTTGATTGTCGCGCTGCTGGTTTCATTGCTGAAAAAGTCGCCGGCACATTACTCATACAGGAGAGTTGTTTATGGGCGTTTCAGCTAAACGCATTGTTGTAACCGGGATGGGGATTGTCAGCCCACTGGGCTGCGGTGTACAACACGTCTGGCAGTCGCTGCTGGCAGGAAAGTCAGGTATTACAAAGCTTAGCGAGAAGTTGGTCGACGATATTCCCTGCAAAGTCGCTGGACAGGTTCCGTCCGTTGAGAACGACCCGCTGCACGGCTTCGATCCGCTGGCAACCATTCCGGCCAAAGAACGTAAAAAGATGGATCGCTTTATCGAATTTGCGCTGGTTGCCGCGCGTGAAGCGCTGACGCAGGCCGGGTGGTCGCCTGCATCAACGACAGAACAAGATCGTACTGCAACGGTCATCGCTACTGGGATCGGCGGGTTCAGCGAGATCGCCAATGCGGTACATACGACGGATGAGCGCGGGCCGCGTCGCCTGTCTCCGTTCACCATCCCCTCTTTTCTTGCCAATCTCGCCGCCGGACATGTGTCAATTGCCCATGGTTTTCGTGGTCCCATCGGCGCGCCGGTCACCGCCTGTGCGGCAGGTGCGCAGGCCATTGGCGATGCTGCACGAATGATCCGCAGCGGCGAGGCCGATATCGCCCTCTGTGGCGGTTCAGAAGCGGCGATTCATCGCGTTAGCCTTGCCGGGTTTGCCGCAGCAAGAGCACTCTCCACCGCCTCCAATAACCAGCCGGAAGCCGCCTCTCGCCCCTTTGACCGCGACCGCGATGGTTTTGTGATGGGGGAAGGTGCCGGGCTTATCGTGATTGAGTCGCTGGAGCATGCACTGGCGCGTGGCGCCACGCCGCTGGCAGAGTTGGTCGGCTACGGCACCAGTGCAGATGCGTATCACCTGACAGCGGGTCCGGAAGACGGTAACGGCGCACGTCGTGCCATGGAAATGGCCATTCGTCAGGCGGGAGTCTCAGTAGAAGAGATTGACCATATCAATGCCCACGCCACTTCGACTCAGGTAGGAGACAAAGGTGAACTGGCAGCGATTAAAAGCCTGTTTGGCACGCATCCCGTTGCTATTACGTCCACGAAATCAGCAACCGGTCATCTGTTAGGTGCAGCCGGCGGAATTGAGGCCATCTTCACTATTCAGGCGTTGCGTGACCAGATAGTGCCGCCGACGCTGAACCTGTCTCACCCCGATGAAGACGCGGAAGGCCTGAACCTGGTTGCGCTGTCGGCTCGTCCTCAGAAGATGAACTACGCGCTGTCGAACGGTTTTGGCTTTGGTGGCGTCAACGCTAGCCTGCTGTTGAAACGCTGGGAGTAAGGATCCAGTTCCCCCGCTGGCAAAGGCCGGCGGGTTTGGCCCGATAACCGCCCCGCTGATTATCCCCAACGCTATTTGAACAGAGTCTGACGTGTGTTTTATTTCCCGGTTCACGTCTGAAACGAGCATACATAATCTGCATTCAGCTCCTCATTTTGATTCGAATCAAAAGCTCACCCGATAATGCGATGAATTAACAAACAATTCTTGAATATTGCTAAAACGCTGGGATAGTAGCACTGATTATTAGACGATCGGTCAATATTGAAATTATACTGCTGTTTACGGGTAGCCATACAACCAAACTTACGAGGTAAAAATGTTTAACTCATTATTAATCAACAAGAAAGAAGACCATTACTCTGCGCAATTTGTTGAGACAGCTGAAAGCGATCTGCCTGACGGGGATGTCACTGTCAACATTGACTACTCTTCCATCAATTACAAAGATGCCCTGGCTATCACCGGGCGGGGTCCTATCGTCCGTCAGTTCCCGATGGTGCCGGGCATCGATTTTGCTGGCACTGTGTCCGCCAGTTCGCATCCGGAATATCAGGTCGGTGATCAGGTTCTCCTCACCGGCTGGGGTGTAGGGGAAAAACACTGGGGCGGGTTGTCCGAAAAGGCACGGGTAAAAGGCGACTGGCTGACGCCGCTTCCGGCTGGCGCAAACAGTAAACACGTCATGGCCATCGGAACTGCAGGCTTTACCGCGATGCTGTGTGTTGACGCCCTGCTGAACCACGGTGTTAAGCCTGAAGATGGCTCGGTACTTGTTACCGGAGCCAGCGGAGGCGTCGGAAGTATTGCGGCCATGATCCTGGCGTCAATGGGCTTCCAGGTCACCGCGTCTACCGGTCGCCCGCAAGAATCCGAATGGCTTTATAAAACGGTCGGGGTCAATGAGATTATTAATCGCACTGAGCTTTCCAGCCCAGGCAAACCGTTGCAGAAAGAACGCTGGGCTGCCGCGATTGATACGGTGGGCAGTCACACGCTCTGTAATGCCTGCGCCGGAGTTCGCTATGGTAGTATTGTTGCGGCCTGCGGTATGGCCCAGGGTATGGATATGATGGGAAATGTGGCCCCGTTTATTCTGCGTGGCGTTACGCTGAAAGGAATTGACAGTGTCATGTTCCCGAAAGAGAAAAGAGCGGCGATCTGGCAGCAGGCAATTACGTATTTACCGGAATCCAGACTGGATAGCCTGACCAGCGTATATCCGCTCAGTGAGGCCATCTCGGTGGCCGAAGCACTTCTTAGTGGCGGCATTCGTGGCCGGGCAGTGATTAAATGTAGCTAAAGCGACAGGATTATCGTTCTCTTAAGGGGCTGCTATCAGCCCCTCTCTTTTTACTGTTCAGGTGCCACATCCTGCGATGGCTGATAGCGTACAGACGTTTTGAAGTAGCTCCAGAAGTCGTACACAGGTTGGGTGGAACAATAAAGTTTGGCACGCATTACAGCCCCCTCCCAACCACTCCAGAAAATAGCGGCCAGTTGTTTGTCATTCATATCAGAGCATATTTCACCGGAAGATAATGCATCGGACAAACAGGTCGCCACAAGCGCTTGCCAGCTTTCAAGAATATCCTGTAGCTGTTTAATAAAGGAGGGTGGAAGCCCCGGACTTTCCTGCATCATATTTCCAACCAGGCAGCCCCGGGTGAAATTGTACTTTTTAATCCCGTCGCAGGCATCGTGTATAAAATTTTCCAGACGTATCATGGGTGCGCAGGATGACGCATGCAGATGTTTTTTTAGTTTGTGCTCGAAGAAACTGTCGTAAGCACTCAGAACGGTCTGGGCGTATTCCTCTTTGCTCTTGAAGTAATAATAAAATGAGCCTTTTGGAACACTGGCATTTTTGACAATGGCATCGACTCCCGTCGAAAGAAATCCATTCTGCGTCAGGAGTTCAAGTCCGCTGCGGATCAGATCATTACGGGTATCTGCATAGGTGCTTTCTGTTTTTCGTGGTCTTCCCCGCCCGCGCGTTTCGCCGATCATGACGCATCTCCTGCATGTTTAAACGGCAAAGAATAAGTGATTATACGCGACGGCTTCAATCAGTTTATCCCTTGCGGTATTGTATACGCCCCCCTGTCAACGGGCGGTCATACTACCTGCCGTTTGCCAAAAGTACGCCAGAAGCAAATATCTCGAATAACGGGAACACTCAGATCTTGAGTGCGGCGAGGATGGAGGCTTCCATTTTCTCCGGCGTCGTGAACGGTGCAAAACGCTTAAGCGGTGTACCATCGCGACCTATCAGGAACTTCGTGAAATTCCACTTGATCCGTCCCCCCAGCACCCCGGGCAATTCATTTTTCAGGTAACGAAACACCGGGTGCGCGGCATTGCCGTTGACCTCTACTTTCTCGAACATCGGGAAGCTCACACCGTAGTTGATATAACAGGTCTGCTCGATTTCATCAGCACCACCGGGTTCCTGCTTACCAAACTGGTTGCAGGGGAAACCCAGCACCACAAACCCATGGCCAGCATACTTCTTGTAGAGCGCTTCAAGGCCAGAGTATTGTGGCGTGAATCCACACTGACTGGCAGTGTTCACCACCAAAACCAGTTTGCCAGCATAGTCAGCCATTGAGATAACCTGGCCGCGCAGACTGGTAGCAGAAAATTGATAAAAGGTGGTCATATCGCGCTCCTGAGAGTAACAACTGCCAATGTCGGCAAAGCCTGGAACCATTTTAAAACAAAAATTTTATTTAGAAGCGTGCCATCATTACGTAGGTAAGATCAATATCCGGAGAAAAACGTGTTCGGAAAATTTTTATTAAACTACATGCCAGGGTTACAAAATTTATTAGCCTACGATAAAAGCTGGTTAAAACATGATGTTAAAGCCGGGTTATCCGTTGCGGCTGTAGCACTGCCCGTTGCTATTGCTTATGCTGAGTTGGCGGGTGTTGGGGCTATCGTAGGTCTGTATTCATGCGTTTTACCAATGATAGCCTATGCGCTGTTTGGCTCTTCACGTCAGCTTATTGTTGGCCCCGACGCAACGACCTGCGCGGTGATTGCCGCCGTCGTGTTTCCTCTTTCTGCCGGAAATCCCGAACTGCACTGGCAACTGACGATCGTCATGACATTGATGATGGGCGGATGGTGTCTGCTTGCCAGTAAATTTCGCCTGGGTGCCCTTGCCGATCTGCTTTCTCACCCTATTCTGACTGGCCTGCTTAATGGCGTAGCCGTGACGATTATTGTCGGGCAATTAGGCAAGGTTTTCGGGATCAAGCTTGATGAAGCGCAGGTTATTGAGAAAATTATTGCCTTACCGGGCCGAATTTCAGACAGCCATTTATTAACCTTAGGAATATCCATTTTAACGTTAGCGATTTTAATGGCGATCAAAACGTTTCGCAGCCACTGGCCCGCACCGTTGATTGCCATCGTGATTACGACGTTTCTGGTATGGGGGACATCTGCGCAACAGTATGGTATTGCCACTATTGGGGGGGAAGGCTTCCAGCCCGGTTTACCGGTCGTTAACTGGGTGGCGTTCCAGCCGGGCCCGATGCGTGATTTAGTGATCCCGGCGCTGAACCTGGCTTTGGTTAGTTTTGTCAGTCTGATGCTGACCGCCCGCAGTTTTGCCGCGAAAAATGGCTATGAAATTAATGCTGATGCAGAGTTCAGAGCGCTGGGTATTGCGAATATCATGTCGGGGTTATCTCAGGGGTTTGCTATTAGTGGGGCCGATTCCCGGACCGCGGTTAATGATTCCACTGGAGGAAAAAGTCAGCTGGTATCCATTGTCGCAGCCTTAATCATTGGAGTCGTATTACTCTTTTTCACCCAACCCTTACAATTTATTCCGGTCTCTGCCTTAGGCATTGTTCTAATGTATGCGTCATGGTCATTAATTGATTTGCGTGGGCTATGGAACCTGAGACGAAGAAATAAACAAGCATTTCGCCTGGCCTTTTTCACGTTTGGCTGTGTTTTAATTATCGGCGTTATTCAGGGGATCGGCCTTGCGGTGCTGCTTGGTCTGTTACAGTTCCTGCGTACCGTCTTTCGCCCCTCTGAGCATTTACTGGGAACAGACGAAAATGGCATGATCCATTCATTAGGGAATACCACCGATATTAAAATGGTTCCGGGCGTGCTGATGTATCGATTTAACTCACCGTTGACCTATTTTAATGTGGCTTATTTTAAACGCCGCGTGTTGAACTTAGTTGAAGGCGCAGCAGAACAGCCTAAATGGGTGGTCATTGATGCCGTTGCCTGCTTCACCTATTCAGATATCAGTGTCCTGGCAACCATTAATGAGCTAAAGCGTGACCTGAAGGGCCGGCAGATTAAGCTCATCCTTGCGGGCAGGAAAACGGAATTAACACGCTGGTTCAAAGAAAGTCGACCAACTATCAATGATGATGAAATGATTCTGGCGCCAGACCTCTATCTGGCACTCCGCTTCATTCAAAGCAAAGAGACTGCGAGTGAGGGTGAAACCGGTAGTGTTATATAACCCCAAACGGGTTGAAGGCGAATATTACCAGAATTTTCAACGGGCTGCTGTCGCAGCCCTGCGATAAAGCGGAGAGAAGGATGTTACTATATGTCGCACAACCAACGGGTGGTACATCACTTCATTCTATAATGTCGTCACACCAGGTGAAGGATTCATCTAAAGCTCCACTGTGCTGTAATGACAAATACGGATGGAATTATAATACCCACATCCATCCCAAAATAAGACGTAAAATTGTATTGAAATCCATGGTATATGTAGGGAGAAAAGCCGATTCCTGTTACTTTTTTGAAATCATGGTATGACCCATGGTCACCACAATCACTGAAAGCATCAAAGAAAAACTCACCGACGTATCCATATATCCCTTTAAAAACCCAACCGTTATCCCACCCTGCCCAGTCTCTTCTGACGCCGGCAGCCAGACATCTGTTATCAAAGCTGTTTTTCATTGTGCCTAGCACAAAGCTATATTTCGAATCATCCGAGAACTTCCTCTCCACGGATATAAAGTTATTCTCAAAATTCTCAGTATATTGCCCGTGATTGTTTGTAAGATGATAGACGTATGAACCCGTGTTTATTGAGTACAGGTTTATTTCATCTGCAGAACAATGCAATGCAACCAGATAAAAACTTCCGCACCACAACCATGCGCGGTATCTTTTCCAAACTGTCTGTTCATGTGGACTATTATCCATAATCACTCACTTTGGCTAACGCGCTGAAATTGCGACGTTTTATCTTCGGCTTATCGCTGTACAAATTTTAGCATACTTTCGGATATGTGGGAGACACCCAATATTGGTTGGGTTGCTGAGATGACCTCCCAACAACGCCAATAAATATTGCTTCCCTATCGTGTACTGGCGGCCAGCCTCGTCTACCAAATGAACGTCTTTTTAACCCGAACGGAGGTACGGAAGTACGGGATCCAGATACAAGCGTATATCACATGCATAATAATAGGCATTATCTGAGCCATATTCAGGGAGATCTGCGGAAAGATGTAAGAAGTGGCGACCCTGTCAATTAGCATCAGAGCGATACCCGAAACAAGCAAAGCACAATAAGCCAGAGGTAACTCTTTCTTTTTCCGCAAAAACAGAGAAACAATATAGATGATAAAGAGCAGGAAAACTAAGTTAATCCCACTAGCAACAAAGAGATAGGTCGTCTGGGAGAGCGGAAGACGACCTACCGTTTCCATCCCGGCACTTAACGTTACTGCCATAGAGTTAAAGTAGGCGTAAGCGATAAACAGCATATTGATAAATGGCAGATATAACAAACCACCTATTTTGCGATATCGTTTTTCTTCGCACTCAGAACAATATTCAAGATGCTGTGGGATCTCTTTATCACATTTAATGCACGTCCACTGAAACGCTGAATTGGTCATTTTATGTCCTTATTTCATAATAGCTCGGTAAGGCTGGTTATTGATTATCGCGTCACACTCACATTTTCCAGCGTCACCAACCTTTCAGGCTTGTCACCCAGTTGCTGAGCAACAGGGACGAAGATATTGAGATCCTGCAGCCAGGCTAATTTGCTCCTGTTATCCGGTTGCCCCTCATTACTTTCATGACACTCAACTAACAAATATTTCCCACTAAACTCAGGTGCGATACGCTGCGCATCCCCTTCCCCCGTCACTTCACAGCGCATCGCTGACGATGTGACTTTCTTATCCGCATCAATATTTTCCAATTTAGCCTGAAATTTTTGACCCTGTACTAACGGGAAATGCAGATCCGTCTGCAATGTGTTGAGCAACATGGCACCGCTACTGATGGACATGGCGAATTTCAGTTGCAACAGATTAGCCAGCGTTAAACGTTGAACCGTCCAGATGCCATAATCTTCCAGCTTACGTATATAACCATCCGATTGCGCATCCAGCTGGACTTTAATCTTACCGAGCGCGCTGACTTCGGTGTAACGAACCTGTTTAAAACGCGGCATCGCCCAGGATTTGATCAATGCCTGCGCCTGGCGATCAATAGCAGCAGAAAGGGGGTATTTACTCAACCATTGCGGATTATTATTGCTCAGATCGGGCATTGAGGGCCCCATCAACGTGGATGCTGACTTGTTCACCGCGGGTACAAAGCGCCCTTCAGCGGTGAACGTTTTGCCTGCAGGTAGCTGGCAGAGTTGCTCAAAGTGTTGTGCCTTTTGAGCGTCAATCTTGAAGCTACTTTTGCGGCGAACAATATCAGCCGTGATGAGTGAGTCCGTTACGCGACCCTGGCCATCGAAGTTCATTGCAGCGACAGCGTCGCCCTGATGGGTTTTACAGTTATAGAAATAGTGCTCAATCTTTAATTCAAGCGGCGCGTCATAAGGCGGTTCCCAGATGATATCTGCAAAATCATATCCCATGCGTACCGTTAAAATGTCGCCAACGCGATGAATGCTGTTAACATCGACAAGATCGGTAATGCCCGTTGCAGACGTGGCTGATAATCTTTCCCACAGGGGTTCTTTTACCGGTAGCTGGCAGATCTTACGGATATCCTCTGCCGTCATCAGCTTATCATCCTGTGCTGGCGCATACCGCATGTAGCTGTCGCCGTAAAAACGGACTTTGGTTAACCCTTCATCATCCAGTAAATCCTTGTACAGAAGCTCGGACTTACCCTGCTTACAATCCACTGAACGCCATTGTTGCGCTGTTTTGCCGTTATTGAAGTTTAACGACACCATATAACTCACACGATCGTGGATGCGGGTAACAGACAAGGGGTTGATGCCACCGCCGATAAGTTCAGGCTTTTCAGCGGCCTGAGCAAAAGAAAACGGCAACAGAGAAAGTAAAAACAGAGGGCGTAGTAAAGGCCGTGCGTAATGCATACATGTTCCTTCATATATAATCAGAGAAAAAGATTATCGGCACCAGGGATTAAATAATTAGCCTCATTTAATTGCAACTGTACAGATAACCGCAGCATGGGTCGGTTCCATCCGCCCCTGCTTCAATATCTCACCTCACACCGCCGTCTTCGGCCTTAAATTCTCATCAAACGTCAGCCGTTTCCGCCCAGGCTCCACTTCACGCAGCGGTTCCACCTGGTGCATGGTCAGCTTGCAGCGCTCCACCAGCACCTGATATTCCCTTGTACCCTGTTTTTTCCACGCCAGTTCCTGCTCGCTCAACTCGCGAATCGCTTTGGCCGGGCTGCCAATAATCAAATGCCCTGCGGGCATTTCCGCTTTCGCCTTCACAAATGCCGCCGCGCCGACGATGCTGTTTTCACCAATCACCGCGCCGTCCATCACCACAGCGTTCATTCCCACCAGTGCGTTACGGCGAATAACACAGCCATGCAGAATAGCGCTGTGGCCGATATGGCCGTCCTCTTCCACCACCGTGTCCTGCTCAGGGAAACCATGCATCACGCAGTTATCCTGAATGTTTGCACCATCTTTCACCACGATACGGCCAAAATCTCCGCGCAGGCTGGCATTCGGGCCGACATAAACACCTTTCCCCAGGATCACATCACCAATGAGTACCGCCGTCGGGTGAACATAGCTCTCGTCAGGTACGACCGGCGTCAGACCATCAATTTGATAAACAGGCATCCTCACTCCTTATGTGCTCGTAAGACCACCAAAGCGTTGATAGTAGAGCGTGCCGGGCACGGGCAGTTCACCGACGGAGGTTTCGCCTTTCTCACTGACAAACGCCAGCGCCCCCGGTGCCACACGCTGATAAATATTGATGCAGAGCTGCCGGGCGCTTTGCCCGGCCCAGTGCGCTGGCAGTAGCTCTTCCGGCAGCAATGGGTCTTTCAGCACCACACGACGATAAAAATGGATAAGCAACAGCTGGATCTGGAAACAACGCTCTGGCGTCAGCTCCTCTGGTGTCGCCTCTTTCAGCAGCGGCAGCAGCGGTCGGAACGAGCTAATAAACGTTTCGTACATCGTGTTTTGTTCGGTCAGTTGCCAGCACTCTTCCACCCGCGAACGCAACGCAGCGCGGGATAAAGCCAGCGGCGAGTGAGCTTCAAAGAAAATGACGTTTTCCGCCACGCCAGCATCATGAAGCAGGGACTGCACATCCGCCAGATGCTGCGATGGCGAGGCCATCAGGCTCGGCGCAAGCGTGCCAAACCCCTGCCAGATCAGCTGTTTTTTGACGTCAGCAAGCGTGGTTTTGTCCAGGCCTTCAGAGAGCAGCAATAACCATTTTCCGTCCCAGGCGGGCAACTCCGCGCGATAGATCTTATTCTCCGCGCGGCGGGTTAAGCGTAGCCCTTTGTCGCTCAGGCGATAAAAGCTGCGGCGTCCAATGCGCGAGACGTCAAGCCAGCCCTCTTTGTTAAGGCGGAATAACGCAGTTCGCACGAACCGTTCGCCGAACCCCATACCCTCCAGTAATGCCGCCAGGCTTCCGAGCCAAATCTCGCCCCCGCGATGGGAAAGCGCGTCACCGTATAATGAAGAGATAAGGGATGTCCCGCTGACCGGAACGGAGCTGACTGCGTGCTGGATGAAGGCGTCGAGTTTCATGTGATTCATTCTGTTGTAATTTTTGTCCCGGATGAATCATAGCATAGTTCTGCGTTCCCTCTCTCCGGCGGAGAGAGGGAAGAAGAAACTCAGCCGTTGGCCGCGACTTTACGCAAATCAAACACCCGGCAGGCTTTCCCCTCTGAGCGCGGGATACTGCCGCAGTTAACGATCATCACGTCGGTTGAAATCCCGACCATGGATTTAATGCGGTGGCGCAACTGGTGGCACACCTGGCAACGCTGTTCGTGCGTCAGCGTCAGGCTGCTCTCTTTCAGCTCCACCTTCACGGAAAGTGAATCAAGATGTCCGCGACGGTTCACCTCCAGCTGGTAATGCGGCGAGAGATGTTCGAACTTCACAATTTCCTCTTCCAGCTGCGACGGGAAGACGTTGACGCCACGGATGATCAGCATATCGTCACTGCGACCGCTGATCCGGTCCATACGACGCATACTGCGCGCGGTTGCTGGCAGCAGGCGTGTCAGGTCACGGGTACGGTAGCGGATCACCGGCAGCGCCTCTTTCGTCAGCGTGGTAAACAGCAGTTCACCCTGCTCGCCGTCATTAAGCGGCGTGCCGTCGTTCGGGTTGACGATCTCCGGATAGAAATGATCTTCCCAGATGGTCGGACCATCGGCAGTTTCGATACACTCCATCGCCACGCCGGGGCCCATCACTTCAGAAAGACCATAAATATCCAGTGCTGTGATCCCTAGCCGTTTTTCAATCTCACGGCGCATGGCCTGCGTCCACGGCTCGGCGCCGAACACGCCCACACGAAGAGAACAGGTACTGGCATCGCCGCCCATCTGGCGTTCCAGTTCTTCAATCAGGTTAAGGCAGTAGGATGGCGTCACCATGATCATATCTGGCTGGAAATCCCGGATAAGCTGCGCCTGCTTCTCCGTCTGACCACCCGACATCGGGATCACCGTTGCGCCTAAACGTTCCGCACCGTAATGCGCGCCCAGACCACCGGTAAACAACCCGTAACCATAGGCTACGTGAATTTTGTCTTTTGCACTGCCGCCCGCGGCGCGCAGGGAGCGAGCCACCAGATTGGCCCAGGTGTCGATATCATTTTGGGTATAACCCACCACCGTTGGCTTGCCGGTAGTGCCTGAGGAGGCGTGAATACGCACTACCTGCTCCATCGGTACGGCAAAGGTATCGAACGGATAGTTATCCCGCAGGTCCTGCTTGGTCGTGCACGGGAATTTACGGATATCCGCCAGCTCTTTGAAATCGTCAGGGTGAACGCCCGCTGCGTCAAACTTGCGTTTGTACATCGGTACGTTGTTATAGGCATGGTGCAGCGTCCATTTCAGACGCTCGGTCTGAAGGGCCTGTAATTCGTCAAGGGATGCTGTTTCGATCGGGTCAAGCTTTGTTGTATTTGTCATTGTAGGGTACTCACATTGTTATTCGCTCAAACACGCTCAAGGATCATGGCAATGCCCTGACCCACACCGATGCACATCGTACACAGCGCATAGCGCCCGTTGCGTCGATGCAATTCATTGCTTGCGGCCAGCGCCAGTCTGGCACCGCTCATCCCCAGCGGGTGGCCTAACGCAATAGCGCCCCCGTTCGGGTTAACGTGAGCGGCATCATCGGGTAACCCTAACTGACGCAGCACGCCCAGTGCCTGCGAAGCAAAAGCTTCGTTAAGCTCGATGACGTCCATATCGTTGATACTGAGTCCGGCTCGCTCCAGCACTTTGCGGGTGGCAGGTACCGGGCCTAAGCCCATCAGACGCGGTTCCACGCCTGCCGTCGCCATCGCCACAATACGCGTACGCGGGACTAATCCCTGCGCGAGCGCCATCTGTTCACTGGCGACGATCAGCGCCGCTGCGCCGTCGTTCACGCCAGAGGCATTCCCCGCCGTAACCACCCCATTTTTACGAAACGGTGTTTTCAGTCCGGCTAGTTGTTCAAGTGTCGTATCCGCCCGTGGATGTTCATCCACGCTACATTCCGTTACCGCGCCTTTTTTACCCGGCACCAGCACTGGCACAATCTCCTGTGCCAGAATACCGTTCTGCTGCGCCCTGGCGGTTCTCTGCTGGCTGCGTAGCGCAAAAGCATCCTGATCGGCACGGCTGATATTTAACAATTCAGCTACATTCTCTGCCGTTTCCGGCATACTGTCAGTTCCGAAGTGCTGATGCATGAGCGGATTCACAAAACGCCAGCCGATGGTGGTATCAAAGATCTCTGCCTGACGCTGAAATGCGGCGGTGGCTTTCCCCATCACAAACGGCGCGCGGGACATGGACTCCACGCCGCCTGCCAGCAACAGATCGCCATCGCCTGCCTTAATAGCGCGGGCTGCAAAGCCAATCGCGTCCAGCCCCGAACCGCACAGGCGGTTAATGGTGGTACCGGAAACCGTCTGCGGCAATCCCGCCAGCAGGGACGACATGCGCGCCACGTTGCGGTTGTCTTCCCCCGCCTGGTTGGCGCAACCGAGGATCACATCATCAATCCGCTCCAGATCAAGCTGCGGATAACGCGCCAGCAGCGCCCGCAGCGGAACGGCCCCCAGATCGTCAGCGCGAACTGCGGAAAGTGCGCCGCCGTAACGCCCCACCGGGGTTCGTACGCCATCACAAATAAATGCATCACGCATCAGGCTTCTCCTGTCACACTGCCGCCAATGCGGTGCGATTTTCCGCGAAAAAGGGCGACGGTTTTCTGTTGTTGATTCTGAATTTCAATGTCATACACGCCGGTGAGTTTGCCCTGATGCTTTACCCGCGCGGTGGCGGTCAGCGTATCCCCGGCAAAGCCCGGACGCAGAAAATCAATCGAGCAACCGGAGGCGACCGCCGCCAGCCCCTGGCTGTTGCAGGCGTAGGCAAAGGCGGTGTCCGCCAGCGAGAAAAGCTGTCCGCCGTGACAGGTTTTGTGGCCGTTTAGCATCTGCGGGGTGATGGTCATCGTCACCACCGCATAGCCTTCGTCCATTTCAATGATGTCGATTCCAAGCGCCTGCGCGCAGGCGTCCTTTTCGTACATCGTGCGGGCGTTATGCCAGGCGTTAGGACTCATAGCTACTCTCCAGAAGCGCACGCTGGCGCAGCAGTGAACAGGGACGATAACGTTCTTCACCGTAATGACGTTGCAGGTTCTCCAGCAGCGTCAGCAGACGTTGCCAGCCCAGACGCTCCCCCCAGGCAATCGGACCGCTCGGGTAGTTCACGCCGAGGCGCATGGCGGTATCAATATCCTTCTCGCTGGCCACCCCTTTTTGCAGGGCATCCAGCGCTTCGTTGGCAATCATCGCCAGCGTGCGCCAGACCAGCATGCCCGGATAATCGGCAATTTGTACGACCCGTTTGCCCTGCTGTTGCAGGTACCAGATGGCTTTTAACGTCGCGGTCTGCGGGTTGCTGGCTGCCGCCGCAATCACCGCCACATCGCGCTCAATACGGTCAACCATCACCACCGGGCAGTTAAGGCGCAACGCCAGCGCCTGAGCGGTTTCACCCTGCGTTTCCATCAGGTACACATCGTCAATTTCAGTGACACCGTCACTTTTCTTTTCGATGCGCATCGGACGATAACTGTCATCCACGTCCTCGACCCACTGCACGTCGGGTTTATCCCCTTGCCAGTCGTAAACGCCCTTTCCGCTTTTTTTACCGAGTCGCCCCGCCAGCACCAGCTCCTGCTGGACCAGCGAAGGCAGAAAACGGCGTTCCTGCCAGAAGGCGTTAAACACCGAACAGGTCACTGCAAAGTTAACGTCCTGACCAATCAAGTCTGTGAGTTCCAGCGGCCCCATCGGAAAACCGCCGCCTTCGCGCAGTGCGGCGTCAATCACTTCCGGCGCGGCCACCTGTTCTTCCAGTGCGCGCCAGGCTTCAGAGTAGAACGGACGTGCAACGCGGTTCACGATGAACCCCGGCGTTGACTGGCAGCGAACGGGTTGTTTCCCCCAGTTGAGCGCCAGCTCGCACAGCGCATCGGCCACTTCCGGAGAGGTCGCCAGCCCGCTGACCACTTCCACCAGCTTCATTACCGGTGCCGGGTTAAAGAAATGCAGTCCCGCCACGCGCTCCGGGTGGTGCACGTCGGCCGCAATCGCGGTAACTGAAATAGACGAGGTGTTACTGGTCAGCACCGTCTGAGCCGGGCAGACCGCGGCCAGCTGTGCAAACAGCGCCTTTTTCACCTCCAGACGCTCAGAAGCCGCTTCAATCACCAGATCTGCCGCCGAGAGTGCCTCGATATCGGTCACCGGCAGCAGTCTGGCCAGGATTTGGCTGCCAGCATCTGCGGAGAGTTTTCCTCGCGTCACCCGGGAAGCCAGACGCTGGCGAATGCCGTCAATGGCGCGCGAGATCGCATCTGCGGAGATGTCGTATATCAGGACGTGGTGACCATGGCTGGCCGCGACTTCGGCAATTCCGGCGCCCATCGTGCCGCTGCCAATCACGGCGACAGTGCGTATGTTCAACATCTTATTTCCCCGTAAAGTTCGGCGCGCGCTTTGCCAGGAAGGCGCTGACGCCCTCGCGGTAGTCGTCGCTGCGCCCGGCCAGGCGTTGATAGTCGCGCTCGAGATCGAGTTGCGCATCGAGGGTGTTGGTTTCCGCCGCGTTGATGGCCTGCTTGATCAACCCCAGACCAAACGTCGGCTGTGAGGCAAAATGCAGCGCCATCTGCTGTGCCGTGGCGGAAAGCTGCTCGTCGTCCACCACCTGCCAGATCATCCCCCAGGCCTGCGCTTGTTCGGCGCTGAGTTTGTCCCCCAGCAGCGCCAGCCCCATGGCGCGAGCGCGTCCGGCAACGCGTGGCAGCAGCCAGGTGCCGCCGCAGTCCGGGACTAACCCGAGCTTGCTGAAGGCCATCACAAAGTTGGCGGAACGCGCCGCAATGACCATGTCGCATCCGAGCGCCAGCGTAGCCCCGGCACCGGCCGCCACGCCGTTGACCGCGCAGATGACCGGCTTCGGCAGTTTTGCCAGGCGGCGCACCAGCGGGTTGTAAAACGTCTCCACGGACATGCCCAGATCCGGCGCCGGGCCGTTGGGGTCGACATTGCGGTCATTCAGATCCTGACCGGCACAGAAACCACGTCCTGCCCCGGTGATCAGCAGACAGCGGATGGTGTCATCACGCTCGGCCTGTTTCAGGCACTCCGAAAGCTGCTGATGCATCACGTCGTTAAAGCTGTTCAGACGCTCCGGGCGGTTCAGCGTAATGGTCATTACGCCTTGCTCTACGTTACTCAGGATAAATTCCACAATTAGCGTCCTTTAAAGTCGGGGGTGCGTTTCTGTAAGAAGGCATTGATACCTTCCCGGCGGTCTTCGGTCGCGGAAAGCAGCGTAAAAAGCTGACGTTCCTGTGCCAATCCTGCCTGCAATGGCACTTCCTGAGACTGGCGCAGCGCCTGTTTCGCGACCTGCAATGCCAGCGGCGAATGACGCGCCATCAATGCCGCCTGCTTCAGGGCATACTCCAGCGTCAGGGAGACCGGGAACACATCGCTGACCAGCCCAGCACTCAGCGCCTGTTGCGCGGAGAGACTTTCCCCGGTCAGCACCATTTTGCTGGCGAGGGATTTACCCACGCTGCGAATGAGACGCTGCGTGCCGCCCGCGCCAGGCATAATCCCGAGGGTGATTTCCGGCAGACCGAAACGCGCGTTATCCCCGGCGATCACCACGTCGCAGAGCAGTGCCAGTTCACATCCAGCCCCCAGCGCGAAGCCGTTCACGGCGGCAATCAGCGGTTTGTTAAATGCGTCTATCCGCTTCCACAGCTGCGGACGGATATCGTTCAACGTGGCCGGCAAGTCTTTATCTGCCATTTCGTTGAGATCCGCCCCGGCCGCGAAGCAACGCTCGTTGCCATAAATAACGCAGGCAGAAATGCCGCTATCACAGGCCGCCGCCTCAAGCTGTTCCGCAATCTGCGTCAGCAGCGAATTGTTGAGGGCGTTGCGTGCCGCCGGACGGTTCAGCGTCAGCTGCAACACGCGGCCATGGCGGGTGACAATCAGTTCGCTCATGCCATCCCCTTCGCGTCGAAATCGACGATCACGTCAGCGGTTAACGGCAGCGACTGACAGCTCAGCACATACCCGGCGGCCAGTTCGTCCGGCTCCAGGCTATAGTTGGTCACCATGTCCACTTTGCCGCGCAGCACTTTACATTTACAGGTGGCGCACACGCCGCCTTTACAGGCATACGGCAGATCCGCCCCCTGGCGCAGTGCGGCATCAAGAATACTTTCATCGTCCGCCGTCATGGTGATTTCACGGTCACGGCCGTCCTGACGAACGGTGACTTTCTGCCCCTCAGCCTGCACGCTAACCGTGCGTTTAGCCGCAGAGCCTGGCGTATTAAAACGTTCCAGATGGATGGCTTTTTCCGGCATCCCCAGCGCTTTTAATGTGCTTTCAGCCTCATCCATCATCGCCGACGGACCGCAGATAAACGCTTCATCGTACTGGCGGAAGTTGATCAGCGTTTTCGCCAGTGCCTGCAGTTTTTCCCCGTCAATACGACCATGGAGAAGATCGCTATCCAGACGCTCCTGGCTGAAGATGGAGACCAGCTGCAGCCGCTGCGGGTATTTGTCTTTCAGGTCCGCCAGGGCCTGGCGGAACATCATGCTCTGGCTGCTGCGGTTGCCGTAAATCAGGGTGAAATGACTGTTCGGTTCGGTGGCAAGCGTTGCGGATAAAATCGCCAGCATCGGGGTGATCCCGGAGCCTGCGGCAATCGCCAGATAGTGTCCTTCACGTTCCGCCTGCGGCTGGTAGCCAAACTGGCCCTGAGGAACCATCACCTCCAGCGCCATACCCTGTTTAATCTGATCCCGGGCATAGCGGGAGAATCGTCCGCCCTCGATGGCTTTGACCGCCACGCTGATCTCACCCGGTGCGCTACTCCGGCAAATGGAGTAACAGCGGCGCAGTTCATCCCCGCCCAGTTTCGTTTTCAGGGTCAGGTGCTGCCCCGGACGAAAGCGGTACGCGTCCTGTAATTCCTGCGGCACCGCGAAGGTGATCGTTACCGCATCACGGGTTTCGGGTTCCACTTTTGCCACTGTTAATGAATGAAACGTTGTCATGGCAGCCTCAAATACATTTGAAATAATCGAAAGGCTCACGGCAGGTGTTGCAGCGATAGAGCGCTTTGCAGGCCGTTGAACCAAATTCACTGATAAGCGAGGTATCGGTGCTCGCACAGCGCGGACACGTCACCTCAGCGGGCGCATGGGCATGGCAGCTGTGGCCGACCGGCGGGCTGATGCCATATTCACGCAGACGCTCGCGGGCATCGGCGGTCATCCAGTCGGTGGTCCAGGCGGGTTCAAGCTGGAGCACAATATGAACCGGCGTAAACCCGTGTGCGGTCATCGTTTCGCGGATAGCACCCAGCAGGTGTTCCGTCGCCGGGCAACCTGAGTAGGTCGGCGTGAAGCCAATGACCCAGCCTTCACCTTGCGGTGCGACGCTTCGCACCATGCCCAGATCGGTGATGGTTAACACGGGCACTTCCGGGTCCGGGATCTGGCTTAACAGCGACCAGATCTGCGGGATCTCCGCAGGTGCAATCTCAGCAAAACGCTGCATCATGACCTCCGCTATTACCACTGTTGACCCGGATACGCGCGCTGGAGATATTGCATTTCCGCCAGCATCGGGCCCAGATGTTCGGTATGTAGCCCTTTCTTGCCTCCGGTGCGATACGCCACTTCGTCGGGTACCTTCAGGTTGGCTTCTGCCAGGCCGGCAAACACTTCGCTTTCCCACGGCTGGCGCAAGGTGCGCGGTTCAACCGCCACGCCGGAGGCAATCAGCTCCAGCTCAACGTCATCGGCTTCGAACAGTTCGGCCGTAAAGCGCCACAGGTTATCGATGGCCTGCTGCATTTTTTGCGCGGAGGTTTCGGTGCCATCGCCCAGGCGCACCAGCCAGCCACGGCTAAAGCGCAGATGGTAGCGCGCCTCTTTAATGGCTTTTGCGGCAATGGCGGCAAGCTGACTGTCGCTGCTGTGTGCAAGGCGTTCATATAGCGCCACATTCCAGGCATCCATCAGGTACTGACGAGCAATCGTGTCGGCGAAGTTGCCGTTCGGCTGCTCCACCAGCAGTAAATTGCGGAACTGACGCTCGTCACGCCCAAATGCCAGCGTGTCTTCATCGCCCTGACCTTCCAGCTCCGCGGCATAGGTCAGGAAATTGCGCGCCTGACCCAGCAGGTCGAGACCGATATTGGCCAGCGCGAGGTCGATCTCAAGCTCCGGTGCGTGACCGCACCAGGCGCCGAGACGCTGCGAAAGCACCAGACCGTTGTCGCCCAGACGAAGGGCATATGCAGTGACTGTTTTCATCCCCAACCTCACATATGCTCGATGCCATCAGGAATGGTGTAAAACGTCGGGTGGCGGTAGACCTTGCTTTCCGCCGGGTCGAAGAACTCGCCGCTCTCTTCCGGCTGGGAAGCGATAATCTCGCTCGCCTTGACCACCCAGATGGAGCACCCTTCGCTGCGGCGGGTATAAGCATCACGCGCATTTTCCAGCGCCATGCGATCGTCAGCGGCATGCAGACTTCCCACGTGACGGTGGGACAAACCTTGTTTGCTGCGTACGAACACTTCGTACAGCGGCCAGTAGACATTGCTCATCGTGATTCCTCTCAAGCCACTTTGCGGGCATGTTGTTTTTCTGCGTGCGCCAGTGCAGCTTCACGCACCCACGCCCCCTCTTCCCAGGCCTTGCGTTTGGCGGCCAGGCGTTCGTGGTTACAGATGCCACGCCCGTTAATCACCTCTTCAAATTCCTGCCAGTCGATCTCGCCGAAACGGTAATGACCGCTCTCGTCGTCAAAACGCAGGTCGGGATCGGGCACCGTCATGCCGAGCATCTCCACCTGGGGAATGGTGTTGTCGACAAAACGCTGGCGAAGTTCGTCATTGCCGAAGCGTTTGATTTTCCAGGCCAGGCTGCGGGCGCTGTTCGGCGAGTTGTCATCGTTCGGCCCAAACATCATCAGTGCCGGCCACCAAAAACGGTTGATGGCGTCCTGGAGCATCTGGCGTTGGGCTTCACTACCCTGCGCCAGCGCCATGCAGGCTTCAAAGCCCTGACGCTGGTGGAAGCTCTCTTCTTTACAGATTTTCACCATTGCGCGGGCATACGGCCCATAAGAGGTCCGGCACAGCGCCACCTGGTTAACGATGGCGGCGCCGTCCACCAGCCAGCCGATCACGCCGATATCGGCCCAGCTCAGGGTTGGGTAGTTGAAGATGGAGGAGTATTTCATCTTGCCGTCGAGCATCTTCTGGTAGATGTCTTCCCGCGCGCAGCCCAGCGTTTCTGCCGCGCTATACAGGTACAAACCGTGTCCGGCTTCGTCCTGCACTTTCGCCAGCAGGATCGCTTTACGACGCAACGTCGGTGCGCGGGTGATCCAGTTACCTTCGGGCAGCATGCCGACAATTTCGGAGTGCGCGTGCTGGCCAATCTGGCGGATCAGCGTCTTGCGGTAGGCCTCAGGCATCCAGTCCTGGGGCTCTATCGCCGTCTCCTGCGCTATGCGCTGCTCAAACCGTTGTTCTTGCGTCACGTCATCACCTTTATGATTCGTTAGTTTGCAATCTAAAGCGAAATGTTGAATCACTTTGTTTTTTAAAAGTTACACAAAGGTTAAATATAACCCCAAGAATTGTTTCCTGGTTTTGTGATGCCGCTCGCAAGGCTTTTACAGCACACCCTAACATCCGGGCTTTTGCGCACTGCACTTCATCAGTGCCGGATCACAATGTTAACAAATCATTAAAACTCAGCTTGATTTTTATGATTCACGATCAAACTATTAATGGTGAATTTTCGTAACATTTGGAGATAAGCGATGCAGCAGTTAGCCAGCTTCTTGTCCGGTACCTGGCAGTCTGGCCGGGGCCGCGAACGCACTATTCATCACGCCATCACTGGCGAAGCGCTGTGGAGCGTGACCAGCGAAGGGCTGGATATGGCGGCCGCCCGTCGCTATGTCATTGAGCACGGCGGCGAAGCACTTCACAAAATGACCTTTATCGAACGTGCTGCCATGCTGAAGGCGGTGGCGAAACATCTGCTTAGTCACAAAGAGACGTTTTATGCCCTGTCCGCCCAGACCGGGGCGACAAAGGCAGACAGCTGGGTGGATATTGAAGGCGGTATCGGTACCCTCTTCACCTATGCCAGCCTGGGCAGCCGCGAACTGCCGGATGACACACTGTGGCCTGAGGATGAGTTGATCCCTCTGTCGAAGGAAGGTGGTTTTGCCGCACGCCATGTCCTGACGTCAAAATCGGGCGTGGCGGTTCATATCAACGCCTTTAACTTCCCGTGCTGGGGCATGCTGGAAAAACTGGCCCCTACCTGGCTCGCCGGGATGCCTGCCATCATCAAACCCGCTACCGCCACAGCGCAGGTGACCCAGGCGATGGTGAAATCCATTATCGACAGCGGCCTGGTACCGGACGGCGCCATCAGTCTGATCTGCGGTGGCGCAGGGGATCTGCTGAATCATCTCGACAGCCAGGACGTGGTGACGTTTACCGGCTCCGCCAGTACCGGGCAAAGCTTGCGTGTGCACCCGAATATTGTGGCGAATTCCATTCCCTTCACCATGGAAGCTGACTCCCTGAACTGCTGCGTACTCGGGGAAGACGTTACGCCAGACCAGCCAGAATTTGCCCTGTTCATTCGGGAAGTGGTCCGTGAAATGACCGCCAAAGCCGGACAGAAATGTACGGCCATTCGCCGGATTATCGTCCCGCAAAGCCAGCTCGATGCCGTCAGTCAGGCGCTGATTGCGCGTCTTGAAAAAGTCGTGGTGGGTGACCCGGCGCAGGAAGGGGTGAAAATGGGCGCGCTGGTGAACAGCGAACAGCGTGCGGACGTTCAGGAGAAAGTGGATCAGCTGGTTGCCGCAGGCTGTGAAATCCGCCTGGGGGGCAAAGCGGATTTGCAGGCTACTGGTGCCTTCTTCCCACCGACCCTGCTTTTCTGTCCGCAGCCGGATGAAACACCGGCAGTTCACGCGACTGAAGCCTTTGGTCCGGTTGCGACCCTGATGCCGTATCGCAATGCAGTCCACGCGATGCAGCTTGCCCGCGCGGGCGGTGGAAGCCTGGCCGGGACGCTGGTCACTGCGGATCTGGCAACCGCCCGCCAGTTTATTGCCGGCGCGGCACGCGCTCACGGACGTATTCAGGTCCTCAATGAGGAATCCTCGAAAGAGTCTACCGGCCACGGTTCTCCGCTTCCTCAACTGGTCCACGGTGGTCCAGGTCGCGCGGGCGGCGGTGAAGAGCTGGGCGGCCTGCGGGCAGTGAAGCACTATCTGCAGCGCACCGCCATTCAGGGCAGTCCATCCATGCTGGCTGCCATTGGCAAACAGTGGGTGCGCGGTGCCGACGTGCAGGAAGACCGCGTTCATCCGTTCCGTAAATACTTCGAGGAGTTGCAGCCGGGCGACAGCCTGCTGACGCCGCGTCGTACGCTCACAGAAGCGGATATCGTGAACTTTGCCTGCCTGAGCGGCGATCACTTTTACGCGCACATGGACAAGATTGGCGCGGCAGAGTCAATCTTTGGCGAACGCGTGGTCCACGGTTATTTCCTGATTTCCGCCGCAGCAGGATTGTTCGTTGATGCGGGTGTCGGGCCGGTGATTGCCAACTACGGCATGGAAAACCTGCGCTTTATCGAGCCGGTTAAACCGGGCGATACCATTCAGGTGCGCCTGACCTGCAAACGTAAAACGCTGAAGAAACAACGCACCGCCGAGGAAAAACCGACGGGCGTGGTGGAGTGGGCCGTTGAGATTTTTAACCAGCATCAGCAGGCCGTGGCGCTCTACTCCATTCTGACGCTGGTGGCGCGCCAGCAGGGTGACGCCTGACTCTTTTCTCTCTCGCACGTTGACCGGGGTGTGATGCCACCCCGGTCTTTTTTTAACCTGGCAAGACTGACAAATAATCTGGCAGATGCAGGCAAACGCTTTTCTCAGGCGCCTGTCAGGATAAGGCTGTCACCACACAATAAACACAACAAGATGAGGTCTACGATGGGAAGCAATTCTTCTTTTTCTGCCCGTAGAACGGCACTGGCTATGGCTGTTGCGCTGTGTTGCGCCTGGCAATCCCCTGTTTTCGCTCACGGCAGCGAGGCGCACATGGTCCCGATGGACAAAACGCTGCAGGACTTTGGCGCGGATGTCCAGTGGGATGATTACGCACAACTGTTCACCATCGCGAAAGACGGTGCTTTTGTGAAGGTCAAACCGGGGGCGAAAACCGCTATCGTCAACGGTAAAACCCTCAAGCTGCAGGTACCGGTGGTGATGAAAGGCAAAAAGGCCTTTATCTCTGACACCTTCATCAACGACGTTTTCCAGTCCGGCCTCGACCAGACTTTCCAGGTTGAAAAACGCCCTCACCCGTTAAACGCGCTAACGGCTGACGAAATCAAACAAGCCGTAGAGATCGTCAAAACCTCTGCGGATTTCAAACCGAATACCCGTTTTACCCAGATTGCCCTTGCTGAGCCAGATAAGACCAAAGTGTGGGACTTTGTGCTTAACGGTACGGCAGTGGATTCTCCCCGCCAGGCGAACGTGGTTATGCTCGACGGGAAGCACGTTATCGAAAGCCGGGTGGATCTGAAGGACAAAAAGATCCTGAGCTGGGAACCGGTAAAAGACGCACACGGCATGGTGCTGCTGGATGACTTCACCGCGGTTCAGCAGATCATCAACGAGAGCACTGAGTTTGCAGAGGTGCTTAAAAAACACGGTATCACCGATACGAAGAAAGTGATTACCACGCCGCTGACCGTCGGCTATTTCGACGGTAAAGACGGCCTGAAGCAGGAAGATCGCCTGCTGAAAGTGGTCAGCTACCTGGACGTCGGTGACGGTAACTACTGGGCGCATCCGATTGAAAACCTGGTGGCCGTAGTCGATCTTGAGCAGAAAAAAATCCAGAAAATTGAAGAAGGCGCTGTTATTCCGGTTCCCATGGCTCCGCGTCCGTATGACGGCCGTGACCGTATCGAAACAACGAAAAAGCCCCTTGAGATCGTCGAGCCAGAAGGCAAGAACTACACCATTACCGGTGATATGGTGCACTGGCAGAACTGGGATTTCCACCTGAGCCTGGATTCCCGCGTCGGCCCGATGATTTCGACTGTGACGTACAACGATAACGGCAAAAAGCGCCAGGTTATGTATCAGGGCTCCTTAGGTGGCATGATCGTCCCTTACGGCGACCCGGACGTGGGCTGGTATTTCAAAGCCTATCTGGATTCCGGCGACTATGGCATGGGCACCCTGACCTCTTCGCTGGTACGGGGGAAAGACGTGCCGTCTAACGCCGTGATGCTCAATGAAACGATCCCGGATTACACCGGTGCGCCAATGGAGATCCCGCGCGCAATCGCCATTTTCGAACGCTACGCCGGGCCGGAATACAAACACCAGGAGATGGGACAGCCAAACGTCAGCACCGAGCGTCGTGAACTGGTGGTACGTTGGGTGAGTACTGTCGGTAACTACGATTACATCTTCGACTGGGTATTCCATGAAAATGGCACCATTGGAATTGATGCTGGTGCGACGGGTATCGAAGCGGTGAAAGGCGTACTGGCGAAAACCATGCATGACGCCACCGCGAAAGACGACACCAAATACGGCACACTGATCGATCACAACATCGTGGGTACCACCCACCAGCATATCTATAACTTCCGTCTTGATATGGATGTGGATGGCATCAACAATAAACTGGTAGCGATGGATCCGGAGGTTAAACCTAACACCGCCGGTGGCCCGCGCACCAGTACCATGCAGATCAATCAGTACGACATTGATACCGAGCAGCAGGCGGCACAGAAATTCGACCCGGGCACTATTCGCTTGTTAAGCAATACCAGCAAAGAGAACCGCATGGGCAACCCGGTCTCGTACCAGATTATCCCTTACGCGGGCGGTACACACCCGGTAGCGACGGGCGCGAAGTTTGCCCCGGACGAGTGGATTTACCACCGGCTGAGCTTTATGGATAAGCAGCTGTGGGTCACCCGTTACCATCCTGATGAGTTGTACCCGGAAGGGAAATTCCCTAACCGTTCAATCCACGATACGGGCCTGGGGCAGTACAGCAAAGATAACGAGTCACTGAATAACCAGGATGACGTCGTCTGGATGACCACAGGGACAACCCACGTCGCCCGTGCCGAAGAGTGGCCGATCATGCCGACGGAATGGGTACATACTCTGCTTAAACCGTGGAACTTCTTTGACGAGACGCCAACGCTCGGCAGGAAAAAAGACGAACAGAAATAATCAGCAGCCGGGCGTAATGCCCGGTTTTTTTGCCTTTCATTTTGATGATTCATCCAACCTGCTTATAGTTAATGATATCTCACCTTCACGCCCCCGGACGGGTAAACAACCTTTATGGAAAAAAGACGCAATACACCACCCGAGCTAGCCACCTGGCCCACCCGAAAATCCATGGTGCACCATGGCCTGTCGATGAATCTACCGTGGCTGGCTTTCGTGAACGTGAGCTTTGCGCTGATGCTCCTGCTGCGCAACGTCTTGTTCGGTAACATCGACAGCCAGGTCGGTGCAACGAAATACCTTACGATGATGGTCGATACCTCAATGCTGGGGGTCATTATCCTTTCAACCGCGCTGATGGTTATGGCCTGGCGACGTATCGTCGGGATCAGTGTCGTGCTGTTTATCTGCAGCCTGCTGTGGTCACTGTGTAGTTATTTGTTGATCACGGTTGTTCAGCTTCCTCACGCCTGGCCAATCTTCGTGATTCTGTTGCTCGCGGGAATGACCGCGCTCTATTTTCACCCGTCGGGGCTGCTCTCTTTTGTCCTGCCGCTCTGGATCGCCCTGCCGTCTGCAAGCATCGCCCTGAACCAGAGCGTTAACCTGCGCTTTGCCGTGATCTGGGTGGTATTCACCCTGATCCTGATTTGCGGGCGCTTTATCCTCCTGAACTGGTTCGAAGAAGCCTGGCGACGTAACCAGCAGAATCAGCGACTCATTCTGCGGCTGGACGCGCTGGCGCATCTGGATGCGTTAACCCAGACGGCAAACCGCCGGGCCATGGAAACCGTGCTGGAAAACGCGGTTGATCAGAAAAAAGCCTTCTCGCTGATTATGCTGGATGTCGACTATTTCAAACTTTACAACGACACTTATGGCCACCAGGCGGGTGACGACTGCCTGGCGCAGGTAGCGCAGGTGCTGAAAAAATCAGTACGTACACCTCACGACGTTGTTTCTCGCTACGGTGGTGAAGAGTTTGTAGTGATCCTGTTTGACTGTCCGGAGAACATGGCAGAACAGGTTGCTATACGCATTCAGGAGGGGTTGTATTCAGCCGCGATACCGCACAGTGGCTCGAAGGTTAGCGGGGTTGTCACCGCCAGCATGGGGATTGCGGGAATGGAGGACGGTCTGGCGGGTCCCGAGATCATCGCCCGCGCTGACGCGGCGTTGTATCGGGCGAAAGAGGCCGGGCGGGATCGGTGGTCCCGTTAATAAAACCGGGTGAGGCGTAGCCGCCACCCGGCTTGTTTTTTAATACCGCACGCACACCGACTTCGTTTCGCACCAGCCGTCCAGCCAGTCCGGGCCAAAGTCGCGTCCGGTGCCAGACTGTTTCATCCCGCCGAACGGCAGGTTAGCGTCGATCAGCGTATGGCTGTTTACCCAGACGGTACCCGCCTGCAGCCTGTCGGTATATTCCAGCGCCTTGCTGATATTCTGCGTCCAGACGCTGGCCGTCAGGCCATACTCGGTGTCGTTTGCCAGCTGGAGCGCCTCTTCACCATCGGCCACTCGCACCAGGTTGACCACCGGGCCAAATACCTCTTCACGAGTGAGCCTCAGCGCGGCATCCGGGTTCACCACCAGCGTTGGTGAAACGTAATAGCCTTTACCTTCCGGGCCACGGTTACCGGCGATCAGTTCCGCATGACGGGACTTCGCTTCATCGAGGAAAGTCTGCACCTTGTCGCAATGCGCACGCGAAACCAGCGGGTTAATAAAGGCTTCCGGCGACATGCCCGGCCCGACGCTCAGCGATTTCACCGCCTGTTCAAACCCGCTGACCAGCGTGTCAAACAGCGGCGCTTCGATATAGATGCGGGAGCTTGCCGCACAGACCTGTCCCTGATTCAGGAAGCTGCCGGTCATCAGGCCTTCAATCACCCAGGCAGGGTCGGCATCTTTCAACACGATGGCAGGGTTTTTCCCGCCCAGTTCCAGGGTCACCCCGGTTAACGTGTCCGCCGCCGTGCGGGCAATTTGCTTACCCGTTGCCGTTGAACCGGTAAAACTCACTTTCGCAATGTGCGGATGGGAGGTCAACGCAGCGCCACACACCGCGCCGCTCCCGGTTACGACGTTGAACACCCCGTCCGGGATGCCCGCTTCGCTGGCCAGCTCCGCCACGCGCAGCATGGTCAGCGGCGTGGTTTCTGACGGTTTAATCACAATGGAACAGCCCGCGGCCAGCGCAGGCATCACTTTCCACATCCCAATCATTAGTGGGAAGTTCCAGGGTACAATTCCGGCCACCACGCCAACCGGCTCTTTGCGCGTCCACGCCTGGTAGCGGGCCCCCTGTGGTAATGGGATGGAGAGGTCCAGCGTTTTGCCCGCGATTTTGGTGGTCAACCCGGCGGTGTAGCGCATCCAGTTCAGGGTGCAGCCAACTTCAAAAGCGCGGGAAATGTTAATGGATTTGCCCTGCTCCAGCGTTTCAAGCTGAGCCAGCTCCTCACTGTGCTGCTCAACCAGATCGGCAAAATGGAGCAAGATCCGCTCGCGTTCCGCCGGTAATTTTCCGGCCCAGCTGCGGGCAACAAACGCGCGCCAGCCGGACATCACGGCGCGGTCAACATCGTCAACGCTGGCATCGGCAGTCGAGGCAATCACCTCACCCGTGGCCGGGTTGTAGACATTCAGCCGTTTTTCACTGTCTGATGCGGCCTGACGCCCTTCGATCCACAGGCCATGATGTCGGTCTAAAAACTGCTGCACAGCAGGTTGGATTGCCACCAGTGATTCAGACATAGGGTACTCCTTCGTTATTATTCGTCGGGTGTTGATCCAGTCTAAGAGGGGTTTCGCATTCTCGCTTTTGTCTGTGTGACATTCGCTTTGCCACCTGTGACAGGCTCCGCAAATCGTGATAATTCCGCCTTATATCACTGTTCCCGGTGAGTGTTCTTTCCTATAGTCAGCCTCATAGCTCTGACAAAATGCAACACAAATGCAACAATGCGAAAACGTTGACGGCGCAGTGAGAGAAACGATGGCGTGTGCAAGCGAGCAGGAACAGTATCAGCAGTGGCTGGCGCAAATTAACCAGGTTTGCGGGCGCTTTAACGCGCGTCCTCTGGAGGGAAAATTCTTCGGCGAACTGGAAACCAGCTACGCGCGCAGCCTGAAGCTCAGTACCGTTACCGCAGGCGGTGTGAATCTGTTCCGCTCCCGTCAGGAGATCGCTCAGAGTAATGATGCCTGGTTCTATACCGTGTTTCAGCTTGAAGGCAGCGCAGAAATTGAGCAGGATGACCGGCGCTCTGTGCTAAAAACCGGTGATATCACGCTGCTTGACGCATCCCGCCCCTGCTCAATCAACTGGCAGGAAAAATCCCGTCAGATTTCGCTGCTGGTACCCCGTCAGATCATTGAGCAGCAGTGTCGGTTTCAGGAGATCAACTGCGCGCTCACCCTTTCCCGTTCTTTGCCAACGGTACAGCTGAGTCATCGTCTGTTAATGGACAGTATGAACAATGCCGATCTGAGTGACCGGGAGAGTGAAGCCGCGATCGAAGCGATGGTCTGCCTGCTGCGCCCCGCTTTCCAGCAGCGCGAGTTGATTCAGCCGCGTAAGGAACGCCAGTTCCAGCATGTGGTGGCGCTGATCGACGATCATATTCAGTCTGAATCTCTGCGTCCGGAATGGATTGCCGCCGAAAGCGGTATGTCAGTGCGCAGCCTCTACCGCATGTTTGCCGAGAAAGGGCTGGTGGTGGCGCAGTACATTAAAAACCGTCGTCTGGATCTGTGCGCGCAGGTGTTGCGTTCTACCAGTGATGGCGAAAAGCTGGCGGGGATTGGCTACAGCTGGGGATTTACCGACCATAGCCATTTTTCCACGGCGTTTAAGCAGCGTTTTGGCGTCTCGCCAGGTGAATACCGCAAGCGCTACCGCTAACTATTTTTTCAGCCATTTTCCGTTAATGCCCTTCACATACTCGCCGGGTTGAGCACGGGCAACCAGTTTTTGTCCCGCCATTTTCGCCACTTCATCGACCGGTAAATTATTGCTGTCAGCCAGCTTCTGGTAGTTTTCCGTGCGCGCCGCATTGATACGGTTAACCAGCGCCAGCGTTTCCGCATCCTGTTGGATCGGGGCAAGATACCCGCTCAGGGTTTCCCCTACGCGCCCCTGCGCCCGGGCATCATTTAAGGTGAGCGCGGCCGCCTGCACGTTCATCCCCAGTGCCAGTAAAATCAGAGCTAATCGTTTCATGGCGTCCTCAGAACAGATCGCTGCGCGATTTCAGCAGAGTTTCAACGTCTTTATCGACCTTAATGTGGATCTCATGTTCGATTTTGACATTCATATTGATGGTAATCGGCTCTTTCGGTGCCGCGACTTCAATGCGCGGCGTACAGCCACTCAGTAGCGCGACAACGGCAACGGTGAGTACACCAGCCATCTTTTTCATTGTTGTTCCTCACTTTCCTTGCCAGTCGAACTGCGGGGACCGGGTATCGCCGCGTGTTGCTCAAACCAGGTTTGCAGGTTGTCTCCAAAACGCAGGCTGCGCCAGAGGGTAAAGACATTCTCGTCATGGGTATAGTTCAGGTTGACGGTGCTGCTTTTGCCATCGACACGGCTGGTCCCCTTGATGGTGGCCTGCATGGTTAATTGCCCCAGGTTATCTAAATTGATTCTCGTCCACGAACGCGAAATTTCCATATAGCGGAGCCAGTTAATCGCGGCGCCCGCGACCATATTATCGTTCACAATGGCGTCTGCGGTATCTTTGTCGATACGCAGCGTCATGGGCCCGGGGTTGCTCAGCCAGCCATCTTTGATGATCCATTTTTCATTGTCCAGCCAGAACGGCAGCGCCCCGCTGACCGGCCCCGACATGGCAAACTGTTTCGGATTGACGGCGCTAATCAGCTCGCTGGAAGAGATATTGTCTACGCGCAGCAAGGCCGGATCGTGTTGCGGCATTCTCAGCTGCTGCATGGTGATTTTCCCGCCGAGGGTTTCCACCTTCACGTTGGTGAGCAGGAGCGGGTTTTCCTCGGTCCATGGGTAGTCCCCCTGGAGGTCCGCCGTAATATTTCGCGCGGTCACCAGGTTTTCGACTTCATCTATGCGCAACGTTACCGGACCGCGCGTGCCCAGGGACCAGGTCCCTTCGCTGAAGCGGAACGGCAGCACAAAATCGACGCCGTTGACCTGGTTATCAGGCATCCAGGCGCTGCCGGATTTCAGCACGCCGTGCCCACCGGCTTCAAAGCCCTGATCGGCCGCCGCCGAGAAGGCGACCTGCGCATAGAGTTCCCCGTCACGCAGCGTCATTTTCCAGTCCGGTGGTATCAGCGGCTGAAATACGGTAAGCGACTGTTTCGGCCACCAGGCCTGCCCGCGAAGACGTTCCCCATCCCATCGACCATTTACCTGTACCGGGCCAATTTTGTCTGCATGGAGGTCGCCCTTGAACTGGAAAATCGTTGGGTCTGTTCCGTCGACGCTAAAGGTCAGTACTGAGGGCGGTAACACGCTCCCGCCGGAGAAGCGGGTTTGTCCCGCATTGAGCGCCAGCGCGCCGCTGAAGGTGGGTTTTTCGGGGTCACGGAACCAGCGCACCGGTTGATCCAGCACCAGACGCGGCTTGCTGACTTCCATCGTACCGTACTGAAGTTTGTCAAAACCGGTGGAGAGCGCAGTTAGCTCAATGAGGTTGTCACGCCATTCACCTTTCCCGGCGACATCCCAGCGCGCATTCATCGGCGTAAAGCCCCCTTTTCCCCAGTAGCGCCACTGCCACAGACCGTTGTCGGGTAAAAAGTCGTTGGCCTGGCCGTCCAGGTGGAGCTCAAAATCGCCCATTTCGTTTTCATGGGCCCGCAGAATGGCCTGCAAACGGCCATCAACACCCTTTTGCGTGAGCTTGACGCCCGCCAGTGGCCAGCGAATTTCATCAATATTGAGGGAGTTAATAATGCGTCCGCGTGAACGAAGCAGCGCCCCCGGCTCAAAGGAAAGCTGAGGTTCATAAAGGCTTCCGGTCAGTTTTGCCGGCAGTCTGGCGTAGAGAATAAGGTCGTTTTGTTTCGCCTCACCGCTCAGATACAGCGGCATGTCGCTGTTTTCCATACTGAGCCTGCCCGGCCCAAGGTTCAGAACCGCGTTGCCTTTCCCTGCATCACCTTGGGTAAGCACATTGAGACGTCCGGAAAAGGTAGCTTTCTCCAGTCCCTGTTGCCAGTTGTCGACTCGCAGGCCAACTCGCCCGCTCAGCGGCATACCGGAGAGGTCCCAGTTCCAGCGTCCGTCACTGATATTCAGCTGTTCTGCCGTGATCTGCCACGGGAGGTCGAGCAGCGGGTCGGGGTTATCGCGCGCCATCACCACCAGTTGTCCCTGATTTTCCTCCCAGTCCAGATCGGCATCGACCAATGAGGTGAGCTGTGGCACGTTAAAGGTCGCGACCGCGTGGCCTTTAACCGGTACCCCATCGGGAACCAGCGGCAGAGTGAACTCGCCCACCAGTTTTATGGGCTGAGGCCGATCGGGAAGCTGTACATCGAACTGGCTGACGGAGAGCAACTGTCCACGAAGTTTCCCTTTAATGCTGACCTGCTCGCCTTTATAGGTAATCTCCTGGCTGGCTGGCGTCAGCGAGGCATAAAGCTCGCCCTGCCATTGTTGCCAGGGCGAGAGCGTCAGGCGATGAACGGTAAGCCAGGTCTTCGGTAAAACCGCCTGCCACTGTGCCAGCGTTTTGGGCGCAACCGTTGAGGGTGCAGACTGAGGGATTTTGCTTAAACACGCGGAATTAAGCTCAAGCGCACCGATATCCAGTTTCCAGCGACTGGGACGTGACAGCGTCACGTTATCGACCCGGGCAATCTCACAGTCTTCAACCAGATAGCGAACATCGGGAATGACCAGTGCGTGACGGGTGATTTTGGGGCTTTGTTCAAAGGCGATACGTGTCCCGACGGGTAGCCAGATACCGGCAAGCGTTGGGACCCACTGGGCGAGCGTCATCAGCAGCGTCAGCGGCAAGAGGATGAACAGCAGTAAAAGCGCAATTGCGGCTTTGTATTTACCCTTCATGGGCAGTTAATATCCTGATTTAGCGAAAGAATTAAGCCGACATTGCCGATCATTGTCGCATGTTTAGCCAGTCAGTTGAAGGGAATGCCATTTTTAAGGATAGATGCTCTAGAATAATTGATAGAACTTATTGAATTCAATAATATTTCAAAAATTGTAAGATAATTTTAATCATGCTAACGTGAATGCAAAATCACTGGAGAAAGTCTTATGAAACTCGCGGTATATAGCACAAAGCAGTACGACAAAAAGTATCTGCAACATGTTAACGAGGCTTACGGGTTTGAGCTTGAATTTTTCGACTTTCTGCTGTCCGAAAAAACCGCCAAAACGGCGCACGGCTGCGAAGGCGTCTGCATTTTTGTGAACGATGACGGCAGTCGTCCGGTGCTGGAAGAGTTGAAAAAACAGGGGGTGAAATACATCGCCCTGCGCTGCGCGGGTTTTAACAACGTTGACCTCGACGCGGCGAAAGAGCTGGGTCTGAAGGTGGTTCGCGTGCCGGCGTACTCACCGGAAGCGGTCGCGGAACATGCGATTGGCATGATGATGTCGCTCAACCGTCGTATTCACCGCGCTTATCAGCGCACCCGTGATGCTAACTTCTCGCTGGAAGGACTGACCGGCTTTACCATGTACGGCAAAACCGCCGGCGTGATCGGCACCGGTAAAATTGGCGTCGCCGCCCTGCGCATTCTGAAAGGCTTCGGCATGCGTCTGCTGGCGTTCGATCCCTACCCAAGCGCTGCAGCGCTGGAACTGGGCGCCGAATACGTCGACCTGCCAACCCTGTTCTCACAGTCTGACGTGATCTCCCTGCACTGCCCGCTGACGCCGGAAAACTACCACCTGCTGAACCAGGCGGCATTTGACCAGATGAAAGATGGCGTGATGATCATCAACACCAGCCGCGGTGGGTTGGTTGACTCTCAGGCCGCCATCGAAGCGCTGAAAACGCAGAAGATTGGCGCGCTGGGGATGGACGTGTATGAAAACGAGCGCGATCTGTTCTTTGAAGACAAGTCTAATGATGTGATCCAGGACGACGTGTTCCGCCGCCTGTCTGCCTGTCATAACGTGCTGTTTACCGGACACCAGGCGTTTCTGACTGCCGAAGCGCTGATCAGCATTTCGGAAACCACGCTGGGGAATCTACTACAGCTGGAAAAGGGCGAAGCGTGCCCTAACGAACTGGCATAAGCCTAGCGCCGGGTGGCGGCTATGCCCCACCCGGCGAACTGTCAGTTTCCCATGTCCGATGAGCACAGCGCCACCACAGCAGGACGGCCACCAGGGCAATCGCGCTCAGTACGCTGAACGCCGTCGCAAAAGAGTAATGACCGGCGATCGTACCGGTTAACGCCGGACTCATGGATGCCCCAATCCCCTGCATCAGCATCACCACGCTTTGCCCGGCATTAACGTGCCCGCTTCCGCGCAGCAGCACCACAATAAACGACGGTACCACGACACCCAGGATCCCGGCGGCCAGTCCGTCGAGGATTTGTACCGGTATCATCATTAACGGCGCGTCCGTAGATGCCGCCAGCGCCGCGCGCACCGGCATAACCAGCAGCGCCAGCATAATTAAGCGCCAGTAGCCGTAGCGTTCTATGCGGTGTGCGACCCAGATGGCAACGGGGATCATCACGGCCTGTGAGATGATGACGGTACCCGCCGCATACAAACCGGGGTTAATCGAGGCAGGTGCCGCTGCAACTCTCATGCTCAGCATCGGCAGCAGCGCGGCGTTTGCCAGGTGGAACAGCAGCAGCGTCAGCCCGGTCACAAACAGCGCACGGTTTTTCATCAGCACCGCAAAACCGGGAACCGGCAGGTTCGCCTGAGATGACAGCCCGCGCGCGGCGTTGTTGTCGATATCGCCGTGGCGAATGGCAAGCAGCGCGCAGAGCGTGAGCAGCGTCGTGCAGGTCATCAGCAGGAAGATCCCGCCCACGCCCCAGTACCAGGCAATGCCGCCTGCAATCAGTGCAGTGACAAAGTTGCCGCCGTGATTGAACGCCTCATTTCTGCCCATCTGCGCACTGAACCCGCCCTGGCCGGTCAGCCCCAGCGTTATACCGGCGATCAGCGGCCCCACAAATGCCGCACTGATACCGCTGACAATTTGCGAAACAGCGACAACGCTGCTCTGCTGGCTAAACCAGAGCAGGAGCGTACTGAGGGTGATGAGCAGGCACACCAGCGCCAGCACGGATCGCTTGCTGCGTGAGGTGTCGGTGATAAATCCCGCCGGCAGCGTGGCCAATAATCCCGCCAGACCACCGGCCGTCATCAGTATGCCGATATCATCAGGGGACCAGTGACGTTCAGTCAGAAAAATACCGAGAAAAGGACCAAGACCATCGCGGACATCCGCAATGAAAAAACTGGTCAGGCACAACGCCCGCAGTGAACGAAGAGACATACTGCCTGCCTTAGCATGTTACAGCCTGTTATAAATACAATCGAGTATACCGGGTATTGTTGAAAATCAGGTGACATCTATAAAACTTTTCCCCGAACTTAAACAATTCATAACGAACGTTGTTTTTTCGCTTTACTCATTATAAAGCCTTATTATACTGGCGATAAATTTACACAGGAGTCCTTCGTTGGAAAGTCACTTATATATGATACGAAGGTAAGCTAGTGCGATTTCACGCTGCTTACCTGAACGGTGGGCAGCAATCATCTCAACGCGATTGCATCCCGACACTTTAAGAACCGCTATAATTGTGGGTAATCGCTATGTTTCTGTTTACACATTCACTCTTCCCGCCGCCGTCGCGCTGAAAATACGTAGTGTTTAAATGGCGTCATATAGTGCTTTAGCACTGACGCTTATTATTGAATAACGTAAACAGGCGACAGGATGATGTTCCCATATATCTCTCATCTGCTCGCAGCAATGCTGCTGGGCGCAATTATTGGCGCAGAAAGACAATGGCGCCAGCGGATGGCCGGGCTTCGTACCAATGCACTGGTTGCTACAGGCGCGGCAGTGTTTATTTTAAGTTCCGTCTCCACTTCTCCTGATAGCCCGGGGCGCATCGCAGCACAGATCGTCTCCGGAATAGGTTTCCTCGGCGCAGGCGTGATTATGCGTGAGGGAATGAATATTCGGGGTCTGAATACCGCGGCAACGCTGTGGTGTTCGGCCGGAATTGGTGTGCTATGCGGATTAGGCCAATTCTGGAATGCCGCGATGGCCAGCGTAATTATTCTCTGTGCTAACATATTGCTTCGCGAAGCCGCGCAGCGGATTAATCAACTCCCTGCGCTTCACGAAGGCGAAAAATGTTATGTTCTGAAAGTGACCTGTAATGATGAGCATGAAGATGCCGTGCGTCAGAATGTCGTCAAAATGGCTCAGGAGCTGACGTTAAGTCTGAAAGCCATTTATTCAACGGCAGCGAAAACAGAAGGAACCACCGAAATTCGGGCTGAAGTGATTACCCGGGAGGAATACCGAAAATTACTCGATTTGATTATGGGTAATATGGGTGGTAATAAAATTATCGCTTCCGTAAGCTGTCATGCAATTTGAACATAAGCCGGGCTCTGTGCCCGGCTACGCGACCACTCAGCAAGCACACGCGCCCAGACGGCTAAAATAAAATTTGCTAATTAATCCTGTCCGTGCATTAATGATCTCGTTGGTTCGATGCAATACTGAATGTAACATTTTACTAAGCAGTCCTCATAACCAGGCGCTATCGCTGATACCCCCTCCTTTTGAGTCCATACGTATACAGTTTATACGTTTCCTATCATAACGTTACTACTTTAAAAGCATTCAAATGGAGTATATATGTCGTCAAAAATTTTAGGTCTGGTTAAGTGGTTTAACGAAGATAAAGGCTTTGGCTTTATCTCCCCGCTTGATGGCAGTAAAGATATTTTTGTCCACTTTTCCGCCCTTGAGGGGGACAGTTTCAACACACTTTTTGAAGGTCAAAAAGTCGAGTTTGCTATCATTAGCGGCAGTAAAGGCCCTGCAGCAGGCAACGTAACGCTTTGCGATAAATAATATCACCACGGACCCGCGATAACGATGACGGTTTTCCTGAGTAGACGGGTCCTTAGCATTGCTTTTTAATTTTCTGGCGATATTATTTTTTTAAAATCGTTGAGAGGACTTAAAAAGAGTATTGCAATATGGGCAAACAAGCTGTGCGCCCTTTTGTACGCGATTATAGCTGTGCTCTGAATCTTTCGAGCAGTTTGGGCAGGGACATTTGACTAAATGATTTCGACGAAATTGCGTATTTTTACGTCCAGACATAGGCTTCTCCTGATTAAATGGACTGCCACAGTACACGTTAAGTCAGGATATTGCTTGCTTTAATTTTCGAAAAAGTTAAAACAATGAATAAATCAGTCTCTTTGGACGGCATCAGCTTAAAAAATCACGAATGATTACAGGGTGATATATGAAAAAGGTGATAGTGTTCTTTAATGGTAAACCGAGCAAAGTTATGACTGTGCTTAAGGGCATTACATCCATACGTGAAGAATACCCGAATGGCGAAGAGGTTAATCTTCAGATAATGTCTGCTGGTTTTCCGTCTTTAACAGGCGATCATGATGTTATCTATGTTGCCTCGGATCGGGAACTTACCTCTCAGGAAATACTCGATGCAGCACAAAAATATTTGTGATGTCTCGGGTTCGCAGTTAATTTTTTGAATTAAGATTAGAATAACAATTATGCATCATCATTAGCGCCTGCTTAACGCAGGCTTTTTTTATGACCATTTGTCCTCAACGGTGAGCGGGTCAAGCGGGCGCTAACCCTGGATGACCCGCCAACTATGGCATTACGCGCTCAATCCGCGATTCTCCAGCATCGGTTCAATCTTTGGATCGTGCCCGCGCCAGTTACGATACAGTTCCGCTAAATCTGTACTATTACCACGGGATAAAATCGCCTCACGGAATTTTTGCCCGTTTTCACGGGTTAAACCGCCCTGCTCGACAAACCACTGATAGCCATCGTCCGCCAGCATTTGTGTCCACAGGTAAGCGTAATACCCCGCCGCGTAACCGCCACCAAAGATATGGGCAAAGTAGCTGCTGCGATAACGCGGCGGTACGGCGGGCAGATCCAGCCCCTCTTTTTTCAGGGCGGCGGCTTCAAACGCCTCGACACTTTCAACAGGCTCACGAATACTGTGCCAGTTCATGTCCAGCAGCGCGGCACTGAGTGTCTCCGTCATGTCATAGCCTTTGTTAAACTGAGTCGCACTCAGCATGCTTCTCCGTAGCGCTTCCGGCATCGGTTCACCGGTTTCAAAATGACGGGCGTAATGGGCAAATACCTGAGGATGGCTGGCCCAGTGTTCGTTTATTTGCGACGGAAACTCAACGAAATCACGTGGGGTATTGGTACCCGCGAGCGTGGCGTAGCGCTGGCTGGCAAACAGCCCGTGTAGCGTATGGCCGAACTCGTGGAACAGGGTAATCACATCATCCCAGGAGAGTAGCGCCGGGCGTCCATTACCCGGTTTCTGATAGTTACAGACGTTGTAGATAACCGGACGGGTGGCAAATTCATAGGATTGCACGACAAAACTGTCCATCCACGCCCCACCTTGCTTGGAGTCACGGGCAAAGAAGTCACCGTAGAACAGTGCCATACCAACACCCGTGTGGTCGAAAATTTCCCATACGCGAACGTCCGGGTGATAAACCGGGATATCAAAGCGCTCCACAAAGCGGATGCCAAACAGCTGGCTGGCCGTCCAGAATACGCCATCGTGCAGTACGTTATTGAGCGCAAAATACGGCCTGATTTGCGACTCATCGAGGGCATATTTTGCCTGACGCACGCGCTCCGCATAAAAGGCCCAGTCCCAGGCCTGCACGGTGAAACCACCCTGTTCGTCATCAATGACATTCTGAATATCGGCCTGCTCGCGTTCCGCGCGGGTACGTGCGGCAGGCACAATGCCACGCATAAAGGTAAGCGCGGCGTCTGGCGTTTTCGCCATCTGGTCGGCAATGCTCCAGCTGGCATAATCCTCAAAGCCCAGCAAGCGAGCCTGACGTGCACGTAACGCAGTAAGACGAAGGATCAGCGCGCGCGTATCGTTCTCATCCCCTTTCTGGGTACGCGTCCAGCCCGCGTTAAACAGATTTTCCCGCGTCTGACGATTGCGCAGCGCCGAAAGCGCGGGTTGCTGGGTGGTGTTCAGGAGCGGGATCAACCAGCGATCGTTAAGCTCTCTCTCGGTGGCAGCCTGTGCGGCATCAGCGATTTCGTCAGCGCTAAGCCCATCAAGCTGGTGTGCGTAATCCACCACCAGCCCGCCAGCTTTATCAGCAGCCAGCAGACGCTGATTAAACTGGCTGGTCAGAGAGGCCGCCTCGGTATTAAGCGCCTTCAGCTCGGTTTTTTCTGTCTCATTCAGACGTGCGCCGGCCAGAATAAACCGCTGATATGTCTCCTCAACCAACCGACGGGATTCAGCGTCCAGCGCGGCACGGTCCTGCCAGACGCTCTCCACGCGTGCGAAAAGCGTGTCGTTTAGCCAGATATCGTTCGCCAGCGCGGCAAGTTCGGTAGAGAACTGCTCTTCCAGTTCCTGCAGGTACGCATTGGTGTGTGCGGAGGTCATGGCGAAGAAAACGCTGTTGACGCGCGTGAGCATGGCGCCGCTTTTCTCCAGCGCCAGTACGGTGTTGGTGAAGTCTGGCGCAGTGGTCTGAGAGACAATGGCGTCAATATCCGCCCGCTTCTGGCGAAGCGCTTCATCGAAAGCCGGGCGATAGTGGCTATCGTTGATTTCATCAAAATGAGGTACCTGGTAAGGTAAAAGGCTGATTTCAAAAAAGGGATTCGTGGCCGTCATCTTTTGCTCCTGAGTACGGGTATCCTCCCAGAGTATACACTTCATCCTTCAAGCTGCCTCTGCGTTGGCTTTCCTCGTTCACCCCAGTCACTTACTTATGTAAGCTCCTGGGGATTCGCTGCGTCGCCGCCTTGATGCAACTTGAATGATATTGTGTATAGGCCAGGCCGCCATCCCCTGCAATGCTGTCATACAAATGTTGCCTTAACGCACCCTCGGCGACCGTGCTATGTTAGTACAACACAAAAAGCGTTGAGGAACAGTGAGATGATTATTTTAGTTACCGGGGCGACAGCGGGTTTTGGTGAAAGCATCACGCGTCGCTTCGTCGCCAACGGACACAAGGTGATTGCAACGGGCCGTCGTCAGGAGCGCCTGCAGGAGCTGAAAGACGAATTGGGTGACAGCATCCTGACCGCACAACTGGATGTGCGTAACCGCGCGGCCATTGAAGAGATGATTACTAACCTGCCTGCCGAATGGCGTGCCATTGATGTGCTGGTTAACAATGCCGGTCTGGCGCTGGGCATGGAGCCTGCCCACAAAGCCAGCGTTGAAGACTGGGAAAACATGATCGACACCAACAACAAAGGGCTGGTCTATATGACCCGCGCGGTGCTGCCGGGCATGGTCGAGCGCAACCGCGGCCACATTATCAATATTGGTTCCACCGCCGGGAGCTGGCCATATGCGGGCGGCAACGTCTATGGCGCGACCAAAGCGTTTGTGCGCCAGTTCAGCCTGAACCTGCGTACCGATCTGCACGGTACGGCCATTCGCGTCACCGATATCGAACCGGGTCTGGTTGGCGGGACTGAATTCTCCAACGTGCGTTTCAAAGGCGATGACGCGAAAGCGGGTAAAACCTACGAAAACGCTAACGCGCTGACGCCGGAAGATGTCACTGAAACGGTGTGGTGGGTGGCGACGCTGCCGAAACACGTCAACATCAACACCGTAGAAATGATGCCGGTCAGCCAGAGTTTTGCCGGACTTAGCGTCCATCGTGGCTAACTGAGCCCTTCCCGGCCTGCGGGCCGGGTCTGTTTCGGGTTATAAAAGAATGGTAGTATGTTCAGGCTAACTCTCTGAGAAATGACAACTCATGGCCGCTGAATCGCAACTCAATCCCACCCAGCCAGTAAACCAGCAAATCTATCGCATTTTGCGACGTGATATTGTCCATTGCCTGATCCCACCGGGTACACCGCTTTCTGAAAAAGAGGTGTCCGTGCGTTTTGACGTTTCCCGTCAGCCGGTGCGCGAAGCGTTTATTAAGCTCGCAGAAAACGGTCTGATTCAGATCCGCCCGCAGCGCGGCAGCTATGTGAACAAAATTTCACTCTCTCAGGTGCGCAACGGCTGTTTTGTTCGCCAGGCGATTGAATGTGCCGTCGCGCGCCGTGCTGCAACGCTTATCAACGACAACCAGTGTTATCTGCTGGAGCAAAATCTGCACCAGCAGCGCATTGCGATAGACCGTAAACAGCTCAATGATTTCTTCCTGCTGGATGACGAATTCCACCAGAAACTGGCGCAGATTGCCGATTGCCAGCTGGCCTGGGACACCATCGAGAACATTAAGGCCACCATCGACCGCGTGCGCTACATGAGCCTCGATCACGTCTCCCCGCCGGAAATGCTGCTCCGCCAGCATCATGATATTTTCAGTGCGCTTGAAAAACGCGATGCCGACGGTGTGGAAAAAGCGATGACACTGCATTTACAGGAAATTAGTGAATCTGTGCAGCTTATTCGCCAGGAAAATAGCGAGTGGTTCAGCGAAGAGTAACATTTGCCGCACCCCTTACGGATGCGGCGAAGAAATTAACGAACGACTAATACCGGAATAGTGGCGTAGCGCAGAATAGATTCCGCATTTGAACCAAGCAGATGAGTGGTGATGCCCGGGTTTTTCGACCCGATGACGATCACATCATATTCCCCCTCCTTGCTCAGCTTGATAATTTCATCGCGGACATTGCCAAAACGAACCATGCCGTGAATATTCTCAGGGGAGATATCGAACAGTCTCTTTAACTCGTTCATTTTCTTCCCGGATTCAGCGGTCATATACTCTTCAAATTTTTTAATATCAGCGTTAAACCCGCGCAGCAGTGAGCGACTGCTGGCCGGAAGAATGTTGACCAGGGTAATCGACGCACCCTCAGCCTTTGCCAGGTTGGCCGCATGGCGTACCGCTTTATCGCTTAACTCCATTTCAAACACATCAACAGGCATCAAAATCTTCTTATACATAAGCCTGACTCCTTATTCCGATGAAGGGTTATTTCCTGCCTCCAGAATGGCATCAGAAATATAAACCAACCCTCAACGCTTCCCTATCGAAACTATCAGCTTATGAAAATAACGGTCTGCTTTGTAAATTGCTGTCGTGAACCGTCAGCACTCGATGCAATAAACAAAAAAGTGTGAGTTTGATCAAAAACAAAAACATGAAGCGCGGACAGGCGTATTTATATGCCCCGTGAACGGCAAACCTGAATTAGCGCCGTAACGGATAAGTTAGAGAGGAGAATATACCATGATGACATACGACCGTAACCGTAATGCAATTACCACTGGCAGCCGCGTCATGATAAACGGCACAGGCCATACTGGGGTCATTAAAGCGATCCATAGCGACGGTCTTGATGCCGCGCAAGTGCGTCGTAGCAAAACGGTGGAAGTGGAAGGATGCGAAGGTAAGTTCGAACCGATTGAACTGATTCGCCTGGGTATGCACTAAATTGTACCCGTACATGCCGCCGCGAACGGCGGCATGAGATGAATTATCGTTGCGCGGCGTACTGTGCCACCGTGGCTTTTGCTCCCTTCTGTAGCAACGTCTGATACGCGCTCATCACCGCATCCACAAAGCTAGCCTCTTCAGGTAACTCTCTGCCAAAAATAGCCTCGATGCCAAGCAGGGCTTTCACACGGCTTTCCCCCTCGGTACTTCCCTTCACTGCCGCCTGAATCACGGCCAGTTGCGGATCGCTCACCTCAATGGTATTACCCTGTTCATCCACACCGCCAACATAGCGCATCCAGCCAGCCACACCCAATGCCAGTAGCGGGAACGGCTTTTGATGCACCAGGTGCCAGCGCACAGAATCCAGCATACGCTGCGGGAGCTTCTGGCTACCGTCCATCGCAATTTGCCAGGTTCGATGACGCAGGGCCGGGTTACTGTAGCGAGCAATCAGCAGATCGGCATAATGACCTAAATCGACGCCTTTCACTTTTAAGGTCGGCGCCTGCTCGTTGAGCATCAGCTTATGCGCGGCAAGGCGGTAATTCTCATCCTGCATACAGTCGTTGATATGCTGGTAACCCGCCAGATAACCAAGATAGGCAAGGAATGAATGACTGCCATTGAGCATACGCAGCTTCATCTCTTCAAACGGAATAACATCTGACACCAGCTCGGCCCCGGCTTTTTCCCATTCAGGACGCCCGGCAACAAAGTTATCTTCAATCACCCACTGGCGGAACGGTTCGCAGGCCACTGCCGCCGGGTCGCGCACGCCAGTCAGTTGTTCGATTTTATTCAGCGTGTCTACCGTTACTGCAGGCACGATGCGGTCCACCATCGTTGACGGGAAGGTGACACTGGATTCAATCCAGTCCGCCAGCTCACCATCGACAGCGCGAGCATAAGCACAGGTGACATTGCGCATCACATGGCCGTTCTCCGGCATGTTGTCACAGGACATCACGCTGAAAGCAGGCAGACCCGCAGCTTTACGGCGCGCCAGTGCTTCAACCACTACCCCGGGTGCGGATGTCGGGTGATGGGGGTTTTGCAGGTCGGCGGCAATTAACGGATGATCGAACATCAGTTGCCCGGTCGCGGGTGAGTGACAATACCCTTTCTCGGTGATCGTCAGCGAGACAATTGCCACCTGCGGTTCACACATCGCGGCCAGCACGGTCTCCAGCCCGTCAACCTGCGCATGGAGTGCTTTTTTGACCACTCCGACCACGCGAGATGTCCATGCATTGGCAGACATCTCCGCCACGGTATAGAGGTTATCCTGCGCGTTGAGATCGGCAATCTGCTGCTCGCCGCCAATCAGGTTTACTTCACAATAACCCCAGTTGCTGCCGTGTTCCGCTGCGAGAATGTCGGTATAAACCGCCTGATGCGCACGGTGAAATGCGCCGAAGCCAAGATGAACAATGCGTGCCTTCAGGTCGTCGCGAGTGTACTGAGGAAGCGTGGCTTTCGCCTGTAATAACCGGTTTTCCATGATTAAGACTCGTTAAGTAGAACGCTGTGAACCACTGCCGCTCATTGACCAGAGCGGCAGTGCCTGCTGACTACACCAACTAGAATGGCAGTTGGGGTAAAAAAATAACTGCCATTAACCATACTGATACTTCAGTTTGAAATTTTGATTTATATTAACTTTTGTTCATGTGGTGTGACACACGCTGAAAGTTGTGTGACAAATTACTCAAGTTATAAACCATCAGCGCCGTGAGGAGACGGCTCCGTAGCTTACGGACTCTTCTGGCGCGACTTCCGCTGCATCTTGCGCCGCGCTCAGATCACGGTCACGCACTTCCGGCATCAGGAATGCAGAAACCAGCCCAATCACGGAATAGGCCACCAGCATGGCGACAATCGGCCACCAGGAGCCGGTCATATTGCAGAAGATCCCGGCCAGCACTGGGCCAAACCCGACCGCCACCAGACCACCCGCCTCTTTTGAAATGGCCATACGGGTAAAGCGATTACGCGAACCAAACATCTCCGCCATGGTGATGTTTTCCAGTGCAAACAGCCCCAGAACGGCAAAATTATGGATAACGATGATCGAGAGCATAATCACGCCCGGCGCATAACTTTTATCAACGATGATCGACAGCATCGGGTACGCCAGAATAATGGCGGAGATATTCAGGATAATGTACGGCAGACGACGACCCACTTTATCCGACAGCCAACCTAACAGTGGGATGGTGATAAACCCGAGAATCGAACTGATCATCAGCGCATCAGTGGGAATCGCTTTATTAAACAGCAACGTCTGAACCAGATAACCGGCAAGGAACGTCTGAATCAGACCTGAGTTACCCGCCTGACCAAAACGCAAACCTGTTGCCAGCCAGAAGGATTTGCTCTTAAACATGGCACCTAAAGATGTATCGGGAACCACGGTCTCTGTATCGCTGACTTTCTCAAATACCGGGCTCTCTTTGAGATTCATCCGCAGCCAGATGGCGAAGATCATCACCACCACACTGGCAAGGAACGGTACGCGCCAGCCCCATGCGAGCAGCTGTTCACGATCGAGGGCAAAGAACATCACTGCCCAGATAGCCGTTGCGCTCAGCGTCCCGCAGTTGGTCCCCATCGCCACCAGCGAGGAGATAATGCCGCGTTTCCCTTTCGGGGCATATTCTGCCAGCATGGTCCCGGCTCCGGAGATCTCTGCCCCGGCACCCAGCCCCTGAATAATGCGCAGCGTCACTAACAGAACAGGTGCAAAAATCCCGATTTGCGCATAGGTCGGCAGGACACCGATGAGGGTGGTACAGATCCCCATCATCGTGATGGTGATGAACAACACTTTTTTACGGCCGATGCTGTCCCCCATTCTGCCAAAGATAAAGGCCCCGACGATGCGCGCAATATAGCCTGCACCGTAGGTTCCCATCGCCAGGATCAGCGCCATCGCAGCAGACTGTTCCGGGAAGAAGATCTCATGGAAGACCAGGGCGGCCCCAAGCGAGTAGAGCTGGAAATCCATAAACTCCAGAGCGGTGCCCAGCCAGCCGGAGACGGCGGCTTTCACCAGATCGGAGGTCGTTCTTTGAGGTTGTATTTGCGTCATAATGGCTATCTCTGAAAGGTAAGATGCGTACCACATAGAGCCTGTCTGCGCAGGCTCTTAACCGCGTGAATTATTATTTGTCGAATGTCAGCAAGACCTTGCAGCACTGCCGCTGATCTTTTTCAAACAGTTCGATGGCGTCTGTTACGTGGTGATAGTCAAAGGTGTGCGTAATCAATTTTTCAGGGTCGATAAGTCCCTTTTCCAGCCAGTCAATGACGACCGGGAATTTGTTGGCGTTCAGGCGTGAAGAGAAAATCGTCAGCTCTTTACCGGTGATGCCCTGCTGAGCAATCTGGCTTGGCTCGCTTGAGAAGCCCATCAGCACGATGCGCGCCGCCGGAGAGGCCAGCGTAATGGCCTCCTGCAAAATCGCCGGATGACAGGCGGCATCAATGATTAACGTCGGTTTGATGCCTTTTTCCTCCAGCGCGGCCTGCAACGACTGCTCGCCGTTATTCAACACCCAGTCCGCGCCGCTGCGCTGGGCCATTTTCAGGCGTTCATCGATGCGGTCAACCACGATAACCTGCTTCACCTTGTAGACGCCCTTCAGCGCCTGAACGGTGACCAGCCCCATCGGTCCTGCGCCGTATATCAGCGCAACGTCCTGCTCGGTGGGGTTGGCCTGCCCCGTCACGTTGGCGGCAATGGTGAAGGGTTCAACCATGACGGCGTGTTTATCCGGGATCGCGTCCGGGATAGGCCAGGCATTTTTAGCGGGCACTGCCGCATAGTCGCTGAATCCGCCGTCACGGTGAACCCCCAGCACCACCAGCGAGGTGCAGACGTTCGGTTTTCCGACGGAACACGGATAGCAGTGCCCGCAGCTGATCACCGGGTCAACCGAGACGCGCTGGCCCAGGCGCGAACTGTCGACGCCCTCGCCCACAGCATCAATGACGCCAAAAAACTCATGGCCGATCACTCGCGGATACTTCGCAAACGGGTTATGCCCCCGGTAAATATGGCTGTCTGAGCCACAAATCCCAGCCAGTTTAATGCTGACACGCACTTCTCCGGCAGCAGGTTCCGGGCGTGGACGCTCTTCAATCACCAGTTGGTTCGGCTGCTGAATCACTATGCTTTTCATCGTTCGCTCCTCACTTACCAGTTCCACAGCGTGCCGTCTTCAAGACGGGCCACCGGCAGATAGGCAGGATCGTACGGATACTTCGCTGCCAGCTTTTCATCAAATTCAATACCCAGGCCCGGCTTATCGCCCGGGTGCATATAACCGTTATCAAAGCGCCAGCTGTGCGGGAAGACCTCCAGCATCTGTTCGGAATAGCCCATATATTCCTGCACGCCAAAGTTCGGCACCCACAGGTCGAAATGCAGCGCGGCCGCATGGCACACGGGCGAGAGATCCGACGGGCCGTGTGAACCCGTGCGCACCTGGTAGAGCGAGGCAAAATCCGCGATGCGGCGCATCCCGGTGATCCCCCCCGCATGGGTAATGGTGGTACGGATATAGTCGATAAGCTGCTCCTCAATGAGCTGCTTGCAGTCCCAGATGCTGTTAAACACTTCACCCACCGCAATTGGCGTAACAGTGTGCTGGCGGATCAGGCGGAAGCACGCCTGATTTTCCGCAGGCGTGGGGTCTTCCATCCAGAACATACGGAATTCTTCGATGCTTTTGCCGAAACGCGCCGCTTCGATGGGCGTCAGACGATGGTGCATGTCGTGCAGAAGATGTTCATTGAAACCAAATTTACTGCGTACCGCATCAAACAGCTTTGGAGTGAAGTCGAGGTATTTTTCGGTGGACCAAAGCTGCTCTTCCGGCCAGTCTCCTTTCGTGGCAGGCTCATACGCCAGCCCTTTCCCTTTTGACATGCCGTAGGTGGTTTTCATGCCCGGTACGCCACACTGGACGCGGATCGCTTTAAAACCCATCTCTTTGTGACGGGCGTAATCTTCCAGCACGTCGTCAAGGGTGTGCCCGGTGGTGTGGCAATAAACCATCACCCCTTCCCGGGACGCGCCGCCCAACAGTTGGTAGAGCGGCATGTTCGCCGCTTTGGCTTTGATGTCCCACAATGCCATATCCACGGCAGAGATGGCCGACATGGTAACCGGGCCACGACGCCAGTAAGCACCTTTATAGAAAAACTGCCAGATATCTTCGATGCGGTGGGCATCACGACCAATCAACTGCGGGCAGAGGTGATCCTTCAGATAAGACGCTACGGAAAGTTCGCGCCCGTTCAGCGTGGCGTCGCCAAGACCGATAATCCCCTCGTCGGTAGTGATTTTAAGCGTGACAAAGTTCCGCCCCGGGCAGGTAACAAACACGTCAGCCGCGACAATCTTCATAATTCCTTTCCTTACATCGTTGGTTGTGATGTTGGAAATTTACTCAACTACACTACTACCATACAAGTATAATGATCATAAAATCAGCGAGCGGTCACAAAAACCAGGCGCTCAGGCTCGCCCCCATCCCGCAACAATAATCAGCATACCGCACAGGGCAATCAGCGCGCCGGCCCAGTCGTATGCGCTGAGTTTTACGCCATCCACCACGCGCAGCCACAGCAGTGCAGTACAGACATAGACTCCACCGTAAGCCGCATAGACACGACCGCTGGCTGCCGGGTGTAGCGTTAACAGCCAGACAAACAGCCCCAGCGCCACGCCGGCCGGGATGAGCAACAAGACCGTTCCGCCCTTCTTCAGCCAGAGCCAGGGCAAGAAGCAACCGATGATTTCGCAGAGCGCGGTGGCGAAAAAAAGGAGTGTGGTTTTGATCATATTTAACGTTGTATGAGGATTTATTTAGACATCATACCTGATGATGTCCTTTACTTTTCCATACCCTGGCTACGGGTATGACGTAATTTTACTTTGGTGTAGAATCTGAACGGGATAACGTGATTATCTGCACTCACTTAAAAGGAAACGCGATGACTACATTAAGCAAACGCCTTTGTCTGACAGCCCTGCTGGCGCTGTCATCGTTCGCCTTTGCCGCCTCAGCAACAGCGGAAACCAGTAAACTCGTTATTGAGTCTGGTGATAGCGCGCAGAGCCGCCAGAACGCCGCCATGGACAAAGAACAATGGAATGACACCCGCAACCTTCGTCAGAAGGTTAACAAACGTGCGGAAAAAGAGTGGGACAAAGAGGATGTCGCTTTTGACGCGCGTGATAAATGCCAGCAAAGTGCAAACGTTAATGCTTATTGGGAGCCAAATACCCTGCGCTGCCTGGATCGCCGTACTGGCCGCACGGTAGCGCCTTAATGTCAGCGCCCTGTGATATAAAACTCCGTCCGCTGGAGCGTGAAGACCTGCGCTTTGTCCACCAGCTCGATAACAACGCCAGCGTCATGCGCTACTGGTTCGAAGAGCCTTACGAGGCTTTTGTCGAGCTGTCCGATCTTTACGATAAGCACATACACGATCAGAGCGAACGTCGTTTTGTGGTGGAGTGTGAAGGTGAAAAAGCCGGGCTTGTTGAATTGGTTGAAATCAACCACGTTCACCGTCGGGCAGAGTTTCAGATTATTATTTCACCTGAGCATCAGGGGAAAGGTCTTGCTTCACGCGCGGCGAAGCTGGCGATGGATTACGGATTTAACGTCCTGAATCTCTACAAGCTTTACCTGATAGTCGATAAAGAGAACGAAAAAGCGATTCACATCTACCGCAAGCTGGGCTTTATGGTGGAAGGTGAGTTGATTCACGAATTCTTTATCAACGGTGAATACCGCAATACCATTCGCATGTGCATCTTCCAGCACCAGCACCTGGCCGGACACAAAACCTCCAGTGCCAGCCTGCTGAAACCTACCGCGCAGTAACCTGCGCGGCTTTATGCTCAGTAGTAGTCAATCGTGTTTTTGATCGTGTATTTGCGCTCAACGGCGGGTTTGACGCTATCGTCCGTTATTGTGAGATCGCAACTGACAGGATTATTATGACGATCGTAGTCGCAGCTCTGCTTCACGTTGCCCAACGGCTTGTCATTCAGCATGCTCACTGCTGAGTAATCCATTCTTTTGCGAATATCCTTAGACGGTGTCGACTGAACGGATAAATGCTGATCCCCGGAGACGGTGGTTTTACCCAGCGGGTAACCGTCCGCGTCGTAGCGATACTTCACCTCCATCTCTTTGCCGTGCGCCGCCACCACAAAACCGTTATCGTCGGTATCCCACGTCACCCCGGCTGATGGTAATTCCGCCAGCTGGCACTTTCCCTGCAGTTTCACTTTGCGCTGCTGAGTTTCCGCATCAAGGTAGTAGTTGGCATCCAGCACCAGCGCCACACCGGTGTTAGCCTCGAGGTCGTGCAATTCCAGGGTATCGAAACATCCCTCTGTCGACACGGTACCGGTGACCCGTTTAGACACTTCCCCTTTTTCGTTGAACAGCGTCTGGGTAAAGTCTTTGACCGGACCGCGCAGAGGGTCAAAATCAAACTCATTCGAAAAGCTCGCCATCTCGGGGGTAAACGACTGCGGCGCGGTGTTGTTATCACACCCCACCAGTGTCGCTGCCAGTAGCGTTATCGCTGCGTATTTATTCACATTCATTACCGTACAGAGAGATTATTCCCAATCATATTAGCAAATACAGTTGTTTACACGAAGCCTGCTAAAATTAATCTACACACAGAGATAAGGAGCTACAGATGAAACGGTTACCCTGGATTACCGCCCTGCTGTTAATGAGTGCTTCAACGGCCGCGCTGGCGGCACCGGATTCCTGCGAACGCGTGAAAAGCGACATTCAGCAGAAAATCATCAACAACAGCGTGCCGGAGTCAGGTTTTACCCTGAGCATTGTGCCAAACGACCAGGCTGACCAGCCGGGCACGCAGGTGGTGGGTCATTGCGCCAACGATACCTTTAAAATCTTGTACACCCGTACGGGCAACGGTGCTGCTGAAGCTCAGTAATTCACCCTCAATCCCCTTTGATTTGATGAGGATTAATATTTAATACCCCCAAATAAGTAACACTCACCCCATCATTAGCCCGGTTGTAATTACGGGAAAAATAATACGCAATTATAATGATGGGGTGAGCCATGTCCGATACTGAACATCACGGCGGAATTAGCCGTCGAACACTCGTGAAATCTACTGCCTTAGGTTCTCTGGCGCTTGCCGCCGGTGGTTTATCGTTGCCCTTTGGCGTGAAAAGCGCCGCCGCTGCGGTGCAAAACGCCATAAGCCCTGTGGAAGATAAAGTGGTCTGGGGCGCCTGTTCGGTCAACTGCGGTAGCCGCTGCGCATTGCGTCTGCATGTCCGTGACGACGAAGTGTACTGGGTCGAAACCGATAACACCGGTGAGGATATTTACGGTAATCACCAGGTTCGCGCCTGCCTGCGCGGGCGTTCTATTCGGCGTCGGATCAATCACCCTGACCGTCTGAACTACCCGATGAAACGCGTGGGCAAACGCGGTGAAGGCAAATTCGAGCGTATTTCGTGGGATGAAGCGCTGGATACGATCGCCCGCAACCTGAAAGGTGTGGTGGAAAAATACGGCAACGAGGCGGTTTACATTAACTACTCCTCCGGTATTGTTGGCGGCAATATCACCCGCTCCTCCCCCTATGCTTCTCTGGTCGCGCGCCTGATGAACTGTTACGGCGGTTTTCTGAGTCATTATGGCACCTACAGCACCGCGCAAATCGCCTGCGCGATGCCCTACACCTACGGCAGCAATGACGGCAACAGCACGTCTGACATCGAAAACACCAAACTGGTGGTGATGTTCGGCAATAATCCGGCGGAAACCCGCATGAGCGGCGGCGGAATTACGTATTACCTCGAGCAGGCTCGCGAGCGTTCCAACGCGCGCATGATCGTCATCGACCCGCGCTACACCGACACCGCAGCAGGACGTGAAGATGAATGGATCCCGATCCGTCCAGGCACCGATGCCGCACTGGTGGCAGGTATCGCCTGGGTATTAATCGACGAAAACCTGGTCGACCAGCCTTTCCTGGATAAATACTGCGTTGGCTACGACGAAAAAACGCTCCCGGAAGGCGCTCCCGCTAACGGTCACTACAAAGCGTATATTCTCGGCCAGGGTGACGACCAAACAGCCAAGACCCCGGAATGGGCCTCTCGCATTACGGGCATACCGGCCGATCGCATCATTAAGCTTGCGCGCGAAATTGGCTCCGCAAAACCGGCCTGTATCTGTCAGGGCTGGGGGCCACAACGTCAGGCTAACGGCGAGTTGACAGCCCGCGCCATCGCCATGTTACCGATTTTAACCGGAAACGTGGGGATCAACGGCGGTAACAGCGGCGCGCGTGAGTCGACGTATACCATCACCATCGAACGTATGCCGTTGCCGGATAACCCTGTAAAAACGCAAATCTCCTGCTTTAGCTGGACGGATGCCATCGCCCGTGGACCGGAAATGACCGCCCTGCGCGACGGCGTTCGCGGTAAAGATAAGCTTGATGTGCCCATCAAATTTATCTGGAACTATGCGGGCAACACCATCATCAACCAGCACTCGGATATCAACAAAACCCACGACATCCTGCAGGACGAAACCAGGTGCGAAACCATCGTGGTGATCGACAACTTCATGACGTCATCGGCGAAATACGCCGATATCCTGCTGCCGGATCTCATGACCGTCGAGCAGGAAGACATCATTCCCAATGATTACGCCGGGAACATGGGTTACCTGATTTTCCTTCAGCCCGTGACCGCACCGAAGTTTGAACGCAAGCCGATCTACTGGATCATGAGCGAAGTGGCTAAACGTCTTGGGGCTGATATTCATCAGAAATTCACCGAAGGCCGTACCCAGGAACAGTGGCTGCAGTATCTGTATGCCAAAATGCTCGAAAAAGATCTGCAGCTGCCGTCGTATGATGAACTGAAACAAATGGGCATCTATAAGCGCAAAGATCCCAATGGGCACTTTGTGGCTTATAAAAAATTCCGCGATAACCCGGAGGCTAACCCGCTGAAAACCCCTTCGGGTAAGATTGAGATTTACTCCAGCAAACTTGCAGAGATTGCGGCAACCTGGGAACTGGCCAAAGATGAAACCATCAGCCCTCTTCCGGTTTACGCTTCGACGTTTGACGGCTGGGATGCTCCCGAGCGCACCCAATTCCCGCTGCAGCTGTTCGGTTTCCATTTTAAAGCTCGCACTCATTCGAGCTATGGCAACGTCGACGTGCTGAAAGCGGCCTGTCGTCAGGAGGTCTGGATTAATCCTGTTGATGCTGAAAAACGTGGCATTAAAAACGGCGATACGGTGCGCGTCTTTAACGATCGCGGTGAGGTGAGAATTGAAGCGAAAGTCACACCGCGCATCATGCCCGGCGTGAGTGCCATGGGACAGGGAGCCTGGCACGACGCCAATATGAACGGCGATCGTATCGACCATGGCTCTTGTATCAACACACTGACGACCCATCGACCTTCTCCGCTGGCGAAAGGCAACCCGCAGCACACCAATCTGGTGCAGATCGAGAAGGTGTAGAGGGTGAAACGCAAGACCATGGTTTATTCTATGGTCAGTATTATAGGTTAACACAGTCGCGCGGACGTCATCCGCGCGAGCAAGGAAGGTTTAATGAAAGACATATCGCATCGTGAATCGTTAGCGTTTAGCGCCCGGGTACTGGGCGCGCTGTTTTATTTTTCTCCTGACAGCGAGCAGGCTGCACCGCTGGTGCAGGCCCTTTGCGCTGGTGAATGGGTTCAGGACTGGCCCCTGCCATCGGAAACGCTGCTGCCTGTTGCCGATACGTTTGCCTTATCTTCCGATGAGCCGCTGACGGACGCCTGGCAACGGCTGTTTATCGGCCCTTACGCCCTGCCCGCTCCGCCATGGGGTTCCGTCTGGCTCGACCGCGAATCCGTGCTGTTTGGCGACTCGACTCTCGCGCTGCGCCAGTGGATGCGGGAAAACAATATCGCCTTTGAGATGCAGCAGAACGAACCGGAAGATCATTTCGGTACCGTGCTGCTGCTTGCGGCGTGGCTGGCCGAGAATGGCCGCAAGGCGCAGTGCGATCAGCTTCTGGCCTGGCACCTGTTGCCGTGGAGCACCCGCTTCCTGTCGGTGTTTGTCGACAACGCCGGGCATCCGTTTTATACCGCGCTGGGCAAGCTCGCACAGTTGACGCTTGCGGACTGGCAATCAAGGCTAATTATTCCGGTGGCCGAAAAAACGCTCTACCGCTAAGGGCTTTGACTTGCTTATGGTTGAAGGGTTGGCTGTAGCTCCTGGCATTACCTGATAAAGCTGCACAGCAGCTACGGCTTTTTCAGAAATATAGTGATGTTTTGTTTGGTAACCAATACCTGGTATCAAGCGATAGCAATGCCGGTAACTGGGAACGAAGCGAGCGTTTATTGATATTTCTAAACGCTATTGCCAAAGCATGGATTGTCACCGAAGTCATTGTGCTGCTCAAGGAGCGGCAAAAAGCAGCATTTCCTTTGTATCTCAACTGGTATAGAGAACATCTTCCAGACTGGTTAGATGATGTCGTCAAAATGCTATGAATGAACAATGGCCCTGTTACAGACAATGATGTCCGCTTTGTGCGAGAAGCGGAAGTAGTTAATAATAGTCTATATGGATCGACGGGGAGCAGGTCAATACAGCAAATCAAAATTTGAAACTCAGATAGACTCGCCTTGTAAATGGAGTATTATCATGTTAATAGACGATATTTATTGCATATGTCAAATGCAAAACAATTAAAACTCAGTCAAGGACAAATAAATGTCTAAGTTTAGCAGTTATGAATATTCACCCTATGAGACACGAAAGATATTACGTACTAGGTTTACATCTAATCTGACTGTAACAAATACACATCCACGAGAAATCAACGAAGAGAATCTGGTAGATGATATTCTGGCAGTAGATTATCTGTCTAAAACGGACATAAAAGATAATGCATATTTAATCACTTCGAAGTCAGACTACGAAAACACTAAACAGCCACAACATATTGATATTTCGTTTGACGAATTGATTAGTCAAGGCTGGGTCAAGTTAGTATGGGGCAAGTTACGGAACATCGGAAATATCAGAAAAAATATCTATAGCGTTAAGGATGATAAATATTCAGCCATAAAATTACTGCTCCTCAGTCTTGGCAAAAAAACGTATACCATCGTCGCGGATGCAGATGGAGAAAACGAAAAGACTCAAGTATTTGATCATGACAACTTTAGCTGCCTTTCTCCCGCGTGGGTTGCCGCAAGATTATGGGAGATTACGCTTAACCAGTCTCAGAACAATGCTGATGCATTGAAAAAATGGCTTTCACTTTGGAGTTTATTAGATAACCCTCCGGTTGTATCCAGCATTGCTTGGCGTAAACAAGATGCTCAGACACTCATCCAGACTATCCTTGCAGAACTTAAGCAAGAAAAAGGGTTTACACGTTGGGATAACTGCATAGAAGTTCTGGAACGTGAATATACAATACTTAAAGAACTCACGTCGCACCCTGTTTATTACCATGTTAAAACACCTCCCTCGACGCTGGTCGGAAAAGCTATTTGGTCAGAGTCCAGAGAAGTGGAAGGTTACTTTTGGGAATCGTTTGATACTTATGGAGAAATGCATAATTTAATGCATCTGTTATTACTTCAGATAAACAATGATATCCACTGCAAAGTCCCTCATTATTTAATTGAACCTCTAATAGATATGTCTGCCGAGTACTGTGAAATGCTGTTTTCAATGTTGCTTCAGACGAAAAACATGCCCGCCCTATTGGTTGATATTTTGTTCTACCCGCCGAGCTCAGCTTTAGCTTATTTGCTCATCGCAAAATGGCCAATACACACTGGAGCATGGGATCGCAAACTCGTTGAGACTGATTTGCAGCACGCTCGTGAAGCGTGTATTGATGATGCATTAAGCATTCTGACAAGGCACGTATCACTCGGCAGTACTCCACCCTCAGAGATGGCTGACCTTTACAACTGGTTGATAGGTAACAACAGTGAAAAATATATTGATAACCTGAAAACAGTAGACTTAACCATAATAAATTTTAGAAAAGCATTAAGTCAGTTAGACAGGAATATCATATTTGCTATGATTTCGCATCTTTTGGAACATCATGAAATAGCAGGTATTTATTCTCCGGAATTCGCAACGCTGCTGGATTTATGCTCCACGGGGCAGCTTGAAGAAAAAATAGATGCGGGAAAAATTCTCAAACTTTACTCCGATTCATTGCTGAAAGATACAATCGGAAGATCTGTTCACAGGATAGGGAGCGACGAAGCTAACGCTCTTCATAAAATATTAAAGTCAAGCGAAGACACATATGAAGCTTTTCTGTATCCGTTTGATGTCACTGCTCTTATAAAAAAAATAAGCGAAGACGATAATATATACTCTGAAGTAGATAAAATTGCACATTCACTCAGAACTCATATTCGTATTTTATGCAGAGCGCTTTCGAAATCTGATACTCAGTCTAAAACACAAATAGTTAACTCATTGATAAAATATGTAAAATCTGGAGCTTTATTACATAAAGAAAAAGGACGAATAGATGCATTTTCCCCGCGTTTTGATCGTTATATATCTTCACCCTCATATATAACTATGGCTTTTGATCTTTCGATTGCGTTACACCTGATTAACGCTGAGCAGCAGAATTATCTGGTTAACGCAATATGTGAAACTGATGAACCTAGTATGTTAGCAACATTACTTCCAATTGTTCCTTTCTCCTTGCGGAGTAAGATAACCGAAAGAATCAATGAATTAACACCTGAAGATGCAGGTGAGATTTATTCCCTGACAGATATGCAGTCGAGGATAGATGAACTGCTTACAGCCGGTGCTGTTACAGCCGCAGAAGCTTATATAAAATCTGAACGAAATTTAAAAACACTGGGAAAAGTAAGAGGCAGAGAAATACTTCGTTTGCAGTACGATCTCCGATTGATGTTTTTAAAGAAAGAATGGGAGAAAATAATTAACCACCCGATACCTGGAGACATCACCCCGCATGAAAAAGATGAGGCAAGCGACGTTTTGGCTTACTTTCGCGCGCTCGCATTCCTATCTTGTGATACACCCAATCCGATATTTTCTCGCAATGAATTCGAAAGGTTGTTTAATAAACAGCCTTCGATTGCACGGGTGACAAACTGGCTTGCAGCAGAACTGCAAATATTAATTCAAGGCGACACATTCGAGCTACTTACAGGAGAAGCTTACAGTGCAGGAGTGGCCGCAGTTTCTAAGCTGGAAGCAATGTTATCCAAAGTAACGGAAGATAATAACAATGAGACATTAAAGTGTAACACAGCCCTGCTATACCTAGTACTCGGTGAGACAGAGAAAGCACTTAATATTCTATCTGGCTTTCAATTCATTATGCTGCAGGATACTGCTTCAGCATATAAGGCAGTATCCTATTACAGACTTGGCAGACTCCTAGAAGCAAACGCAGCGCTTGATACGGCAGAACATATTTTTGGTATCACTGGCGTATTGGCGGCTGCCAGAAATTATATAGCCAAGGGCTCTGTAGCGCTTTCTTTGCCTCAAGTCATTCTTACGGAAGATATTAATAAAGTGGTTTCTTCTGCAATTTTGAAATTCAAAGATATGAATCCTGATAACAAAGCGGAGATCTTAAAGCAGAAGAAGAACTCCTTTGCTGAGGTTTTAGTTGATCACGTAAGAGCAGCTTCTGCCTCGCTTATAGCATTAGTTCCAACAATGAAGCAAATAACAGTAGATGGTTGTGAGGATGATTTATCCGCTTTATTCAGGCATTTTTTATCCGGCCGGCTTGAGTTTTTAGGCTGGACCGTTACAGAACAATCACGTGGCGGATACAGTGGTAATCTCAACCCCGGAGAACGGGATTTGACTATTAGCTGGGGAAGCACCGAGCTGTCCGTCATTGAAGCTGTTATTTGTAGTAAACCTTTGACCCAAGATACTCAAAAAGCTGATTTGCTTAGCCATTTTCAGAAATTACTGGGATACACGCATAGCAGGGTTATGTTCCATATAACCTACGCTTACATTGAAGATAAAACTGGTATTTTGGAATTTCTGAAAACCAGCGCCGAAGAACATTCTCCTGATGGTTTTAATTTTATGGGTCTCGAAGATATACCTCATACTGATTCTCGCCCACCTGGGTTTATTGCATCCTACAGGGGAGATTTTGAAATCTTTCAGGTAGTGTTTTTGATACTGAATATGGGACAGCAAAGGCAAAAGCGTGCAGCAAAAACTGCTGCCGCAACAAAAAGAAGAAAAGCGCCAAAAAAAATTGAGGCCAAATAAGAATGTGCAGCTAATGTCACGGTTTTTTGGCATTAGCTCAGATTTACCATACATTAACCATGTGCTGGCTTTTGGGGAAGCCGGACTCGTTTCAGGGCGTGCTGCCCCTCAGCTGATAGAACGAGCGTATATTCGCATCTCCCATTCCAGGAATCATGCAGCTTTCACATCCATCGCCTACAAAAGGTAAGTAAACGGGTTCAGAGTAATTGGACTTGGAAGGACAGTTTTTAACAGGAATGCTAACTGTACTGCCCCCTGAAATTCGACTCCCTCCTTCCAAGCTGCCCATTCAAACTATTTTTTACACCATTGATGCCTGTAGTAGTTAATGTTGAGCAGGTCACTGTTAGCAATGTCCGTAGATCGCTCATCGCTGCCGGTCAGATAGCAGGGGAGCAAACTGCCATGGACAGAATCACCGCAAAATCCACCAGAACGAAAACGAATATCACCCCTACATTTAGTGGTGGCTACGTGAAGGTGGTTCATCTATTCTGCTTGTATCAGCGGGCAGGCCGGAGTCACTCTTTGTGGATAATCCCATCCTTCAGAAAACCATCATTATCTTTATTCTTATCTTGTGGGTAATCGATGAATTCAGGGCCAGGAAACGAAAATGTTCTGACCCCGCTATTGAAGCAGCTTATGCCAGAGAACGCCAGGAATGGCGCTATCTCAGATGGGGGTTCCGGACTATACAAGTGGCAGCGACAGTGTATATCTTCGTTCAGCTGATTCAGGTATTACTGAGATAAATGCCACAGGCAGGTACAACTGGACAAAAACATCTTACTGTCCAGTTGAGCCTCGGTGAACGCCGTTATGTAGGTCACCTGAGTGCCAGGAGCGGACATTTCACACTTCTGTTTATGTTGCCAAAATCGGTATGCCACTACGCCGGACTATCCAGCGGGTACGGGTTATTTCAATACATACTCGAACTTTTCTTCCCAATTTGAATTCAGGTCTTGCAGTTTTGCCCTCTCAAAAACCTTGATAATTTCGTCGAAATAACTGCCAAGATATATTCTGGATAAATCAGAGTTTAACCATATTATTTTTATCGGCCTTTCAACATCGGTGCTAAGGCGATCCCACAATGCATCGAGATTTTTACCATAGTAAGGCCCAAAGTCTAATGATGCAGACATAATGGAATGAAACTCTTTTTCAGATAGGACGTGCGCTCCATCCAAATACAATTCACCTACACTCATTTCCTGTTCACTCACTTTGACTTTCTACCCGTTAATTAATACACGACAATGCACGTAATGTCCGCCTTGATGGTTTCAACAATTACCAACTTCCGCTCTTCATTCAAAGCAGACCTTTGGCTCAGTTAGATCGACCGCTTCGTGCTGTGAGGCATCCCAGTCCCTGTAATGTCATACGAACAGCCTCATCAAGAGGGGTATGCGGCTCGGCACCTAAAAAAGTCACGAGCTTCGTATTGTCCAGGCGGACCGATTGACGCCACAGATACCGCATTTCCAGAAGTTCGCGCAAGGTTGCGTTGAAAGGTGCTGCCAGGTGCATAAACCACCACGGAAATGAGTGTATTTTGGCAACACCGCCATAGTGTGCGGTGATACGTTGTATCGCCCTGACCATTTGGCTGCCGTCGGGATCCCAATGTCCTTGCATATGGAATCGCGCAAATGGCTCAAGTTCTTCACGTCGCGCCAGCAATGCAGCAATAGTTTTCGCGATATCAGGTAAATAGGCCCACTGATGACCTGTTTCAGCCGTACCTGGATTAGAAATTACCTTTGGCAACGTGCCAGGCTTGATCAAACCTTGAGAAAACCAGCTATTACCAGCGTGTGGACCGAAAAAATCCCCCGCGCGGACGACCAGAACCCGTCCGCCACGCTGTGAATAGGCCTCAAGTTCTTTTTCCATTTGTACCCTGATCGCTCCTTTCCTTGTGACTGGCCTTTGCTGAGCATCTTCTCGTAACAGCGGGAAGGCATCAGGGCCATAGTTGTAAACGGTACCTGGAAGCACTATCAAGGATCCATTTCGTTCTGCTGCATTGATTGTGTTGCGCAGCATAGGCAATACAAGATGCTGCCAGTTTCGGTAGCCGGGTGGGTTGACGGCGTGAACGATCACAGAGCAGTCTTTCGCCGCAGAGGCGACGTGTTCTTTGTCGAGAGCATCGCCCGCTATCCACTGGATTTCACCATTAAGTTCGCTTCCATGGCTTCCTCGTTTTAATGCACGTACCTCCCATTTTTCCCGAAAGAGTTGTCGAGCAGTTTCACCACCAATACCGCCTGTAGCGCCTAGTATTAAGACCTTCCCTCTGGTTTCCATCGTATTTGCCTCTTTGCTGATTTTAGATTGACAGCATAAGTACAGGCAGAGCTAAATGGTATTGCATATCAATATAGGGCAGGTATACAAATTTGTATGAAGACATCTATTCCATGGGAGTGGTACCGAACATTTCTTGCGGTGCTCAGAGAAGGGTCTCTTTCCGGTGCATCCCGCATGCTTGGTATTACGCAACCAACGGCAGGTCGGCACATAGCTGCACTGGAATCTGCCCTCGGCCAGGTATTGTTCACGCGGTCGCAAACGGGATTGCTGGCAACTGAAACTGCGCAGGCGTTGAGGGAACATGCCGAAGCGATGGAGAGTACGGCTAACACGCTGGAGCGTACAGCGGCCAACGTTGGTGCTAGCAGCGCGTCCATTCGCGGTGTAGTACGTGTCTCTGCAAGTGAGATTATTGGTGTCGAGGTACTCCCGCCACTCATTGCGCAGCTCAGGGAATCCAACCCGCAAATCACGATTGAATTAGTGCTGTCCAATCGGGTTCAGGATTTACTGCATAGAGAAGCAGATATTGCGATACGCATGACGACGCCAATACAGGAGCAGCTTATTGCTCGTCGCGTTGGCAGCATTGAGCTCGGTCTACACGCGTCCACTGCTTATCTTGCCCGACATGGCGCGCCTGACAATACCGAAGATCTGTTGAAACACGCGCTGGTTGGTTTTGATCGGAATACGCCTTTCATCCGTAATGTATTGAAAAAATACCCGCAGCTAAATCGGGATCTCTTTTCTATACGCACTGACAGCGACGTGGCTCAGCTAAGCCTGATTCGCGCCGGTGCAGGCATTGGCATATGCCAGGTACAACTGGCCAATGGATATGTTCCGCTACAGCGGATACTTCCACATTTCTTTTCTTTATACCTTGATACATGGCTCGTTATGCACGAAGACCTGCGTAATAGTCGGTGCTGCAAATTAGTTTTCGATGTTCTGTCAAAGGGATTAGCGGAATATATCTACCCGAAGCGAACGTAAAAATGCCAAAATACATCACCCATGTAATGGCATGCCACCATATAGTTCGGCCTTAGATCGTCCTTAATCAGATTACACTGAGCGCTATCGTGCAAGAAATATTGACTCATGCACGCGTGTTTATCGGCGTTCTTCATATTTGCTGCGTTTATGCTGATAGAGTAACTCGTCGGCTTTCAGCATCGCGACATCCAGCGTGTCTCCAGGCCGCAACTGATATGCCCCCCAGGAAAATGCCACCAGTTTATCCGGGTCAATCGTGAGTAATTGCTTCTGCGCACGGGTAATAACTTCGCGGGATTTATTCAGCGTATAATCGATAAGAAGTAAACAGAACTCATCGCCCCCAAGCCTGATACCGTAGTCACTTTTACGAATGACATTGCCAAGAACCATCCCCAGCGTCTGTATCGCTTTATCCCCCATATGGTGACCGAGAGAATCATTGATTCTTTTGAGGCCATCACTGTCAATGGCGATGATCGTGACAGGGATAGCTCTGTCAACGAGTGAGCGGATTTTATGTTCCAGCTCAGGTGTAATGACTTTTCTGTTATACAGTCCGGTCATTGCGTCCGTCACATTATCCCTGGAAAGCAACGTTTGTCTGATTAACTGCTTATACGCATATCGGCATAATGCCCAGGTACCAAGGAGATAAAGCAGAAACAGCCATAAATTCGCAATAATGACGTAGAAAGCATCCAGTTTCACATGCAGAGTGTAATACTGGGTGAGTGAATCTTCATAACTGATCAAAGCAAAAGATTTGATATATGGCTTATGGAAAGCAATATGGATGCCGGTTCCATTATCAGTGACATATAAAGAAAGGAATCGCCATAACAACGGACGATCGACAGTATTAAACGAAACGACCAGATCGTCAACATTGATGTCTGTAATCAGAATGCCTTTTACTTTATCACCCAGAAATACCGGGGTAAGCATGCTAATAATATTATTGCGGGTGTAGCCATCCTGATAAATATGAGACAGCGTGGTTTCCCCCTTCAGTAGATCTTTAAGGGCATTATCATCAATCGAAATCGTGTGTGCGCTATGTGCAATATTGATGCTGCCATTATTACCCTCAAGCCAGTTACTGAAGGTATAGTTGTGGGTATTAACTAGCTGATTAATATAAATATAGTTATGAGCAAGATCGATATAGTATCTGATGTTCCTGAACGTATAGCCGGAATAATTTGAAAAGCTGTACTTCGACTGGGCTGCGCGATCAGCGGTGTGAATAACCGAAAGTGCGCCAATGTCTCCCGCCCACTCGTTACACGAGGTATTGCGGGTTTGCAGGGTACCTTCAAGGTTATTCCTGTTTTTCTTCAACAGATTGAATCCGTAAATATTACCCTCGGTTTCTAACTGCTGACATATTGATGCCCGTTCGCTATCGTCAGAGTCCGGATCGGCTATTCGACGATAAAACTCGCGCGAGAGCCGGGTGGCAATATTCTGGTTAATAGACTCTTCATGAAAAAGTGCCGATTTCCCATTTTCAGCAACGTACCCCAGATAGTTCTGTAAATCATGCACGTTACGAACAGCCAGCGCGGTAAACAGTGAGGTTGTGCAAACCACGATCAGAATAATCGCACTGATATATTTTTGTCTGGTCAAGATGGCTCATTCCCTGTTGTACCACCTAAAAATAATAGCAATTATAGCACTGGCATCTTAGCGGATGCTTGCTCAAGGAATAAATTTTCAATGCCACCCATAATGTCAATCTATTCCAGACAACCACCAAAGGTTACGATAGATTTAATTCCATAGATATCAAGTAGTTGCGTTGATATTTTATATGGCAAAAGTATAACAAATGCTGATACCGCATGAAATATATTAATATTGCCGGAATCTAATGCAATTCATAATGACCTTGATTATGGAATGAGATATAACGTGCCCCGAAGAAAATTAACATTTTCATAACGTAATTAAGGTTAAGCAAATGAAGCAAGTTGGTATTGTTGGCTGGCGAGGTATGGTCGGTTCTGTTTTGCTACAGCGAATGGTTGAAGAGAACGACTTCGACAATATTTCTGCACATTTTTTCAGCACCTCCAGTGCAGGTGCTGCTGGTCCTGTCATTAATGGTGTCAGCTACACGCTTAAAGATGCTAATTCCATTAGCGCCCTGGCCGATATGGATATCATCATAACCTGTCAAGGTGGGGATTATACCAAAGCCGTTTACCCGGCTTTGCTTAACCATGGCTGGCAAGGCTACTGGATTGACGCGGCCTCCGCGCTGCGGATGGATGAGAAAGCCTGCATTATTCTCGACCCCGTCAACCGCACAAATATTGCTCGAGCAATCAAAGAAGGTATTAAGCTTTTTGTCGGTGGAAACTGTTCCATTACGCTGAGTCTTATGGGCCTGGCTGGGTTGATAAAGGCTGACTTGATCGAATGGATGAGTGTGATGACCTATCAGTCCGCATCGGGTGCGGGTGCACAATATGTACGGGAATTAATCACACAAAGTGCTTACATAAGTAACCATTTATCTTCGGATGAGCTGGCGTCCTCAGGTTCAGTGCTTCCTTTAGTTAACAAGGTCAGTGAGTTGATTAACAGCGCTGATATGCCGACCCAGAACTTCGGTGCTCCTTTGATGGGCAGCATCATTCCCTGGATTGACAGCGATTTAGGCGATGGCAATAGCCGTGAAGAATGGAAAGGTGAGGCTGAAACGAACAAAATTTTAGGTCTGTCTCCCGGCACGATCCCGGTAAACGGCTTATGCATACGAGTCGGCGTAATCCGCTGCCACAGTGCTGCTATAACCCTTAAGCTCAAGCGTGAAGTCCCCGAAGAGGAATTTGCAGAATTAGTGATGAATTCCCACCCTTGGGTTAACTATGTGCCCAATAACAAGGCTGAGAGTATCAGCACACTAACACCGGCATATATCAGCGGTTCGCTTAAGGTGGGTATTGGCCGTTACAAAAAAATGTCGCTAAACAATGAACCTATCTACTCGGTCCTGACGGTAGGCGATCAGCTATTGTGGGGAGCAGCGGAACCATTGCGTCGCATGTTGAATATTCTGCTTGGTAAAGTGTAAATCATAATATTCCGACAAAACACCTACTTAGTAGGTGTTTGCGGAACTTACTTTAGCGATTTCGTTTCACCTCGTATTGCAGGCACACTCCCCCCGACGGGAAAATATGACTCTTCACCAACATGAGTGAGGTTCTGTCTTGTATATTTTTGAACAAGGGAATGCCTTGCCCCAGCAGAACGGGATTGACGAATAGCCAATATTCATCGATGAGGTTTTCCGCCATTAGCGCGTGAGTCGCTGAGGGGCTACCAAACAATAAGATTTCGCTGCCCGCGTTTTGCTTGAGCTTATTGATTTCGTCGCTTAAGTTGCTACTGATAATTTGCGTATTAGGGTGATTTTTTTCCAACAGCGTTTTCGACAACACCACTTTTTTGGCAGATTTATACCAACGCGAATGCGCAAGGTCATGCGGGCTGGCGTCAGGCTTATCGGCAGCAGTGGGCCAGTATGATTCCATCATCTGGTAGGTGGTACGCCCATATAGGGCGGTGTCGGTCTGCTGAATCCGCTTCTCCACGTATTCAAACAAATCGGGGCTTATGCAAATCCAGTCCAGACTCGCCTGCCCCTCAGCGTTAGATGCGACAAAACCATCCAGCGACACATGAACAAACGAAACGATTTTTCTCATGGTTTTCTCTCTGATTAAGTGTTGATTAAGTAGCCTTTGGTTTGTCCATTCACCACCGATGACGCTCAAGTTGTATCGGATCGCGATGAACAAAAGCGTGAAGCGGTGAAAAAAATAGGATGTTCGATCACGAATGCCGCAGATTGCTTCAAAAAAATGACCGTATTTGTTATATTGTTGCTCATTGATTATTCACCTCTGCGGTGCCAAAAAGAATAAGATTCACCGCAACCCAGGAAAGAGAAATGTTAGATTACCGCTTCCCGACAGCTTTGCAGATGGTTCTCAGCGTAGCGATGGCGGAGCAATTGGGTGAACGTTCGACGAGTGCCATTCTGGCCTACGGCCTGGAAGCCAACCCGAGCTTTATCCGCAAATTGATGGTTCCGCTCACGCGTGATGGCATTATTGTCTCAACGCTTGGCCGTAACGGCTCTATTCATCTTGGTCGCCCGCCGGAAGAGATCACCCTGCGCGACATCTACCTTTCGGTCATCGAAGATAAAAAGCTATGGGCGTCGCGTCCAGACGTACCGGCTCGCTGCGTAGTCAGCGCTAACGCCTGCTGGTATTTCAAGTCAATTTCCGAAGAAGCGGAGCAAGCTTCGTTAGCGGTATTAGCACGCCACACTGTGGCAAGCGCGCTGGAAGAGGTCAAAAAAGCCGATACCAGCGGGTGCGATCCGGTGCCTGAACTTATCGCCCTGTATAAAAAAGCCCATTAATTTTTACGAAAAAAAACCGCCTTCACAGTGAAGGCGGTTTTTTATTATCTGCAATGTCCTTACGCAGGCAGCACTTCCCTTTCCACTTTACCGCGCGTCACGAGTTTACGCAGCGTCACGTAGAACACCGGTGTCAGGAACAGACCAAACAGGGTCACGCCCAGCATCCCGGAGAAGACGGTGATCCCGGTGACGCCGCGCACTTCCGCACCCGCACCGTGACCGAGTATCAGCGGAATTGTCCCGGCAATAAAGGCGATGGAGGTCATCACAATCGGACGTAAACGCAGACGACAGGCCTCCAGCGCCGCTTCCATAATGCCTTTGCCCTGAATTTCCAGCTCGCGGGCAAACTCCACGATAAGAATCGCGTTTTTACAGGCCAGCCCCATCAGAACCACCAGCCCCACCTGCACGAAGACGTTGTTATCGCCCCCGGTCAGCCAGACGCCAAACAGCGCGGAGAGCATTGTCATCGGCACGATAAGGATCACCGCCAGCGGCAGCGTCCAGCTTTCATACAGCGCCGCCAGCACCAGGAACGCCAGCAGCACCGCGACCGGGAAGACGATCAGCGCCGTATTGCCCTGGGTGGCCTGCTGGAAGCTCAGATCCGTCCACTCAATATTCATCCCGTTCGGCAGGATCTGCTTAGACATCGCGTCCAGCTGCGTCATCGCCTGCGCTGATGAGAGCACGCGCGGGTCGGCATCGCCAATCAGGTCCGCCGCCGGATAACCATTGTAACGAATCACCGGATCCGGCCCGTAGGTGGTCGTGATTTTCACCATACTGCCAATCGGCACCATTTCGCCCTGGCTGTTACGGGTGCGCAGATTAGCAATATCTTCCACGCTGTCGCGGAACTGCCCATCGGCCTGCGCCATCACGCGCCAGGTACGCCCGAACTGGTTGAAGTCATTAACGTACGACGAGCCCAGATAGGTTTGCAGCGTACCGAAAAGATCGGTCAGCAACACGCCCTGCGCTTTCGCCTTATCGCGGTCAACCTGCACGTCCAGCTGCGGCACGTTAGCCTGGTACGTTGAGATCGGGAAATGCATCCCCGGCGTTTGCATAATCGCACCGGACATGGTGTTCACCGCGTTTTGCAGCGCGCCATAGCCCAGACCACCGCGATCCTGGATGTACAGCGAATAGCCCGACCCCTGACCCAGACCTAAAATCGGCGGTGGCAGGATGGAGAAGCCAAAGCCTTCCTGGATTTGCGCGATTTTTGCGTTGATCTCAGCGTTAATTTCCGCCGCAGTATGTTTGCGCTGGTCGAACGGTTTCAGGCCAAAGAAGACCGTCCCGGTATTCGGCGTGTTGGTGAACTGCAGCGCATTCAGCCCCGGAAACGCGACCGCATAGTCCACACCTTCGGTATTCATCCCGATTTCGCTCATTTTGCGGATCACCGCATCGGTGCGCGCCAGCGACGAACCTTCCGGCATTTTCACGCCGCCAATCAGGTACAGCTTGTCCTGCGTCGGAATAAAGCCGCCGGGCACCGCTTTAAACATCACGCCCGCCGCACAGAGCAGCAGCAGATACACCGCAAATACCGCACCGCGTCGTCCGAGCGTTTTTCCCACCAGCCCCTGATAACCGTTCGAGCTGCGGTGGAAAAAGCGGTTAAACGGACGGAAAATCCAGCCGAACAGACGGTCAATCAGCCGGGTAGGAATGTCTTTCGGTGCGCCGTGCGGTTTTAACAGCAGTGCCGCCAGTGCCGGAGAAAGCGTCAGCGAGTTGATGGCGGAAATCACCGTCGAAATCGCGATCGTCACCGCAAACTGCTTATAGAACTGCCCGGTGACGCCCGAGAGAAATGCCATCGGCACAAACACCGCACACAACACCAGCGCAATCGCGATAATCGGCCCCGAAACCTCACGCATCGCCTGATGCGCCGCCGCAAGCGGAGCAAGCCCCTCTTCGATATTTCGCTCGACGTTTTCCACCACCACGATGGCATCGTCCACCACGATACCGATAGCCAGTACCAGCCCGAACAGGCTCAGGGTGTTAAGTGAAAAGCCCAGCAGGTAGAGAATGCTGAACGTCCCCACGACAGAGACCGGCACCGCGATCAACGGAATGATCGACGCGCGCCAGGTTTGCAGGAACAGAATCACCACCAGCACCACCAGCACCACCGCTTCCAGCAGCGTTTGTACGACAGCACGGATCGAATCGCGCACAAAGACCGTCGGATCGTAAGGAGCCGCCCACTTCATGTCTGCCGGGAAACGCGTGGAGAGTTCGTCCATTTTCGCGCGCACAGCGTTAGACAAATCAATGGCGTTCGCCCCCGGAGACTGGAAGATACCAATCCCGACCGCGTCTTTATTGTTAAGCTGGGAACGCAGCGCATAGCTGCCGGAACCCATTTCGATACGCGCCACGTCGCGCAGGCGGACAACCGTACCGTCCTGCGTCGTTTTCAGGACAATATTGCCAAACTCGTCTTCAGTATGCAGACGCCCCTGGGCGTTAATGGAGATCAGGAAATCACTCTCTTTCGGCAGCGGCTCGGCACCCAGTTGCCCGGCGGACACCTGAACGTTCTGCTCCTGCATCGCCGTGACCACGTCCGATGCGGTCAGCCCGCGGGCTGCCACCTTGTTAGGATCCAGCCAGACGCGCATCGCGTATTCGCCTGAGCCGAAAATCTGAATCTGGCCGACGCCGGGCAGACGCGCCAGCTCGTCCTTCACCTTCAGCGTGGCGTAGTTACGCATATACAGGGAGTCGTATTTCCCGTTGGGCGAAAACAGATGCACCACCAGCGTGAGCGTTGGCGACTGTTTCTGGGTGGTAATCCCCAAACGCCGCACGTCTTCCGGCAGGCGCGCCTCGGCCTGCGCGACGCGGTTTTGCACCTGTACCTGCGCCTGATCCGGGTCGGTTCCCGGACGGAAGGTGACGGTGGTCACCAGTACGCCGTCCGAGCCCGCAACGGACTTCATGTACATCATGTTTTCAACGCCGTTGATCGCCTCTTCCAGCGGCGTCGCCACGGTCTCGGCAATCACTTTCGGGTTGGCGCCCGGGTATTCCGCGCGCACCTGCACGCTTGGCGGCACAACGTCAGGATATTCGCTCACCGGCAACAGCGGGATGGCGATCAATCCTGTGATAAAAATCAGAATCGACAGGACGGCGGCAAAAATAGGCCTGTCGATGAAAAAACGGGAAAAGTCCATGGGTCGGATTCTCAGGTAAGGGATCAGTTAAGGGCGGCGCTGGTAGTCATGGCAACGGTTTTCGCGTTAACCGGCATCCCCGGCATGAACACTTTTTGTAAGCCCTCGACGATGACTTTATCGCCAGGGTTCAGCCCTTGACGCACGATGCGTAAACCGTCTGCCAGACGCCCCGGCGTGATGTCGCGACGCTGTGCTTTCCCCTCTTTATCCACGATATACACGTATTTGCGATCCTGATCGGTCAGCACCGCTTTGTCGTCGATCAGCGTGGCTTTGAATTCCGCGCTGCCCGGCAGGCGTACGCGGGCAAAGAGCCCTGGCGTGAACTGACGCTGCGCGTTATCCAGCAGCGCGCGCATACGGATGGTGCCGGTACTCGGCGTTAACTGATTATCAAGGAAGTCCACTTTGCCCTGATGGGGATAACCCTCCTCGCCCGTCAGACCAATTTCCACCGGAAGCGCCATGTGATTGCTGGACGCCCCCTGCCCGCTGCGGGCCAGATTTTGGTAGTGAAGATAGGTCGACTCATCCACGTCAAAGTAAACGTAAACCGTTTTCTGCGAGACCAGCGTGGTGAGGACGCTGGCGGTGTCCCCCGCCGTCACCAGATTACCGCTGGTGATCAGCGCCCGGCTGGCGCGGCCATCAATAGGCGCGGTGACTTTGGTGAAATCCAGGTTAAGTTGTGCGGCGTCAACCGCCGCCTGCGCGGCGCGAATGTCGGCCTGTGCCTGGGTGGCAGCTGAACGACGCTGCTCCCATTCTTCACGGGAGACTACGTTGGTATTGACCAGTTTATCGGTACGGTTGGCCTCGCTTTGTGCCAGGCTGGCCTGCGTTTTGGCTCTCGCCAGGTTCGCCTGTGCCTGCTCCAGCGCCGCACGATAGGTTCGGTCATCAATGGTGAACAATACCTCGCCCTTTTTCACCTCCTGGCCATCGGTGTAATTCACTTTATCAATGTAACCGGAGACGCGCGGACGTAACTGAACGCTCTCCACTGCCTCAATCCGACCGTTAAAGCTATCCCACTGGCTTATGGATTTCACAACCACGTCAGCAGCGCTGACGGCGGGCGCAGGTGGCGCAGCGTTTTGCGCGACACTGTTATCGCATCCGACGAGCAGCACGGAGAGCAACATGACCCCCAGCGCGCTCAGATGAAAGTTACCCCAGGTTTTTTGCAGGCTCATTATTTTTATTCCGATAATTGTAGCCGCCGGACAAGACGCCGCAGGAGATGCCGCGCCACTTCCTTTGTCCGGTAGCTGGCTTAAGGCCATTTGTGCCGTTCATCGCCACAAAACTGTAACAGTAATGAATACACTATTCGCGGCGATTGTAGGAAGGCGCTTAACTAAGTGCAAGAATAATTGTTGCACTTTATGTGCTATTTGAGTCGAAGGGAAAAGAGCCGTTTCGCTCAAGGATTTAAATGCAACAATAAAACTTGCAATTAACGTAAAAACCAGCCAACCTTTAAATGCAACAGACAAAGATACTTTTAGACGAGCGGTATGAGGGTAACCAGATGAACACTGGCGCATTTATGCATGATTTACTCGACTGGATCGACAACAACCTTGATAGCCGTCTGGACATTGAGTCCGTCGCCAGGCGATCCGGTTACTCAAAATGGCACCTCCAGCGGCTCTTCAAAGAGCATACTGGCTCCCCTCTCGCCGAGTATATTCGCGCGCAAAAGCTGCAAAAATCGGTCGAACGGCTGGCTCAAAGTGATGAACCGATCCTGAACGTGGCGATCGCGCTGGGCTTTGACTCACAGCAGTCCTTCAACCGCAGCTTTAAGCGTCAGTATGGTCAGGCGCCTGGCGCATGGCGGCGGAGTCTGGGTGGCCCGGAAACGCAGCAGCTACGCTAGCAATGAAATTGTCACGGATGACATCCTCCCTGCTTGCGTCCCAGGCGATGCCCACCTCCCAGCTTATTGACTCCCCCGTTAGCGGAATAATCATCAGTTCCGGCGGCGCGATATGCGTCACGCTGGTGGGCAGAATGGCCACACCGATCCCCGCAACCACCATCGCGACGATAGTTTGTATATCGTCAGTCAGTTGCGTCGATGAGATGAAAAGACCGTTGTCATGCAGGAAGCGGTCAATCTGTGCATTTAAACCCCGTCCTCGCTCATCATATAGCCGCAACAGAGGGCGTTTCGTGAGCCACTCTGCGGCAGACATCGTCGGCGACGCGGCGGGCGCAACCAGAACCAGCCGATCGGTAAATAGCGGCAGGTATTCAAGCGCCACGGGGGGCGGAACCCTGACAAACCCCACCTGTAGCTCATCATTTTGCAATTGCTCGTACTGCTGGAATGAAGGCAAATCCGTCAAGGACATCTCGACTCCCGGGTAGTCGCGACGAAAGTCTGCAATACAGCGTGGTGCCAGATAAAAGCTTGAGAGACCAAACCCGACGGCAATATGCCCTTCAACCCCTTTTGAGACCCGCTCAGCATGCTGCATAAACAGTTGGGTTTGCCTGACCACTTTTTCGGCCTCTGGCAGCAAACGCCTGCCGCCGGCCGTCAGTACTGCGCCGTGACGTCCTCGTGAAAAAAGCGAGATATTCACCTGAGATTCGAGGAGATTAATCTGTTTGGTCAATGCCGGTTGCGAGATAAACAGCGCCCGCGCCGCATCGGCATAATTTCCTTTTTCAGCCAGTACCACAAAGGCTTTAAACAGCCGGATGTTCACTTTTGCATTCCAGATGGTTATTAAAATAAGAAATGATTTGATTATACAGTTATTGGTAATCGTTATGTAATTCAGTTTCGAAAACAACTGGAGACGCATCATGAACGAACATCAATCCTTAAAGGCGGCAACCGTACAGTTTCAGCATCAGGCAAATAATAAAAAATACAACCTGCTGATAATGGAGAAATTTATTGAGCAAGCGGCGCTTGAGCAGGTAAAAATTCTCACCTTCCCTGAAATGTGTATCACCGGCTACTGGCATGTCCCCAAACTCACCTCAGCGGAGGTGTCTTCTCTGGCAGAGCCAATTGCTGAAAGTCCTTCCCTGACGTTAATTCGCTCTCTGGCGATCAAACATCAAATGCTTATTGGCGCCGGTCTTATTGAACGCGCCGACGATGGCCGCCTCTACAATGCGTATGTTGCCTGTATGCCGGATGGCTCAATGCATACGCACCGTAAACTCCATGCTTTTGAACATTCGGCCATCAGCAGCGGGGACAGCTTTACCGTTTTTGATACGCCGTGGGGAGTGAAAGTCGGCATCCTGATTTGCTGGGACAATAATCTGGTCGAAAATGTACGTGCGACGGCGTTGCTGGGCGCCGATATTCTTCTCGCACCGCATCAAACAGGCGGTACGGATTCCCGCAGTCCTCACGGGATGAAACCTATTCCGCTGTCGCTCTGGGAGGAGCGGGAAACGCGCAAGGAGGAAATTACGGCCGCATTCAAAGGGGCAAGCGGAAGGGAATGGCTCATGCGCTGGCTGCCTGCCCGTGCACATGACAATGGATTATTTGTTCTCTTCAGCAACGGTGTGGGTGCAGATGATGACGAAGTGCGCACAGGGAATGCCATGATCCTCGACCCATATGGAAGGATCGTGAATGAAACCTGGGCGGCTGAAGATGCGATGGTGAGCGCTGAACTGGATTTAAGCCTGCTTGCCATGAGCACCGGACGCCGCTGGATCCACGGTCGCCGCCCCGATTTATACCAGATATTGACCCAGCCGCAGGGCTATGAACGTGATGCGATCAGCGCACGATTTTCGAATGAGCCCCCTGCCCGCTAGAAATGTCAGCATTTTTTAGCTGCAACATAAACCCGGAGCTGTTATGCTGTATATAATTACAGTATGAGGTGCGCATAATGGCTGTTGAAACAAAATATGTTGTCGTAAGAAAAGGTGAAGAGAAAATGACATTTGCCAGTAAGAAAGAAGCTGACGCTCACGACAAGCTGCTTGATATGGCAGACGCGTTCACCGACTGGCTGTTGCAAAGCGGAATGCAGATGGATGAAACACAGGCTGAAGATCTTGGTCTGTATCTCGCCGAGCAGAAAGAGGCCGTGCAGCATATTCTGCGTACCAGCAAGCTTCCCGATCTCAATGCCGCTGTTGTTGCAGATAAAACAGCAGCCGATGCGGTTGATGATAAAAAAATCAGAGCGGTGAAAGCGGCCTGATTACGAGAATAATCATTACCTGTTCCGAAGCCGTAAGGAGATAACTGCTTGCGGCTTTTTTAGCTGTTTGTAGGGTTCCCTGTTAATCTTTCAGCAGGCTTATTTCTTCGAACAGCCATTGCTTCAGTGTTCGTATTTTAAACGAATCCTTATTATCCAAACGGTATACTAAATCGTATCCCCGTTCTGCTTTAAGTTTGTATTGCGGAAACGGAACAACAAGCCTTCCGGCAGCGACATCATCTGCAATCAGCACACTCCGTCCCAGAGCCACGCCTTCGCCACGTATAGCGGCTTCGGTCGCCATGCTGCCAAGCGTCCATAAGGTCCCCTGATGGCCGCTGAAATGGTTTTCTCCGGCCATTTCAAACCATGCCTCCCAGTTCGCCAGCATTCTGTAATCATGAAGAAGCACGCAGTTTGAAAGATCCTTAATTTCTTTCAGACCGTTATGTTTCTTAATAAAGTCAGGACTACAGACAGGGGTGACTGTTTCACTCAAGATTCGCTCAGAACAGACGTCGCGATAATTACCACGGCCATAACGAATTGCTGCATCGACCTGACCATCGTTAAGATCCACGTTAATGTCAGTAACATCCAGCTGAATATCGAGTTCAGGATGCCGCTGCCTGAAACGGCTGAGACGCGGGGCCAACCACTTACTGGCGAATGAAACCGTTGTACTGATACGCAAACTTTTTGCCGGGTTCCTTTCGCGTAAACGCTCGGATTCTCTCACTAAATCACCCAGAAGGCGGGTAACCGCAGGGTGGAATTCACAGCCCCCTCCTCCGTCAGGATTATCTGTCGCGTCAGTCTGTGAAATAGCTTTATCCCCAGATGATCTTCGAGCTTCCGGATTTGCCGGCTTATCGCGCCGTGCGTGACGTGCAACTCCGCTGCCGCCAGCGTCATGCTGGAGAGCCGGGCAGTGGCTTCAAAAGCCCGAAGCGTTTGCAAGGGTGGGAGGCGATCGAACATCATACGCGTGATAATAATTCACGCATGGTGTGAGTACAAATGATTTGTCAGACCCTCGTCCCAAAATCAAAATCGAAACAAATAACCATTTTATTTTCATCATGTTATCGGAGGGATAATGGAAAGTTTGTTCGTGTACGGGACGCTCGGTCCAGGCAGACCTAATGCGCATATTCTTGAGAATATCGGTGGGTCGTGGCAGGAAGGACACGTGGGCGGGTCTCTGTTAAATAAAGGCTGGGGTGCAGAGATGGGGTATCCGGGGATCGTGCTGGATGACTCAGGTAATCGTGTTCAGGGTTTTATTTTCACTTCAGCGAATTTGCATAATCACTGGGATGTACTCGATCAGTTTGAAGGTGCTGAATATGAGCGTGTACCGGTAGACGTCATGACGACTACTGGTCAGACAATAAATTCGTGGGTGTACCGGCTTAAGCCATTCGCTCATTTTACGCAACACTGCATTTACTGAATGCCCGTATTTAACGAGGTTCGAACGCATTATGATGGCGCTATTCCGTTATGAAGGAGGCAACATGCGTTTTGAGAGACTGCAGTATTTATTTGATCCACTTTGCGGCTGGTGCTACGCCAGCGCGCCGGCGCTGGGTTACCTTGCTCAGCACCACGCTGATGAACTTGAGCTAATGCCCAGCGGGCTGTTCAGCGATGAGGGAGCCCGGGACATCACCACGGAATGGGCGGAGTACGCCTGGTCTAACGATCGGCGCATCGCTTCACTCACCGGGCAGCCTTTCAGCGAGCGCTATCACCAGCTTCTGCTGAGCGGTACGCGGTTTGATTCGACGTTTATGAATCGTGCTCTGACCATGGTTCGTGACATCAACCCGTCGGCCGAGACACATCTTCTTCATACGCTACAGCATGCCCGCTATGTTGAGGGGCGAGACACCTCAAGACCTGACGTGGTGGGTGATATCGTTGAGGACTGGGCCGGGAAAAACAACCTTGCGTTAAAGCATGAACGAGTCACTCTGGCGCTTGAAACCGATAAAGCGCTGCGGCATATCACGGACGAGAAGATCGCGAAAGTGAAGCGTCTTATGAATCAGCATGGTATCCGAGGAGTGCCTGTGCTGCTGGCGACGGTTAACGGCAAGGAGCATATGATTAGTGGACATGCTCTTTACGGTGGTGCAGAGAAATTACGCGCTACGCTATCAACGCTTGCCTGAATGAATTTTCCAGCATGACGGCCATTCCTTAGCTAATCGGGCTGCAGCTGGCATAAACCATTCTATATTGCACCGGGAACCCATTATCTGACAGGTTCCCAGGTCAATATTAAAGCCAGCAGGCTTAGTGGCGAGAAAGGCTGCAAAAACAGGCTGTTACTGCACAAGCTGTCAGAACTAATCCCAGCTGCTGCACGATACCGGCAAGTCCCAGCATCATTCCCAACAACATATAGTAGACTAATCCAAACAGCGCTCCGGCTGCTCCGGCCTGTTCACGATACTGGCTCAGGGCCTGGCTCAACACGTTTGGAATCGCGATGCCATATGCAACCACAATCCCGGCCATCGGCAATAGGATCCATACAGATTGCTGTAAAACCCATGCTGCAATACCCGATAACAGGGCCAACAGGCAGGCATTCTTCACCAGCTGTTCTGGTGACAAACCGACAGACAACAGTTTCCGGTTCCAGAGGCTGCCCGACAGAGAAGCAAAAGCCAGTAAAATTCCCGTCCATCCGAAAGCCCTGGGACTCCAGCCCAGTTGCCCAAAAAGAAACGGCGCAAGGCTGTAGTAACTGAAAATCATCGTATTGAGCAGCGCAACAAGCGCTGCATTTTTCCACAGCCTTCCATCACCCGCCATTCCGTAAACCAGCCCGCCAAGACGGGCACTGGAAGTATTTTCCGACCGCGTTTCTGGCAGCAAGAATGCGGTCAGTGTCAGCAGAACCAGCGCCAGTGAGGCCAGCGCAACAAATACGCCGGTATGTCCATACAGACTAACCAGCCAGCCTCCACTCACCAGACCGAAAACCGGGCTGATTGCCAACGCCGCACCCATAACAGAAAAGACGCGGGCTAAGGCCGTCGATTCGTAACTATCACGTAACATGGTTTGAACGACAACGGATCCGGCTGCTGCCCCCATGGCCGCCACCATGCGAGCCATGAGCAAAATACTAAAGCCTGAAGCTACAAGCGCCAGTGCGGAACCGGTCCCGTAGCACAGTAGTCCGGCCATCATCGCCGGTCGCCGACCGATATGGTCGCTTAACCAGCCCCAGAGCGCAACGCCGACGGCAAACGCGACAAAATAGACAGAAAGTGTCTGCGCGGCACGTTCACTGCCTACCTGAAAAGCACGGGCAATGTCAGGCAATGCAGGGCTGTAAATGGTTTCGACCAGTTGAGGAAACATAATCAGTAATGTCAGAAGCCACAACGGTGGCTGTTTATCGGTGTTCATAACAACAATCCTCAGATAAGCAGAATATGCAGCTATCATTGCGGAAGTTGCCATGTCGAATTACCATTATTACGACTACATATATTTAAAATCGGACATTCAATGAAGATAAACCCTCAAGATTCTTTCGATCCGGATCTGTTCGACGATCTGGTTATCGGAATTGCATCCGATATGGGGGTACATGATTCAGGGATGCACAGCCACCTTCGTCATCAGTTACTTTTTTCGGCGGCGGGAAGTATCACAATTGAGCTGGATAATACCCTTTGCCTGCTTCCACCCAGGCGTGCGGCATGGATACCGGCCGGCACGGTTCATCGCGCCATAATGAAGGGTACGATGGCCTACCGTTCTCTGTACTTTTCTAGCACTTTACCGTTATCAGCATTACCTCTGCAGATTGTTGAAGTTAATCCCCTGTTCTTTGAGGTGATCGAGCGGATGGCATTCTGGCCATGGGGAATGCCCGCAGAACGACAAAGCAGTCTAATAAATGTTTTTTGTGAGGAAATTAAAAATGCCCATCGCGAAAACTGGACGTTACGGTTTCCCTCAGATATTCGCCTGAATACCTGGCTAAACACCATCCGCAATGGCGAATTACCCCCACGGCTTGGACAATTAGTCCAGAAGGTAGGGGCATGTGAACGCACGATAAGCCGTATATTTATCCGGGAAACGGGAATGAGTTATCAGAGCTGGAGGCAACAGTGGAGGCTGCTGAAAGCGATGGAAATGTTGTGCGAGGGTATGTCGCTAAGTCAGGTTGCACAGCAGCTAGATTTTGTCAGTGACAGTGCCTTTATTGTCTTCTTCCGCCAATATACGGGGACAACGCCGACCCGCTACCTCCGGCATTCAATTGCTGAACATCAGGACGTAACGTCGGTTTAACAGCCAGTCTTCGCTCACAGCTGACTTGCTTCTTAGTTAGCTCGCCCGCTTTGTGCCACAAGCAGACTTTAAGTTGTCCAAGAACAGCTCTCATATCTTGGCCTATTTATGTCGACCACTTCAGTGCCTGCAGGATTTAAGAGAAGGTTTTATAGCCACCGGTTTTCAGAACGGAAGCCAGTGTCCATTCTTCTTTTGGTAACCCTCCACCTTGACCCTGGAAGGCTACGGTTGTCATACCGCTACGGTTCGGGATACGTCCCGTCTGCATTGCTGCACGGCCAGGTGTGCTGCTTGGCTGACCATAAAAGTCGAAAAACGTCATACCTTCGTCAGCCATCCTATCCAGGTTCGGGGTCGGCATACCCCGTCCCTCACCACCGCCATAGACACCAAGATCACCGTATCCTGTGTCATCAGACACAATCAGAATGATGTTAGGCTTTTTTTCGGAACTGTTATTCTGCGCAGTCGCATTCTGATCGGCGGCATGAGCCGCCCCGGTAGGGATGAACGAACCTGCCGCGAATGCCAGGACGCCAACTCCCTTGTACCACCTTCTATTCATTATTTATTCCTCACCTTGCCGACACCCTTTTAGGGCAACATTCTGATTCGCTTCAGGATGCGTAGAAGCGAGTGTCATAATGGAAAAACAAACGTCTTCATAGGGGTTAAGACGAATGTTTTTAAAGTGAAGAACAGGAACGGGAAAAACGCCAGAAGAGCACCTTTTTAATTACGCAGGATTATACCCAGAGGACAAAAATAAAAAGGAAATGCGCATGACCCCACATCCGCTGCGTCAGATCATCGAAGCCTGCGATCGCGCCATCACCACCAAAAACTATGACGCCCTGATGGAGTACTACGCCGAAGACGCGGCTCTGGTGGTCAAGCCCGGCATGACCGTTAAAGGTAAAGAAAACATCCGCAGCGCGTTTATTGCCATCGCAGATTATTTTCAGGATCAGCTGGTTGTCGAACAAGGAGAGATGCAGGTGATAGAAGGTGGCGGCAATGCGCTTGTTATCATGGAAACCATTCTGCGTTTTCCTGATGGCAAGGGTGGAAGAGCGGAAATATCACGTCGCGCCACCTATGTTTTTCGACAGGAGAGCGATGGTCGCTGGCTTTGTACCATCGACAATTCCTACGGGACGTCACTCCTGGATACGAGGAACTGATTACTTTTATCACGACGTCAAAGGGGCGCTACCGCCCCTCCATACCAGCACCCTTAATGCGCAGTAATGCGCGGCTCCTTCACAAACTCCGACAGCAGCCACACCATATCGTGCAGCAAGCCCGTTAGCTCTTTCGCTACATTCGCAGGTAGCGTTCCGCCCTTAACCGCTTGTGTCAGCGCCAGAGCATAGTCCACCTGGGTCACGGTATCCTGCCAGCAGTCCGGCGCGCAGGAGTTCAGTTTCTCACCCATGATCAGTTGCGCGATCAGGTCTGGCGGAAGATCGACATCGCAGAGTTCCCTTAGCTTCCGCAGGGCGTGCAGCAGACGCTCGCAAAGCGTCGTAAACATCGTTGCATCCTCGATTTCGACCAGCACACTCACCAGCGCGGCGCAGTTGTCGGCAACGTCAAAAAGATCGGCATCAGCAGGAAGCGGTCGGGAGATAAGCTGCAGAATGACGCTTTCGTCAGACGGGAGATAAGTCAGGGTTGGGATAGTAGCCATACAAGGCATCCTTCTATATGTAGTTCAATTAACTACCCAATGAGTTCCTACGCCCGAGGGGTAGCGCTGACAGAGGTAGGAATACCGCCCATATAGAAAAACGGCCAGCCTTGCGGCTGCTCCGCCAGCGCCACCGCAATTGTAACGGGATCGGCGCTGCCGCGACATACGAAATGTCACTATATGGTAGATACGGGTTCCTACGCCCGATTGCGGATGTGCCGCAACGCAGGCACTTTACGACCCCGATCGGTTTAAGAAAAGACATAGCCCTTAATTTCACAAGGTTACTTTGCGGTTTGCGAGGCGTCTTCCAGAAACGTTCCGTCTGGTCAGGAAAAGCACTCCCCACCAAATTTTGCCCCAACCTCCTCTGCTGAACTGATGTATTGTTTTCGCACAATGAACGCCCCTAAAGGACACCTGCGCAATGATAAACATTCTCGGTAAAACCACCTCGATCAACGTTCGTAAAGTGCTCTGGACCTGCGAAGAAGCCGGTATCGCGTACCAGCAGGAAGATTACGGCAGCGGCTTTGCCTCCACCGAAACGGATGAATTTCGTGCGCTGAATCCTAACGCCATGGTGCCCGTGCTGATCGATGATAATTTCGTTCTGTGGGAATCCAACTCTATCTGCCGTTATCTGGCGCGCAAGGCAGGACGTTATGATCTGCTGCCGTCAGAACCGCAGGCCTGTGCCAATGTCGAACGCTGGATGGACTGGCAGGCAACCGAGTTCAATAACGCCTGGCGCTATGTCTTCCCGGCGCTGGGGCGTAACAACCCGGACTATAACGATGCCGAAAGGATTGCTGCGGGGATAAAAGAGTGGAACGGGTGCATCACCCTCCTTGAGGGGCAGTTACAGCGCACCGGTGCCTTTGCCGCAGGCGAAGGGTTTACTCTCGCAGATGTTGTGCTCGGGCTGTCGGTGAATCGCTGGAAAATGACCCCTTTCGACAAACCTGATGTACCCGCCGTTGATGCCTGGTTTGAACGACTCAACCAGCGCCCGGCATTTTTGCGTCACGGTAATAACGGAATGGTGTAGAAATACGGCCGGGCGTCGCCCGGCTTTTTCGCACGCATACCTTTTGCTAACCCTGCCATTTCCCGCCACAATATTGCATCGACTCCGTTTAATCGCGACTCATGCAACGTCTTCACACTTATCCCGACATCCGGGCAATGTTTCGTCGCCTCCTGATAGCCACCCTCACTGGCGTACTGGCCGCGCTGGCCGTTGCGGTGTTCCGCCACAGCATGTATCTGCTGGAGTGGCTATTTCTCAGTAACGACAGCGGCAGCCTGGTGAATGCCGCCGCCGCGCTCTCTCCCTGGCGGCGCGCACTGACGCCTGCCCTGGGTGGGCTGGCGGCCGGGTTACTGTTATGGGGATGGCAACGATTTACCGCGCAGCGCCCTCACGCCCCAACTGATTATATGGAAGCGCTGGAGACCGGTGACGGTCAGTTTGACTACGGCGCCAGTCTGGTGAAATCCCTTGCGTCACTGTTGGTTGTTGCCAGCGGCAGTGCCATTGGTCGCGAAGGTGCGATGATCCTGCTTGCCGCCCTCGCCGCCTCCTTTTTCGCCCGCCGCTTTACGCCGAAATCCGAATGGAAACTCTGGATCGCCTGCGGCGCCGCGGCCGGGATGGCCAGCGCCTACCATGCTCCGCTAGCCGGAAGCCTGTTCATTGCGGAGATTCTGTTTGGCACGCTGATGCTGGCCTCGCTTGGCCCCGTGGTTATTGCTGCGGTGGTGGCGCTGCTCACGACGCATCTTTTAGCGCCCGGAACCCTCACGCTCTATGACGTACATCTGAGTGGCATACTCAACGCGGCAGATTATGCCCTGTTGCTCGCTATGGGTCTGCTGGCGGGCCTCTGCGGCCCACTGCTGATGTGGCTGATGACGTTCAGCCATGGGCTATTCCTGCGTATCAAACTTTCACCGCCGTGGCAACTGGCGCTCGGCGGTTTGATCGTCGGGCTGCTGTCCCTTTTGACGCCTAAGGTGTGGGGGAATGGCTACAGCGTGGTTCAGGCTTTTCTGATCGCGCCCCCGTTGCTGTCGGTCATTGCCGGTGTGTTTATCTGTAAACTGCTGGCGGTACTGGCCAGCAGCGGCTCGGGTGCGCCGGGAGGGGTATTTACGCCTACGCTGTTTGTCGGTATGGCGACGGGGATGCTGTTTGCTCAACTTTTCGCGCTGTGGTTACCGGGCTCTGAGACGGCAATTTTGCTGGGGCTGGCAGGGATGGCAACGTTACTCGCCGCAACCACACATGCGCCCATTATGTCGGCGCTGATGGTCTGTGAAATGACCGGGCAGTATTTTTTACTGCCCGGCTTGTTGGTCGCCTGTGTCGTGGCGTCCGTGCTGTCGAGGACGTTACGCCACGACTCGATCTACGGTCAACACGCCACCGAGGGCAGAGAGATCGATGTATTGCGCTAACTCGCGCTGCTCTGCGCGGGGCAGGTACGGCAACTCACCGACCAAAGGCCCAGGCAGTTTTGTGCTCAGCACGTCGATGATTTCAGCGTAGTGCGCAAGTCCTGGGTTGATGCGGTTTGCCACCCAGCCAATCAACGGCAGGCCGTCATTGGCAATGGCTTGTGCCGTCAGCAGCGCATGGTTAATGCAGCCTTCCTGGATACCCACAACCATCACCACAGGAAGTTGTTCCTGCACCACCCATTCAGACAGCGGGCGCAAATCATTCATCAGGCTGCGCCAGCCGCCCGTCCCTTCAACCACAACGTGATCAACCTTCCCGCTCAGGTTTGCCAGGCCATCAGACAGCAGGGGGTAATTAATCATACCGCTGTGCGCCACGCTGCTCTCCTCTTCGCTTAACGCAATTGGATTAACCGCGTCATAAGGCAGCTCCAGCGACGAGACGCTTTGCAGCACCAGAGCGTCTTTATTACGCAATCCCTCTGGCGTCTCTTTACTGCCTTTTGCGACCGGTTTGTACCCTGCAACGCGTTTACCGCTTGCAGCCAGTGCCTGCAGTAATGCGCGGGATACCACTGTCTTTCCGACAGAGGTATCTGTACCAGTAACAAAGAAACGCTTAAGCATGACTCGCTCCACCTCTTGGGTATGCTTCGAAATATAAACCAGGTAAATAATTCAGTGGGGGAAGTCTACGGGATGCGTGCGCTACCCGGCTTGAGATAGCGCAATTTTTCTTACATCTGCAGAAAAGAGTTAACCCTGTAACAGGCGGATCAACAGCGAGCCGTTATACATGGCATCTTTAACCAGCGCCGCACCTGCCATCGTGCCCTGGTTGGAGAATTGGGTACTTTCTACCGCAATATTTTTGCTGTACGCGGGGAGCGACTGCTGATGAATGCAGGCCGAAATAGCCGGGAAGAGGATCTCCGCCGCCTGGCTGAGCGGCGAACCAATCAGGATTTTTTGCGGGTTGAAGAGATTCACCATAATGGCCAGAATGCGGCCAACGTTGTTACCTACACCGGTAATAATGTCCTTCGCCAGGAGATCGCCCTGACGCGCGGCAGCGCAGAGGGAATCCACCGTTAAGGGTTGTCCGTGTAGCGAGGAGCTCATGGACTGGCCGAGCCTCGCCTGCGCCAGTTCCAGCACGCTTTCCACGCTGGCAATGGTCTCCAGACAGCCATGGTTCCCGCAATAACAGCGTTTACCGTAAGGGTCGACCTGGGTATGGCCGATTTCGACCAGACTACTGCTTCCGGCATGCAGAAGGCGTCCGTCAGTGATCACGCCCGCCCCGACGTTATGATCGATGACAACCTGAATGACGTCCCGCGCACCACGTGACGCGCCAAACAGTGCCTCAGCCATCGTCCAGGCGCTGATGTCATGCTGAATATAGACCGGCACACCGGTATGGTTTTTCAGCACTTCACCCAACGGCATCTCTTTGACATCGTCGTAAAACGGCATACGGTGAACAATGCCGTTTTCGGTATCAATAATGCCCGGCATGGTGATGGCAATCGCCGTTAAGCGTTCAAGCCGCTGCTGATGACGGATAAAGAAGTTATCAATATGCGAGACAATCGCATCGAGGAGCGGTTCCTCAGCATTGAGCGGCAGTTCAAGCCTGTCTTCCACCACCAGTTTGCTGCTCAGGTCGCGCAGCGCAAGGAAGATTTCTCCCCGACTGATGCGCAGTGACAGGTAGTGCCACGCTTCCGTCTCGACCACCAGCCCGACCGCCGGACGGCCACGGCTGCCCGGCTCCTGGATCTCGGTCTCCTGAACCAGGTGGGCTTCCAGCATTTCGCGGACAATCTTGGTGATACTGGCAGGTGCCAGTTGTGCCAGGCGCGAAAGATCGATACGCGAAACCGGACCAAGCTGATCAATCAGGCGATACACCGCGCCAGCGTTGGTCTGCTTAATCTGATCAATATGCCCTGGCTGACTATCAGCAACCACCTCGTACTCCCTTATTTTCGAGCTTCGAAATAAACTGTGGGCTATGGTGAAGCACTTCCATGGCCGTCGTCAAATATTTACTTAGCCATGTGATTTACTGCACATTTTTACCCGTATTTCCCTATAAATATCGCCCGGCAGAGGCGCTAATTAACTGCTGTTTAAAACGCTGAGCGGCATGACTCTGTTCATGATGTTTTGACCATACCAGCCACATCTCTGAAACGGCGTCCTCTTCAGCGATGGTAACCCAGCGCATTTCGCGCAATTGTACCCGTTTAAAGGAGGCCGGAAGAATAGACACGCCCAGCCCGGCAGCGACCAGACCAATAATGGTCATCGCCTCCCCAACTTCCTGAGTGATAACCGGGGCAAGATCGTAGCGGCGCATCAAACCCAGAATATCATCATACAGGCCCGTCCCGACCTGCGGGTCAAAAAAGACAAACGGTTCTTTTGCCAGCTCTTCCAGCGTGACAGACGAACGCGAAGCCAGCGGATGATCGTGAGGGATCATCGCCATCAGCGGTTCGCGCAGGATCACCTGCCACGACAGCGTGTCCGGCAATTGAGTGTTACGCATCAGCCCCAGATCCAGCGAACCTTCATTCAGTGGCGCAATCTGTTCGCGGGTATTAATTTCGCGCGTCTGAATATGAACATCCGGAAAATGCCGGCGGAATGAGGAGAGTGTCTCCGAGACGGCGCTGATAAACGGTGCGGACGAGGTAAACCCGATCCGCAGTTCTCCGGTTTCCCCGAGATACAGCCGTTCTGCCCGGGCCGCGGCCTCCTCGACCATACTCAGGATTTGTCTGCTGTCGGCCAGAAACTGTTTTCCCGCTGCCGTCAGACTCACGCTGCGGTTAGTACGGGCCAGAAGACGCGCCCCAACCTGCTGCTCCAGGATCTGAATCTGCTGGCTTAGCGGTGGCTGAGAGATATTCAGTCTTGCCGCCGCGCGGCCAAAATGCAGTTCTTCGGCAACGGCAACAAAGTAGCGGAGGTGACGCAGCTCAATATTCATATTTTTAAAGTATCATTTGAGATTATTAATATATTAGACAGAATATTTACATTTTCCTACCCTGATCGTGTGGTCATACCCGTCACCAGAAATCACGGGGATGTTTAAGCAAGGAAACTGTGTGAGTCGTACAACTGCCATTGATATCGATCCGGCCAGAGATATCAATGATTTACCCGTAGCATCTCAGCCGGTTCAGTTCATTAAACGCGGTACACCTCAATTTATGCGCGTCACGCTGGCGCTCTTCTCAGCGGGTCTGGCAACGTTTGCATTGCTCTATTGCGTTCAGCCGATCCTGCCCGTTCTCTCTCACGAGTTTGGCGTATCGCCTGCCAGCAGCAGCATTTCGCTCTCAATTTCCACCGGGATGCTGGCAATTGGCCTGCTCTTTACCGGCCCACTTTCCGATGCCATCGGTCGCAAACCGGTGATGGTTACCGCGCTGATGCTGGCCTCGGTCTGTACGTTACTCTCGACCATGATGACCAGCTGGCACGGTATTCTGGTGATGCGCGCGCTGATTGGTTTATCGCTCAGTGGGGTTGCCGCTGTAGGGATGACCTACCTCAGCGAAGAGATCCACCCGAGTTTTGTTGCCTTCTCAATGGGGTTGTACATCAGCGGGAACTCCATCGGCGGGATGAGTGGACGCCTGCTGAGTGGGGTATTTACGGACCTCTTTAACTGGCGCATTGCGCTGGCTGTCATTGGCTGCTTCGCCCTTGCCTCTGCACTGATGTTCTGGAAAATTCTGCCGGAATCGCGCCATTTCCGCTCCACCTCGTTGCGCCCGAAAACGCTGTTTATCAACTTCCGTCTGCACTGGCGTGATAAAGGGCTGCCGCGCCTGTTTCTGGTCGGCTTCCTGCTGATGGGCTCCTTCGTCACGCTGTTTAACTATATTGGCTACCGCCTGATGCTCTCGCCGTGGCATCTGAGTCAGGCCGTTGTCGGTTTGCTTTCTGTCGCTTATCTGACCGGAACATGGAGTTCTCCAAAAGCCGGAGCGATGACGGCACGCTTCGGGCGGGGACCGGTGATGCTGGTATTCACAGGCGTGATGTTACTCGGCCTGCTGTTGACGCTCTTCTCCTCCCTGTGGCTGATTTTTGCTGGAATGCTGCTCTTCTCCGCGGGATTCTTCGCCGCTCACTCGGTCGCCAGCAGTTGGATAGGCCCGCGCGCCCGTCGGGCCAAAGGTCAGGCGTCGTCGCTTTATCTGTTTAGCTACTATCTCGGTTCCAGTATTGCCGGGACGCTCGGCGGCGTGTTCTGGCATAACTACGGCTGGAACGGCGTGGGGGGGTTTATTGCGCTGATGCTGTGCGCCGCGCTGCTGGTTGGCGCCAGTTTGCATAAACGTCTGCATTAACAATCCACCGCCTTCGTGTTTAAATCAAGCCGATGCTAATTTTTGTCATCGGCTGATTCAGACACGAGGACTTCATGAAAAACAACAACTACCAACAACTCACCCGCACCTTCCAGCGTCTCTCCCGATTCTCCCACCTCTCCTCTATCGCCAGTTGGGATATGTTCACCATTAGTAATTAATCATTAAATTCATGAGATTACATTACATGAGTAATGAATCGAGCATGAACAGTGAACGAAATGCTCATAGATTTTGTAGCTTTTATAAGAAGAAATCCAGCATCAAAGCAGGTCAATAAAACGTTTACGTTTTTGGGGTATGTAGTATGTGATTCAACTATCCAATCGTCACCACAGATATCAAAGAAAGCCATTGAAAACCATATGAATACCATGTCATATAGTGTGGATTAAACCAGCTATGGAGAGTTACGATGTCTTGGGTATGTCCACATTGCGACCATGCAGCAGCAATAAGAGATGATGACCTAGAAGAGAGCAGCATCATTTTGAAATCCCGAATGGGTCACAAAAGGTATACAACAACCGGTCTGATTTGCCCTAACCCTGAATGTCAGAATCACGTCATCACCGTAAAGTTTGTAGAATTAGCACTCTATAAAGGTGAGTTGATTGAATCTGGCAGAAGGGGTGGCTATAGGGTGCTTCCGCAAGGCGTAAAACCGCGATTCAAAGACTACCCCGACTACATACCTGCTGTTATTCTGGAGGATTACCGAGAATCTTGCGGAATAGTAGACCTATCACCGAAAGCATCGGCAACACTAGCTCGCCGTTGTTTACAGGGCATGATTAGAGATTTTTGGGGTGTAACAGGTAAACCAAATCTTCATCAAGAAATCTTAGCTATTGAGGATAGGGTTGACCCTGTTGTATGGCAGGCAATTTTAGATGTTAAAAGCATTGGTAACATCGGTGCTCACATGGAAAAGGACATCAACCTAATTGTTGATGTAAGCGCTGATGAAGCTAACCTTCTGATTGAAATGATTGAGATGCTGTTAGATGACTGGTATGTAGCTCGTCACGAAAAACAGCAGAAACTGCAACGAATTAAGGATATTGCTGCTGAGAAGGCTGAAGCGCGTAAAGGATAACCATAATGGACAAGCTGATTCTAATGGGGTTGTTACTTTCTGTCTCTGGATTCTCCTCCGCTGCCGCTTACTCAATAACTTGTGAAAATGCAGTAGTAACGAAAGAAGATGGCAGTACCTACCCTGTTAAGCAAACCAGCCTATCAAGCGATAGTCAAAAGTCCATTTTAAAAGTGGATGACCATCCAAGCGACCTCCCTCCCGTTACAAATCTTTTTGGTGGCTATATAACCAGTACAACTGATGAAAATGGCATAAAGCTTACTGTTACAGCCACGGATGGAATTACACCACATACTGCTGCGCTGGTTGTATCAGTGGAAGATGTGAATGGGAATGCTATATGGGGATTAGTGGCTGGTGGATGTAAGAGTCACAAGACTAAGTAATCAGGGAGAGCAAATAATGAAATGGTTACTAGCGATAGCTTTATTTCTGTCCGTCCCATCACACGCTGAACTTGAGTATCTAGGGAACTGTACAAACATGGGTGCTCAAGAGTGCGTCAACGCCATTAATGAGCAACAGAATCGCCCTGCTACTCATTTTGATAATTATGACCTGCCCCCAGGATTAGATACAACCTTCAGTTAGTAATGTCGGTTGGTTTTTCTTCATATTTCCTGTTTCGCCAGTCCGTTGCGAATTCAGCTGGTGTCTGGTAATCCAGCGATGAATGGGGAC
>NZ_JAFBJM010000005.1:0-324835 GCF_016809815.1 Enterobacter sp. E1 | reverse complement strand
GTGTTAGGCCTGCCGCCAGCGTTCAATCTGAGCCATGATCAAACTCTTCAATTTAAAAGTTTGATGCTCAATGAATTAAACTTCGTAATGAATTACGTGTTCACTCGTTGAGACTTGGTATTCATTTTTCGTCCGAGGACGTTAAGAATCCATGTCACTTTGAGTGCCCACACAGATTGTCTGATAAATTGTTAAAGAGCAGTTGCAACGCGGCTTTCAGCTCACCGTTGCGAGGTGGCGTATATTACGCTTTCCTCTTTCAGAGTCAACCCGTTATTTCAGGATTTTTTCTCTTCAACCGACCGGGTTGTTTGTGAAGTGATTCACATCCGCCGTTTCGATGGAGGCGCATTATAGGGGGCCGCCGAGGAATGACAAGCGGAAAAATGCATTTTTATTCCAACCGCTCACCTTTTCACCAAAAAGGTTATTTTTGGTGCTTTTTGATCTCTTTTGGCAGTTCAGCCAGACTATTAATCACCCAATCCGCTGCATTCTCTGCTTCTGGCGTCACTGGCTTACCGGTGCGTACTAATATTTTGGTGCCTACGCCAGCTGCGGTTGCCGCCTGCATGTCTTCAAGTTTATCGCCCACCATATAAGAAGCAGCCATATCAATGTGCAAAAACTCCTGCGCAGAGATAAACATGCCAGGGTGAGGCTTACGACAGTCGCAGGTCTGGCGATACTCTTCGACGGTACCTTGCGGATGATGCGGACAATAATAGATACCGTCGAGATCAACACCGCGATCGGCCAGCGACCAGTCCATCCATTCTGTCAGCGTTTCGAACTGCGCTTCGGTAAATTTGCCGCGAGCAATACCAGACTGGTTGGTGACAACCACCAATGCATAGCCCATCTCTTTCAGCTGACGCATTGCATCTATTACGCCTTCGATAAACTCGAACTCATCAATCTCATGGACATAACCGTGATCCACATTAATAGTGCCATCACGATCGAGAAAAATTGCGGGTACTGATTTTGCCACCGGTTTGCTCCTGAAAAAGGCATGTCCGGCTAGTATCTCATGAATCGCAGCGCAATAAAGTGCTCATCGTACAGAGTTGGATTGATTTAGACGTCTGGATGCCTTAACATCCGTTTTGTTTACGGTCATCACCCGTATATGGCAGAAGAAAATGCCACGGCTAACTTACATACGATAAAAATAATCTAATGATTAAACTTTCCAATATCACCAAAGTGTTCCAGCAGGGGAACCGAACCATTCAGGCGCTGAACAACGTCAGCCTGCATGTTCCTGCTGGTCAAATTTATGGCGTCATTGGCGCATCGGGTGCAGGTAAAAGCACGCTGATTCGTTGTGTTAACCTGCTTGAGCGCCCAACCCAGGGCAGCGTAGAAGTTGGCGGCCAGGAACTTACCGCCCTCTCAGAGAAAGAACTCACCAAAGCGCGTCGTCAGATTGGCATGATCTTCCAGCACTTTAACCTGCTGGCCTCCCGCACCGTTTTCGGCAACGTCGCCCTGCCGCTTGAGCTGGATAACACGCCAAAAGAAGAAGTGAAGCGTCGCGTCATCGAACTGCTCGACCTCGTGGGTCTGGGCGACAAACATGATAGCTACCCGGCCAATCTGTCCGGTGGGCAAAAACAGCGTGTGGCCATTGCCCGCGCGCTGGCCAGTAATCCAAAAGTACTGCTGTGTGATGAAGCCACCAGCGCATTGGATCCCGCCACTACACGTTCAATTCTGGAACTGCTGAAAGACATTAACCGTCGTCTGGGCCTGACAATTCTCCTTATTACGCATGAAATGGACGTGGTGAAACGCATCTGTGACTGCGTCGCAGTGATCAGCAACGGCGAACTGATTGAGCAGGATACGGTAAGTGAAGTGTTCTCTCATCCGAAGACACCGCTGGCACAGCAGTTCATTCAGTCCACGCTGCATCTGGATATCCCGGAAGATTATCTGGAGCGTTTGAAAACTGAACCCACTGCAGACAGCGTCCCTATGCTGCGCATGGAGTTCACGGGCCAATCTGTCGATGCTCCCCTGCTTTCCGAAACCGCGCGTCGCTTTAACGTGAACAACAATATCATCAGCGCGCAGATGGATTACGCCGGTGGCGTGAAGTTCGGCATCATGCTGACAGAAATGCACGGCACACAAGAAGAAACCCAGGCCGCGATTGCCTGGCTGCAAGAACACCACGTAAAAGTAGAGGTACTGGGTTATGTCTGAGCCGATGATGTGGCTGCTGGTTCGCGGCGTTTGGGAAACGCTGGCAATGACCTTTGTATCTGGCTTCTTTGGGTTTGTGATTGGTCTCCCGGTCGGCGTGCTGCTGTATGTAACACGTCCGGGGCAAATCATTGAGAACGCGAAACTATACCGCACACTCTCTGCGCTGGTGAATATCTTCCGTTCTATCCCGTTCATTATTCTGCTGGTATGGATGATTCCATTCACCCGCGTGATTGTCGGTACCTCTATCGGTCTGCAAGCTGCCATCGTTCCCCTGACTGTCGGCGCTGCGCCGTTTATCGCGCGTATGGTTGAAAACGCCCTGCTGGAGATCCCGACAGGTTTGATTGAAGCCTCCCGCGCAATGGGTGCCACACCGATGCAGATCGTACGCAAGGTGCTGCTGCCGGAAGCACTGCCAGGGCTGGTCAACGCGGCTACCATTACGCTTATCACCCTGGTGGGTTATTCCGCGATGGGGGGTGCAGTTGGCGCTGGCGGTTTAGGCCAAATTGGTTACCAGTACGGCTATATTGGATATAACGCTACCGTGATGAATACCGTTCTGGTATTGCTGGTTGTGTTGGTTTACTTAATCCAGTTCTCTGGCGATCGCATCGTCCGGGCTGTTACGCACAAATAACGTTACACACAACACAAACTCTACGAGTTAAGGATAAAACATGGCGTTTAAATTAAAGACCTTTGCAGCAGTAGGCGCGCTAATCGGCTCTCTGGCACTGGTGGGTTGCGGTCAGGACGAAAAAGATCCAAACCACATTAAAGTGGGCGTTATCGTGGGTGCAGAACAACAGGTTGCTGAAGTCGCTCAGAAAGTCGCAAAAGAGAAATATGGTCTGGACGTTGAGCTGGTGACCTTCAACGATTACGTTCTGCCGAACGAAGCGCTGAGCAAAGGCGATATCGATGCTAACGCCTTCCAGCATAAACCGTACCTGGATCAGCAGATCAAAGATCGTGGATATAAACTGGTTGGTGTGGGTAACACCTTCGTTTACCCAATTGCGGGTTACTCCAAGAAAATTAAATCTTTGGACGAACTGCAGCCAGGTTCTCAGGTTGCCGTGCCTAACGACCCAACCAACCTTGGACGCTCTCTCCTGCTGTTGCAGAAAGTGGGTCTGATCAAACTGAAAGACGGTGTTGGCCTGCTGCCAACCGTTCTGGATGTCACTGAAAACCCGAAAAATCTGAAAATTGTTGAGCTGGAAGCACCACAGCTGCCACGTTCTCTTGACGATGCGCAGATTGCCCTGGCCGTTATCAACACCACTTACGCCAGCCAGATTGGCCTGACGCCAGCCAAAGACGGTATCTTCGTTGAAGATAAAGACTCCCCGTACGTTAACCTGATCGTGACTCGCGAAGACAATAAAGACGCGGAAAACGTGAAGAAGTTCGTTCAGGCCTATCAGTCTGATGAAGTTTACCAGGAAGCGAACAAAGTGTTTAACGGTGGCGCTGTTAAAGGCTGGTAATCTCACCTCAGTGTAATATCATCAGGACGGGCTTATGCCCGTCTTGTCATTTGTGCAGTCAACTGATTCAATATCTGACGTTTTGATTATCCATTGAGGAACTATTATGCGTGCTTTACCGATCTGTCTTTTAGCACTCATGTTGAGCGGCTGTTCTATGCTAAGCAGATCTCCCGTTGAACCTGTTCAAAGCACGGCAACCCCGCCAAAAACAGAGCCTGCGAAACCGAAAGTGGTTCGTCCTGCACCGGTTCGCATTATCACTAAGGCTGATGAGCTCGTCGGTAAACCGTTCCGTGAACTGGGTGAAGTGAGCGGTGAGTCCTGCCAGGCGACCAACCAGGACTCTCCACCGAATATCCCGACAGCGCGTAAACGCATGCAGATCAATGCCGCAAAAATGAAAGCTAACGCTGTTCTGCTGCACAGCTGCGAAGTGACCAGCGGTACACCGGGCTGCTACCGTCAGGCAGTATGCATCGGTTCTGCGCTGAATATTACGGCGAAATGAGTGCATTTCAGTTCGAGCAAATAGGCGTTATCCGCTCGCCCTATAAAGAGAAGTTCGCCGTACCTCGCCAGCCCGGTCTTGTCACCAGCGGAAGCGGTGAACTTCACCTGATTGCACCTTACAATCAGGCCGATGCGGTACGCGGACTCGACGCTTTCAGCCATTTATGGGTGGTATTTGTGTTTCACCAGACGATGGAAGGTGGCTGGCGTCCAACCGTACGCCCACCCCGGCTTGGTGGAAATGCGAGAATGGGGGTGTTTGCGACGCGTTCGACCTTCCGTCCAAACCCGGTTGGAATGTCGCTGGTCGAACTGAAGGGTATACGTTGCCAGAAGGATCAGGTGATACTCGAGTTAGGCAGTCTTGATCTTGTGGATGGCACACCGGTTATCGACATCAAACCCTATTTGCCTTTCGCCGAAGCTCTCCCGGACGCGCGCGCAAGTTATGCTCAGGATGCCCCCCAGGCGGACATGCCTGTATATTTTACGCCTGAGATAGTAACTCAGCTGAGTCAACTGGAGAAACACTATCCTCGTTTGCAGAATTTCATCACCGAAGTTCTGGCGCAGGACCCCCGTCCCGCTTATCGCAAAGAAGAGGAAGCCGGGAAAACCTACGCTGTCTGGCTGCTGGATTTTAACGTTCGCTGGCGCGTCACACAGGCAGGTTTTGAAGTGTTTGCCCTGGAACCCAGGTAATTTTAATCTCCTCTCTTTTGGCATCTTTGCCACACTGGTAAACTAAACCACTTTTTTTGTGTCAGGTTGACCTTTCAGCCTGTCTCACTAGTCGAAACGGAACCGTAACAACATGCGTACTAGCCAATATCTGCTCTCCACTCTGAAGGAGACGCCTGCCGACGCCGAAGTGATCAGCCATCAGCTGATGCTGCGCGCCGGGATGATCCGCAAGCTGGCCTCCGGGTTATACACCTGGCTGCCGACCGGCGTGCGCGTCCTGAAAAAAGTCGAAAACATCGTGCGTGAAGAGATGAACAACGCCGGTGCTATCGAGGTGTTAATGCCGGTTGTTCAGCCCTCTGAGCTGTGGCAGGAGAGTGGTCGCTGGGAGCAGTACGGTCCGGAACTGCTGCGTATTGCCGATCGAGGCGATCGTCCGTTTGTCCTCGGCCCAACGCATGAAGAAGTCATTACCGACCTGATTCGTAATGAGCTGAGCTCTTACAAACAGCTGCCGCTGAACTTCTTCCAGATCCAGACCAAATTCCGTGACGAAGTTCGCCCACGTTTCGGCGTCATGCGCTCTCGCGAATTCCTGATGAAAGATGCCTACTCTTTCCATACCTCTCAGGAATCTCTGCAAGAGACCTACGACAAAATGTACGAGGCTTACAGCAAAATCTTCTCCCGTATGGGCCTGGATTTCCGTGCTGTGCAGGCTGATACCGGCTCCATCGGTGGTAGCGCATCCCATGAGTTCCAGGTACTGGCGCAGAGCGGTGAAGACGATGTGATCTTCTCTGACTCCTCAGATTACGCGGCAAACATCGAATTTGCAGAAGCGCTGGCACCAAAAGAGCCACGTGCAGCTGCAACACAAGAGATGACGCTGGTTGATACGCCAAACGCAAAAACCATTGCCGAGCTGGTTGAGCAGTTCAATCTGCCAATCGAAAAGACAGTGAAAACGCTGCTGGTGAAATCCACCGAAGGCAGCGCTTATCCGCTGGTTGCACTGCTGGTGCGTGGCGATCACGAGCTTAACGAAGTGAAAGCAGAGAAGCTGCCGCAGGTTGCCAGCCCGCTGACGTTCGCTACAGAAGCTGAAATCCGCGCTGTGGTCAATGCTGGTCCTGGCTCTCTGGGTCCGGTAAACATGTCTGTGCCTGTTGTTATTGACCGTACGGTAGCGGCAATGAGCGACTTCTCTGCAGGTGCCAACATCGACGGTAAACATTACTTCGGCATCAACTGGGATCGCGATGTGGCGACACCTGAAGTGGCTGACATCCGTAACGTCGTTGCTGGCGACCCAAGCCCGGACGGACAGGGTACGCTGATGATCAAACGCGGCATCGAAGTCGGTCACATCTTCCAGTTGGGTGATAAATACTCTCGTGCGATGAACGCTGCCGTTCAGGGCGAAGATGGTCGTAACCAGATCCTGACCATGGGTTGCTACGGTATCGGGGTAACACGTGTTGTGGCCGCAGCGATTGAGCAGAACTATGACGAGCGTGGTATCGTCTGGCCGGACAACATTGCACCGTTCCAGGTCGCGATTCTGCCAATGAACATGCACAAGTCTTACCGCGTGCAGGAACTGGCTGAGAAGCTGTACGCTGAGCTGCGCGCTCAGGGTATCGAAGTGCTGATGGATGACCGTAAAGAGCGTCCAGGTGTGATGTTTGCTGATATGGAACTGATCGGTATCCCACATACCATCGTCATCGGCGACCGTAACCTCGACAGCGACGAAATTGAATACAAATACCGTCGTAACGGCGAGAAACAGATGATCAAGACCGGCGACATTCTTGATTACCTGGTGAAAGCCATTAAAGGTTAAGAAACAAAAAACCCCGCTCCGGCGGGGTTTTTTAATGGGGCTATGTCGGCTTACTTGCTGTTGCAGTCTTTACCCGCGACAAACTTCGCGTCTTTATCTGCTACCAGCGTTTTCACCATCTCTCCGCTATCCGGGTTTGGCTCCAGCGTAAAGTGACCGTCGACCGTCAGCAATACCGGCTTACTGTCATTACCGCGTGCAACAGCGTAATCACGCTCAAGCTGTGCGTTGTTCGCCACGCTGACTTTTCTGCCTGTTGCGCAGTCGGTAAAGATCGCCGCATCAGCCATATAGAAATACATGCCCCGCATTGCCATCGGCGTGGCAGGCAGGGCCGCCTTTACCGGTGCCAGCGTGTAGTTGAACTGGGACTCAATCGGATTACCTTCGCGGTCGAGCATCTCCATCCCCTCGCCTTTAGCGCGGAAATAGGTTTTCTCACCTGTGGTATCCGTCAGGACCAACTTCTCAGCCGTACGCGCCCATGTCCCGTAAGTCGCAAAAGAAGACGGTTCTTTCGCGCCCTGATACCGCTGATTCATCACCCAGGTACCGTCTTTTTGCAGGAACAGAGACGTTTCAATGCCCTCACAGTCTGCACAAGGCAATACGCCGCGCCAGCTCTGCTGCATGGGCTTTAACTCTTCATTCTGCGCGGGCTGCAAAACCTGCGTTTCAGAACGGTTGTTACACCCGAAAAGCGCAAACAGCGTACTCACTGCCAGCGCTGATAATAATGCTTTTTTCACAATGAATTCCTTCTGAAAATTGTGTTCCCTTTCGTCACTCCATGGGGCGACGAACTTTACCGCGTAGTGCTTTCACTGTGGATTTTTGGGCCTTCGACGACAGCCGACGCTCTTTCGATGCGCGAGTAGGCCGCGTTGCCCGGCGGCTCTTTTGTACCGCTGTTAATTCTTTGATTACCGCCACTAGCCTGGCGATGGCCGCTTCCCGGTTGAGCTCCTGGCTGCGGTATTCCTGAGCTTTGATCACCATCACGCCATCGCCGGTGATCAGGTGATGGCTGGCAGCAAGCAGGCTTTCTTTATAATACTCTGGCAGGCTTGAGGCCCGAATGTCAAAACGCAAGTGGATAGCCGTAGAAGCCTTATTGACGTGCTGTCCCCCTGCCCCCTGAGCACGAATGGCGGTGATCTCCAGCTCATTGTCAGGAATGCTGACGTTTCGGGATAAGACGATCATGAGGCGGGTTGCCACGCCGTCAAATGAATTTCCAGATTATTCTGAGAATCAGAGAGCCAGATTGCGCCATCCTGAATCGTCGCCTGCAGGATCATGGTCCGGCTGGCAAAGGCACTCAACTGCGCCAGTTGCTCATCATCCAGATACCAGACGGTAAGATTGGCAAACTGCCTGCATTTGCTCTTATTTTGCTGCCACCAGATCTCCGCAGCACGCTGATTATACGCAAATAACGCGACTTCAGCAGACTGAGTGCAGGCCTTTTTAATACGACGTTCATCCGGCAGGCCAAGTTCAATCCACAGATCGATACCCAGATGATCGTTGCGCAGCCAGGCTTCTGGCTCGTCCTCTGCGCTTAAGCCTCGGGTAAATTGCAGTCGCTCGTCAGCATACTTAATCCACGCCAGCAGGCGCAGCATCATGCGTTCCTGAGTTTCTGAGGGGTGGCGTGCCAGAGTAAGCGACGCATCCAGGAACTGGTTGCGATCAAGATCGGCCACATTGACCACTGCTTTATAAATTGTCGCTTTCAGCGCCATGAGAGAACTCCATTCTAATCAGGCGCACATTGTAGCGAAAACAGCGGCAAAAGGCTGTTACTGGGTGATAAATACACCACTATCAAGGCTCTGATATTGCTTAAATGAGTATGGTATAGTCACCTTGCTAAACCGAGTTTATCTTCGTAGGCTTAATGATATCTCACAGTAAGTCAGTGCGCTGGCGGGAGGGGATGTGAATAATTATTGTGAGTTAATTCGCAAACGGTATGCGGAAATCGCCAGCGGGGATCTGGGGTATGTCCCGGACGCGTTGGGCTGTGTATTGAAAGTGCTTAATGAAGTGGCCTCTGATGAGAGCCTTTCAGAGTCGGTCAGGGAGAAAGCAGCGTATGCTGCGGCGAATTTACTGGTGAGCGATTATGTCGATGAATGATACTTATCAACCCATCAATTGTGATGACTATGACAACCTCGAACTCGCCTGCCAGCATCATTTAATACTGACGCTGGAGCTAAAAGATGGCGAAGTGTTGAAGGCGAAAGCCAGCGATCTGGTTTCGCGTAAGAATGTGGAATATCTGATCGTGGAAGATGCCGGTGCGACGCGTGAGTTGCGTCTGGACAAAATAGCCAGCTTCAGCCACCCACAAATCGGCACCGTTGTGGTGAGCGAGTCCTAATCATACTAACGGGCAGTCAAACTGCCCGTTACGCTTTCTGCCATGCAAAACTAACACCCTCTTCTGCCCATCCCTCTTCCGTGATGAAAACCCCTGCAGCAGCAATCAGCGTTTCGCCGTAGAAAAGGAGTGGTGTGGTATCGCGCAGCCACGGTGGCACGTTACACTCCTGCCATATTTTCTTCAGCTTCCGCCCCCCGTTTCGCCCGACGATATGCAGCATGCCGCCAGCCTTAAAGCGCACGGAGATCTGTTCACCAGGCTCCGGTAGGCGCACATGGCCAGACGGTACCAGAGAGACTCGTCCTGCATCACAGGGCAATATCAGCGGTAATTCGGGTGACGACCAGTTGAGTACGACATCGCTAAAAGAGGGGGTAGATTTTATCCACCAGAGCTTCCCTTTATAGCGCCTTACATCAAAACCATTCATATGTACGCACGGGGACGCATCCTCACGCGACTGAGCAACTTCGTCCCAGATACGGGTCAGCATTGCCCGCGATGGCATCGCGGCGCGATGAGTGGCCAGCCAGCGTCGTAGCAGTGCCGCCCGACGCACCGGGCTCATCGCTTCCAGCGGCGCGATCGCCAGCGCTCCGTCTTCAGAGATCAGTTCAGCCAGCTCTTCACTCAACAACTCATCCAGCAATGCTTCCTGTTCGGCGCACAGCATGGCGCTTCTTGCTGTCGCGTCAGCAAAATGCGGCCAGCGCTCGCTCAAAAGCGGGAGGACATGCAGACGCAGAAAATTACGGTCGTAGCTGTCATCCTGATTGCTCTCATCTTCAATCCAGTTCAGCTGATATTCCCGTGCCCAGGCTTCCAGCGACGCACGTGTCTCACCCAACAGCGGACGAAGTAATGTCGTCCCGGAAAATTCAGCACGTTCGGGCATGGCAGAAAGCCCCGCCGGCCCGCTGCCCCGTTTTAGCGCCAGCAAAAAGGTTTCGCACTGGTCATCCAGATGCTGAGCCGTAACCAGCGCTTCGCCTGGCTGTATTACGCTGGCAAAAGCGGCATAACGCGCTTTACGTGCTTGTGCCTCAATCCCCAGCCCTTCGTCCTGAAGCGTGACGCGCTCAGCAATGAACGGGATCGCCCACGCGGCACACTGCGCCTCACAGTGCGCCACCCAGGCATCGGCATGAGAACTCAATCCGTGGTGGATATGTACCGCCCGAAGCTGAACGTCAGGCTCCCGATCGCGCCAGAGCTTCAAACGATGAAGCAGAACGGTAGAATCCAGGCCACCGCTAAACCCCACCAGCAGCTGGCGGTACGGTGAAACGGCTTGTGCGATAGCGGGTAAGGTCATAGGAAATTACACATAAAAAATGCCCGAACTGAGCGGGCATTATCACACAGGAAAATCATTACTGCTGATAAAGCTCCAGCGGCAGGCCGTCCGGGTCACTGAAAAAGGTGAAACGCTTGTCGGTGAACGGATCGACGCGTATCGCTTCGCACGCCACACCGTGCGCTTCCAGATGTTTTACTGCGCAGTCCAGGTCATCAACGCTAAAAGCAAGATGGCGCAGACCACAGGCTTCCGGGCGTGACGGGCGTGCAGGTGGGAAGGGAAAGGAGAACATTTCAATCACATATTGCCCGTTTAACGCGAGATCCCCCTTCCAGGAATCACGTTCCTCACGATAGGCCTCGCTCAACAGCGTAAAGCCCAGGATATCGCAGTAGAAGGCCTTACTTTTCGCGTAATCGGACGCAATGATCGCAATATGATGAACAGCTTTTAAACCCAGCATAGCTTCTCCTTTTTATGATCCCTGAACGTTACAACCGAAAACCCGCACCTGGCAAGTGACCATCTTTATTTTAGGACTCGCACCCAGTAAACGCCGTTCTCATCACGCTTCGCACCGTGGATATCCGTCTCAAATCCTGGATAGTGACGCCCTACCGAGCAAAGCATCAACAGAAAATCGAGCACGGCCCGGCTTTCCTCGGTAATCATCTCTCCCGGCATCAGGAGCGGTACGCCCGGCGGGTAAGGCAGGATCATGTTGGCCGATACGCGCCCGACAAGATTTTCCAGCTCAACGGTTTCGACCTCCCCTTTCACCTGCCGCTGCCATGCTTTGTGTGGGGTAAGCTTCATTTCTGGCAACACATCAAACGCCTGCAGCATCAGGCGCGGGAGATCGTGCTGCCGAATAAGCCGATGGATCCCCTGAGCGAGATCCTGAATACGCATATTGCGATAGAAGTCAGGATCCTCAGCATAGAGATCCGGCAGCATGTTTTTCACCCGCAAGTTGAGATCATAAGCGCGCTTAAACTCCATCAGGCCGCGCAATAGACCCATCGCCCGGGTTTTATCAATACCAATACTGAAGAGGAACAGCAGGTTATAAGGACCCGTTTTTTCAACCACCACACCCCGTTCATCAAGAAATTTCGCCACCAGCGCGGCGGGGATCCCTTCGTCGCTCATCTTACCCTGCTCATCCATGCCCGGCGTCAGGATCGTGACTTTTACCGGGTCGAGGAACATATGGTCGCCATCAGCTTCGCGGAAACCATGCCAGTTTTCACCGGGTGAGACGGGCCAGCATGCTGCTTCATCAATCTCTTCCGGTTGCCAGATATCGAAGAACCAGCCGTCAGCTTCATCTTTAAGTCGCTGAACTTCTTTACGAAAATGCAGTGCTCGTTCAACCGAGCGGTTAATCAAACGCTTACCAGGATTACCGCGCAGCATTGCCGCTGCCGTTTCAATGGAGGCAACCAGCGGATAGCTCGGCGAGGTCGTGGTATGCATCATAAAGGCTTCGTTAAACGTCTCTTCGTCGTACTCGCCTTTGATGTGAATCAGCGATGCCTGAGAAAACGCAGCCAGCATCTTATGCGTCGACTGCGTTTCAAAAAACACTTTACCCGGCACACGTTCACCACTCATCCCGCTTTTCCCTGCGTAAATCGGGTGGAAATTGGTGTAGGGCACCCACGCGGAATCAAAGTGGATCGAGGGTACGTCCAGCGTCTGTTTGATCCAGTTGGTGTTGTACAGCAAACCGTCATAGGTGGAATTGGTAATCACCGCATGGACAGGCCAGCTTGCGCCGGGCACTGCCGCGACCTTGCTTTCAATGGCTTCATGCGTAAACTCCCGGCGCGGAATGCCGCCAAGAATACCGAGCGCGTTACGCGTGGGTGACAGCCAGAGCGGTACGACGTCGCTCATCATCAGCAAGTGGGCCAGCGATTTATGGCAGTTACGGTCAATCAGCAAGGTGCTACCAGCGGGGGCGGCGTACATCCCGACAATTTTGTTCGAGGTCGAGGTGCCATTGGTCACCATATAGCTTTGCTCAGCGCCGAACGTGCGGGCGATATACTCTTCAGCTTCCAGATGCGGGCCTGTATGGTCGAGCAGAGATCCCAGCTCAGTGACCGAAATCGACACGTCCGCTTTTAGCGTATTGCCACCAAAGAAATCATAGAACAGACAGCCCACCGGACTTTTTTGATACGCCGTTCCCGCCATATGTCCGGGCGTACAGAAGGTATATTTACCTTCTTTCACATAGGTAAACAACGCACGGGTAAACGGTGGCGTGATGTTATCGAGATATTCACGCGTGTACTGCTGAATACGGGTCGCAATATCGTCCGCGACGCCAAGCGAATATTCAAAGAACCACAGCGCCATACGCATATCATGGGCGCTGACATCCATTGTCGAGTGGGTATTGATAAACGCGTACAGCGGGAGATATTCGTTCAGCTTGTTGATATCGCTGCACAGCTCGAGGTCGTATTCATCCCAGTCGAAGATTACCCCGCAGATACGCGGGTTGTGCTCAATAAATTTCAGCAGATCGGCGCTATTGTGTGGCCAGATCAGCTGGTACCCGCGCGACTGCAGGGTTTGTTCCAGCTCCTTGATGGGCTCGTCTTTATAAAAGACGCCGTGCGGCCCCATAATGGCAATAATGTTCACGGTTTACCTCCTTGAAAAATATTAGCTAAGCATAGTTAAGGTAAACGGCAGGTATAAAAAAAGCCGCAACATTGTGCGGCTTTTCAGACAATTGTGAAGCTTATGCGTAACCGTAGGTCATCAGACGCTGATAACGACGGTTCAGCAAATCTTCTTTGCTCAGCACGTCGAGGTCCGCCAGGTCCGCCAGCAGCTGTGCTTTCAGGGAAGCCGCCATCACTTCAGGCTTGCGATGCGCGCCACCCAGAGGTTCCGGGATAACGGTATCGATCAGCTTCAGCTCTTTCAGACGTGGAGCAATAATGCCCATCGCCTCTGCGGCCAGCGGCGCTTTGTCGGCGCTTTTCCACAGAATGGACGCACAGCCTTCCGGAGAGATAACGGAATAGGTGCTGTATTGCAGCATGTTAACTTTATCGCCAACGCCAATCGCCAGCGCACCACCGGAACCACCTTCACCGATAACGGTACAGATGACCGGCACGCTCAGGCGAGACATCTCACGCAGGTTGCGTGCGATAGCTTCAGACTGGCCACGTTCTTCCGCGCCCACACCCGGGTATGCACCCGGCGTGTCGATAAAGGTGATGATTGGCATGTTGAAACGCTCAGCCATCTCCATCAAACGCAGAGCTTTACGGTAGCCTTCTGGTGCAGGCATACCAAAGTTACGACGGATTTTCTCTTTGGTTTCACGACCTTTCTGATGACCAATGATCATCACCGGGCGTCCATCCAGACGAGCAATACCACCGACGATGGCTTTATCGTCAGCGTATGCGCGATCGCCGGCCAGTTCGTCAAATTCATCAAACGCCAGGCGGACATAATCCAGGGTGTACGGACGCTGTGGGTGACGCGCCAGCTGGGCAATCTGCCATGCGCCGAGATCGGCAAAGATTTTGCGCGTCAGTTCTACGCTTTTTTCGCGCAGACGATGCACTTCTTCGTCGATGTTAATATCCAGTTTTTCATCCTGACGGCTTACCGCTGTCAGAGAATCGATTTTCGCTTCCAGCTCAGCAATCGGCTGTTCGAAATCAAGGAAATTCAGACTCATAGTATTCCTGTATTAGTCAAACTCCAGTTCCACCTGCTCCGAACCAATGAGGCCACGGAGATCGTTAAGTAAACGATCGCTCGGAGAGACACGCCACGTTGCACCAAAGCGCAACCGCGCACGTGCATCCGCCCTCTGATAGTAGAGATGTACTGGAATTGTCCCCGAGCGGTGGGGTTCCAGAGACTGACGGAGTCGGTTTAAAAGCTGGTCATCAATTTGCCTGTCCGTCAGCGAGATAGCAAGCCCGCGAGCATATTTTTCCCGGGCTTCGTCAATGTCCATCACTTCGCGGGCGGTCATTTTAAGCCCCCCGCTGAAGTCATCAAAGCTGACCTGTCCGCTGACGATAAGTATGCGGTCTTTTTCCAGCAATTGCTGGTATTTATCCAGCGCGTCGGTGAACAACATCACCTCCAGACGCCCGGAACGGTCATCCAGCGTACAGATGCCGATACGATTGCCGCGCTTGGTGACCATTACCCTTGCAGCAATCACGAGCCCCGCAGCCGTGGTGATTTTACCACGTTCTGTCGGATGCATGTCTTTCAGCCTGTAGCCTCCGACATAGCGCTCAATTTCTTTGATGTACTGGTTGATCGGGTGACCCGTCAGGTACAAACCTAACGTTTCACGCTCACCATCCAGTACCACCTGTTCTGGCCACGGCAGGCAGCTGGCGTATGACTGCTCGATCTGCTCTGGCTCTTCTGCCAGCACACCGAACATATCCGCCTGGCCAATGGCTTCCGCTTTCGCATGTTGATCGGCTGCTTTCAGCGCATCGCCGAGCGAGTTCATCAGCGCGGCGCGGTGCGGCCCGAGCCTGTCGAACGCGCCAGACATGATCAGTTTTTCCAGCACGCGGCGGTTCAGTTTTTTGGTATCCGTACGGGCGCAAAGATCGAACAGCTCACGGAAATAACCACCGTTGTTACGGGCTTCGATGATCGCTTCGATCGGCCCCTCACCTACGCCTTTGATCGCACCGATCCCGTAGACAATTTCCCCGTGCTCGTTGACGTGGAAATGGTAAAGACCTGAGTTGATATCCGGCGGCAGGATCTTCAGCCCCATGCGCCAGCACTCATCCACCAGACCAACCACCTTCTCGGTGTTGTCCATATCGGCGGTCATAACCGCCGCCATAAACTCAGCCGGATAGTGCGCTTTCAGCCACAGCGTCTGATACGAAACCAAAGCATAGGCGGCAGAGTGAGATTTGTTAAATCCGTACCCGGCGAATTTCTCCACCAGGTCGAAAATTTTCATTGCCAGTTCGCCGTCAACGCCGTTCTTTTTCGCCCCTTCTTCGAAGGTGCCACGCTGCTTGGCCATCTCTTCCGGCTTTTTCTTACCCATCGCACGACGCAGCATGTCCGCACCGCCAAGGGTATAACCAGAGAGCACCTGGGCAATCTGCATAACCTGTTCCTGGTACAGAATGATGCCGTAGGTCGGTTCCAGTACTGGTTTCAGGCTTTCATGCTGCCACTGAACGTCCGGGTAGGAAATCTCTTCGCGCCCGTGCTTACGGTCGATAAAGTTATCTACCATCCCTGACTGAAGGGGCCCCGGACGGAACAGCGCCACCAGTGCGATCATATCTTCGAAACAGTCAGGTTGCAGACGTTTAATCAGGTCTTTCATGCCGCGGGATTCAAGCTGGAAGACCGCGGTGGTCTCCGAGCGCTGCAGCATGTCGAAACTTTTCTTGTCATCCAGCGGGATAGCGGCAATATCCAGCGGCGGCTCGCCGTTCTTCTCACGACGGGCGTTGATCATCTCCAGCGCCCAGTTGATGATGGTCAAAGTACGCAGACCTAGGAAGTCGAACTTCACCAGCCCGGCGTATTCCACATCGTTCTTGTCAAACTGGGTAACCGGATGCTGACCTGCTTCATCACAGTAAAGCGGCGCAAAATCGGTAATTTTGGTTGGAGCGATAACCACCCCACCCGCATGTTTCCCGGCGTTACGCGTGACCCCTTCCAGCTTACGCGCCATGTCGATCAGCGCTTTGACTTCTTCGTCAGCTTCGTAAATTTCCGGCAGTTGCGGCTCGGCTTCGAACGCTTTCGCCAGCGTCATGCCCGGATCGGGCGGGACCAGTTTCGAGATACGATCAACAAAGCCGTACGGATGTCCCAGCACGCGGCCTACGTCGCGGATAACCGCTTTTGCCGCCATCGTACCGAAAGTAATAATCTGCGATACCGCATCACGACCGTACATATCCGCCACGTGCTCGATAACCTGGTCGCGTTTCTCCATGCAGAAGTCGACGTCGAAGTCGGGCATGGAGACACGTTCCGGGTTAAGGAAACGTTCGAACAGCAGGTCGAATTCCAGCGGATCGAGGTCGGTAATTTTGAGCGCATAAGCAACCAGTGAACCCGCACCGGAACCACGTCCCGGACCTACCGGCACGCCGTTGTCCTTCGACCACTGGATAAACTCCATAACGATCAGGAAGTAGCCCGGGAAGCCCATCTGGTTGATCACCTGGAGTTCTATATCCAGGCGTTCGTCATATTCAGGACGACGTTTTTTGCGTTCTTCTTCATCCGGGAACAGGAATTCCAGACGCTCTTCCAGACCCTCTTTGGATTTCACGACCAGGAAATCTTCCGTGGTCATATCTCCCGTCGGGAACTGCGGAAGGAAGTATTCTCCGAGGCGCACGGTAACGTTGCAGCGTTTTGCTATCTCGACGCTGTTTTCCAGCGCTTCCGGAATATCGGAGAAGAGTTCGCACATTTCCTCTTCGCTGCGCATATATTGCTGCGAGGAGTAATTACGCGGACGCTTTGGATCGTCGAGGGTAAAGCCATCGTGGATAGCGACGCGTATTTCGTGCGCGTCAAAATCACCAGACTCCAGGAAACGCACGTCATTCGTTGCCACCACGGGCAAGCCGCGCTCTTCAGCCAACGCGACAGCAGCGTGCAGATAATTCTCTTCGTCAGGGCGGCCAGTACGAATCAACTCCAGATAATAGCGATCCGGAAAGTACTCTTCATAAAACGAGACGCACTGTTCCACCAATGCGCTGTTGCCACGCAGCAGGCATTTACCGACATCCCCCATACGGCCGCCAGAGATGAGCAGCAGCCCTTCATTTAGCTCAGCCAGCCAGTCGCGATCGATCCACGGCCCCAGCGCGCCATAGCCGCGTTGATAGGCTTTTGAGATAAGCAGTGTGAGGTTTTGATATCCCGTGTTGTTCATCGCTAACACGGAGATTTGCGTCATTTCATCGCCGATGAGATCGCTCTGCACATGAAAATCTGCACCGACGATAGGCTTCATCCCCGCGCCATGCGCCGTTCCGTAGAACTTCACCAGGCCACACAGGTTGGTAAAATCGGTGATCGCCAGTGCAGGCATGCCAAGAGAGGCCGCCTTTTTAACCAGCGGTCCGGTCTTCGCCAGCCCATCGATCATGGAGTAGTCACTATGCACCCGCAGGTGTACGAAACGTGGTTCAGCCATCTTCAGATTCCGCGTTACTTAATTGCTTGCGTATTGATTCAGGACACCAGTCCCAGCGCGCGTTTCACCGGGCCAAAGCTGCGCCGGTGATGTTCGGTTGCGCCATGTTCAGCCAGCTTTTCCAGATGGAAAGCTGTTGGATACCCCTTGTGCTGGGCGAAACCATACTGAGGGTAAGTGAGATCCAGCGCGGCCATTTCGGCATCGCGTGTCACTTTGGCAATAATAGAAGCGGCACTGATTTCAGCAACGCGACTATCGCCTTTGACCACGGCCATCGAAGGCATAGGCAATGACGGACAGCGGTTACCGTCAATCAGGACGTATTCCGGGGGTATTTTCAGACCCGCCACCGCACGCTGCATCGCCAGCATCGTGGCATGCAAAATATTCAGCTCGTCGATTTCATGCGGTTCAGCGCGCCCCAGGCTCCAGGCCAGCGCCTTCTCCTGAATCTCACTAAACAGCGCCAGTCGACGCTTTTCGGACAATTTTTTAGAGTCGTTCAGTCCAATAATCGGGCGGGTCGGATCGAGGATCACCGCTGCGGTAACTACTGCCCCGACTAACGGACCACGCCCCACTTCATCCACACCTGCCACAAGATGGGTGTGAGGATAAACAAATTCCATCATTTTGCTAACTCCAGCACCGCATCAGCCGCTTGCTCATCGGCATTACAGCGGATCTGCTGATGCAGTTCACGGAACGTATCATGCATCTGGTGGCTGGTCTTGCCGTCGGCGAGCAGCGGCAGCAGAGCATCGGCAAGCGCCTGCGGCTGGCACTCATCCTGCAACAGCTCTTTCACCAGCTCGCGCCCGGCAAGCAGGTTTGGCAGGGAGACATAATCCGTTTTCACCAGACGTTTTGCCAGCCAGAAGGTGAACGGCTTCATGCGATAGCCGACCACCATCGGGCATTTCGCCAGCATACATTCCAGCGCCGCCGTGCCGGAGGCCAGCAGCGCGGCATCGCTCGCGTACATCGCTTCCCGCCCTTTCCCGTCCAGAAGACGAACGTGAAGATCCGGGGCGACTTCCGCTTTGATGCGCTCAAACTGCTCGCGGCGTTTGGCATTCACCAGCGGAACAACCACTTCAAGGTCGGGATAGGTCTGGCGAAGAATTTGCGCTGTTTTGAGGAAATCGGCGCTCAGCATCTCAACTTCTGCGCCACGGCTGCCTGGCAGCAATGCCAGACAGTGCGCATCATGCGGGATGCCGAGCACGTCGCGCGCCGCGTTTTTATCCGGATCCAATGGCATCGCATCCGCCATGGTATGACCGATAAAACGACACGGAACATTAAATCTGTCGTAAAACGCTTTTTCGAAAGGCAGGAAAGCCAGCACCAGGTTGGTGGACCGTCCGATTTTGAAAACACGTTTTTGTCGCCACGCCCAGACGGACGGACTGACGTAATGAATGGTTTTTATGCCCTGCTTTTTCAGATTCCCTTCGAGGGTAATGTTGAAATCAGGTGCATCGATACCGACAAACACATCGGGTTTCAGTTCGGTAAAGCGGCGAGTAAGATCGGCACGAATATGCAGTAAACGGCGTAGCCGCCCCAGCACCTCAACGATGCCCATCACAGCCAGCTCTTCCATTTCATACCAGGCTTCACAGCCTTCGGCCTGCATCAGCGGGCCAGCAACGCCAACAAATCGTGCATTGGGTACACGCGCCTTAAGCGCACGGATAAGACCTGCACCAAGAATATCGCCGGAGGTTTCTCCGGCGACCAGGGCTATCGTAAGCGGACGACTGTCGACCATTAACGAATCAGGCCCCTTGTTGAACGGTCAAAGAACTCCATGAACGCGTTCACTTCCGGGTACTTATTCGCCAGCTCGGCAATTTCCGGCTTCGCCTCTTCCAGCGTTTTGCCGCTACGGTACAGCAGTTTGTACGCGTTGCGGATGGCAGTAATCGCTTCGCGGCTAAAGCCACGACGCTTGAGGCCTTCGATGTTCACGCCAAACGGCGTGGCATGGTTGCCCTGCGCAATCACATACGGTGGGACGTCCTGCGCCACACCGGAGCATCCGCCGACCATCACGTGTGCACCAATAATGCAGAACTGATGGACTGCGGTCATGCCACCAATAATTGCGAAGTCATCAACCGATACGTGTCCTGCCAGCGTTGCGTTGTTGGCAAGAATACAGCGGTCACCCACGGTACAGTCGTGCGCGATATGCGCATTAACCATAAACAGGTTATCGCTGCCCACCTTCGTCAACCCACCACCCTGTACTGTTCCACGATGAATGGTGACGCTTTCGCGAATACGGTTACGATCGCCAATTTCCAGACGGGTCGACTCACCAGCATATTTAAGATCCTGGTTAACTTCGCCGATGGAGGCGAACTGATAGATCTCGTTATTGCAGCCAATGGTCGTGTGACCATTCACGACAACGTGAGATTTCAGTACTGTACCCTCACCAATTTCGACATGGGGTCCAACAATACAAAACGGGCCAATGTGGACGTTAGCGCCAATGATGGCACCGGTTTCCACAATCGCGGTAGGATGAATAAAGGCGGATTTATCAATCACGTATCAGGACTCCCGGCTACGAGCACACATCATCGTCGCTTCGCAAACAACTTTGCCGTCAACCAGCGCTACGCCTTTGAAGCGAGTCAGGCCACGACGCGTTTTTTCAAAAGTGACTTCCATGATCATCTGATCACCAGGCACGACAGGGCGCTTAAAGCGCGCTTCATCAATACCCGCGAAGTAATACAGCTCACCTGGCTCCAGTTTGCCAACGCTTTTAAACGCCAGAATACCGGTAGCCTGAGCCATCGCTTCCAGAATCAACACACCCGGGAAGATAGGCTTACCAGGGAAGTGCCCCTGGAAGAACGGCTCGTTCACGGAAACATTTTTCACTGCGCGCAGAAAACGACCTTCTTCAAAATCCAGCACACGGTCTACCAGCAGAAACGGGTAGCGGTGCGGCAGAAGTTCTAAAATCTCTTCAATATGCAGAGTATGAGTGTCAGTAGTCAAAATACTCTTCCTGTCAAAATGTACTGATAACAATAATAACACGGCCTGCCGGTTTATTAGAAAGCCGACAGGCCGGGAAAAATAGCGTTAAACGGATGACGTTTAGTCTTGTTGATCGATCTTGCGCTCAAGAGACTTGAGACGCTTGCTCATATCATCAATGTTCATCACCAGAGCTGCTGTTTTACGCCATACCTTGTTGGGTTGCAGCGGGATGCCGGAGGAATAGACGCCAGGTTCAGTGATAGGGCGCATTACCATGCCCATTCCCGTCACTGTGACTTTGTCGCATATTTCCATATGGCCATTAATCACGCTCGCGCCGCCAATCATGCAGTAACGGCCAATTTTCAGGCTGCCAGCCATGATGACGCCCCCCGCTACCGCGGTATTGTCGCCAATCACAACGTTATGCGCAATCTGGCACTGGTTATCAATGATAACACCATTGCCAATGATCGTGTCGTCAAGCGCGCCACGGTCAATAGTGGTACAGGCCCCGATCTCCACACGATCGCCAATGATCACGCGACCAAGCTGTGGGATTTTAACCCAATTACCACGATCGTTAGCGTAACCAAAGCCATCCGAACCAATCACTGTACTGGACTGGACGAGGCAATTTTCGCCAATTTCAACTTCATGGTAAATGGACACATTGGCCCATAAACGGGTCCCGGCGCCGATTTTCGTATTTTTCCCAACGAAGCAACCCGGTCCGATAACGACGTTATCGCCCAACACTACGCCAGACTCGATAACGGCATTCGCACCAACCGCTACGTTGTTACCCAACTGAGCCGTCGGATCAATGGCTGCACTGGCAGCAATGTTCTGGGCCGGCTGCGGCGTGGTATCAAGAATTTGAGCCATGCGTGCATACGTCAGGTAGGGATTTTTCACTACCAGTGCAGCGCTAGTGGCAAGCGGAAGATCGTCCTGCGTCAGAACAACAGCTGACGCCTGGCATTGAGCCAGTTGTTCACGGTACTTAGGGCTTACCATGAAGGTAATCGTGCCAGCTTTAGCAGATTGCATGGACGCAACAGCGGTGATGACGATATCGCCATCACCGTGTAATTCTGCATCCAACTGCTGAGCTAAATCAGCCAGTCGAATTGAAGGCATTACTTATTTAACCTGTTTCAGAACATCAGCGGTGATGTCTTTAACATCTTTGCTGTTGAAAGCGACGGCGTTCGCATCAACAACCAGATCGATGCTCTGATCGGCAGCCACTGCTTTAACAGCAGTCTGAATGCGAGTCACCAGCTTGCCACGTTCTTCGTTAGAACGACGCTGACGATCCTGCTCGAAAGCCTGCGCTTTCTGAGAGAACGCCTGGCGCTGAGCCATTACGTCTTTTTCCAGCTTGCTGCGATCGCTTGCTTTCATGGTAGAACCATCACGCTGCAGACGCTGCATTTTGGACTGAAGATCGTTTTCCATACCCTGCAGTTCGCTTGCACGGCCTTTGAATTCGTTTTCCAGAGTCGCAGAAACGCCAGTTTTCTGTGCAACCTGCTGGAACAAATTACCCATGTTGACGATTGCAATTTTGTCTGCTGCCTGAGCAGAAGTTGCCATCGCTAAACCGAGACCTGCAGCTAATAACCACTTTTTCACAATTAACTCCTTACCATCCCATTGGCACCAGAAGGTACCGTTCTTTGCGTGGCAAGGCGATCGTGTTACCGATCGCCAGTTGTCAGCGCTACACTGCCAACGCATTCCTTTGCAGCGGATTATTACCAGGTTTTACCAATGTTAAACTGGAATTGCTCCGACTTATCTCCATCATATTTCTTAAACGGCTGGGCGTAAGAGAAGACCAACGGCCCCAGCGGTGACATCCATTGTAATGCGATACCGGCAGACATGCGAATATTGCTCGGATCGCTGTAGTCAGGAATACCTTCCGCTCGCATCTGGGCAGTATTCTGCCAGTTGGTATCCCACACAGTACCGGCATCCCAGAAGAAGGACGTACGGACTGAGTTCGCATATTTATCACTGATAAACGGCGTTGGTGTGATGAACTCCAGGCTGGCAACGGCCATGGCGTTACCGCCCACAGCATCATTGGAGCTACAAACGTCGGAAGTCGAAGACTTATCACAGTTATCTTTGTCGTTTCCGCCGTAGTAGACCGCTTTCGGACCAATGTTGTTGGACTGGAAGCCACGAACGGTGCTGGAACCACCGGCATAGAAGTTTTCATAGAATGGCAGTTCCTTGCCACCCAGACCATCACCATAGCCCCAACGGGTACGACCCAGAACCACCCACTTGTGGTCGTCATCAATTGGGAAGTAAGACGCGGTATCCAGCGTGACCTTATAGAACTCGTTATCGGAACCCGGTACGGTAACTTTACCGTTCAGGTTGACACGAGAACCTTCCGTCGGGAAGTAACCGCGGTCAAGACGGTTATAGGTCCAGCCGTAGTTAAAGGTGAAGTCATCTGCTGCAAAGCCGTTGTCATGACCATTTTTACTGGTTGACTGACCGATAGAGTCCAGGTAACGCCACATCGCTACCTGCGGTTGCATGTTGGACAGGTCGTTATGCACGTAACCTAAGCCCGCACGCAGCGTGTTGTATTCGTTAACCGGGAAACCAAGCGTACCGTCTACACCGTAACTCTTGTTGGTGTAAGAGGACAGGTCCGCGTCGTCAGCTTTAAAGTCGTTATAGAAGATACGACCGCCCAGACTCACACCGTCTACGGTGAAGTATGGGTTAGTGACAGAGAACTCAGAATAGGTCTGGTAGTCGTTTTTAGTACCATTGATACCAACAGAGTAACCCGTACCCAGCCAGTTATCCTGCTGTACCCCGACCTGGAAGCTCACGCCGCTTTCAGTACCGTAACCCACACCGAAGTTGAAGCTACCGGTGTTACGCTCTTTCACTTTATAGACGACATCAACCTGATCCGGACTGCCTGGTACGCGCTGGGTATCCGTATCTACGGTTTCAAAATAACCCAGACGGTTCAGACGCTCTTTCCCCTGGTCAACGAGATCGCTACCCAACCATGCGCCTTCCATCTGACGCATTTCGCGGCGCAGAACGGAATCTTTAGAGGTGTCGTTACCAACGAAGCGGATCTTACGCACGTAGAAACGGTTACCCGCATCAACATTCACGTGCAGCTTAACGGTTTTATCCGCGTCGTTAATTTCCGGCTGTGTTTGTACGCGAGGATAGGCATAACCATAGCGGCCGAGCAGCTTCTTAATGCTGTCTTCCATTTTGGTCACTTTAGAACCACTGTACAGATCGCCTGGCTGAATTTTGGTCAGCGATTCGATCTCAGCAGAATGCCCCGCCAGGTTGCCACTTACTTCAACACCAGAAAGCTTATACTGATCGCCTTCAGTGATGTTAATCGTAATGTAGATCCCTTTCTTGTCCGGCGTCAGACTGACCTGGGTCGAGTCAATGTTGAAACGGGCATAACCACGATCCAGATAGTAGCTGCGCAGGGTCTCAAGGTCGCCCGCCAGTTTCTGTTTCTGGTATTTACGATCGCCCACCACGTTCCACCACGGCACTTCATCGCGCAGTTGGAAGGTCGAGATCAGTTCGTCGGTGCTAAACGCGTGGTTGCCGACAATGTTGATCTGTTGGATCTTCGCAGAAACACCTTCCTGGAAGACCAACTTCAGGTCAACACGGTTACGTGGCAGAGGTGTTACCACTGCTTTCACGCTGGCACTGTATTTACCCACGCTGTAGTAGAAGTCTTCCAGACCTTTCTCAATGTCTGAAAGGGTTGTGCGGTCCAGAGACTCGCCCACACGAACACCCGATGCTTCAAGGTTTTGCTTGAGCATGTCATCTTTCACCGACTTGTTACCGGAGAAAGTGATACTGGCAATCGTTGGACGTTCTTTTACCTGTACCAGCAGCGTATCACCATCGCGCAGGACGCGGACATCCTCGAAGTTGCCGGTGGCAAACAGAGCACGGATGGTGTTACTGATATCATCATCATTGACCGTATCGCCGGGGCGTACAGGCATACTGAGGAGGGCCGCACCAACGGCGACACGCTGGAGGCCTTCGAAATGAATGTCTTTCACTACGAACCCGTCAGCACCGTATACGGTGGCGCTGCTAAACAGCAGCGACGCTATGAGCAACTTTTTCATCGCCATCGTTATTATGCGTTCTTCCTAACACTCTCTTACAACCGAGAGAAATCATTGAAAAGTGCAAGCCCCATTAACAGCACCAGCAAAATCGAGCCAATGCGATAACTAAAGTCTTGAACTCGCTCGGATACCGGTCCGCCTTTTAGCTTTTCAATCGCTAAAAACAGCAGATGACCCCCGTCTAAAACGGGAAGCGGGAACAGGTTGATTATCCCAAGGTTCACGCTAATCAGCGCGAGGAACATGAGATAGTAAATCACCCCGAATTCCGCTGACATCCCAGCCCCCTGAGCAATCGAAATTGGCCCACTGAGGTTGTTCAGTTTCACATCACCGGTTATCAATTTCCCCAACATGTTGACCGTCAGCTTCATCAGTTGCCATGTTTTATCCGTGGCTTCAAGGATGGCGCTGAACGGCCCATACTGGCGTATTGTCTTGTACTCATCTGGCAGCGGGATCACTTTTGGCACAACGCCTGCAAACCCTTCTGCTTTTTTGCCGACCGACTTCGTATCCGGGATCAGCGTCAGCGAAAGCGGACTACCTTTCCTCTCAACTTCCAGTGCGAGGGACGTTCCCGGATTATCGCGCACCAGAGTAACAAAGGTCATCCACTCTGTTAATGGTTGACCATCGACTTTAACGATCCTGTCGCCCGCTTGCAAACCTGCTTTGCTCGCCGCCGAATTTGCCTGTACTTCGGCTAACACCGGCTCAATCTGAGCGCCACGTGGACGAATGCCCAGTGCAGCGACGGGATCTTCTTTGTCTGGCTCGAAACGCCAGTGACGTAAATCGAGCACTTTGTCCTGACGCGTGTCAGAACCAAACGGCGATACGCTGATGGTTGTCTGCTGATCACCAATTTTGGCTACCAGTTGCAGTCGCACGGCATCCCAATCAGGGGTTTCGATGCCATCAATCGCTTTAAGTTCCATCCCTGACGTAATTTGCGCACTCGCCGCGATGGAATTGGGGGCAATTTCACCTACCACAGGGCGCACGCCGGGGACGCCAATGATAAACACCAGCCAGTATGCGAAAATAGCAAAGATGAAGTTGGCTACCGGTCCGGCAGCGATGATGGCGGCGCGTTGTCCAACCGTTTTGTTGTTGAATGCGCTGTGTCGTAATTCAGGTGCGACAGGCTCAACGCGCTCGTCGAGCATTTTAACGTAGCCGCCCAGCGGGATAAGGGCGATGACAAATTCCGTATCGTGACGGTCGGTGCGCGTCCAGAGTGATTTACCGAAACCGATGGAAAATCGCTCTACCCGCACACAACAACGGCGAGCAACCCAGAAATGGCCAAATTCATGCACGGTAATCAGTACACCCAGTGCAACAATGAACGCCGCCAGATTCCAGAGAATGCTCAGCATAAAACCTTCCGTTAAATCGTCCCAAATACCAGTAAAAGCAAGCAAGCAAATACCGGAACAGCCGCTGTCAGGCTATCAATGCGATCCAGTATACCGCCATGCCCTGGAATCAGGTGTCCGCTGTCCTTAATCCCTGCTTCACGCTTAAACATACTCTCGGTTAAATCACCGAGCACTGAGGCAAGCGCAGCAAAAATCGAGCACACCAGCAGTATTGACGGTGCCACTTCCAGATTCGCCCAGACGCCGTAGCCCCAGGAGATAATCGCTGCCGTAAACAAGCCACCGATGAAGCCTTGCCAGGTTTTACCCGGGGAAACCTTCGGCGCCAGTTTATGTTTGCCAAACAGTTTACCAAACATATAGGCCCCGGAGTCAGCCCCCCAGACGAGAATCATCACATAAAGCAGCCAGATCGCGCCGCTGTAGTGGTTTTCGTCATAGTGCCAGGCACGCAGTGCGACCATACCCCAGAAAAATGGAACAATCGTGAGCAAACCAAAAATAAGCCGCAGCACTTTTGAATTACGCCAAATTGCCGCAGAGCCGGGGTAGAAAAGCACCAGCAGCAGAGCAGCAACCCACCAGGCCAGCGATACCCACAGGGAACCAGCAACCAGCGGTTGATGAATATCATGATGATATTCAGGCAACGTAAACAGCATTATGGCCAGGATAAAGCCACAGAGTACCGCAAGCCATACTCGCTGACTGCGTGAGGTAAAGCCGCTAAACTGTCCCCATTCCCACGCGGCGAGCATACAGACCACCAGCGTAACAATAGCGAATCCCACTGGGGGCAGTAAAAACAGCGCCGCAATGACAATGGGTATTAATACAAAAGCGGAAATCAGGCGATACTTCAGCAAAAGCTACCCCCATCAGGCTTTGTCGCCACCAGGCTCGGTGCCGCCGAAACGACGCTCTCGATTGGCAAAGGCATGCAGCGCACCTTCAAAGTCTTGTTCATCAAAATCGGGCCAAAGAACATCCGTAAAGTAAAGTTCGGCATAGGCAATTTGCCATATCAAAAAGTTACTTATGCGATGTTCCCCCCCTGTCCTAATTACCAAATCCACAGGTGCCTGTTCATTCATGCAGATTTGCTTGTTCAGCGCCTCTTCATCAATTTGGTCGGGTCTCAACAGCCCTTCCTGAACCTGTTCGGCAATATGCCGAACGCCCTGGATAATATCCCAGCGTCCGCCGTAATTCGCCGCAATATTGAGCGTCAGACCCGTATTATTCTCAGTCAGCGCTTCTGCTTTACGAATCCGTTCCTGCAAACGTGAGTTAAAACGACTGGTATCGCCAATGATACGCAGGCGGACGTTGTGGCGGTGCAGGCTTTTTACTTCGCTGTCGAGCGCCCACACAAACAATTCCATCAACGCGGTCACTTCCTGCGGAGGTCGATTCCAGTTTTCACTGCTAAAAGCATAGAGCGTTAACGCATCAATGCCGTTATTGGCGGCAAAAGAAACGGCGCGGCGAACAGATTTCGCCCCAGCTTTATGCCCAAAGGCTCGTATCTTCCCTTGTCTTTTCGCCCAGCGGCCGTTGCCATCCATAATGATTGCTACATGACGACAGCCATGAGCTGGCAAGTTTTCGCTTATTGGTTGATTCGCAGACAACATAACGCGTTTTTTGTCCCTGAAAAGGATTTAACGGTACTCAGGAATACTGAAGCCTATACATAAAAAAGCCGTGTCAAACCACGGCTTACCTGACCACATTAAGTCAAATACCTGCGATCAGGTGGCGCAGACTATATCACTGAAGCCCAACGCTAACAAATAGCACGACGACTAGTGCTTGCTTTATCACCAGCTTGCGGGACGTGTCACTTGTTTACGCGCAATATCACGAGCCGCTGTATCTACCGCCAGCACCTCTTCCACACTTTGTGGTTCACGCAAATCCATCATTTCCAGTACCGATAAATTCAACACTGCAATATCGGTAAAACGGATCTGCTGATTCAAAAATGCCTCAACGGTAATTTCATTAGCTGCATTCAGTGCCGTCGTCGCCGCCTGCCCCTGGTCAAAGGCATGCATCGCAAGCTTCAGACACGGATAGCGATCGTAATCTGGTTCGCTAAATGTCAAAGAACTTAACTTGCAGAAATCAAGCGGCTTCACGCGAGATTTCACTCGATTTGGCCACGCCATTGAATGGGCAATTGGCGTACGCATATCCGGCTCGCCCAACTGTGCCAGCACACTGCCATCCTGATAGCGCACCATCGAGTGAATCACCGATTGCGGGTGGATCAGTACTTCCATCTGTTTCGCTGACGCATTAAACAGCCAGCGCGCTTCAATGTATTCCAGACCTTTATTCATCATGGTGGCAGAGTCAACGGAGATTTTACGCCCCATTGACCAGTTCGGATGACGGCACGCCTGATCCGGCGTCATTGCGCTCAGTTCAGACAGTGGCGTTTCGCGGAACGGGCCACCAGACCCGGTAAGCAGAATAGACACCACACCATTCTGCTCAAGGTCAGCGTACCCCAGGTTCTGTTGAAAAGGTTGCGGTAAACTCTGAAAAATCGCGTTGTGCTCGCTATCGACCGGTAAAAGACGCGCCCCGCGCTGCTTCACCGCTTCCATAAACAAACGTCCGCAGGTAACCAGAGACTCTTTATTGGCTAGCAGAACATCCTTACCGGCATCAATTGCGGCAAGTGTTGGCAACAGCCCAGCCGCCCCGACGATGGCCGCCATAACCTGGTCAACCTCATCCAGCGCAGCCATCTCACAAGCTGCCTGTTGTCCACTCAGAACCTCGGTTCGACAGCCCTTTTCACGCAGTTGCACTTTCAGCAGACGCGCACTCTCTTCGTCATCCATCACCGCATAGCGGGGTGAAAACTCCAGGCACTGCTCGACCATTCGCTGCACATTCTTACCGGCCACCAGCGCTGTCACGGTGTAAAGTTCAGGATTATGGCGAACGACGTCGAGAGTACTGCAACCGATAGAGCCGGTTGAGCCGAGGAGTGTTAAATGCTTCATGAGATGCCCGAAAAAGTTAGACCAGATAAAAGCAAAACGCCGCCAGCAAGACCCGAAGTCCCTCTGAACGGCGTTTATCAGTGTACGACAGAAATCAGAACTGCATCAGTTCCGCTTCTTTATCTGCCAGCGCCGCATCAATTTTCTTGATGGCAGCATCAGTCATTTTCTGAACATCGTCCTGTGAACGACGATCGTCATCTTCACTGATCTCTTTTTCTTTCAGCAGCGCTTTGACTTTATCGTTCGCGTCGCGACGTACGTTACGAACGGAAACGCGACCCTGCTCAGCTTCGCCACGAACGACTTTGATCAGGTCTTTACGACGCTCTTCCGTCAGCGGAGGAAGTGGAACGCGGATATCAGCGCCCGCAGAGCTTGGGTTCAGACCGAGGTCAGACGCCATGATCGCTTTCTCAACGGCCGGGCCCATAGAACGATCGAATACGTTGATTTTCAGCGTACGGGTATCTTCAACCGTCACGCTTGCCAGCTGACGCAGAGGGGTTGGCGTACCGTAGTATTCTACGATGATGCCATCCAGCAGGCTTGGGGAAGCACGGCCAGTACGGATTTTGCTGATTTGGGTTTTGAACGCTTCTACGCATTTTTCCATGCGTACTTCAGCATCTTTTCTGATGTCGTTAATCACGTTACGAATCCTTGAAAACTTGTCTCAGGCAGACTATCCGCCAGCACAGCGCTACAGGTGTGCTAAGTATAGTCGCGTTTAATTCATGACAACGCCAAAGGCGCGCCCGGGTAAGATACCACTACAAAATAAAGCGGAATCTTACCTGTATTTAGCGTCAACGGAAATTATTCCGTGATCAAAGTGCCTTCTTTTTCACCCATGACCACGCGACGCAGTGCGCCTGGCTTGTTCATGTTGAAGACACGGATCGGCAGTTTGTGGTCGCGAGCCAGCGTGAAGGCGGCAAGATCCATCACTTTCAGCTCTTTATCCAGCACTTCGCTGTAGCTCAGCTGATCGTACATGGTGGCAGAAGGATCTTTTGCCGGGTCGGCAGTAAACACGCCGTCTACTTTGGTCGCTTTCAGTACCACATCGGCTTCGATCTCGATACCGCGCAGGCAGGCAGCGGAATCGGTTGTAAAGAACGGGTTACCCGTACCGGCGGAGAGGATCACCACGCGGTTGTTGCGCAGCAGGCTAATCGCTTCTGCCCAGCTGTAATTATCGCATACGCCATTCAGTGGAATCGCAGACATCAGGCGGGCATTCACATAGGCGCGATGCAGTGCATCACGCATTGCCAGGCCATTCATGACGGTTGCCAGCATACCCATGTGGTCGCCCACAACGCGGTTCATCCCCGCTTTCGCCAGACCAGCACCACGGAAAAGGTTGCCACCGCCAATGACCACGCCAACCTGGATACCCAGTTCGACCAGTTCTTTGATTTCCTGTGCCATGCGATCAAGGATGCTTGCGTCAATACCGAAGCCTTCCGATCCCTGCAGCGCTTCGCCACTCAGCTTAAGCAGAATGCGTTTGTACACGGGTTTTGCATTGGTAGCCATGTTTCTTTCCTGAGACTGTCAACGATTAAGATGGGGGTTAATTCTGGCGACATGATATGCCGCAAATCAGCACAGCGATACTGGAGCCTGTCTGATTTCCTGTGACGGGTGACAAAAAGAAGCCGCCCTCAGGCGGCTCCTTTTCAATCATTAAGACTGCTTGGACATTGCAGCAACTTCTGCTGCGAAGTCAGTCTCAACTTTCTCGATGCCTTCGCCCACTTCGAAGCGGATGAAGCCAGTTACGTCAGCGTTGTGCTCTTTCAGCAGCTGAGCAACAGACTTGCTTGGATCCATTACGAATGGCTGGCCAGTCAGAGAAACTTCGCCGGTGAATTTCTTCATGCGGCCTTCAACCATTTTCTCTGCGATTTCTTTTGGTTTACCAGACTGCATCGCGATGTCCAGCTGAACCTGGTACTCTTTCTCTACCACTTCAGCAGACACGTCTTCTGGCTTAACGAATTCTGGTTTGCTTGCAGCGATGTGCATAGCCAGCTGTTTAACCAGCTCTTCGTCAGCACCTTTAGCAGCAACCAGAACGCCGATACGCGCACCGTGCTGGTAAGAGCCCAGAACGTCACCTTCCAGAGAAGCAACACGACGGATGTTGATGTTCTCACCGATTTTAGCAACCAGCGCAACACGTTCTTCTTCGAACTGTGCTTTCAGAACTTCAACGTCAGTGATTTTGCCAGCAACTGCAGCGTCCAGAACTTTGTTAGCAAATGCCTGGAAACCACCATCTTTAGCAACGAAGTCAGTCTGGCAGTTAACTTCCAGAATGATGCCGTAGGTGCCGTCGATTTTAGTGATGATCACGCCGTCAGCAGCAACGTTGCCTGCTTTTTTAGCTGCTTTGATCGCACCGGATTTACGCATGTTTTCGATTGCCAGCTCGATGTCGCCGTTCGCTTCAGTCAGCGCTTTTTTGCAATCCATCATGCCTGCGCCAGTACGCTCGCGCAGCTCTTTTACCAGGGATGCGGTAATTTCAGCCATTCTTAAATCCTCGGGAGATGTGAACTGCCCGGCCTGCGGCCAAACAGTGTAAATTGAAAAAAGGGGCCGGTAATGGGCCCCTATTCATACACGGTACTAATAAGGGGTGAAACCTTATTATTCAGCTTCTACGAAGCTTTCTTCCGCCTGAGAAGCCAGATCCTGGGAACGGCCTTCACGAACGGTAGCAGCTACAGCGCTCAGGTACAGGCTAACAGCACGGATTGCGTCGTCGTTACCCGGGATAACGAAGTCAACACCGTCCGGATCGGAGTTGGTATCAACGATAGCGAATACCGGGATACCCAGGTTGTTAGCTTCTTTGATTGCGATGTGCTCGTGGTCTGCATCGATTACGAACAGCGCGTCTGGCAGGCCGCCCATATCTTTGATACCGCCCAGGCTGTTTTCCAGCTTGTCCAGCTCACGAGTGCGCATCAGCGCTTCTTTCTTAGTCAGCTTGTCGAAAGTACCGTCCTGAGACTGGGTTTCCAGATCTTTCAGGCGTTTGATTGACTGACGAACAGTTTTCCAGTTAGTCAGCATGCCGCCCAACCAGCGATGGTTCACGAAGAACTGGTCGCAGCTGTTAGCAGCATCTTTCACAGCTTCGCTTGCAGCGCGCTTAGTACCAACGAACAGAATCTTACCTTTACGGGAAGAGATCTTGTTCAGCTCAGCCAGGGCTTCGTTGAACATTGGTACAGTTTTCTCAAGGTTGATGATGTGAACTTTGTTACGTGCGCCGAAGATGAAAGGCTTCATTTTCGGGTTCCAGTAACGGGTCTGGTGACCAAAGTGAACACCAGCCTTGAGCATGTCGCGCATGGAAACAGTTGCCATGTTTAAAACCTCTATATTGAAAGTTGGGGTTATGCCTCCACGTATCCCATATTACCGACCCCGAAGGGCACCCCGGAATATGTGCCGATACGTGTGTGTTGTTACACAAAGTGAGATTTGTCGCTTCCGTCCAGCTTGTGTATCTGAGATGGATCGGAAGTCCGGCGCGCTTTATACCACAAAACACGACCAGAAACCAACAGTTGTTGGCGGAGTGTGCTGTTAATGATTCTCAATTTGGCACGAGGTGTGCCTGACTGATACCATTGGCGACACTTAGACTAGTATTGTCGAAAAAATCGACACCGATGGACAGATTACATGGCTATCTCTATTAAGACACCTGAAGAAATTGAAAAGATGCGCGTCGCCGGTCGTCTGGCCGCGGAAGTGCTGGAAATGATCGAGCCGTTCGTGAAGCCGGGCGTCAGCACCGGTGAACTGGACCGCATCTGTAACGACTATATTGTGAACGAGCAGCACGCGGTATCTGCGTGCCTCGGCTACCACGGTTTCCCGAAATCCGTCTGCATTTCTATTAATGAAGTGGTTTGCCACGGTATTCCGGACAACGAAAAACTGCTCAAAGATGGCGACATCGTCAACATCGACGTGACGGTCATTAAAGATGACTACCACGGTGACACCTCTAAGATGTTCATCGTTGGCAAGCCAACCATTTTGGGCGAGCGTCTGTGTAAAGTGACGCAAGAGAGCCTCTACCTGGCGCTGAAAATGGTTAAACCGGGTATTCGCCTGCGTACCATTGGTGCCGCGATTCAGAAGTTCGTGGAAGCGGAAGGGTTCTCCGTCGTTCGCGAATACTGCGGTCACGGCATTGGCCGTGTGTTCCACGAAGAACCGCAGGTTCTGCACTATGATGCAGATGATGGCGGCGTAGTGCTGCAAAAAGGCATGACCTTCACCATCGAGCCGATGGTCAACGCCGGTGACTACCGCATCCGCACCATGAAAGATGGCTGGACGGTGAAAACCAAAGACAGAAGCTTGTCTGCGCAGTACGAGCATACTATTGTGGTAACAGACAACGGCTGCGAAATTATGACGTTGCGCAAGGATGACACTATCCCGGCGATACTGACGCACGATGAATGATAAAAAAGCCGGCAAATGCCGGCTTTTTTAATGGCTATAGCTTTTTCTTATGGGTGGCGCACGATGAGTAATCTTTTACCCGAACAGTATGCTAACACAGCACTTCCCACCCTCCCCGATCAGCCCGATAACCCGGGCGTATGGCCGTCGCACGAGCTGACCTGCGCGCATATTAAAGCCCATATGGATGTTTTCCATCGCTGGCTGGGTAGTGCGTTCGACGCAGGCGTATCCGCCGAGCAGCTCATTGAAGCGCGCACCGAATTTATCGACCAGCTGCTGCAGCGCCTGTGGATCGATTACGGTTTTGGGCAAATCAGCGACGTTGCACTGGTTGCCGTTGGGGGCTATGGCCGCGGTGAGCTGCATCCGCTTTCCGACATTGATTTACTGATCTTAAGTCGCAAAAAACTGCCGGATGAACAGGCGCAAAAAATTGGTGAACTGCTGACCCTGCTCTGGGATGTGAAGCTGGAAGTCGGCCACAGCGTACGCACTCTTGAAGAGTGTCTGCTGGAAGGGTTATCTGACCTGACCGTCGCCACCAACCTGATTGAAACCCGCCTGCTGATAGGCGATGTGGCGCTGTTCCTGGAGCTACAAAAACATATTTTCAGTGACGGTTTCTGGCCGTCTGAAAAGTTCTTCGCCGCGAAGGTTGAGGAACAAAACCAGCGCCACCAGCGCTACCACGGCACCAGCTATAATCTGGAGCCTGATATCAAAAGCAGCCCCGGCGGTCTGCGCGACATCCACACCCTGCAGTGGGTGGCCCGTCGCCACTTCGGCGCGACCTCGCTGGATGAGATGGTGGGCTTTGGCTTTTTAACCGAAGCCGAGCGTAACGAATTAAATGAGTGTCTGCACCTGCTGTGGCGCATTCGCTTTGCCCTGCATCTGGAGCTTAATCGCTACGATAACCGCTTGCTGTTTGACCGTCAGCTCAGCGTAGCTCAACGTCTGAATTACCAGGGCGAAGGCAACGAGCCGGTTGAACACATGATGAAGGATTTCTTCCGAGTCACCCGCCGCGTTACCGAACTGAACCAGATGCTGTTGCAGCTATTCGATGAGGCAATTCTGGCCCTGACGGCAGATGAAAAGCCCCGCCCTATCGACGACGAGTTCCAGCTGCGCGGCACCCTTATCGACCTGCGCGACGAAACGTTATTTATCCGCGAACCGGAAGCGATCCTGCGCATGTTTTACACCATGGTGCGTAACAGCGCGATCACCGGGATCTACTCCACCACTCTGCGCCATCTGCGCCATGCGCGCCGCCATTTGACGCAGCCGCTGTGCTATATCCCGGAAGCGCGTTCGCTGTTCCTGAGCATGCTCCGCCACCCGGGGGCCGTCATCCGCGGCTTGCTGCCGATGCACCGCCACAGCGTGCTGTGGGCCTATATGCCGCAGTGGTCACACATTGTCGGGCAGATGCAGTTTGATCTGTTCCACGCCTACACGGTAGATGAACACACAATCCGCGTGATGCTCAAGCTGGAGAGCTTTGCCAGCGAAGAGACGCGATCTCGCCATCCGCTGTGCGTGGAATTGTGGCCGCGCCTTACTCATCCGGAATTGATCCTGATTGCTGCCCTGTTCCACGATATTGCCAAAGGTCGCGGCGGTGACCATTCGGTGCTGGGTGCCCAGGACGTGCTCAAATTTGCTGAACTGCACGGTCTGAACTCACGTGAAACACAGCTGGTCGCCTGGCTGGTACGCCATCACCTGCTGATGTCGGTCACCGCGCAGCGTCGAGATATTCAGGATCCTGAAGTGATCAAGCAGTTCGCGGAAGAGGTGCAAACGGAAAACCGTCTGCGTTATCTGGTCTGCCTGACGGTGGCTGATATTTGTGCCACCAACGAGACGTTGTGGAACAGCTGGAAGCAAAGCCTGCTTCGCGAGCTGTACTTTGCCACCGAAAAACAGCTGCGCCGCGGGATGCAAAATACCCCGGACATGCGCGAGCGTGTGCGCCACCACCAGTTGCAGGCACTGGCTCTGCTGCGGATGGATAACATTGATGAAGAAGCACTGCATCAGATCTGGGCGCGCTGTCGTGCTAACTATTTTGTTCGCCACAGCCCAAATCAGCTTGCCTGGCATGCGCGGCATCTGCTGCAACATGATTTGTCGCAGCCGATGATCCTCCTCAGCCCGCAAGCCACGCGCGGTGGCACGGAGATTTTCATCTGGAGCCCGGACCGACCTTATCTGTTTGCCGCCGTCTGCGCCGAACTGGACAGGCGTAATCTGAGCGTTCACGACGCGCAGATTTTTACCACCCGCGACGGCATGGCGATGGATACCTTCATTGTGCTGGAACCGGACGGCAGCCCGCTGTCGTCGGACAGGCACGAAGGAATACGCTTCGGTCTGGAACAGGCCATCACCCAGCGCAGCTGGCAACCTCCGCAGCCGCGTCGTCAGCCTGCGAAATTACGCCACTTTACCGTCGATACCGAGGTCAATTTCCTGCCGACCCACACCGACCGTAAATCGTTCCTGGAGCTGATCGCGCTCGACCAGCCAGGGCTGCTCGCCCGTGTCGGCCAGGTTTTTGCCGATCTGGGAATTTCGCTTCACGGGGCCAGAATTACAACCATTGGCGAGCGAGTAGAAGATTTATTTATAATCGCCACTGCAGACCGGCGTGCCCTTAATAATGACCTGCAACTTGAAGTGCAACAACGGTTGACAGCAGCCCTCAATCCAAACGATAAAGGGTGACGTGTTTTTTAGTGAAATGGAAAGAGTAAACAATGCAGCAGTTACAGAACGTTATTGAGTCCGCTTTTGAGCGTCGCGCCGAGATCACCCCGGCCAATGTGGATACCGTGACCCGTGAAGCGGTAAACCAGGTTATTTCCCTGCTGGATTCCGGCGCATTGCGTGTGGCAGAAAAAATCGACGGTCAGTGGGTCACTCATCAATGGCTGAAGAAAGCCGTGCTGCTCTCTTTCCGTATCAACGATAACCAGGTTATCGACGGAGCAGAAAGCCGCTACTTCGATAAAGTGCCAATGAAATTCGCTGACTATGACGAAGCGCGTTTCCAGAAAGAAGGTTTCCGCGTGGTTCCACCAGCGGCAGTTCGTCAGGGTGCTTTCATCGCGCGCAACACCGTGCTGATGCCATCCTATGTGAACATCGGTGCCTACGTTGACGAAGGTACCATGGTGGATACCTGGGCTACCGTTGGTTCCTGCGCGCAGATCGGTAAGAACGTTCACCTGTCCGGCGGCGTCGGTATCGGTGGCGTCCTGGAGCCACTGCAGGCTAACCCAACCATCATCGAAGACAACTGCTTCATCGGCGCGCGCTCAGAAGTGGTTGAAGGTGTGATTGTGGAAGAAGGCTCTGTGATCTCCATGGGCGTTTACATCGGCCAGAGCACCCGTATCTACGACCGTGAAACCGGCGAAGTGCATTACGGTCGCGTTCCGGCGGGCTCCGTGGTGGTTTCCGGCAACCTGCCGTCAAAAGATGGCAAATACAGCCTGTACTGTGCGGTTATCGTGAAGAAAGTCGATGCGAAAACTCGTGGCAAAGTTGGCATCAACGAACTGCTGCGCACCATCGATTAATCGGGTATAACAAAAAGCGGGGGCAACCCCGCTTTTTTTATATCTGAGGGTGGCGAAAATAGATTTTTTCGTTAATTATTCAAAGGTTATGTTGAGATCAAGGGTACCGCTATGTACGATAATCTGAAAAGTCTGGGCATTACCAATCCTGATGAAATTGATCGTTACAGCCTCCGTCAGGAAGCCAATAACGATATTCTGAAAATCTATTTTCACAAGGACAAAGGAGAGTTTTTCGCCAAGAGCGTGAAGTTTAAATATCCACGCCAGCGTAAAACCGTCGTCGCTGACGGTGTAGGACAAGGGTACAAAGAAGTTCAGGAAATCAGCCCTAACCTGCGCTACGTGATCGATGAACTCGATCAGATCTGCCAGCGCGACCGCACTGAAGTCGATCTCAAGCGTAAGATCCTCGACGATTTGCGTCACCTTGAAAGCGTTGTGACGAATAAGATCAGCGAGATTGAAGCGGATCTTGAGAAATTAACGCGGAATAAATAAGCCGTTTTATTGCCCGGTGGCGCTCCGCATGCCGGGCAAAATTACATCATCGCTGTTCGTCCAGCTGCAGCGCCACATACAGTAGCAGTCTGTCGTCAAAACTCCCCAAATCCAGCCCCGTCAGCTCCGAAATCCGGTTAAGCCGATATTCAAGAGTATTGCGATGAATAAACAGCGCTTTCGAGGTCGCCAGCGGCTGCACATTATGACGAAACCACGCCTGTAGCGTCCGGCGCAGTAAGCCATTGCTGTCCATGGCCTTCAGGCGCGCTAATGGCCGTGCCAGCTCATTAGCCTGCCAGCCCCCGCGCAGGCTGTCGAGCAGCACCGGCAGCATCAGATCCTGATAAAAATAACTGCGGCTTTCCGGCATCCGCTGCTTGCCCACCATCATGGTGGTGCGTGCAGTACGCCAGGAGCGGGCAATGCTGCCCGGTCCGGTAAAGTAATTGCCCAGCGCAACGCGAAAACGCAGTTGACCATTTTCCTTCATCCGGGAGATCAGCAGCTCCACGCGACGACGATGATCGTCCGCATCCCAGCGGCCGAATGCATTGAGCGCCGGTTTGAGCACCACCATTTCCGTCAGAGACACAATTGCCACCAGGTTATCGCGCTCCGGCGTCGCCAGCGCATTTTGTAGCTGCTGCAGCTCAACCATCGCACTGTCGACCCCAAGCTGGCCGCTATCGACCTCAATCACCGCCACCACACGCGGCTGGTTCAGATCAATCCCCAGACGCTGCGCCCATTCGCTCAGTGCCGGCGTGTGTTCTTCCGCCTGGATCAGATTCATCACCAGCTCTTCACGCAGGCGGCTGTCCTGGGCGAGCAGGTGCATCAGGCGCGACTGTTCCAGCATCATCTCTGCCGTCATGCAGACCAGCTCGCCGTATTTACGCAGGGACTCCGGCTCGCCTGTCAGGCCAATTACCCCCACAATCTCGCCTTCAAGGCGCAGCGGCAAATTAATGCCCTGACGGACGCCGTGCAGGTGTTTCGCTACCGCATCGTCGATATCCACGACCCGCCCCTGGGAGAGCACCAGCAACGCACCTTCGTGCAATTCACCAATACGCTCACGATCGCCGCTACCAATAATGCGCCCACGAGCATCCATTACGTTGATATTGGTATCAATGATTCGCATGGTGCGCGCCACAATATCCTGCGCCATTTTGGTATCAAGGTGCCAGCCAGCCATGTAACCCTCCTCTGAGCAGAGCTCAAGCATAGGGAAGTTCAGCGGCGGCTGCATTGTGCGAATGCACAAAGAGAGAGGAAGATATATGGAGTTGTGGTAAGAGTCACAGAAACGAGAAAGCCCCTGCGTACAGGGGCTTTAGAGGATTACTGCATCAGCAGGTAGAGAGAGGTATCCCCACGCTGGATATTCAGCGCCAGCACGGAAGGCTTGCTGTCGAGAATTTTGCGCAGTTCAGCAATGTTTTTCACCGGCTGCTGGTTAGCACCCATGATGACATCACCTTTTTTCAGGCCGATACGTGCAGCCGGTGAATTCGCTTTCACGTTGTTCACCACCACACCTTTATCCGCACCTTTATTGCTCATCTCGGCACCTTCAATACCGCTGAAAATGGTGCTGGAATCCACCTGATTCTGGCTGCTCTGCTGCAATTCCAGGCTCACATTAACCGGCTTACCGTCACGCAGCAGGCCAAGGGTCACTTTGCTGCCAATCGGCATAGAGCCCACTTCCGCACGCAGGGCGGCAAAGCTGCTGATCGGTTTACCGTTCAGAGAGGTGATCACATCCCCCGCTTTAATACCCGCTTTTGCCGCAGAGGAGTTCGGCATCACCTGGCTGACGAATGCCCCACGCTGAGCGTCAACTTTCATCGCCTTAGCCAGTTCGGAGTTCAGTTCCGTACCGAGGATACCGAGCTCACCGCGTTTCACCTGGCCGTACTGCACCATCTGCGCGGTCAGGTTTTTCACCATGTTACTTGGAATAGCAAAGCCGATACCGATGTTGCCACCGTCCGGCGCCAGGATCGCGGTGTTGATCCCGATCAGTTCACCGTTCAGGTTAACCAGCGCACCGCCAGAGTTACCGCGGTTGATCGCCGCATCCGTCTGGATGAAGTTTTCGTAGTTTTCCGCATTCAGACCGCTGCGACCAAGAGCGGAGACGATACCCGAGGTGACGGTTTCACCCAGACCGAACGGGTTACCGATCGCCACAGTGTAGTCACCCACGCGCAGCGCGTCGGAGTCGGCAATTTTAATCGCCGTCAGGTTTTTCGGATCCTGAATCTGGATCAGCGCGATATCAGAGCGCGGATCTTTACCCACGACTTTTGCATCGAATTTACGGCCGTCGCTCAGCTGAACTTTAATGGTGCTGGCGTTATCAACAACGTGGTTGTTCGTCACCACGTAGCCTTTCGCCGCATCAATAATCACCCCAGAACCAAGCGCCATGAATTTCTGCTGCTGGCCGCCGCCCTGGCTGTCATCCCCAGCGCCACCGCCCTGACAGAACGGAGAGCTCTGGAATGGCGAACCGTCCTGGCAGAATGGTGAGTTGTCACCAAAGAACTGCTGGAAGTTACGCGGCATACGCGGCGTGTTGACGGTCGTGCTGCCCTCAACGTTAATACTCACCACCGATGGCATCACTTTTTCGAGCATCGGTGCCAGGCTTGGCATCTGCTGCGCGGTTGCTGACGACGACGCGGTCTCGGCTGCCGTAGCCGTCAGAGGAGACAGCGCTAAACCTAAACTCAGAGCCAGTGCACTCATTGCTAATGTGGTTTTTTTCATGTTTCTCAATCTCGATTTACAGGTAACGCATAATTGCTGTGTAACTCAGATTCGTTTTATACCGCTTAGTTCCGGCGATAAGTTTATGGAAAAGGTAAAAATTTATTGGCCGTCTTTACAAAACTCAGCGTTTATTCCACAGCCATGAGCTTGCGGTATTCATCCCAGGCATACAAATCTGTCATACCGCTGATATAGTCCTGGATAAGACGACAGCGATAATAATATTCCATCACTGGCCATTGGGGAGAATGGCGATCCAGCTTACCGACCGCTTCAACATACGCCAGCCGATGACGGGTTGAGAGTTTCTGATAAAGGCGGGATTCGATGGGTATTCCACGCACGCGTTCTTTTTCCACCAGTTCACTGAACTCATCGACCGATAACTGAAGCAATGGAGAGTAAATTTCCAGTAACCCACTGATCACCCGGTATCCCTGTAGCTCTAACTGTTCGACATCCGGATGGCTGAATACATGCCGCATTGCCACATGCTTATAAAGCTCAAGGAGTTGACTGAAACTGCTGTCATCTTCCAGCAGCGCGTGATTGAATTCCCCGCTGAAAATCAGCGGCAAATTATCAATAAAACGCGACGCGGCATACGGCACCAGTTTATTTAGTGTATTGACCCGTAAATACATAAAGAACTGATCTTCCGTGCTGCGGCTTAATGTATTTGAGCGCGATTTCTCCCAGGCATTTTCGACAACCTGAGCAAACAACGACCCTTTTTCATGCTTTCCCCAGGCAGTATAAAGATGCTGATAAAGCTCCTCGACGCTGAATATTCTTTTCTCAACGGCATCTTCAAGGTCGGCAACACAATAGGAAATATCGTCTGCGGCTTCCATAATCCAGGTTAATGGAAAACGGCCGTTTGGCGTCAATGAAAGTTCTTTACGTAGCCGTTCAATATAGGCTTCTTCAGAAAGGTAATAGCCCGGCTTTTTCATCAAATAGCTGTGGGATGCGGGCGTCTCTCCCATCCACCAGGCAGGACGCGTATATTTCAGGATACAGCCGACCTGTGCCCAGGTCAGGTTCATACGCATCAGGGAATGGACCAGTCTGATCCCCTGCGCATTACCTTCGAAGTGACACAGATCCTGGCGCACTTTGCGACGCAGATCGTTCAGCCCCTCTTCGCCTTCGCGCAGGCGTAAATCGCGTACGATGCAGCGGTCATCACTAAGCGGCTGGCTTACCGCATCCGAAGGGTAAAGTCGTTGTTTAAACCAGTCATTGATTGCCGCTTCACCAAAGTGACCAAACGGCGGGTTGCCGATGTCATGCATCAGGCAGGCCATCTCAACGATGCTCTCAAAGGGGCCTGTCAGTTCGTCCAGCCCATAGGTTTCCAGCAAACGTTGCTCTTTGAGACGGTTCAAAATCTCTTTGGCAATGTAACGGCCAACCTGCTGCACTTCCATTGAGTGGGTTAAGCGAGTGCGCACTGCAGCGTTACGTTCAAGCGGAAATACCTGAGTCTTTTGCTGCAGACGACGGATGGCGGGCGAGTTAATGATCCGCCCGCGATCGCTTTCGAAGATACGCAGGATCTCATGTTCGGTCTTGTCGCCCTGCGGCGAACGGAAACGTCGGTGCCAGTTAATTTTGGTGCGAAAATCGATCTGCGCCATGTGCTCCCCCGCGTGAGAAATGCGCTTCCACTAAAGCCCATGATAGACTATGCATCTTAACAAGGCACATCGCGAGTAAATCTATGAAAATCGGCATTATTGGTGCAATGGAAGAAGAAGTTACGCTGCTGCGTGACAAAATTGAGAACCGTCAGACGCTCTCTCTGGGGGGTTGTGAGATCTACACCGGCCAACTGAACGGTGTTGACGTGGCTCTGCTGAAATCAGGCATCGGTAAAGTGGCTGCTGCACTGGGTGCAACCCTGTTGCTTGAGCGCTGCAAGCCAGACGTGATCGTTAATACCGGCTCTGCGGGCGGTCTGGCACCGTCGCTGAAAGTAGGTGATATCGTCGTCTCCGACGAAGCACGTTACCACGATGCTGACGTCACCGCATTCGGCTATGAGTACGGCCAGCTCCCGGGTTGCCCGGCAGGGTTTAAAGCTGACGATAAACTGATTGCGGCGGCAGAAACCTGCATTGCCGAGCTGAACCTCAACGCTGTGCGTGGTCTGATTGTGAGCGGTGATGCCTTCATCAATGGTTCTGTTGGCCTGGCAAAAATCCGCCATAACTTCCCTCAGGCGGTGGCCGTTGAGATGGAAGCGACCGCGATCGCTCACGTTTGCCATAACTTCAACGTACCGTTCGTGGTGGTTCGCGCCATCTCTGACGTGGCAGATCAGCAGTCTCACATCAGCTTCGACGAGTTCCTGACCGTTGCGGCAAAACAGTCCACCGTGATGGTGGAACGCCTGGTGCAGAAACTGGCACGTGGCTAAACATACCGTCAGGGCGCTGGCCGCCCTGCTTCTGCTTACGCCGGTATGGCTCTATGCTGTGCCGCGCGTGATTACACTCTCTCCCGCCAACACCGAACTGGCATTTGCCGCCGGGATCACGCCCGTTGGCGTAAGTAGCTTTTCAGATTACCCCCCGCAAGCGGCAGGTATTGAACAGGTTGCGACCTGGCAGGGAATGAACCTTGAGCGCATCGTCGCACTTAAACCGGATCTGGTGCTGGCGTGGCGTGGCGGTAATGCCGAGCGGCAGGTCAACCAGCTCACCTCACTTGGGATCAACGTCATGTGGATTGATGCCGTGAGCATTGAACAAGTCGCTCAGGCGCTACGCTCTCTCGCCCCTTATAGCCCAACGCCCAAAAAAGCCGAGAGCGCGGCGAAACAGATGCTCAGCGACTATGCCGCGCTAAAATCGCGATACGACACTCCAGTTAAAAAGCGCATCTTCCTGCAGTTTGGTAGCCAGCCGCTGTTCACCACCGGTAAAGGCTCAATTCAGAATCAGGTGCTGGAAGTTTGCGGCGGTGAAAATATCTTTGCTGCCAGCCGGGTACCGTGGCCTCAGGTCAGCCGAGAACAGGTACTGGCACGCCAGCCACAGGCCATTGTCGTGGTCGGAAATGCGAGCGAGATTCCTAAAATTGAACAATTCTGGCGAAACCAGCTAAAAATTCCGGTGATCCCACTCAACAGTGACTGGTTTGAACGCGCCAGCCCGCGTATTATCCTCGCCGCAAAACAGCTCTGTGCCGCGCTGGCAGAGAGTCACTAACATAAGACCCTGTTCGAGGATTTAACGATGCTCGTCTATTGGCTGGATATTCTTGGCACAGCCGTTTTTGCTATCTCCGGTGTCCTGCTGGCCGGGAAACTACGCATGGATCCGTTTGGCGTGCTGGTACTGGGCGTTGTGACCGCCGTTGGCGGCGGGACTATCCGCGATATGGCGCTGGCGAATGGCCCCGTGTTTTGGGTAAAAGATCCCACCGACCTGGTGGTGGCGATGGTTACCTGCCTGTTAACCATCGTCCTGGTGCGCCAGCCCCGCAGATTACCAAAATGGATACTTCCGGTGCTGGACGCCGTCGGCCTGGCCGTGTTTGTGGGTATTGGGGTCAATAAAGCCTTCAATGCGGGAACAGGCCCGATGGTGGCAATCTGCATGGGGGTCTTAACCGGCGTCGGCGGCGGGATCATTCGCGATATTCTGGCGCGTGAAGTGCCGATGATTCTGCGTACCGAGATCTATGCTACGGCCTGCATTATTGGCGGAATTGTTCACGCCACGGCGTACTACACCTTTGCTGTTCCGCTGGAAAACGCTGCCATGCTGGGCATGGTGGTGACGTTGGGAATACGTTTAGCGGCGATACGCTGGCATCTGAAGCTGCCGACGTTTGCGCTGGATGATAATGGAAGATAAAAGCAAAACGGTAACCGTCAGGTTACCGTTTTTGGTCATCAGATGCTGAACGACGAACCACATCCGCAGGTGCTGGTTGCATTCGGGTTGGTCACAACAAAACGTGAACCTTCCAGACCTTCAGTGTAATCCACCGAACCGCCTACCAGATATTGCAGGCTCATCGGGTCAACCACCAGCGCAACGCCCTGCTTCTCGATAGTCATATCGCCATCGTTAACCTGGTCGTCAAAGGTAAAACCATACTGGAAGCCGCTGCAGCCGCCACCGGTAATATAGACACGCAGTTTCAGATCCGGATTGTCTTCATCGGCAATCAGGGTTTTCACTTTGTTGGCTGCTGCTTCGGTAAATTCCAGCGGCAGCGCTACGTCATCACTCATCTTATGCTCCCATGAATACTGCTATTGGGCAAAATTCACCCAATTCTTTATGTCATTATCTAATACCCTGGTATTTCATTCAAGTATTCTGCGTGGCCGCCCGTTCAGCCTCTTGTTTTGCCAGGGTACGCGCCAGGATGGTGGAGTATAGCGGTTTTCCACCCAGGAATTGGGCTAATAGTGTCGCGCCGAGGCAGGTAATGATCATTGGCAAAATGAGCTGGTAATTATCCGTCATTTCCAGCACCAGCACGATGCCGGTCAACGGCGCGCGCAGGGATGCGGCCAGCAGCGCGCCCATTCCAGCCACCGCAAACGTCCCGGCATCCAGATGATAAGCCGGGAAACCCGCTTCAGCCGCCATTCCAAACGCGGTCCCCAGCAGCGTGCCCAGTGCCAGCATTGGCGCGAAAATCCCGCCGGGTGCGCCGGACGAGAAGCACAGCACCGTCGTGATGACTCTAGAAATAAACATAAACAGCAGCAGACCCACGCTGAAATTCCCTGCCGCCGCGATGGGAATCAGCCCGAAGCCGCCGCCGGCGGCATTGGGTTCAATAAACCCGAGTACGCCACACATTCCACCCAGCAGGCCGCCCATCAGCACCCATTTGGTGGTATTTCCGCCGTGAATGCGCTGGAACATATCCTGAGCACGGAGGATAAAGGTGTTAAACAGCGGTCCCACCACGCCGAAAATCATGCCGAGGATCAGGTAAAGCCACAGGGTATTAACCGGCGCGTTGGTCAGTTTACCTACCTCAATGACCGCGCCCTCGCCATTGAAGATGCGAAAAACGATGCTCGACATAATGACGCCAGTAAACACCGCTTTAATCGAAATCAGGTTGTAGCGAAACTGCGCGCGCATCTCTTCGATGATAAACAGGATCCCCGCCAGCGGCGCGTTAAACGCTGCCGAAAGCCCCGCCGCCGCGCCGGTTGCCAGCAGCGTATGGCGCGCTTCGGCGCTACGCATCCGAAACAGATCGCCCACCATGCGGCCGACGTTCCCGCCCAGTTGTACGGTTGGCCCTTCTCGCCCCAGAACCATGCCCGCCCCGAGCGTTCCCATACCCCCGATAAATTTTACCGGGATGACGCGCCACCAGCGCACCGGGCGTAACTCTTCCAGCGCACCTTCAATTTCCGGGATCCCTGAGCCGCCAGCTTCAGGAGCAAATTTGCGCACCAGAAAGTAACCCACCATGGCAAACAGCGCCGACAGTCCGAACGCCCATACCCAAACCAGCCACCGACTATCGGCGAAACCGGCTACGGTGCCAACTCGCCAGTTCAGTACCGCATTGACCGCTTTTTCAAATAGTACACCCACCAGCCCGGCGACTGTACCGACCACGGCAGCAGCCAGCAGAATAGCCAGCGGGGTTTTATCGCGATTGAGCAAACGCCGAATGCTAATACGGTGCTGTATGCGTCTGAACTGTTGTTCTTCAAAAGTGGGGATGTCTGCTTTCATTACCGTTTCTTATCGTCATACAAATAGCCCCAGGGATTCTACCAGAGTGCGCCATGTCATCCCGTGAAAAATACTTAACAATTGTTTAGGAATGAAAGAGGCAAAAATTTCATAACCTTCCGCGGATCACTTAGAATAGTGTGCTTAATCATTTTATACGAACCAGGAACGACGCCATGAGCAAGTCTGAAAACCTCTACAGTGCAGCCCGCGAGCTTATTCCGGGTGGCGTGAACTCACCTGTACGCGCCTTTACCGGCGTTGGCGGCACGCCGCTGTTTATCGAACGTGCTGACGGCGCGTATCTGTATGATGTCGATGGCAAAGCCTACATTGATTATGTCGGTTCCTGGGGACCGATGGTACTGGGGCATAACCACCCTGCTATTCGTAACGCGGTGATTGAAGCGGCTCAGCGTGGCCTGAGCTTCGGCGCGCCAACCGAGATGGAAGTGAGAATGGCGGAGCTGGTGACTGAACTGGTGCCCACCATGGACATGGTGCGCATGGTGAACTCCGGTACCGAAGCCACCATGAGCGCCATCCGTCTGGCGCGTGGTTTTACTGGCCGCGACAAAATCATCAAATTTGAAGGCTGCTACCACGGCCACGCGGACTGCCTGTTGGTGAAAGCGGGCTCCGGCGCGCTGACCCTCGGCCAGCCAAACTCTCCGGGTGTACCGGCTGATTTCGCAAAGCACACGCTAACCTGTACCTATAACGATCTGGATACCGTTCGCGCAGCGTTCGAGCAATATCCACAGGAGATCGCCTGCATTATCGTTGAGCCCGTTGCGGGCAACATGAACTGCATCCCACCGCAACCTGATTTCCTGCCGGGCCTGCGCGCACTGTGTGATGAATTCGGCGCGCTGCTGATCATTGACGAAGTGATGACCGGCTTCCGCGTAGCGCTGGCGGGTGCCCAGTCCTATTATGGCGTTGAGCCTGATCTGACCTGCCTCGGCAAAATTATCGGCGGCGGTATGCCAGTCGGTGCATTCGGTGGCCGTAAGGATGTGATGGAAGCCCTGGCACCAACAGGCCCGGTTTACCAGGCGGGAACGCTCTCCGGTAACCCAATCGCGATGGCTGCGGGCTTCGCCTGCCTGACCGAAGTGGCTCAGCCTGGTATTCATGAGACCCTGACTGACCTCACCACTCAGCTGGCAAACGGTCTGCTGGAAGCCGCCGAAGAAGCGGGTATCCCGCTGGTGGTGAACCATGTGGGAGGGATGTTCGGAATTTTCTTCACCGATGCGAAAACCGTCACCTGCTATCAGGATGTGGTGAAATGTGACGTCGAGCGCTTCAAGCGCTTCTTCCACCTGATGCTGGAAGAAGGGGTGTACCTGGCTCCGTCAGCGTTCGAAGCGGGCTTTATGTCCGTGGCGCACAGCGAAGACGATATCAATAACACCATCGACGCGGCGCGTAAGGTGTTCGCGAAGCTCTAAGGGAATTGCCGGGTGGCGCTAACGCTTACCCGGCCTACCTGCTCTGCTTTCTCAACAGATAAATAAAGTACGGCGCGCCAATAAAGGTCGACAGCAGACCTGCCGGGACCTGATAGGGAAACAGCACCATTCTTCCGCACCAGTCCGCAAACACCAGCATTATCCCGCCCGTTAGCGCCGACATCACAATATGCGGCATGGTCCGGCGAAAACCCATCATTCTGGCGATATGCGGTGCCATCAACCCCACAAAACTTAGCGGTCCTATCGTCATGGTGGCCGTCGCCGTCAGACACGCAGCCAGCAGAAGAAGCGCCACGCGCGTTGGCGTTAGCGCTAACCCGACCGCACGTGCGGTTTCGCCACCCAGCGGCAGGATGGTCATCCAGCGACGACACAGCGGCACTACCGCCAGTAACACGATCATCACGATCCCGGTATGAACAACCTGGCTGCCGGTAGCACTGTACGTTGAGCCGGAAATCCAGGTCAGTATCTTAGCCATACGCGGATCGCCACTCGCCTGAAGCAGCATCAGCAACATGGTAAATGCCGTGCTGAGCGCCATCCCGGCCAGCAGCATTCGGTGCGGGGAAAAACCACCGCGACCAGAAGCAATCAGGATGATTAACAGCGTCACCGCCGCACCAATACTCCCCGCAGGCATCAACCAGCCGAAGGCATTTCCCGGCACGAGGAACAACATCAGCACCACGCCGAACGCCGCGCCAGAGCTAATCCCCAGCACTTCCGGGCTGGCCATCGGATTGCCGGTCAGGCGCTGGATAATACAGCCCGCGACGGCCAACATGACCCCGGCAATTAACGCGGAAAGCACCCGCGGCCAGCGCCACTGCAGAAGTTCATGGAATAAATCGCCCATCGCCCAGTGCCAGCCCGCCGCATCACGCCCAAAAGCCAATGCGGCAAACGAAGCAATAATCAGCAACGCCAGACCGGCAAGGCTAAACCACAGTACTGACTGACGTTCAGCATGAACCTTATCGCCGACATCCATCGCCGGTGCGCTAATACTGCGCAGACGCGGGAGCAGCCAAAGCAGCAGCGGCGCACCAATGAGCGCGGTCACCGATCCCGTCGACACTTCCCTCCAGACTTGCGCCAGCCAGAGAATGATCTGATCGGAAAGCCAGAGGATCAGCGCGCCAATCAGCGGGGCGAGCATCAGGCGCGCCAGAAGACGCCGTGCGCCGAGCATTTTTGCCAGCAGTGGTGCAAAGAGGCCAATAAACCCGATGATGCCAACGGCGTTTACCAGCAAAGCGCTCAATACAATTGCCAGCGTCAGCGCCGCCAGACGAGCCAGCGACAGCGCCAACCCCAGGTTACGCGCCACACCATCATCCAGCCCCATTAACGTTAACGGACGCAGGAGCAGCAGGGTCAGCAGTACACCGCCAATTAGCTGCGGCCACAGACGCTCAACACCACTCCAGTCAGTCTGGGTAAGGGTTCCGGTACTCCACAGGAACATGCTTTGCAGCTGATCGTGATGGAACAGCACCAGCAGTTGATTAATCGCGCCACAATAGAGACTGACCACCAGCCCGGCCAGGATTAGCGTCACGGGGGACAGGCGTTTACCCCAGGCCACGCCAAAGACCAGCGCCCCCACCACACATGCCCCCGCGAGAGCCGCAAACTGCGTGGTTAACGCGCCGGGCAGCGCCCACAGCGTGGTAATGGTGATCCCAAGCTGCGCACCTGTTGCAACACCCAGCGTCGTCGGCTCTGCCAGAGGGTTACGCAGTACCTGCTGGAACAAAACGCCCACCAGGCCTAACCCGGCCCCGACCAGCAGCGAGATCGCCAGACGCGGTAGCAGGCTGTAGTGGAACACCATCTGCTGAATGTTGTTGATATCCGGGGCTGTCAGAGCGGTGCCCCACTCCCCGCGCGGCAATGCCGTCGACAGGTTGAACCAGGTTAAAACCAGCGCAGCAAGGAAGAGTAAGGACAACAGCAGTGCCGGGAAGCGTGCAATACGCGTACTCATGCTTTACCTCCCAGCGCATTATCCAGCACGCGGGCAAAATGCATGGCCGACAGCGTCGCGCCGTAGAACCATACCGCTGGCACGCGCTGGAAACGCTGCTCACGCACAAACGGCATCGCCTGCCAGAGCGGAGTGGCCATCAGCGTTTGCATGCCACGTTCGTTGCCGTGGTCGAAACACAGCACGTCGACATCACGAAATGCCGCCAGGCGGTCAATACCTACGGTCGTACTGCCCCAGAAGTTCATCTCACCTTCCCAGGCATTGCGAATACCAACACTGTCGAGCACGTCCTGGAACAGACAGTTTTTGCCAAAGATCAGCATATGGCGGGCATCCAGTAACGTCATCATCAACAGCGGGCGATCGCCCCGATGGGCAAAGCGCGGCTTCAGGGAATCAATCAGGGCGTCGAATTCGTCGAGATGCTTTTTAGCCTCCGCCTCACGGTTGAGGATATGCGCCATCTCGTTAATAGAGTGTCTCGCCATGGTCAGCGGTTTTTTACCGTCACTGAAGGAGAAACCTCGACCGGGCGCAATACGCGCCATTGTCTCTTCTGACGGACCGTACCCCGCAGACCAGAACAGAAATGACGGCTTCATCTGAGTGAGCAGTTCAAGGTTTGGCTCAGTCCGCAGGCCGACGTCGATCACCGAGTCCGGTAGCTTCGGCTCGTTCACCCAGAGGTTATAGTTTGGAATGTCCGCCACGCCATAAGGCGTGACGCCGAGCGCCATCATCAGCTCGACTGGCAGCCACTCAAGAGCCACGATACGGTGCGGATCGACGGCAGCGGCATGCGCCGTATTCATTTTTAATAACAACGGTGATAGCGCCATTGCCGTCAGCAGGCGACGGCGGCTCATTTGCATTGAATCCAGCATCAGAATACAAAGCTCACCGGTGATGCCCCGGCCGGGTGAGGCAGAATACCCATTGGAATTCCGTAAATGTGTTCCAGCGTTTCGCTGCGCATCAGTTCGGATGGTGTGCCCTGCGCAATCATTTCCCCGCCACGCAGCGCGACGAGGTAGTCACAATAACGCGCGGCCATGTTGATATCGTGCAGGACAGCAATCACCGTCAACCCACGCTGCTGGCTTAAGCGATGCACCAGCGCCAGAACGTCAACCTGATGGGCAATATCCAGCGCAGAAGTGGGTTCATCCAGCAGCAGGCAACGGCTGTCCTGAGCCACCAGCATCGCAATCCACGCGCGCTGACGTTCGCCCCCGGACAGGCTATCCACCAGACGGTGTGCCAGCGGTTTTAATCCCACCAGCGAAATCGCCTCTTCCACTTTTTCTCTGTCGGCGACACCGAAACGCCCAAGCGCCCCGTGCCACGGATAACGTCCAATCGCTACCAGTTCACGCACCGTCATCCCCTCCGCCTGCGGCAGCTGCTGCGGCAAATACGCGACTTTGCGGGCAAAGGCTTTACTGCTCCAGCTCTCCAGCGGTTGGTCATCCAGCAGAATATCGCCTTCCGAAGGCGGCTGATGGCGGCCCAGCATCTTAAGCAAAGTCGATTTACCGGAACCGTTGTGACCAATCAGGCCAGTGACTTTACCGGCAGGGAATGTCAAAGAGAGCGGATGCAGCAAGGTGCGCCCGGGTACGCGAAAGGAGAGATTGTTGAGCGTAAAAGTGGTGTCAGATTGTGTTTTATTATCCTGCATGTCAGCCAACTTAAATAAAAAGGGCACGGCGAACCGTGCCCAAAGAGAGATTAGAAGCGGAAGGTCGCAGTGGCTACAACCTGACGTTCAGCACCCCAGAAGCAACCGTAGGTGTTGAAGCAGCTGGCAACATATTCACGATCGAACAGGTTGTTCACGTGAAGCGCGACGTTTGAGCCGGCCATCCCTACACGCGCCAGGTCGTATCTGACAAGTGCATCAACCACGGTATAGCTGCCCACTTTGAAGGAGTTCGCCGGATCGCCAAAGCTGGAACCGGTATAACGAACGCCAGTACCCAACGTCAGGCCAGACAGCGGGCCATCAAACATGCTGTAATCCCCCCATACGGAGGCCATGTGTTTCGGCACCTGCGCTGGCGTGTTGCCTTTGTAGTTGGTGTCCGTGGTGTATTCCGCATCGGTATAGGTGTAAGAACCGACAACGTTAACGCTCGCAGACAATGCCGCTTTCGCTTCCAGCTCTACGCCACGGGAACGGATCTCACCGCCTTCAACGGAGAAGAATGAGCCCGCTGGATCAGCCATCAGGTTGTTGGTTTTCGTCAACTGGTATACCGCACCGGTAATCACGATCGGACGATCGTTCGGCACGTATTTCACACCCGCTTCGTATTGCTTACCTTTAGACGGAGCAAAGATGTTGCCACTCGCACCAGTCTGGGAAGCCGGTTCAAAGGATTCGCTATAGCTGAAGTAAGGTGTTACGCCATTGTCGAACAGATAGTTAACACCACCGCGCCAGGTGAACTGCGTGTCATCACGTTTAGCTGTCGTGTTCGTTACACGGTTATAAGACTCTTGATCGGCCCAGTCATAACGGCCACCAAGGGTTACCAGCACTTTATCCCACTGCGCCTGATCCTGAACGTACAGACCTGTCTGTTTCTGGCGGTTGAGAATTTGATAAGGGCCGGAAGTTGCAGGATCTTTTGAGCCGAAATCAAAATCGCTGTTCACCGGATGGTAGAGATCCAGCAGCGGTACAGAATCGTCATAACCAAACCAGGAGTTGATGTCATTACGCATACGCATAAAGTCAACGCCGGTCAGCAGAATGTGGTCCACCTCACCGGTAGAGAATTTGCTCTGCAGTTGAGTATCAACGGTGAAGTTCTGCAGTTTTTCATGATCGACAACGTATTTACGCGCCAGGTAATGGCCTTTGTCTGCCGGGGCTAACGCTGCACACTGTTTGTTGCCGCTATTTGCAGGATCGGTACAGACGCCATAGCCGTAAACGCTGTTTTGCGAAGTTTTATTCTCGGCAAAACGCAGGTTCTGACGCACGGTAAAGGTATCGTTGAATGCGTGATCGAAGCTATACCCCACCATTTTCTGGTTACGGGAATAGGTGTTGTTCTTCGCGCCTTCGTTGAAGTCAGTCGGCAGACGATCGCCGTTTGGCAGCGGATCAACCGTTCCCTCTTTTGGCAGCCAGCCGTAGTAGCCCGTTTCAGGCTCGTTCTGGAAATAGGAGAGGAACGTGAAGGTGGTTTTATCATCCGGACGCCAGGAGAACGATGGCGCGATAGCATAACGCTGTTCTTCCGCACGTTCCTGCTGGGCATTGTTAGAACGCGCCACGCCGGTTAAACGGTAGGAGTAAATGCCGTCGTCGTCGATCGCATCGCTAAAGTCAAAGCCAGTCTGGAACAGGCTGTCAGTACCCACTTTGAACTGGATCTCTTTCAGCGGCTCAGTGGTTGGGCGCTTACTCACCATATTCAGCAAGCCACCAGGGCTGCTTTTTCCGTACAGAACAGAAACCGGACCACGCATGATTTCAGCGCGTTCCAGCATATAAGGGTCAATCACCGCGTCGTTATAGAAGTTGCCCTGCATCTTCATACCGTCGAGGTAGTTATTCTGGCTCTGACCATCGGCCGCGAAACCGCGAATGAGCAGGTAGTCATAGGTATTGGACGCACCACGCGTGCCGACAGCAACACCTGGGGTATAACTCAGCGCTTCTTTAACAGAGCGTGGCTGATGCAATGCCATCTCTTCAGCAGTCACGACCGAAATGGACTGTGGGACCTTTTGAATCGGGGTGTCCGTTTTCGTTCCGGTCGCGGATTGCCGTGCAGCGATAGTCGCAGCGGGTCCCCAGGCACTTTCCTGTGCCGCAGGCGCTGCGGTTACCGTAATAGTTTCTTCTTTTTTCGGGGTTTCGGCAGCATGTGCATAAGTCGACATGCCGGCAACCGCTGTGGCGACGACGACCGCGAGTTTACGCAGCGACGTGTTCATTGGCTGAGCAGTATTGGAAAGCGCCATGTTGAATCTCTGATGTGAAAGTGAATGATAACGTAAACGAGAATTATTATTATGAGCGCCAGAATAATATGCGAAACGCTGGTTGCATAGCAAGCAGTAAGCAGCCCTATGAGAATTAAGGGTTTAAGAAATCATCAAGAGAAAACGAAGGGTTAATCAGAGTTAAAGCGAGGGTTAACGAAATGAGGTCTACGGGTAAAAAAAGCCCCCTTCCAGGGAAGAGGGCTTTAAAAGGCTAGTTACCGCCGAACATATCCTTAATCCAGCCGGCGACACCGTCGCTGTCTTTCTTCTCATTCTGCTGCTGCGGCTGTTGCTGCTGCGGCTGCTGTGGCTGAGAAGACGAATCAAACGGATTGCCCGATGGTTGTTCTGGCTGACTTTGCTGACACAGCGCGTCCGGGTTGGTCGTCCAGACCGGCAAGGTACGCATCCCGCCACCGCAGACAAAGTTACCGGAACCATCCACGCCCATATCAACAATGTCTTCCGGCGCGACCAGATTCAGCGGCACCGGGGACTGATTCGCCAGATAACGCTGGTAAATCGACATTGCCCCGCTTGCGCCGTACAGTTTGGTCGGCTGGTTGTTGTCGCGACCGACCCAGGTGATCACCACTTCACGGCCATCAATACCGGCAAACCAGGTATCGACGTTGTTGTTGGTGGTCCCGGTTTTACCCGCCAGATGCAGACCCGGATACTTCGCTCCCAGTTGACGCCCGGTACCACGCTGCACAACCTGTTGCATCGTCCACAGCGTCATATAGGCGGCCTGAGCGGGCACCGCACGTTCAGCCTGCGGGAAGCTCTGATACAGCACAGAACCATCTTCAGCTATTACTGAACGCAGCGCAGACAGCTGTGCGCGGTTCCCCCCGCTGGCAATGGTCTGGAACGCCTGTGCGACTTCGATTGGCGTCAGGTTAAGCGCGCCCAGAATCATTGCCGGTACCGGGTTCAGCTGATCTTTCGAAATACCCAGTTTCTGCCAGGTATCAACAATCGCTGGCAGGCCCAGTGACATGCCCAGATTAACCGTCGGTACGTTCATGGAGCGGGTTAACGCATCCACCAGCATCACCTGGCCGCTGAACTGTTTATCATCGTTCTGCGGTGACCATACCTGGCCATTAGGCTGACGCAGGGAAATTGGCGCATCCGCAATCCAGGTATTCAGGCGGTACTGGTTTGGCTGACTCAGCGCAGTGAGATAGGTCGCTGGTTTTGCCAGAGAGCCGATCGAACGACGCGCCTGCATGGCGCGGTTGTAACCTGCAAACTGTGGCTCAGCCCCGCCCACCATCGCGCGAACTTCACCGGTGTTACGGTCAACCACCACCATCGCGGTTTCAAGATCGGAGAGCTTGCGCTGTTTCTTCAGCGCCGGAATGCCTTCCACTGCCGCTTTTTCCGCGGCATCCTGCGCTACGGAGTCAAAGGTAGTGAAGATCTTCACGCCGGAGAGATCTTTAACCTTATCACCGAGCTTACTTTGCAGCTCCTGACGCACCAGCTGCATAAACGCAGGTTGAGGCGAGATCACGCCGCCGCGCGGCTGAACGCCGAGTGGACGCGCGCTCAGCATCTCGTACAGCTCCTGATCGATCACCTGCTGTTGCTGCAGCAAACGCAGCACCAGGTTACGACGCTCAAGCGCCAGTTTTGGGTTACGCCACGGGTTATAAATTGACGCCCCTTTCACCATGCCAACCAGCAGCGCCTGCTGGTCAAGGCTCAGCTCTTCAACCGGACGGCCAAAGTAGTACAGACTCGCCAGCGGGAAACCACGGATTTCGTTATCACCGCTTTGACCGAGGTACACTTCGTTCATGTACAGCTCAAGGATACGATCCTTGCTGTAACGCGCGTCCATCAGCACGGCCATGTACGCTTCGTTGGCCTTACGCCAGTAAGAGCGTTCGCTGGAGAGGAACAGGTTCTTCACCAGCTGCTGGGTGAGCGTACTCGCCCCCTGCACCGTGCGCCCTGCGGTCAGGTTCGCCAGCACCGCACGCCCTATGGAGTAAAGGCTGATGCCATCGTGCTCGTAGAAGTGACGGTCTTCGGTTGCCAGCAGCGTATCCACCAGCAGATCCGGGAAACCGTTACGGGCCACAAACAGACGCTGTTCACCGTTTGCTGACGAAAGCATGGTGATCAGGCGAGGATCAAGACGGAAGAAACCGAACTGGCGGTTGTTATCCATGTTCTCGATGGTGTCCAGACGATCGCCGTCAAAGGTCAGACGCGCCCGCACCTGTCCCTCTTTGCTGTCCGGGAAATCAAACGGACGGCGGATCATCTCGATGCTCTTCGCCTGCACGGTGAATTCACCCGGGCGCGTCATCTTCGACACCTGACGATACTGGGTGGCTTCCAGCAGCTTCACCATCTCGTTCTTACTGATGGACATATCTGGCTCAAGGTTCACCATGCGGCCATATACTGCCGCAGGCAATTGCCAGACTTTACCGTCGATACGGCTGCGGATCTTCTGATCCAGATAGACGCCGTAAATCGCCATCAGCACAACAAAAATAATGAACAGCTTCAGCAGCAGCCAGAACCAGCCGCGTTTACCCCGAGGCTTACGCCCTTTGCCTTTCCCTTTACGCGGCATCGGTTCTTCATCCTCATAATCGTCTTCATAGTCATCGTCATAGTCCTCATCTCTGAGGCGACGACGGCTTACCTTTTCTTTCACCGGACGCGTTGGTTTTCCCTTACGTCCTATTGGCTCGCGGTCATTCCCCGCCATGCTTTTTCTCCGCAACTTTCAGGCGCAAAGGCCCGATTCTCTTTTCTTCCACATCACCGTGAAAGAAGAAATCTCTCAATTAAGAATATTTCTTCGTACGCCTTGTCGGCGCGGTATTCGCCGGATCGTCCGGCCAAACGTGTTTGGGATATCGACCCTTCATCTCTTTTTGCACTTCCCGGTAGCTGCCCGCCCAGAACGCCCCCAGATCGCGGGTGATTTGTAGCGGACGATGAGCAGGCGACAACAGTTCAAGCACCACCGGCACGCGTCCTTCAGCGATGGATGGCGTGGTCGCCTCACCAAACATCTCCTGCATGCGTACCGCCAGCGCCGGAGGATTATCCTCGTGATAACGAATGGCAATCCGGCTTCCGGTCGGCACAGTGTAATGCCCTGGCAGTTCACTATCCAGACGTTGACGTAATGACCAGTCCAGTAAATTCTGTAACGCGACCTTAACATCAAGGGCTTTTAGTGCCCGCAGCGAGTGTACACCGCTCATTTGCGGCAGCAGCCAGCTCTCCAGCGAGGCAAGCAGCGTCTCATCATCCACCTCAGGCCAGGCATATTCTGGCAGCCAGCGCGCGGCACAGTGCAGACGAATACGGTATTGTTCCGCCTCGGGCGTCCAGTTCAGTACGTTCAACCCTTTTCCCCGAATGCCGTTCAGCATCGCCTGATGCAACTCTTCTTCTGACGGCTTCGCCAGCGGCTTCGTGCCAAGGGTCAATTTGCCAATCTGGCTACGCCGAAACGCCTTCAGGGTGCCCTGAGTGTCATCCCATTCGACAGTATCGGATTGCTGAAGCAGTTGCGGACAGGCACGCGTCAGGGCCTCAATATCGACAGCTATCGCCTGTAATATCCGCGCATCCGGCGACTGGCTGCCCTGCAACAGGAGCGGTGCGATCAGCCACTCATGGCGCGTCAGAGCATCGTCGCTGTCCAGCATCGCGCCCATGCCATTTGCCAACTGATAGCGACCGTCCAGCCCGCGTCGGCGCGCAATTCGGTCCGGAAATGCTTGTGCCAGCAACTGTGCGATAATATCGCTGTCTGGCGAGCCACCACGGCTGTTTAGCCGTCTGCTGAGCTGCTGCGCCCGTTGCTGCCAGTTCCCCTGATTGCGTGAAAATGCCTGCGCCAGATCGCTGCTGCCACCACGCGGCGGCTCCTCAAGAATAGCGGCCAGTTTCGCCGCCGTGGCAATTTCATCTTCCCCTTGCGCGGCAACCAGCATTGCGGCCAGACGCGGATCGTTGCCCAGCGCAGCCATTTTCTGGCCGCGTGTCGTCAGACGCTCGCCTTCAAGCGCGCCAAGCTGGGCCAGCAGTGTACGTGCTGCGGTGAGGTTTACGACAGGAGGCGGATTAAGCCAGGTCAGTTGTCCCGGGTCCGGACAGCCCCATTGCAGCAGATCCATCACCAGACCTGATAAATCACTTTGTAAAATTTCCGGGGGACTTTGTTGTGCCGCGCGTTCAGCCTGCTCTGCACTGGTCAAATGCAGGCAGATACCCGCCTCAAGACGTCCTGCACGGCCTGCGCGCTGTACCATCGACGCCTGGCTTATACGTTGCGTCAGGAGTTTCGTCAGCCCGGTACGCGGGTCAAAGCTTGCCACTCTCTCCTGCGCGCTATCCACCACCAGGCGAATACCTTCGATGGTCAAACTGGTTTCCGCAATATTGGTTGCCAGCACCACTTTGCGCTGCCCCGCAGGCGCGGGGAGAATCGCTTTACGCTGGTCGGTCAGCGACAACGCACCATAAAGCGGACACAACAGGACATCGCTACTGACACGGGAGGCCAGGTGCTCCTGCACGCGCTGGATTTCGCCCACACCGGGTAAAAAAAGCAGCAGCGAACCGGGTTCCTGACGCAACAGTTCTGCGGTGGCGATGGCGACCGCTTCATCAAAACGCTGATGGGCAGGTAGCGGTTGATAACGGCGCTCTACGGGAAACGCTCGCCCTTGCGAGGCTATCACTGGTGCATCAGGCAGCGTCTGCTGCAGCCGTTCGTTATCCAGCGTCGCCGACATAATGAGCAGCCGAAGGTCGTCACGCAGCCCCTGCTGAACATCCAGCAATAGCGCGAGAGCCAGATCCGCCTGCAGGCTGCGTTCGTGGAATTCATCCAGAATCACCAGCCCGACGCCGGTCAGTTCAGGATCGTTTTGCAGCATGCGGGTGAGTATTCCCTCGGTCACCACTTCAAGCCGCGTGGTTGGGCCGATACAGGTTTCAGCGCGCATACGGTAGCCCACCGTCTCGCCCGGTTTTTCGTTAAGCAATTCCGCCAGGCGTTGTGCCACGTTGCGCGCGGCCAGCCTGCGCGGCTCCAGCAGGATAATTTTCCCGCTGATATTCCCGTCTTTCAGGATCTGCAGTGGCAGCCAGGTGGATTTACCGGCCCCTGTCGGGGCGTTCAGCAAAACCTGCGGGGCATGTTGTAAGGCAGCGAGAAGCTCGGGAAGGACGACGGCGACCGGCAATGAGGACACTAACAGCTCCAGAGGGTTAACATTAGTCGGCGTACATTGTAGCATCGGCGCATATCATTACCGAGTCCCCCGTATGTCTGAGTCGAAACGGCTGTTTTTTGCTATTGAATTACCCGCCCCAATACAGCGGCAAATTGTTCGCTGGCGCGCTGAGCACTTCCCGCCGGAAGCGGGTCGCCCTGTTGCCGCGGCTAACCTGCACCTCACGCTGGCCTTTTTGGGTGATGTGAGCGCCGATAAACAGCGGGCCCTGGCATCAATGGCCGGACGGATCTCTCAACCGGGGTTTACGCTACACCTTGATGATGCCGGGCAGTGGTTGCGCTCGCGGGTGGTCTGGCTGGGTACACGCCAGCCGCCTCGTGGGATATTACAGCTTGCGAATATGCTGCGCGCCCAGGCGGCACGCAGCGGCTGTTACCAGAGCCCGCAACCGTTTCATCCGCATATCACGTTGCTGCGCGATGCAGGTCAGGCCGTTGCCATCCCACCACCAGGTTTTCACTGGGCCTTTCCGGTTAATGAATTCGCACTTTATGAATCCGTCTTTGCACAAGGACGCACCCGCTACACGCCGCTACAGCGCTGGACGCTGGGCAATACCGTTAAGGACGCCTGATGAAGTTTAGCCCTCCCCTGCAGCACGCCACGCTGATTCAACGCTACAAACGCTTCCTCGCAGACGTAGTCACGCCTGAAGGAACACAGCTCACCCTGCACTGCCCCAATACCGGTGCTATGACGGGGTGTGCGACACCGGGTGACCGGGTCTGGTATTCCACATCAGAGAATATGAAACGCAAATATGCCCATACCTGGGAAATGACCGAAACACAAAGCGGGGCATTTATTTGTGTTAACACCCTGCGCGCCAATCAGCTGGTTAAAGAAGCGCTAATGAATAATGCCCTTCCCGAACTGGTGGGTTATGACACGCATAAAAGCGAAGTGAAATATGGCGATGAAGGCAGCAGAATTGACTTCATGTTACAGGCGCAAGACAGGCCTGAGTGCTATATTGAAGTAAAATCAGTGACGTTAGCGGAACAGGAAAATGGCTACTTCCCGGATGCGGTAACGCTACGCGGGCAGAAGCATCTGCGAGAGCTAATGTGTGTTGCGGCGGCGGGCAAACGCGCCGTATTGCTGTTTGCGGTGTTGCATTCAGCCATTGAACGATTCTCTCCTGCCCGCCATATTGATCCTAAATACGCGCAATTGTTGAATGAGGCACAAAAGCAGGGGGTAGAGGTTTTGGCTTATAAAGCGGAACTTTCTGCCGATAATATGACTCTGAGATCCTCTCTTCCCATTGTCTTATAAGGGATTAGACGATTGATGATTAAGTGTTCTGGCCGCGTGCGCAAATACGCTTTTCCTCACAGGCTTGTCAAGTGTTACGTTTAGATAATTGCCATCCGGAAAAGCATCTGCTATTTATAGCGACCTGATTTTTCCCCCGACACGGGGATCGATAGTGCGTGTTAAGGAGAAGCAACATGCAAGAAGGGCAAAACCGTAAAACATCGTCCCTGAGTATTCTCGCCATCGCTGGGGTGGAGCCGTATCAAGAGAAACCGGGCGAAGAGTATATGAACGAAGCCCAGCTGTCGCACTTCAAGCGTATTCTTGAAGCATGGCGTAATCAACTCAGGGATGAAGTCGATCGCACCGTTACTCATATGCAGGATGAAGCTGCTAACTTCCCGGATCCGGTCGACCGTGCCGCTCAGGAAGAAGAGTTCAGCCTCGAACTGCGTAACCGTGACCGCGAACGCAAACTGATCAAAAAGATCGAGAAAACGCTGAAAAAAGTCGAAGACGAAGATTTTGGCTACTGCGAATCCTGTGGTGTTGAAATCGGTATTCGTCGCCTGGAAGCGCGTCCAACTGCCGACCTGTGCATCGACTGTAAAACACTGGCTGAAATCCGCGAAAAACAGATGGCCGGTTAATACCAGCGCTGTTTATACACTCCAAAGGCGGGAGTCACTCCCGCCTTGTTACTGTTGATATGTCTGAATCACACTATATTGGGCGCTTCGCGCCATCTCCTTCCGGTGAATTACACTTCGGCTCATTAATTGCCGCGCTCGGCAGCTACCTGCAGGCTCGTGCCAGCCAGGGCAAATGGCTTGTTCGCATTGAAGATATTGACCCTCCGCGTGAAGTTCCCGGTGCAGCAGACACCATTCTGCGTCAGCTGGAACATTACGGTCTTCACTGGGATGACGACGTTCTCTGGCAATCAAAACGTCACGATGCGTATCGGGAACGGCTGGCCTGGCTTCGTGCTCAGGGGCTTTCCTATAACTGCACCTGTACCCGCGCACGCATCCAGAGCGTGGGAGGGGTTTATGACGGTCATTGTCGTACGCTTAATCTTCCCCCGGAAAATGCCGCCGTGCGCATCAAGCAGCGCTCCCCGGTGACGCACTTTAACGATTTACTCTCCGGCAAGATCCACGCCGATGAACGTCTGGCATGTGAAGATTTTATTATCCACCGCCGTGACGGTCTGTTCGCCTACAACCTGGCCGTTGTCGTGGATGACCATTTCCAGGGCGTCACGGAAATCGTTCGTGGTGCAGATCTCGTTGAACCTACCGTGCGGCAAATATCGCTCTATCACCAGTTTGGCTGGAAAGCGCCGGATTACATTCATCTGCCGCTGGCGGTCAATGAACATGGCTGTAAGCTGTCGAAGCAAAACCATGCGCCATCCCTGCCACACGGCGATCCACGCCCGGTTTTGATCGACGCGCTGCGATTTCTCAACCAGAATGTAACCAACGAATGGCAGGATCTGCGTATTGACGAACTGCTGAAAATGGCGATCGCCCACTGGACGCTCACGGCGGTGCAAAAAATCCAGCATTCTCAAATGCGTTGCGCTGAGCTATGATTAGCCGCTTTTTTCATAACAAAACACACTACGAGGTGTACCATTTTTACCCGAGTCGCTAATTTTTGCCGTAAAGTGCTAAGCCGCGAAGAGAGCATGGCGAATGATGCTATTGCACAGCCACACATGTCGGTTATTCCGCGTGAGCAGCACAATATTTCCCGCAAAGATATCAGTGAAAATGCCCTCAAGGTGCTCTATCGTCTGAATAAAGCGGGCTACGAGGCCTATCTCGTGGGCGGTGGAGTGCGTGATTTACTGCTGGGCAAAAAGCCAAAAGATTTCGACGTGACGACCAGCGCCACGCCTGAGCAGGTGCGTAAATTATTCCGTAACTGCCGTCTTGTTGGCCGCCGTTTCCGTCTGGCTCACGTGATGTTTGGACCGGAGATCATCGAAGTGGCGACCTTCCGCGGCCACCACGAAGCGGGCGCATCGGATCGCACCACGTCGCAGCGCGGCCAGAACGGTATGCTGCTGCGCGATAATATCTTCGGTTCTATCGAGGAAGATGCCCAGCGTCGTGACTTCACGATCAATAGCCTTTACTACAGCGTGGCGGATTTCACCGTGCGTGATTACGTCGGCGGTATGCAGGACCTGAAAGAAGGTCTGATTCGTCTGATTGGCACGCCGGAAACGCGCTATCGTGAAGATCCCGTGCGTATGCTGCGCGCCGTGCGTTTCGCCGCCAAGCTGAATATGCGCATCAGCCCGGAAACGGCAGAGCCTATTCCCCGTCTGGCGACGCTGATCAACGACGTGCCCCCTGCCCGTCTGTTTGAGGAAGCCCTGAAACTGCTGCAGGCCGGCCACGGCTTTGAAACTTATAATCTGCTGCGCGAATACAACCTGTTCCAGCCGCTGTTCCCGACCATTACCCGCTACTTCACCGAAAGCGGTGACAGCCCGATGGAGCGCATGATTGCGCAGGTGCTGAAAAATACCGATACCCGTATTCGCAACGATATGCGCGTGAATCCGGCGTTTCTGTTTGCGGCGATGTTCTGGTATCCACTGCTGGAAACGGCTCAAAGAATCACTCAGGAGAGCGGTCTCGCCTATTACGATGCCTTCGCACTGGCCGCGAACGACGTGCTGGACGAAGGGTGCCGTACGCTGGCGATCCCGAAACGTATTACCACGCTGGTGCGTGATATCTGGCAGCTTCAGTTGCGTATGTCCCGTCGTCAGGGCAAACGTGCCTGGAAGTTGATGGAACATCCTAAGTTCCGCGCGGCATTCGATCTGCTGTCACTGCGGGCTGAAATTGAAAGGAATCAGGAGCTACAGCGTCTGGCGCAGTGGTGGGCCGAGTTCCAGGTTTCCGCCCCGCCTGAACAGAAAGATATGCTCACCGGGCTGGATGAAGAGCCGGAACCACGTCGCCGTCATCGTCGTCCGCGCAAACGTGCGCCGCGTCGTGAAGGTGCTTCATGACCCTCGCGTATATCGCCATCGGCAGCAATTTAGCCTCTCCGCTGGAGCAGGTTAACGCTGCCGTACAGGCGTTGGGCGAAATTCCGCAAAGCCGGATCGTGGCCGTCTCTTCGTTTTACCGTACCCCACCGTTGGGCCCGCAGGATCAGCCAGATTATCTCAATGCCGCCGTTGTGCTGGAGACCACTCTGGATGCCGAAACGCTGCTGGATAATACTCAGCGCATCGAACTGCAACAGGGTCGCGTACGCAAAGCCGAACGCTGGGGGCCACGCACTCTCGATCTCGATATTATGTTGTTTGGTCATGAGGTCATAAACACCGACCGCCTCACCGTTCCGCACTACGACATGAAAAACCGGGGTTTTATGCTCTGGCCGCTGTTTGAAGTCGCCCCCGATCTCACCTTTCCGGATGGTATCTCGCTGAAGGCTATTCTGGACACTCTCAAGGCGGAAAGACCCGCTCGCTGGTAATCCTGCATCTTACCGATTAACCCTGAAATATTTGCCGTTAATCGGTTAGCTAAAATCATTGTTCCCCCGAATGTTACTGTTAAAATGCGCAAAGATTCGCTTTTGGGCTATCAGGAAACAGTATGAAACCAACCACCATCTCCTTACTGCAGAAATGCAAACAGGAAAAAAAACGCTTCGCCACCATCACCGCGTATGACTACAGCTTCGCCAAACTCTTTGCCGAAGAGGGTATCAACGTCATGTTGGTCGGAGATTCGTTAGGGATGACGGTACAAGGACATGATTCCACCCTGCCGGTTACGGTTGAGGATATTGCTTACCATACCCGTGCCGTGCGCCGTGGTGCGCCAGCCTGCCTGCTACTTTCCGACCTGCCGTTTATGGCCTACGCCACGCCAGAGCAAGCCTTTGAAAATGCAGCAGTCGTGATGCGTGCCGGGGCCAACATGGTCAAAATCGAAGGTGGCGCCTGGCTCGTTGATACGGTGAAAATGCTCACCGAGCGCGCCGTGCCGGTGTGCGGTCATTTGGGCCTGACGCCGCAATCCGTGAACATCTTTGGCGGTTATAAAGTGCAGGGCCGTGGCGATGCCGCACAAACGCTGTTCGATGATGCCCTCGCCCTGGAAGCCGCAGGCGCACAACTGCTGGTGCTGGAGTGCGTTCCGGTTGAGCTGGCAAAACGCATCACCGACGCGCTGTCGATTCCGGTGATTGGTATTGGCGCAGGTAACGTGACGGATGGCCAGATCCTGGTGATGCACGACGCTTTTGGCATTACTGGCGGACATATCCCGAAATTTGCCAAAAATTTCCTCACGGAAGCGGGCGACATGCGCGCTGCGGTCAGGCAGTATATTGCCGAGGTTGAGTCCGGCGTTTACCCGGGCGAAGAACACAGTTTCCATTAAGGAGTCTCGTTGTGCTAATCATTGAAACCCTGCCGCTGCTGCGCCAGCACATCCGTCGTGCACGTCAGGAAGGTAAACGCATCGCACTGGTCCCGACCATGGGCAACCTGCATGACGGCCATATGAAGCTGGTCGATGAGGCGAGAGCCCGGGCAGACATCGTGGTGGTCAGTATCTTCGTTAACCCAATGCAGTTTGACCGCGCCGACGACCTGGCACGCTACCCGCGCACCCTGCAGGAAGATTGCGAGAAGCTCAAAAAACGCCATGCGGATATTGTTTTCTCCCCAGATCCCGCCGATGTCTACCCTCAGGGTACCGACGAAGCAACTTACGTTGACGTTCCGGGCATTTCCACCATGCTGGAAGGCGCGAGCCGTCCGGGTCATTTCCGCGGTGTGTCCACCATCGTCAGCAAACTGTTCAATCTGGTGCAGCCAGACGTTGCCTGCTTCGGCGAGAAGGATTTCCAGCAACTGGCATTGATCCGCAAGATGGTTGCCGATATGGGTTACGATATCGAGATCGTCGGCGTGCCGATTGTGCGTGCCAAAGACGGTCTGGCGCTCAGCTCCCGTAACGGCTATCTGACGGCCGATCAGCGCAAAATCGCGCCGGGCTTAAGCAAGGTCATGAATACCATGGCTGAGCAACTTCTGGCTAAAGAATTAAGTGCAGAAGAGATTATCGCCCTGGCCGAACAAGCGCTGAACGAAAAAGGTTTCCGCGCTGACGACGTTCAAATTCGCGATGCCGATACGCTGCTGGAGCTTGCAGAGACCAGCAAACGTGCGGTGATCCTGGTGGCGGCATGGCTCGGCCAGGCCCGCCTTATTGACAATAAAGTGGTTGAGCTGGCGTAGTTTTCTCTACCCGGACGATTAAAGGTAAACGTAATGATTCGCAAAATGCTGCAAGGTAAGCTTCACCGAGTGAAAGTCACCCAGGCCGACCTGCACTATGAAGGCTCCTGCGCAATCGACCAGGATTTTCTGGACGCAGCTGGCATCCTTGAAAATGAAGCGATTGATATCTGGAACGTGAACAACGGCAAACGCTTCTCTACCTACGCGATTGCCGCCGAGCGCGGCTCAAAAATTATCTCCGTCAACGGCGCGGCAGCACACTGCGCTGACGTGGGTGACATCGTAATCATCGCCAGCTTCGTCATGATGTCCGACGAAGAAGCGCGCCGCTGGCAGCCGAAAGTGGCCTACTTCGAAGGCGACAACGACATGAAACGCACCGCAAAGGCAATTCCTGTTCAGGTTGCCTGATAAAAAGGCCCGAATTATATCGCCAGATAAATAATTCGGGCCGGCAGATATAATTATCACCAAGAAATATTATTCTTCAAAAAGAAATATTCCGCCAGTCCTTTCCATTTTTTTAAGATTTTATTTAATCTTTTCACAATACCACTATTAACCAACTGGTTTATTTGAAAAAACAGAATAACTAAAGCCCATTTTAAGTAAATTTAAAATTACTTTTTTTAGTGTGCACTCTATTATCCGTTCGCCAAAAACAATGTTTGGCTTTTTAATCTTTTACATGGATATTGTTATGTCACTGAAAAAAATTAGCATGGCAGCTGCTACCGTAGTTCTGGCACTGGGTTCCTCTTCATCTTTCGCTGCTACCGATCTTGGCCTGATCACATTTGACGGCGCAGTTACCGATACCACCTGTACTATTACCACCAACAATGGTGAAGGTACTAACAACATCACTATCGCACTGCCAGTCGTTAAAAAATCCGACGTTGAAAGCACCACTATCGATAAAGGTGTTGGCGCGAAAAACTTCGAACTGCTGCTGACAAACTGCCCAGGAACTGTATCTAAAGCTTCCGCAAACTTCATGTCTAAAAACATGGGTTCCGTGGCTAACGGTACCGTTGATCCAGACTCTAACGTTGCAGGTTCAGCAACCAACGTAAGCCTGGCGATGTATAACAACTCCACCAGCAATACCGATCGTATTATGGTTGGTCAGCCTGACAATAACACGCAGGTTGCACCAGTGACCAATGGCTCCGGCAAACTGTACTACCGTGTGGCTTACGTTCCAGGTTCTGCATGGGTGAAAGACACTAACCCAGTCACTGCGGGTAAAGTCTCTGCTAACGCTTACTTCACCATGAGCTACGAATAATCGTCGATTATTTATTTAATAATGCGCCCGCTTAGCCGTGGGCGCTTGTTTATCTCAATTATCCTGGAGTGGATATGCGACAGCTTAATGCAAAAATGATCAAAGGAATGAAAGCACTCTCTTTTGTGCTGACCAGCATAATGGCATGTCATGCCCACGCTGATATTGTTATCTCCGGAACCCGTATTATTTACCCTGAAAAAGCAAAAGATGTTGTGGTGAATCTGGAAAACAGAGGCTCACACCCTTTACTCGTTCAGTCATGGCTGGATGATGGCCGCGACACGACCGACCCTCAGGAGCTTAAATTACCGTTTGTCATTACACCGCCGGTAACTCGCGTAGAAGCGCAAAAAGGCCAGTCTATCCGCATTACCTCACTCGGCCAGTCATTACCCAAAGACCGTGAATCACTGTTCTGGTTTAACGTGCTGGAAGTACCACCCAAAGCCAAAAACAATGGCGATCAGAATATGCTGCAACTGGCTTTCCGCACGCGTATCAAACTCTTTTTCCGCCCAACAGGACTCAAAGGTTCACCCGATGAATCTGCAAAGCACCTGATCTGGTCGCAGAAAAAAGTTGCTAACGATGTTGTGCTGGTTGCGAAGAATGATTCTGCATACAACGTTTCCATTGCCTCCGCTTCTCTGACCGTTAATGGCAAAAAATATGAAGTGGAGAGTAGTTCTGTGAAACCGTTCTCCAGCGAAACAATGAAAGTGAAAGGGCTGACTGGCATTAGCAACGGCAAAGTTAATTATGCATCTATTAATGACTTTGGTGGAATGCAAGAACAAGAAGCAGCGCTTAACTAATAATAATCATATTACATGGCTATGCCGAATACGTTATCGGCAACACACGGATCGGGATAATAATGTTTTTTCGACGTTCATTTCTGTGCCTTTCTATTAGTGCGGCAATACCTCTGAATGCTATCGCGGATGATATTCAATCCACTGTCAATTCCACAGCGGATGATGTCGAGTTTAACGACCAGTTTTTATTTAACACGGGTAATAAAATCGACGTGGGTCGTTTTTCGCAAGGTAACCCTATTTTACCGGGGAAATATCAGACCAAAATAAATGTTAATGGCAAAGCAAAAATAACTACCGAAGTCGAGTTTAAAGATAACGGCACACCGCGTGCTACGCCGTGTATGACATTAACAACGCTGAGACAGGTCGGTATTAATACTGAATCGCTTGAAAAAGCGGATTCGGGCGATGCGGCAACGTGTTTTGATATCACGAAAGCGTTCCCTGGTGCGACGGTCAACTTTAACTCGTCAACTCAAGAACTGGATCTGACCGTTCCCCAGCTGTACGTGCTTAAACTTCCTCAGGGATATGTCGACCCTTCACTCTGGGAAGAAGGTATTCCTGTCGCAATGGCGTCCTACGACCTCAACGCCTGGCACAGTGAAGGTACGGGCAGCAACAGTGACAGCGCCTATGCAGGCTTACGTTACGGTGCCAATTTAGGCCCGTGGCGTTTCCGTTCACGCGGGAGTCTGAACTGGAATGAAAAAAACGGCAGTGATTACTCAAACCAGGATATTTATCTGCAGAGAGATATCACGCCGCTTAAAGCTCAGATGTTGATTGGCGACTCTTACACGCGTGGTGACGCATTTGACTCGATCGGCCTGCGCGGTTTACGTCTTTATAATGACGATCGTATGCTGCCGAACGGGCTTTCCAGCTATGCGCCTGTCATCCGCGGTGTTGCTAACAGCAACGCCCGTGTCTCTGTAACACAAAGCGGGAACAAGATTTATGAAACAACCGTGCCACCGGGTGCATTTGAGATTTCCGATCTCAGCACTACAGGCTACGGCAACGACCTGCTGGTGACTATCGAGGAAGCCGATGGCAGCAAGCGCTCTTTCTCGGTCCCGTATTCATCCGTGACTCAAATGTTACGTCCGGGCTTCGCACGTTGGGATGTTGGTGCTGGCGAGTTGCATGACGATTCATTGCATGACTCACCAAAAGTGGCTTATGCCACCCTCTATTACGGGCTGAACAATACCTTCACCGGGTATACCGGCCTGCAATATATGGACACCGGTTTTTACGCGGGCCTCGCAGGTCTTGCCATGAACACTGAGATCGGTGCATTTGCACTGGATGTTACCCACTCCAGCGCAGATATCGACGGGCTTCGTACGCTGACAGGCCAGAGTTATCGACTCTCCTTCAGTAAGATGCTCTCGGCAACGGATACGTCATTAAACGTGGCAGCCTACCGCTTCTCCACGGAAGACTACCTCAGCTTGCACGATGCGGCCTCACTGGCCGATCGCGTGAAGTATCGCGATCAGGAACTGAAACCCGGCAGTAATAGCGAGGATGTGTATAGCACCTTCCAGCGTATGAAAAACCAAATTCAGGTCAACATCAGCCAGCCGCTACGCACTGGCAAAGTGGATTATGGTTCGATGTACGTCAACGGTAGCTGGCAGGATTACTGGGATGGCAGCCGTTCAAGCTCTAACTATACCGTGGGTTATAGCAACGCCTTTACCTATGGCAGTTACAGCGTCTCCTTGCAGCGTACTTATGATGAATTTGGTGAACAAGAAGACAGCGTTTACCTCAACGTCAGCCTGCCGTTCGATGCGTTGTTTGGTACGGGTAAACACCCTGCTGGTTTCAACAGCGTTAACGTGGGTCTGAACTCTGATTTCAACGGAAGCACGAGCCTCAATACCACTGCGAACGGCAATACCGAGGACAACCGTTTCAACTACAGCGTGACGACCAGTAATAACCGAACGGATGATAATACGCTCAATCAGATCAGCGGCTATGGCAGCTATAACAGCCCTTATGGTCCGCTAAGCCTTTCTGCCTCAGCGAGCGATGACAACCAGCAACAATATTCTGCCAGCTACAGCGGCGGGATGCTGCTGCATTCCGGCGGGATAACGCTGGCACCAGGCAGCATCAGTGATACCGACTCGCTGGCACTGATTAAAGCCAGTGGAGCAAAAGGGGCACGTCTGAATAACGGTGACGGTGAGATCGGCAATTCCGGCTACGCCATCATGCCTTATCTTTCCGCCTACCGCGAAAACCGTATCGGCCTCGACACCAGCACCATGAGTGCCGACGTTGAAGTGAAAAATACCAGTACGGTTGCCGTACCGCGTAGCGGTGCGGTGGTGCTGGTGAATTTCGAAACCAACGAAGGTCGTTCGGCAGTACTTGAGCTCCAGCGTTCTGATAACGGCTTCATCCCTCTCGGCGCCGACGTGCTGAACGAGAAGGGCGAGATCGTTGGCAGTGTGGGTCAGGCCGGGCAAGCCTATGTTCGCGGTATTGAAGATAAAGGCACGCTCAGGGTTGTCTGGGGTAACGGGCAACAAAGCGCCTGTAACGTTCAATATCAGATTCAACCCAATGCACAGAAGGCGGGTTTGACCACTCTTCTAACCCATCAACTGTGCCGGATGTAATTCATTTATAACAGGGAGTTTTTACTCATGAAGTTCACTTTGAATCATTTCGTTCGCTGCATTTATGCAGCAACGCTTTTGTCCGTCACCAGCGGTTATGCCCAGGCTGCGGATAATCTCGACGTTACCTTCACGGCCAATATCCGGGAAACCACCTGTGATATGGCCATCAGTGGCGGAACAGGCAATGGTAAAAACAACACCATTACACTCGGAACCAATGCGAAAACCCGTATTGATACGATTGCGGCAGGTACAGCGACAACCGATTTCAAACTGGTGCTGACAGAGTGTCCATCCAGCCTCTCTTCACTGAAAACAACCGTAAGCGGATCAGCATCAACGGTTAAAACAGCTATTGCGAACGGCATTACCGCGGCTTCTGGCGGCGCCAGCTATGTTGGGGTGTCGATCGCACGTAGTTCATTGCCAACAGCGCCTTTCGAGATCAACTCGACAGATGACAGTAAACGTATTGTCTGGTCCCCGGGTGAAATCTCAGCACAAGAAGTGCCTTTAACCGCCAAACTGGTAGAAACCCAAGCAGGCAGTGCAACGACAGGTCAGTTCAACGCCGTCGCTACTTTTAACTTCTATTACGAATAACCAGACAGAAAACGGAGAACCTATAATGGAATTTAAACCTACTATCTTTGCCCTCTCTGTTCTGGGATTAGTATCCATGACCGCGTCTGCAACCATTACCGGGACGAGCAGTGTTTCAGCAACCTTTAACACCACCATTGAAGCGGGAACCTGTAGCGCTCAGGTGCAGAATGCTTCTGGCTCACCGGTATCTCAAATAAATTTCGGTGATGTCTTCAAATCCGATCTGGCCAATAAAACCCGTGAAGAGGCGTTCAAAATTGCCTTCACCGGTTGTGCTGGCGTGTCATCAGCAGCCATCAGAGCAACCACTGGCGCAGGTGGCAGTTGTTCCTCCGCCTCCAGCCTGAATTTTGGTGCAAATAACAATACGGCATTTGAACTGTGGAATGGAGATTCAGCGACAGGAACACAACTGAGCTGTAAACCACCACAAACCGAAACCGTGACTATTTCGTCTGGCACAGCGACCTATAATTTGAGTTCGCGCGTTGTGGTCGCTGACGGTAAGACCGTTGCTGATGTCACTACAGGGTCGGTTACTTCGCCTGTCACGTTTCTGGTCACCTATCAATAAGTCATAAAGAACAGGCGGTAGCTTGACGATGCGAAATACACCGTTATTTATAAAAAAATACAGGCTGCTGCTGGCCGTTATTTCAGGTTTGCTGATCCCTGCCTCATCCCATGCGGATGGGGCATGGATGGACGTTAATATCAGGGCCAATATTATTGCCAATACCTGTAAAATTAGCGTCTCGAACGGCGGCCAGGTTCAGTTGCCGGTGGTTGCCCGCAGCTGGTTTTTCAATACCGATGGCAGTAATAAATACAATGCAGCCCAGGATGCAGGCGGAACGCGGTTCTCTGTACAAGTGACTGATTGTGATGATATAGCCAGTGGCGCAGCAAGCAAATTACATTTTAGTTTTGCACCGCAATCAGGTTCTCTGGCTGTGGGGAATAAACAGGTATTTGCTAATGATAAAGAGCAGGAAAGTGACGGAGCCAAAAATGTCGGTCTTGTCATCTTTTCAGACGCGTTCCATCAGAATGTTTTAAAACAGGATGGCAGTTCTGATGTGGTTTACGATGTCACCTCGCAGCAAAAAAACTTTGCTTATCTGACGGATTACGATTTCTATGCTCGTTATCAGAACACAGGGGCGATTACCGCTGGCAGAATTACCAGCAATGTTCTGGTTAGCGTCATGTATGAATAAATTACAAGGAAATGTAATGAAGAAAATAATATTCTCGCTAGTAGGGTTACTATCGCTGATTATAATAAAGCCGGCACTGGCGGATCAGAGTTGTTATATTAACTCCAGTGCCGAAGGTATCTACACGGTTACAAACGATCCTGTTACAGTGGATCTGAATATGGGGATCATTGATGGTTATATTAACTTCGTAGAAGATGCCAACGGGTCGTACGATTATACTATTCCCTTCCGGGGTAGTAATCCTATTGGATGTAAAAGTGCATCCCCCTGGGATAACTCCGTTCATGTGATCACTGACAGCAGTCTGCTTGATACAAAATATACTGGCCCCAGTGGTCAGGCACTTTTTAAAACAAGCGTACCTGGCATTGTCTATAGCGCGACGTTATGGTGCAGCACTGCGGATGGCTGTGGCTCGGGTCACGATAACTTGCAGCTAGAATATCCTGCCGGAGGGGGTAACGAAAATGTATTCCCTTCCCAGGGGGGATTTACCTGGGAAGGAGCTGATTCTAACTGGACATTACGTATAGACTATTTCAGGACCCCTGATTTTAAACCTGAAAAAGGCATTTCAACGGGTCACTCTCTAGCCGGCACCATCGGTCAGTTCAGGATTGGACCTTCGGGACAACCTGTTATTACCTTTACGGTGACAGACAGCACCCTGAACTTCCGCATTCCCGACCTGACCTGCTCAATACAGTTGCAGGGCGGTTCAAACAACGTCAGCCTGGGCGACTATTTTGTCAGTGACATCAAGAAAAACAGTACACAAGCGGTGCCTTTTAGCTTTAGTACGCAGAATTGTTATGCGACAAAATTGACCGTCAAAATGATTAGCGGGTATCCATCTTCGGTTACGGGTCTGCTCGCCAAAAGCGCCGGTAGTGCATCAGGCGTCGCCGTGAAGATCATGAATACCGATCATAACGTTCAGATGATGCCTGATGGTTCAGTCAGCGTTAGCGATATTCGTGATAGTTGGGGGGCTAACACTAGCTACAACTATTCCGCGCAAGTTGTACCGGATGGTAGTGCGGTAAACTCGGGCGATTTCCAGACGGCGGCCACCTTCAGTATTACTTACGAATAAGTGCATTATCCCTGCGGCTGATTACTGATCAGCCGCGACATCGTCTCCAGCGAATCCGTTCTTAAGATGTACAGGCGTTTCAGTAAGAACGGATTATCTCCCGGTTTCACCTTTCCCCTTACCGTCGTCACTGCCAGGTGGAACCCTGCATCGTTCGCCGCTTTTATCGCTTTCTCGTCGTAGCCCCCAAACGGATATGAGAGGTAAAGCACGTGCGGGTTAAACTGCGCCAGGTCCCGTCGTGAGCGCTTAAAATCAAACAAAATATTGTGGTAGCTGCGGCTCAGTAAAATGGGCTGATGATTGACGTCAACGCGGTGCAGAAAATGCGTGTGAGACTGATAGTCGAACACGTCATGCATCTGCTCCAGCTCCGACACGCTCATAAACTGCAGGAATTTTGGTGCCCATTTTTGCGGATGCCGCTTGATGCGTGAGGAAATAATAAACGCCGTCGCCTTAAAACCATACTCTTTCAGTATTGGGTAAGCGTAACGATTCACGGACTTCAGCCCGTCATCGAAGGTGATCGCTACCGCCTTCGCAGGCAGGTTCATCTTATTCCGCACGTACCCTTCCAGCTGGTACATGGTCAGGGTGGTGTAGCCCTGGTCGCGAAGCCAGGTCATCTGGTTGTTAAAGGCCCGCACGCTGGTGGTTGTGGAGGTATGACGAAAACGAGTGTTCTCTTCATCACGCAAAATATGGTGGTAGGTAATAACAGGAATACCGTTGTCTTCCTGTGCATCCAGGCTGCTGACCCATGCCAGACGGTTGCCGATGCGGATCTGGAACCAGGTCTGGTTCAGACGGTCCTTAAGCTTGTTCAGTATAGGGTAGCGAAGATTGGCGCTTAACGTCCCGAACGGTGCGCTACCGCTGGAGGGTGCGTTATAGATCGGCGTGTCTTTCCAGGTAATGAGGTTCTGATTGCTCAGCGGTTTATTCAGATCGCCAAGGCTGTCCTCAACACGCTGTTTCCCCTGAACCGGCTCAAGGTGCCCCTTGTCGATAAAACCCGTGCCAAAACCGAAGCGAAATTCGTAGTAATCCGCCGCCGCAGGTACGACGGCCAGGATTTGCCCCGCGCGCACATTGCCAACATTAATGACGCTGTTCCCCACCTGCGCCCAGATCGCCGCATCTTCGGTGGTTTGCATATATTGAGCAGGCAGGCTTTGCTGACTGAGTAAACTGGCAGAAGAAATGCCAGACACGAACATCAATAACAGGAAAACAATACGCGTGAACATGAGGGTCTTATTCGAAGCGGAAATACTTATGCCATTGTAGCAAAAGCGACATCAATACCAACGTTTAATTCTTATACAGGTCATGAAGCAGGACGAAAGGAGGATTTTTTTGCTGCTGATGCCACAAGCTGCTGACTTCCGGTGCGCCCTGCACAACAATAGCGTCACGGAATCCGGCACTGGTTAACGTTTCACGCTGCGGATACATCATTTTCAGTAATGGAAGGCTGATGCCCGAGATCACCTCACAGCAATCATGCTTATGGCTCAGCAATGCGGCTGCGCGGTAAGGCGCCGCGCCCGATTTATCGGTCAAAAAAATCACGCCATCACCGGTGTCGGTTTCATGCAGGGCATCGCACATCATGCGGCTGAGCATGTTGGTGCTCAATCCACGCCAATAATTTACCGCCCGGCATTGCGCCAGCTGGCCAAATTTGGCTTCAAGCTTATCCAGCATGTCCTGCGCCCGTTCATCGTGGCAGGTAATCACCCATCCCAACATAACTCTCTCCTTAGCAGGCAAGTAGTTTAGCGGAGTGAAGGTTCGCTTTGGGTGATAACTGTCAAAGAAAGTGCCCGGCAAACAGAATGTCGCCGGGCAGACGGTTAGCTGCGCAGACCGCGCCCGCGCTGGATCAAATACCAGCACAGCAGATAGAAGAAGAGGATAAACACCACCAGCACCGCCACCGTGGTAAACAGCGGCACATCGGTAATGCCAAGGAAGCCAAAGCGGAAGCCGCTGATCATGTACACAATCGGGTTCAGGTGCGACAGTGCCTGCCAGAACGGAGGCAGCAGCGTGAGGGAGTAGAATACCCCACCCAGATAAGTCAGTGGCGTCAGCACAAAGGTCGGGATCAGGCTGATGTCGTCAAACGTTTTGGCGAAGACTGCATTCAGCAGGCCAGCCAGCGAGAACAAGATTGCCGTCAGCAATAACGTCAGCGCGACAAACAGCCAGGAATGCACCTGGAACGGCACAAAGAACAGCGAGATCGCCGTGACCAGAATCCCCACGCAGAGGCCACGCGCCACGCCGCCACCGACATAACCGGCGATAATGACGTGCGTTGGCACAGGCGCGACCAGCAGCTCTTCAATATTACGCTGGAACTTGGCGCTAAAGAATGACGACGCCACGTTGGCATAGGCGTTAGTGATCACCGCCATCATGATCAGACCCGGCACGATAAACTGCATATAGGTAAAACCGTGCATCTCACCAATCCGGGAGCCAATCAGGTTGCCGAAGATGATGAAATAGAGCGTCATGGTGATCACCGGCGGCACCAGGGTTTGCACCCAGATGCGCATAAAGCGGTTAATCTCTTTCGCCCAAATACTTTTCAGCGCGACCCAGTAAAGATGCGTCATGCCTTGTCTCCTTGTTTATCCTGCACCAGAGAGACAAACAGCTCTTCCAGTCGGTTCGCTTTGTTACGCATACTTAAGACCTGAACACCCTGTGCGCTTAGCTGAGAGAACACGCTGTTAATCCCCTGCTCACGCAGCACTTCCACTTCCAGCGTCGAGGTATCCACCAGACGATACTGATACCCTTCCAGTTTTGGCAGCGGGCTTTTCGCCGCCAGGTCGAGGATAAAGGTTTCTGATTTCAGCTTGGAGAGCAGGTCTTTCATCGAGGTGTTTTCCACCAGCTCGCCATTCTGAATGATGCCGATGTTGCGGCACAGCATCTCAGCCTCTTCCAGGTAGTGGGTGGTCAGAATAATGGTAGTGCCTTTGTCGTTAAGATCTTTCAGGAACCCCCACATTGAGCGGCGAAGTTCGATGTCCACACCAGCGGTGGGCTCATCGAGGATCAGCAGTTTTGGTTCATGCATCAGCGCACGGGCAATCATCAAACGGCGCTTCATCCCACCGGATAACATCCTCGCACGTTCGTTACGCTTTTCCCACAAATCGAGCTGTTTTAGATACTTTTCGCTGCGCTCAAGCGCCTCTTTGCGCTCAACGCCGTAGTAACCTGCCTGGTTCACTACAATCTGTTGTACGGTTTCAAAGGGGTTAAAGTTGAACTCCTGCGGAACCAGCCCCAGCTGGCGCTTGGCGTTCACCACGTCTTTTTGCAGGTCATAACCAAAGACGCTGACCCGACCGGACGTTTTATTAACCAGCGAGCTGATAATACCGATCGTGGTGGATTTCCCCGCGCCGTTCGGTCCCAGAAGCGCGTAAAAATCACCGGCCTCTACTTTTAGATCTATCCCGCGTAGCGCCTGAACGCCACCTGGATAGGTTTTTTTAAGCTGCTCAAGCTCCAGTGCAATAGCCATGAATTTAACTTACCTTCAGTTCTTACACACGTTGTGTGGTTTCATTAAAAGTCGGGTTACCCTATAGTAGCGCAACGCAATAACTCGGTTACAGGTCGCTAACCTCCATGAACAACATAGATACACTCATCAGCAACAATGCACTATGGTCAAAAATGCTAGTGGAGGAAGACCCCGGATTTTTTGGAAAACTGGCGCAAGCCCAGAACCCACGCTTTCTGTGGATTGGGTGTTCCGACAGCCGCGTCCCGGCCGAACGCCTGACCGGCCTCGAGCCCGGCGAACTGTTTGTTCACCGTAATGTCGCCAACCTGGTGATCCATACCGACCTCAACTGTCTTTCTGTGGTTCAGTATGCCGTTGACGTTCTGGAAGTCGAGCACATCATTATTTGCGGTCACTATGGCTGCGGCGGCGTGCAGGCGGCGGTTGAAAACACGGAACTGGGGCTCATTGATAACTGGCTGCTGCACATCCGCGATATCTGGTTCAAACATAGCTCACTGCTCGGCGAAATGCCGCAGGAGCGTCGCATGGACACCCTTTGCGAACTCAACGTGATGGAGCAGGTCTATAACCTGGGCCACTCAACGATTATGCAATCGGCGTGGAAGCGCGGGCAGAAGGTCTCTGTCCACGGCTGGGCGTACGGTATTCACGATGGCCTGCTGCGCAATCTGGAAGTGACTGCAACAAACCGCGAAACGCTGGAACAGCGTTACCGTTCGGGAATTGCCAACCTTCAGCTTAAGCATGTAAACCATAAATAAAGCCGGGAATTTTCTCCCTCTCCCACAGGGAGAGGGCCGGGGTGAGGGCATCAGCCCACCATTACTCGTCCAGCAATACCACTTTCCCCACATACGGCAGATGACGATAGCGCTGCGCGTAGTCAATGCCGTAACCGACGACGAATTCGTCAGGAATCGAGAAACCCACGAACTCCACCGGAACCTGTACTTCACGGCGGTCAGGCTTATCCAGCAATGTGCAGATAGCCAGGGATTTCGGTTCACGCAGGCTCAGGATCTCGCGCACTTTAGACAGCGTGTTGCCGGAGTCGATGATGTCCTCAACGATCAACACATCTTTGCCACGAATATCTTCATCCAGGTCTTTCAGGATTTTCACATCACGGGTTGTGGACATGCCGCTGCCGTAGCTGGAGGCGGTCATAAAATCGACCTCATGTGGCACATGCACTTCACGGCACAGGTCTGCCATGAACATGAAAGAGCCACGCAACAGACCGACCAGCACCATTTCGCTGCCGCTGTCCTTGTAATGTTCGGTGATTTGACGACCCAGTTCGGCGATACGCGCTTTGATCTCGGCTTCCGGGATCATCACTTCAACAGTATGTTTCATATTACTAACCATATGATTTTAATGAAAATCTCTCAATGCGGATGAATTAATCTCCGGCATCGATACGCAAGCCAGCCATTATATCAGCAAATGGATAACCCTGGCGTATGAGTTGTAAAAAGCAAATATTGTGATTCCGATCACATTTGTTAATGCCTATAATTAATTGCTAGCAAATAATTAACAAAACTGACGAGTACTTTTCTATGGCTGAAACAAAATCTCAACAGCCGCGTCTACTGGTGACATTAACAGCGGCCTTCGCAGCTTTCTGCGCGCTGTATTTGTTAATCGGTGGCGTCTGGCTGGTCGCGCTTGGCGGCTCCTGGTACTACCCAATTGCAGGTTTGGTTATGGTTGGTGTAACCATCCTGCTATTGCGTAGAAAACAATCCGCGCTGTGGCTGTATGCTGCATTACTCCTCGCCACCATGATCTGGGGCGTCTGGGAAGTCGGGTTCGACTTCTGGGCACTGACGCCACGTAGCGACATCCTCGTGTTCTTTGGTATCTGGCTGATCCTGCCCTTCGTGTGGCGTCGCCTGATTGTGCCTTCCAGTGGTGCCGTTGCAGCGCTGGTGGTAGCCCTGTTAATCAGCGGTGGCATCCTGACCTGGGCCGGTTTTAACGACCCGCAGGAAATCAACGGTACGCTAAACGCGGAATCCACGCCTGCTGCGGCTATCTCGCAGGTGGCGGACGGTGACTGGCCTGCGTATGGTCGTAATCAGGAAGGTCAACGCTACTCCCCGCTGAAGCAGATCAACGCGGATAACGTTAAAAACCTGAAAGAAGCCTGGGTATTCCGTACTGGCGATCTGAAGATGCCAAACGATCCGGGCGAACTGACCAACGAAGTGACGCCAATTAAAGTGGGCGATATGCTTTATCTGTGTACGGCGCACCAGCGTCTGTTCGCGCTTGATGCGGCCACGGGTAAAGAGAAATGGCACTTCGACCCACAGCTCAATTCCAACCCGTCGTTCCAGCATGTCACCTGCCGTGGCGTCTCTTACCACGAAGCGCGTGCCGATAATGCCAGCCCGGAAGTCATTGCCGACTGTCCTCGCCGCATTATGCTGCCGGTGAACGATGGCCGCCTGTTCGCCATCAACGCCGAAACGGGCAAGCTGTGCGAAACCTTTGCCAACAAAGGTATCCTTAATCTGCAGACCAATATGCCGGACACCACGCCGGGTCTGTATGAGCCAACCTCTCCACCGATCATCACCGATAAAACCATCGTGATTGCTGGTTCGGTAACAGATAACTTCTCCACGCGTGAAACCTCCGGCGTCATCCGTGGTTTCGACGTGAACACCGGTAAACTGCTGTGGGCCTTCGACCCGGGCGCGAAAGATCCCAATGCGATCCCGTCAGATGAACACACCTTTACCTTTAACTCGCCAAACTCCTGGGCGCCAGCGGCGTATGACGCGAAGCTGGACCTGGTCTACCTGCCAATGGGTGTAACCACACCCGATATCTGGGGTGGTTACCGCACGCCAGAGCAGGAACGTTATGCGAGCGCTATCGTGGCGCTGAATGCGACCACCGGTAAGCTGGCCTGGAGCTACCAGACCGTTCACCACGATCTGTGGGATATGGACATGCCATCCCAGCCGACACTGGCGGACATTACCGTTAACGGTAAAACCGTTCCGGTGATTTACGCTCCGGCGAAAACCGGCAACATCTTCGTACTGGATCGCAGCAACGGTAAACTGGTTGTGCCTGCGCCAGAAAAACCAGTTCCGCAGGGTGCGGCAAAAGGCGATTACGTCAGCAAGACGCAGCCATTCTCTGACCTGAGCTTCCGTCCGAAGAAAGATCTGAGCGGTGCAGACATGTGGGGTGCCACCATGTTTGACCAGCTGGTGTGCCGCGTGATGTTCCACCAGTTGCGCTACGAAGGTATCTTCACCCCGCCTTCTGAGCAGGGCACGCTGGTCTTCCCGGGTAACCTGGGGATGTTCGAATGGGGCGGGATCTCCGTTGACCCGAACCGTCAGGTGGCGATTGCCAACCCGATGGCGCTGCCGTTCGTTTCCCGTCTGATCCCACGTGGCCCAGGTAACCCAATGGAGCCACCGAAAGACGCGAAAGGCACAGGGACCGAATCCGGCATTCAGCCGCAGTATGGCGTGCCGTTTGGCGTGACGCTGAACCCGTTCCTGTCTCCGTTTGGTCTGCCGTGTAAACAGCCTGCCTGGGGTTATATCTCCGGTCTGGACCTGAAAACTAACCAGATTGTGTGGAAAAAACGTATTGGTACGCCACAGGACAGCATGCCGTTCCCGATGCCAGTTCCGGTGCCGTTCAATATGGGTATGCCGATGCTGGGTGGCCCAATCTCCACCGCCGGTAACGTCCTGTTCATCGCGGCAACCGCAGATAACTACCTGCGCGCGTACAACATGACCAACGGCGAGAAACTGTGGCAAGGCCGTCTGCCAGCCGGTGGACAGGCAACGCCGATGACCTATGAAGTGAATGGCAAGCAGTACGTTGTCATCTCTGCGGGTGGTCACGGTTCGTTTGGCACGAAGATGGGCGACTATATTGTCGCGTATGCACTGCCTGATGAAAGTAAGTAACTAAAAAGGCCCGGTGGCGCTACGCTTACCGGGCCTACGGTTCGAGATGTAAGCCGGGTAAGGCGACGCCGCCACCCGGCTTTTTTATACCGTGAACCCCAACATCATCCCCGTATCTTCATGCTCCAGCAGATGACAGTGCGCCATATAGGCAAACTCTTTCGGCGCGGCATGGTCAAATTTCACCAGCACCTCGCTGACCCCTCCTTCAACCCTGACGGTATCTTTCCAGCCCGCGCGATGCACATCAGGCGCTTTGCCGTTCTCTGAAAGAATGCGGAACTGGGTACCGTGGATATGGAACGGATGCAGCATCATGTCGCCTTCGCCAGAAATCACCCAACGCTCAAACTGCCCTTTTGTGGCAGCAAACATTGGCGTGTTCATGTCGAACGCCTGGCCGTTGATCATGTTGGCATTGTGGAAGTCAAAGCCATGGTCACCATGATTCATGTTGCCCATGCCGCCCATTTTGCCGTGGTCCATATTCATATGCCCCATCATCTGCCCGTGGTGCATCCCCGCCATCGCCCGATCGCCATATTTCGCCATCAGCGCCTGCATACCCATCATATCGAGCATCGGGTTCATGGAAAGCTGCAGCTTACGTTGGGTTAAACCTTCAAGGGAAGGTAACGCCGGGAGCGACGTCAGCGTATCCTGCAGCGTGCCCGACGCTGTAACCTGCAGTGGCTGGATCCGCAGCACCGGGTGCGGCTTGTCAAAGGGCGCAACCGCCATACCCATCTGACTGACCGGCAACGTGACCAGGTCAAACACTTTGCCGTCACTGATATCCACCAGCACTTCAAAACGTTCCCCCATCAGCATTGGGAGCTCGCTCACTTTCACCGGTTCAGGTAGCAATCCGCCGTCGCTGGCGACCACGTACAGAGGACGATTATCACTGGTAGCAAAGTTCAGGGAGCGTGCATTGCACCCGTTAAGCAGACGTAAACGCAGCCAGCCCTTCGGCGCGGCGTGCTGCGGATAAATGGCGCCGTTGGTCAGCAGAGTATCACCAAACCAGCCTACCGCCGCGGTCATCACATCCAGTTGATAATCAATCTGACCGTCTGCGGTGAATTTTTTGTCCTGGACAATCACCGGTACATCGTCGATCCCCCACTGTTTAGGCAGACGCAGCAGGCGGCTTTCGTCATCTTCAATCAGCACCAGGCCCGCCAACCCCATTGCCACCTGATGGCCCGTTTTGCCGTGCTGATGGGGGTGGAACCAGCAGGTCGCGGCGCGCTGGTCAGGAGTAAAGGTAACGCTGCGCGTACCGCCCGCTTTAATAATCCCTTGCGGACCGCCGTCGACCTCGCCCGGCACCTCCAGCCCGTGCCAGTGCAGCGTCGTCTCTTCTGCCAGCGTGTTGTGAATATCAACGGTGACGGCTTTCCCTTTACGTAGCTGAAGCGCTGGACCAAGCAGATTGCCGTTATAACCCCACGTAGTAGCGTTGTGTCCACCGAAGGCCGTTTTACCGGACTGAACAACAAGCTGGATACGACTACGGGCGTCAGCAGTCAGTAAGTCCGGGATGGGTAAGGCAGGTCTGTCAGCCGCGAAGACTGTGCGGCTCCACAGTGGTAATGCGCTGGCAACCCCCAGCGCAACGGAATATTTTAAAAAATCACGACGTTGCATGTTCATTTCCTTATTTCCAGCCGGCGATCTTTTGAGCATAAACCCTCCCCTTACCGGAAGGTCAAGTAAAGCGGTAATAATAAAGATCGTCGCACTGGCACCAAGTATGCTAACGTTATTTTTCCGTGAAGCAGTGGTAGAAGCAATGAAGACGTTTTTCAGGACAATTTTGTTCACCAGCCTGATGGCAATGTGTGCGAACAGCTATGCGCTAAGTGAAAATGAAGCGGAAGATATGGCCGATCTGACGGCGGTTTTTGTGTTCCTGAAAAATGATTGTGGCTACCAGAATTTACCCAACGGGCAAATTCGCCGCGCGCTGGTCTTTTTTGCTCAGCAGAACCAATGGGACCTCAGCAATTACGACAGCTTCGACATGAAATCTCTTGGTGAAGACAGCTACCGTGACCTGAGCGGTATTGGTATCCCTACTGCCAAAAAATGCAAAGCGCTGGCTCGCGATTCACTCAGCCTGCTCGCCTACGTGAAATAAGCTTCCCGACGCTCCTTGTTGAGCCTGTAGCCGTGCAACCACGGTGAGAGTTAGCTATCATGTTTCGCTCACTTTTTGTGAATGTAACGGATGTTAACAAAGGAGGAGTCTGCGTATGGCCGACCACACGTTGTGGCATGAAACACTGCATGACCAGTTTGGTCAGTACTTTGCCGTTGATAACGTGCTCTATCATGAGAAAACCGATCACCAGGATCTGATCATCTTCGAGAATGCCGCCTTTGGCCGCGTCATGGCGCTGGACGGCGTCGTGCAAACGACCGAGCGAGATGAGTTTATCTATCATGAAATGATGACCCACGTCCCGCTGCTGGCGCACGGGCATGCGAAGCATGTCCTGATTATCGGCGGTGGCGACGGGGCTATGCTGCGTGAAGTTTCCCGCCATCGCTCTATTGAAACCATCACCATGGTGGAGATCGATGCGGGCGTGGTCTCTTTCTGCCGTCAGTACCTGCCCAACCACAATGCTGGTAGCTATGACGATCCGCGTTTTAATCTGGTGATTGACGACGGGGTTAACTTCGTTAATCAGACCACGCAGACCTTTGATGTCATTATCTCGGACTGTACCGACCCCATCGGCCCAGGCGCGTCGCTGTTTACTTCCTCCTTCTACGAAGGCTGCAAGCGCTGCCTGAATCCTGGTGGGATCTTTGTCGCGCAAAATGGCGTCTGCTTCCTGCAGCAGGATGAAGCTCTCGATAGCCATCGCAAACTGAGCACCTACTTTGGCGACGTCAGCTTCTACCAGGCCGCCATTCCGACCTACTACGGCGGGATCATGACCTTTGCCTGGGCGACGGATAACGACGTGCTGCGCCATCTCTCCACCGAAATTATCCAGGCCCGTTTCCATCAGGCTGGTCTTCAGTGCCGATATTACAATCCTGCTGTTCATACCGCAGCGTTTGCGCTGCCACAGTATCTTCAGGACGCCTTATCCACTAAGGGGGTGAGCTAATTGAAAAAGCTTAAACTACATGGCTTTAACAACCTGACCAAAAGCCTGAGTTTTTGTATTTACGATATCTGCTATGCCAAAACAGCGGAAGAACGCGATGGTTACATCGCCTATATCGATGAACTCTACAACGCCAACCGTCTGACCGAGATCCTGTCAGAAACCTGCTCGATTATCGGGGCAAACATCCTGAATATCGCCAGACAGGATTATGAACCTCAGGGTGCCAGCGTAACCATTCTGGTGAGCGAAGAACCCGTCGATCCTAAGCTTATCGACAAAACCGAACATCCGGGCCCGCTGCCGGAAGTGGTTGTTGCTCACCTTGATAAAAGCCATATCTGCGTTCATACCTATCCGGAGAGCCATCCGGAAGGTGGGCTGTGTACGTTCCGCGCCGATATAGAAGTGTCGACCTGCGGCGTGATCTCCCCGCTGAACGCGCTGAACTATTTAATCCACCAGTTGGAATCCGATATCGTCACCATTGATTACCGCGTGCGCGGTTTCACCCGTGATATCAACGGCATGAAGCACTTCATTGACCACGAGATCAACTCGATTCAGAACTTTATGTCTGAGGATATGAAGGCGCTGTACGACATGATGGACGTGAACGTGTATCAGGAGAACATCTTCCATACCAAGATGTTACTGAAGGAATTCGACCTTAAGCACTACATGTTCCACACGAAGCCGGAAGATCTGAGCGAAGAAGAGCGTAAGGCCATCACTGACCTGCTCTGGAAAGAGATGCGCGAAATCTACTACGGCCGCAATATTCCGGCCGTGTAAGTGTTGCCCGGAGCAAGGATGCTTCGGGAAATTATCTCTGTTTCATAAACTCGCGGTATGCATTCACCACCTTCAGGAAGTCTTCAACGCCGCACAGCGACAGACTTTCTTCGTCGTAGTAGCTCATCCCCTCTTCCATCTCGTCACCCGAGAATTCAAGCTGGTTGGCTCGCACCATCACCTCTTCACCGTCCATCCACAGCGTGTATTCGTGTCCGGCACGTTGCCAGGAGCGTTCACTGCCTTTCACCGTATTCGCCGCCTGTTCAACTTCATCAAGAAGTGAGAGATTTTCTTTCACCTCTTCGTTAAACCAGTGTCCAACGGCTTCGTGGCCCATCGACATACGCACTTTCACCACTCCGGTGATGTCGCGCAGAAATTCGTAATCCATAGTGTTTTCCTCTGCAAAGCCATTAGGGTAATTATCGCAGCAGAGAGGAAGAAAAAAAGCGTGGGAGGTGGGAGGAATGAAAATAAAAAGGTGAGAGCGAGGCCTTGCAGCCTGATGCTCTCACCTACAGCCCCTCCCCCGCAGGAGAGGGTAGCATTTATTACACTGCCGTCTGGAAGATAACGCCGTCAGCTTTCTCAGTGTACTGAGACAACTGATCGAAGTTCAGATAGCGGTAGGTATCCACCGCCGTCTTATCAACCTGAGCGACAAAGGTCTGATACTCTTCCGGCGTAGGCAGTTTACCAATCAGCGCTGCAACCGCCGCCAGTTCCGCAGAGGCCAGATAGACGTTCGCACCAGTACCTAAACGGTTAGGGAAGTTACGGGTAGAGGTAGACACTACCGTCGCACCGTCAGCTACGCGCGCCTGGTTACCCATACACAGGGAACAGCCAGGGATTTCAATACGCGCCCCGCTCTTACCAAATACGCTGTAGTAGCCCTCTTCGGTCAGCTGAGCCGCGTCCATACGGGTTGGCGGTGCCACCCACAGACGGGTTGGCAACTGGCCTTTATGGGTATCCAGCAGTTTACCTGCCGCGCGGAAGTGACCGATGTTGGTCATACAAGAACCGATGAACACTTCATCGATCTTCTCGCCCTGAACATCAGAGAGCAGACGCGCATCGTCCGGATCGTTCGGTGCACACAGAATTGGCTCTTTGATATCCGCCAGATCGATGTCGATCACTGCCGCGTATTCTGCGTCAGCATCAGCTTCCAGCAGCTGCGGATCGGCCAGCCATTTTTCCATGCCCTGGATACGACGCTCCAGCGTACGACGGTCGCCGTAGCCTTCTGCAATCATCCACTTCAGCAGCACGATGTTAGAGTTCAGATACTCAATAATCGGCTCTTTGTTCAGCTTGATGGTACAGCCCGCAGCAGAACGTTCAGCGGAGGCATCGGTCAGTTCGAACGCCTGCTCAACTTTCAGATCAGGCAGACCTTCAATTTCCAGGATACGGCCAGAGAAGATGTTTTTCTTCCCTTTCTTCTCAACGGTCAGCAGGCCCTGTTTAATCGCATACAGCGGGATCGCGTGAACCAGGTCACGCAGGGTGATACCCGGCTGCATTTTGCCTTTGAAGCGCACCAGAACAGATTCCGGCATATCCAGCGGCATCACGCCAGTTGCCGCAGCAAACGCCACCAGACCAGAACCCGCCGGGAAGGAGATACCAATCGGGAAACGAGTATGGGAGTCACCGCCGGTACCCACGGTATCTGGCAGCAGCATACGGTTCAGCCAGGAGTGGATAACACCATCACCCGGACGCAGGGAAACCCCACCACGGTTCATGATGAAGTCAGGCAGCGTGTGGTGTGTCGTCACATCAACCGGCTTCGGATACGCCGCAGTGTGGCAGAAGGACTGCATCACCAGATCGGAAGAGAAGCCCAGGCACGCCAGGTCTTTCAGTTCGTCACGGGTCATTGGGCCAGTGGTATCCTGGGAGCCCACAGAGGTCATCTTCGGCTCGCAGTATGCACCAGGACGGATACCGGCGACGCCGCATGCACGACCAACCATTTTCTGCGCCAGTGAGTAACCGCGATTGCTTTCCGCAACGTCTTTCGCGTGACGGAATACATCGCTGTGTGGCAGACCCAGCGCTTCACGCGCTTTGGTTGTCAGGCCACGGCCAATAATCAGAGGAATACGGCCACCTGCACGCACTTCGTCGATCAGCACATCGGTTTTCAGCTCGAAGCTTGCCAGCAGTTCGTTGGTTTCGTGGTTACGTACTTCGCCTTTGAACGGATAAACGTCAATCACGTCGCCCATGTTCAGGTTAGAAACATCCACTTCGATCGGCAGTGCGCCCGCATCTTCCATGGTGTTGAAGAAGATCGGAGCAATTTTTCCGCCGAGGCACAGACCGCCACCGCGCTTATTCGGCACGTGTGGAATGTCGTCTCCCATGAACCACAGCACGGAGTTGGTCGCGGACTTACGGGAAGAACCGGTACCCACAACGTCACCCACGTAGGCCAGCGGGAAACCTTTTTTCTGCAGAGCTTCGATCTGTTTGATCGGGCCGACGCTGCCCGGCTGATCCGGCTCAATGCCTTCGCGGGCGTTTTTCAGCATCGCCAGAGCATGCAGAGGAATATCAGGACGAGACCACGCATCCGGCGCCGGAGAGAGGTCATCGGTGTTGGTTTCGCCGGTCACTTTAAAGACGGTAACGGTAATTTTTTCAGCCAGAGCAGGACGGTTCAGGAACCATTCGGCATCAGCCCAGGATTGCATCACCTGCTTCGCATAGACATTGCCCGCTTTCGCTTTTTCTTCCACATCGTAGAAGTTATCGAACATCAGCAGCGTTGAGGAGAGCGCTTTAGCGGCAATCGGTGCCAGCTTGTCGTTATCCAGCGCGTCAATCAGCGGATGAATGTTGTAACCACCCTGCATGGTGCCGAGCAGTTCAATGGCTTTTTCAGGAGTAACCAGTGGGGAGGTGGCTTCGCCTTTGGCGATAGCAGCAAGGAATCCGGCTTTTACGTAGGCAGCTTCATCTACGCCAGGCGGTACGCGGTTGATCAACAGATCTAACAGGAATTCTTCTTCGCCCTTAGGCGGGTTCTTCAGCAGCTCGACGAGCGCGGCCATTTGGGTTGCATCTAAAGGTTTGGGTACAATTCCCTCGGCGGCACGTTCTGCTACGTGCTTACGGTATTCTTCTAGCACGACGGTTCTCCTCGCTCTCATTGTCATATGCGGCGGGCGTTCTCTTCACGCTCCTGTGAGACAGCAGTTTGTAGGGTAAATGCCCGATACCGCGTCGGGCAGCATAGCAGGATTTCTGCACAGTGTTAATCCGTTTACAAAAAAGCAACATTAAAAAATTTGCTGAATCGTTAAGCATGGTGTAGCGGGGAGAGGAGATGATTAGAAGGTACAAAAAAACCGCCTCACAGCGGTTAATTTGTTGCCTTGCGGTGGTAGCACACAGGGCGGGCAGATTTGCGGCAATCCCAACTTGCCTGGTTCTGCCTTTCCCGGTGGAGAATGAACCCGCGTAGCCTTTACAGGAACGCACGCAATGGAGATGCGAATCACTGCGCTGATCGTTGTGATTGGTTTACTGCTTACCGCGCTGCACGGTGGCTGGAACATATCCGACATCACGGTGCTGTTTGTGGTCAACCTCGGCAACTAGCTGCTGGCCGCTCACAAGAGCGGCCTTCTGAAATCCCAGCGATTTTTCCAGCATCACATATAATTGTGTAATAAATGCTCACACTCTTTATCCGGATACCCCGGATGGTTTCCCAAGAAAAGTCAAAACAGTAAAAGACGGGTGAATAATACTCACGCCAACCGTAACGCCTCACGGCACAGCGCTTGTCTCGTTGGAGTCATTTTATGAAGTTGTCTTTTAAGCCACATCTGCTTGTTCTTCTTTGCAGTACCGGGCTGCTTGCTGCCTCTGGCGTCATGTTCGTCAAAAGCCGTGCAACGGAGCCTGTAGCCCCGGCTCCCGTCGTACAGCAACCCGTTGCACCGGTAGCAACCCCTGCTCCCCAATCGGCTCCTGCCGCGACACCAACATACTCTGCCGCGCAAATCGATCAGTGGGTTGCCCCTATCGCGCTCTACCCGGACGCGTTGCTGTCGCAAATTTTGATGGCATCAACCTACCCGGCCAACGTCATCCAGGCTGCACAGTGGTCGAAAGACAACCCTAAAATGGAAGGTGATGCCGCTATTCAGGCCGTTGCCAGCCAACCCTGGGATCCCAGCGTAAAATCGCTGGTCGCCTTTCCTCAGTTGATGTCACTGATGGGAGAGAACCCACCGTGGGTACAAAATCTGGGCGATGCGTTCCTCGCGCAACCCAAAGATGTGATGGATTCCGTTCAACGCCTGCGCGTGCTGGCTCAGAAGACCGGAGCCTTACAGTCGACACCTCAACAAACGGTCACCACGGTGACAAAAGCGGCGCCGTCTAAAACGAGCACCAGCGAGTCAACCACGACAAACACAACGTCCGCACCGGCTCCAACGGTGATCAAAATTGAATCTGCCGATCCACAAGTCGTGTACGTTCCCACCTACAACCCTAATACGGTTTACGGAACCTGGCCAAACACCGCTTATCCCCCCACCTATCTCCCGCCTTCACCCGGGGAGCAGTTTGGCAACAGCTTCGTTAACGGTTTAGGCTTCAGCCTGGGCGTCGCGACAACCTATGCCATCTTCAGCAGCATCGACTGGGATGATGACGATGACTGGGATCATCACCATGACGACTGGGATAATCACGGCGGCTATAACCGCAACGGTGATAACAACATCAATATCAACGTTGAGAACTTCAATAAAATCAGCGGGCAGCGCCTGACGGATGCCAACCGCACCTGGCAGCACAACCCGGCTTATCGGGAAGGCGTACCCTATCCGACGAGCCAGCTCAACAACCGCTTCCACTCCACCAACGCGGCCGCAGGGTTAAGTTCAACGCAGCAAAAACCGGTTAATCGCGATAGCCAGCGTCAGGCCGCCCTCAGCCAGATGGAGAAATCAACGGGTAAAACCTTCCCTCAAACGGCACGTCCGGGAACCAAAGATGTCCAGCGCAAGGCCTCAAATGAGCAGCTGAAGCAGATTTCCCAGCGCAACAACTACCGTGGCTATGACACCAAACCGCAGACGACAAAGCGGACGACTACACAGCAGCGTGATAATCGTCAGACCACAGCGCAAAGAAATGAAAAACGGGTTTCGCAACCTGCGCAGCAACGCACAACCCAGCAGCGAATCAGTCAGCCCCGGGCTAATGCTCTGAGTGGCAACGACAGCCGCTCCGCCAACTGGCAGGCACAGCAGCAGCGAGGGGCGCAAAGCCGACAGATCGCTCGTCAACAACAACCGCACCAGGCAGCTGGCGGACGCGCTGAACGCCGTGAAATTCGACATCGTTAAGGGAGCCGACATGAAAAGTAAACTACTCAGTGGAATGGTGTTGTTCATGCTTTCGGCCTCGGCTATGGCGCAACAATCTTTTAGCACGCCTGACCAGGCGACCGACGCACTGGCAAATGCCATTCGTGATCAGAATGAAAGTGCAATGAATAACCTGCTTGGAGAGAACTGGCGCGATTTCCTGCCCCCTGAAGGCGTCGACCCTGATGCCGTCGATCGCTTCCTGCGCGACTGGAAAGTCCGTCATAACACCGTGGTTGAAGGTAATACGGCGCATCTTGTTGTCGGAGAGACTGACTGGCAACTTCCTATCCCGGTCATCAAGACCAATTCCGGCTGGCAATTTGATATCAAAGAAGGTGCTGAGGAGATCCTGACCCGCGAAATTGGGCGTAACGAGCTCGCAGCGATTGAAGCCTTACATGCTTACGTGGATGCACAGCAGAGCTATTATGCGATGAACCAGAAGTATGCCCAGAAGATCGTCAGCACCACAGGGAAAAAGGACGGTTTGTACTGGCCTGCATCACCTGGTGAAACGCCCAGCCCGCTCGGCCCGGCCTTCAGTCCAAAAGAACCGGGTACTGGCTATCACGGCTATCGCTTCAGAATTTTGCCGGATAACCACGGTTTCGCAATGGTTGCCTGGCCGGTCAGCTACGGCCAGACGGGCGTAATGAGCTTTTTGATAAATCAGGACGACAAGGTGTTTCAGTCGGATCTCGGCAGCGATTCGGAGCAAAAGGCGCGGGCGCTGGCCTCATATGCTCCTGATAAAACCTGGCAGCCCGTCGAGCCCTGAATGTGCGGTAGCTCTTCTCCAGCGAGGCCTGTAGGCCGGGTAAGGCGAAGTCGCCGCCCGGCTTTTTAACTTACAGAATATTTGCGACCGATTTTGCCAGTTGCGCTTCCAGAACCGGTTTCGCTTCTTCGAATTTCAGGTTCACTTTATTAGCATTAGACACGACACGTGTCTGATACTTAGCGCGATCGCCCTGCTCGGAGCTGGTCTGCAGTTTCACGCCCGATGTGCCCTGACGCAGTGCCGCGATGTTATCGGTGGTGACTTTTGCTTTGCTACGCTCAGAGATCTGCAGGTCGGTCACCATGGTATAGTTCACATCTTCTACCATCGCATCCGCCGCCATACCGATCAGACCTGCCGCCAGACCCACACCCAACGCCGCACCAGAAGAGTTGCTGTTGTAGGCCGTAATACCGGCACCCAGCGCAGCACCAACAGCGGCACCTTCATAGCCGGTTTTCAGATAGCCCTGAGATTCTCGCAGGTCCATTTTGTCTGCTTTCAGAACGTTAGCCTGCACCCAATAGTATGCGCTGTCAGGAGAGCTGGTGACCTTGTATCCCTTGGCACTCAGATCGTTTGCCAGCAGCGTCTGCAGGTTGCTCATGTCTTTATCAGAGGTGTTTTTAACCTGAATGTAGACTGTTTTTTCGTTAGATGGCTCCAGCCAGATGGTTTCGCTCATCTGAGTTTTCACTTCCAGATTACGTTTTTTCACCGCAGTGGTCATCGCACCACACCCGGTCAGCGTCATCGCTGCTGCCACTAAGCCAATCACCGCAACTTTCTTCAAAGACATGTTATTTCCTTTTTTCGTGTAATCAAAAGTCCAGAACCCCTAAACCGTGCGGCCAGTAGCTACACAATGGTGAAAAAGGTATCGGCAGATGAGAGAAAATTTTTAGCGGAAATATCAATAAGATACCTACCATAATGGGTAGGCTTTAGACAAAAAAAACGCCTCCGAAGAGGCGTTTAGCAATCGTGAAGAAACTTATTTCTTCTTCGCTTTCGCGTTTGGCAGGTCGGTGATGCTGCCTTCAAACACTTCTGCCGCCAGGCCCACAGACTCGTGCAGAGTTGGGTGAGCGTGGATAGTCAGCGCGATGTCTTCAGCGTCACAACCCATTTCGATAGCCAGACCGATTTCACCCAGCAGCTCACCGCCGTTGGTACCGACAATCGCACCACCGATAACGCGGTGAGTCTCTTTGTCGAAGATCAGTTTGGTCATACCGTCTGCGCAGTCGGAAGCGATAGCACGGCCAGAAGCAGCCCACGGGAAGGTGGCGGTTTCGTAGCTGATGCCTTTCTCTTTCGCTTCTTTCTCAGTCAGACCAACCCATGCAACTTCTGGCTCGGTGTACGCGATGGATGGGATCACTTTCGGATCGAAGTAGTGTTTCATGCCGGCGATAACTTCAGCGGCAACGTGACCTTCGTGAACACCTTTGTGTGCCAGCATTGGCTGACCGACGATATCGCCGATAGCAAAGATGTGCGGCACGTTGGTGCGCAGCTGTTTGTCAACGCGGATGAAGCCACGGTCGTCCACTTCCACGCCAGCTTTGCCCGCGTCGAGGTTTTTACCGTTCGGCACACGGCCGATAGCCACCAGCACGGCGTCGTAACGCTGTGGTTCGGATGGGGCTTTTTTGCCTTCCATGGAAACGTAAATACCGTCTTCTTTCGCTTCAACGGCAGTGACTTTGGTTTCCAGCATCAGGTTGAATTTCTTGCTGATGCGTTTGGTGAAGACTTTAACGATGTCTTTGTCAGCAGCCGGGATAACCTGGTCGAACATTTCAACCACGTCAATATCTGAACCCAGCGCATGGTACACGGTACCCATTTCCAGACCGATGATACCGCCACCCATAACCAACAGGCGTTTTGGAACGGTTTTCAGTTCCAGCGCATCGGTGGAATCCCAAACACGTGGATCTTCGTGCGGAATGAATGGCAGTTCGATTGGGCGAGAGCCTGCCGCGATGATCGCGTTGTCGAAGTTAATCACGGTTTTACCGTTTTCGCCTTCCACTTCCAGGGTGTTCGCACCGGTGAATTTACCCAGACCGTTTACCACTTTCACTTTACGGCCTTTGGCCATACCTGCCAGACCGCCGGTCAGCTGAGTGATAACTTTCTCTTTCCAGGTACGAATTTTGTCGATATCGGTTTTCGGCTCGCCGAAGACGATACCGTGTTCAGCCAGCGCTTTGGCTTCTTCGATAACTTTGGCTACGTGCAGCAGCGCTTTAGAAGGGATACAGCCGACGTTCAGACAAACACCACCGAGGGTGCTGTAACGTTCTACGATGACGGTTTCCAGACCTAAATCCGCGGCGCGGAATGCTGCGGAGTAACCTGCCGGGCCTGCCCCAAGTACTACGACCTGAGTTTTGATTTCTGTGCTCATCATGACCTCTTAATTTATACCCGTCGTCCACCGGGTCGTTCTATCCGCCCGCAGTTTACAAAATTGTTAACAATTTTGAAACAACAAACGGCTCACGAATTGTCGCTTTCGCCAATAACCTCACAAACACCATGAGATTACCAGAAAAAAGCCGGCCGTCAGGCCGGCTTTTCGATTACATCACCAGGCGGCGAATGTCGCTCAGGGTGTTGTTGATAATGGTGATGAAACGCGCACCATCAGCACCGTCGATCACGCGGTGGTCGAAGGACAGAGAGATTGGCATCATCAGACGCGGTACGAACTCTTTGCCATTCCACACCGGCTCCATCGCGGACTTGGACACACCAAGGATCGCAACTTCAGGCGCGTTCACAATCGGTGCGAAGTGGGTTGTACCCAGGCCACCGATGCTGGAGATAGTGAAGCAACCGCCCTGCATTTCGCCTGCAGTCAGCTTACCATCACGCGCTTTTTTGGAGATCACGGTCAGTTCACGGGACAGCTCAGTGATGCTCTTCTTGTTCACGTCTTTGAAGACCGGAACAACCAGACCATTTGGCGTATCAACCGCAACACCGATGTTGATGTATTTCTTCAGCGTCAGCTTCTGGCCATCTTCGGACAGGGAGCTGTTGAAGCGTGGCATCTGCTCAAGAGCAGCGGCAACGGCTTTCATGATGAAGACCACTGGGGTGAATTTCACGTCCAGTTTACGCTTCTCAGCTTCGGCGTTCTGCTGTTTACGGAACGCTTCCAGATCGGTGATATCGGTTTTGTCGAAGTGCGTAACGTGCGGGATCATCACCCAGTTACGGCTCAGGTTAGCACCAGAGATTTTCTGGATACGGCCCAGTTCCACTTCTTCGATTTCGCCGAACTTGCTGAAGTCCACTTTCGGCCATGGCAGCATGCCCGGGATGCCGCCGCCTGCCGCTGCAGCTGGTGCAGCTTCAGCGCGTTTCACCGCGTCTTTCACGTAAGTCTGAACGTCTTCGCGCAGGATACGACCTTTACGGCCAGTCCCTTTCACTTTCGCCAGGTTAACACCGAATTCGCGCGCCAGGCGACGAATCAGCGGAGTCGCGTGGACGTAAGCGTCGTTTTCAGCGAACTCAGATTTGCCTTCCGCTTTTGCAGCAGGGGCAGCAGCTGGTTTAGCAGCCTGAGCCGGTGCAGCAGTTGGTGCTGGAGCAGCCGCGGCCGCCGGAGCAGCAGCAGGCGCAGCGCCTTCTACTTCGAAGACCATGATCAGAGAGCCGGTAGACACTTTGTCGCCAGTGCTGATTTTGATCTCTTTAACGGTACCCGCGAATGGCGCAGGGACTTCCATGGAAGCCTTGTCGCCTTCTACGGTGATCAGTGACTGTTCAGCGACAACTTTGTCGCCCACTTTAACCATCACTTCGGTCACTTCAACTTCGTCACCGCCGATGTCTGGTACATTAACGTCTTTCGCGCCACCAGCAACCGCTGGAGCCGCGGCCGCCGGAGCAGCTGCCTGTGCAGGCGCAGCAGCAGGTGCAGCACCCGCCACTTCGAAGATCATGATCAGAGAGCCAGTAGACACTTTGTCACCGGTGTTGATCTTGATCTCTTTAACGGTACCCGCGAACGGCGCTGGCACTTCCATAGAGGCTTTGTCGCCTTCTACGGTGATCAGTGACTGCTCAGCCGCAACGGTATCGCCCACTTTCACGAGGATTTCAGTGACTTCAACTTCGTCACCGCCGATGTCAGGCACGTTAACTTCTTTCGCGCTCGCGGCAGCTGCTGGAGCAGCGGCGGCCGGAGCGGCTTTCTTCTCTTCCTGCGCAGGTGCAGCAGCTGCTGCACCGTCGGCGGAATCGAAAATCATGATCAGTTTGCCAGTCTCGGTTTTATCGCCAACAGAGACTTTGATCTCTTTAACGATGCCAGCCTGAGGAGACGGGACTTCCATAGAGGCTTTGTCGCCTTCTACGGTGATCAGCGACTGTTCAGCTTCAACTTTGTCGCCTACTTTGACCAGGATCTCGGTGATTTCAACTTCATCAGCCCCGATGTCCGGTACATTGATTTCGATAGCCATTATTCTTTTACCTCTTACGCCAGACGCGGGTTAACTTTTTCTGCATCGATGTTGAATTTGGTAATTGCTTCCGCAACCACTTTCTTATCGATTTCGCCACGTTTAGCCAGTTCGCCCAGTGCTGCTACAACCACGTAAGAAGCATCAACTTCGAAGTGGTGACGCAGGTTTTCGCGGCTGTCAGAACGACCGAAGCCGTCAGTACCCAGTACGCGATAATCATCAGCAGGTACGTAAGTACGAACCTGCTCAGCGAACAGTTTCATATAGTCAGTAGACGCCACCGCTGGCGCGTCGTTCATCACCTGAGCGATGTACGGAACGCGTGGGGTTTCCATTGGGTGCAGCATGTTCCAGCGCTCACAATCCTGGCCATCACGCGCCAGTTCAGTGAAGGAGGTCACAGAGTACACATCGGAACCGACACCGTAGTCCTTCGCCAGGATCTGTGCTGCTTCACGTACGTGACGCAGGATAGAACCGGAGCCCAGCAGCTGAACTTTACCTTTGCTACCTTCGAGGGTTTCGAGTTTGTAGATACCTTTGCGGATACCTTCCTCGGCACCTGCTGGCATTGCCGGCATGTGGTAGTTTTCGTTCAGGGTGGTGATGTAGTAGTAAACGTTCTCTTGTGCTTCACCGTACATGCGCTGCAGACCGTCATGCATGATGACTGCCACTTCGTACGCGTAAGACGGGTCGTAAGAGATACAGTTAGGGATAGTCAGAGACTGAATGTGGCTGTGACCATCTTCGTGCTGCAGACCTTCACCGTTCAGGGTCGTACGACCGGAAGTACCGCCTACCAGGAAGCCGCGAGCCTGTTGGTCGCCAGCCTGCCAGCACAGGTCACCGATACGCTGGAACCCGAACATGGAGTAGTAGATGTAGAACGGGATCATTGGCAGGTTGTTGGTGCTGTAAGAGGTCGCAGCAGCCAGCCAGGATGCGCCAGCACCCAGTTCGTTGATACCTTCCTGCAGGATCTGACCTTTCTCGTCTTCTTTGTAGTATGCAACCTGCTCACGGTCCTGCGGGGTGTACTGCTGGCCGTTCGGGCTGTAGATACCGATCTGACGGAACAGACCTTCCATACCGAAAGTACGCGCTTCGTCGGCGATGATTGGAACCAGACGATCTTTGATCGATTTGTTCTTCAGCATCACGTTCAGGGCACGAACGAAAGCGATGGTGGTAGAGATTTCTTTGTTCTGCTCTTCCAGCAGCTGAGAGAAGTCTTCCAGCGCTGGCAGTTCCAGTTTCTCGGTGAAGTTAGGCTGACGAGCTGGCAGGTAGCCTTTCAGCGCCTGACGACGTTCGTGCAGGTACTTGTGCTCTTCAGAGCCTTCCGGGAAGGTGATGTAAGACAGGTTTTCTACCTGCTCATCGGTCACTGGAACGTTGAAACGGTCGCGGATATAACGCACGCCGTCCATGTTCATTTTCTTAACCTGGTGAGCGATGTTTTTACCTTCTGCGGTATCACCCATGCCGTAACCTTTGATGGTGTGGGCCAGGATTACAGTCGCTTTACCTTTGGTTTCCTGCGCTTTTTTCAGTGCAGCGTAGACTTTCTTCGGATCGTGACCACCACGGTTCAGGGCCCAGATCTGCTCGTCAGTCCAGTCTGCAACCAGTGCTGCGGTTTCAGGATATTTACCGAAGAAGTGCTCACGAACGTAGGCACCGTCTTTGGATTTGAAGGTCTGGTAGTCACCGTCAACGGTTTCGTTCATCAGCTGGATCAGTTTACCGCTGGTGTCTTTACGCAGCAGCTCGTCCCAACGACCGCCCCACATGACTTTAATCACGTTCCAGCCAGCACCGGCGAAGATGCCTTCCAGTTCGTTGATGATCTTACCGTTACCGGTGACCGGACCATCCAGACGCTGCAGGTTACAGTTGATGATGAAGCACAGGTTGTCCAGCTTCTCACGGGTCGCGATGGTGATCGCACCTTTAGATTCTGGCTCATCCATTTCACCGTCGCCCAGGAAGGCGTATACGGTCTGCTCAGAGGTGTCTTTCAGACCACGGTGTTCCAGATATTTCAGGAACTTAGCCTGGTAGATCGCACCGATTGGGCCCAGACCCATAGAAACGGTCGGGAACTGCCAGAAGGTTGGCATCAGTTTAGGGTGCGGATAAGAAGACAGACCTTTACCGTGAACTTCCTGACGGAAGTTGTTCATCTGCTCTTCAGTCAGACGACCTTCCAGGAATGCACGTGCATAGATGCCCGGAGAGATGTGGCCCTGGAAGTACACCAGATCGCCGCCGTCTTTCTCGTTCGCTGCACGGAAGAAGTGGTTGAAGCACACTTCGTAAACGGTTGCAGAAGACTGGAAGGACGCCATGTGGCCACCCAGTTCCAGGTCTTTCTTGGATGCGCGCAGAACGGTCATGATGGCGTTCCAGCGGATTGCAGAACGGATACGACGTTCCAGATCCAGATTGCCCGGGTATTCCGGTTCGTCTTCGACGGCAATCGTGTTTACGTAGTTGCTAGCCCCTGCACCTGAAGCAACCTTCACACCGCCTTTGCGGGCTTCAGAAAGCAGCTGATCAATCAGATACTGAGCGCGCTCAACACCTTCTTCACGGATGACCGATTCGATCGCCTGTAGCCAGTCGCGAGTTTCGATCGGATCCACGTCATTTTGGAGACGTTCTGACATGGGGGTATTCCTTATCTATCTAATACGTTGATTTGTCTGGAACCTGTCCCATTGTGCTCTTGGGCAAGAACACAATAAGACAGGTTCTGCGTTTAGTTGCCGCGCTCTAAAAGTACCTGGCGCTTAATCCTTTCGTTGCTGTATGCGGCGTAATGAACGTTCGCGACGCGATTGTTCACGGCTGCGGTCCAGCAAGATTTCCTCAATGAAAGCCAGATGTCGGTGCGACGCTTCGCGCGCCTGCTCCGGTTCCCCGGCCATTATCGCCTCGAATACTCGGGTGCGATGGTTGCTTACCAGTGGGAGCATGTCCCGACGGGCATACAACAATTCAAAATTCTGACGAACGTTCTGGGCCAGCATGGGCTCCATGCAGCGTAGCAGATGGAGGAGCACCACATTGTGGGCCGCTTCGGTGACGGCAATTTGATACTGGACGACGGCGCTGGACTCGGCGTCTAAATCGCCGGACTGCTGTGCCCGTTCAATGGCCTGATGCAGTTCGCGGATACGCACGCGATCTTCATCAGTGCTGCGAAGAGCGGCGTAATAGGCCGCAATACCTTCAAGCGCGTGACGGGTCTCAAGCAGGTCAAACTGGGATTCTGGGTGGTCAGAGAGAAGTTCTACCAGCGGATCGCTGAAGCTCTGCCACAGGCTGTTTTGCACAAAGGTTCCGCCGCCCTGGCGACGAAGCAGCAAGCCCTTTGCTTCGAGACGTTGAATCGCCTCACGCAGAGAAGGACGTGAAACGTCGAACTGTTTTGCCAGCTCGCGTTCTGGCGGAAGTTTCTCACCCGGGCGCAGAGTCCCTTCGAGGATTAAAAACTCCAGCTGCTGCTCAATCACATCAGATAGTTTTGGTTGGCGAATTTTGCTGTAGGCCATATTCCCTGTCTTACGCCTTTTTGCCCGGAGTCAATTGGTCTTACCAATTTCTATTTCGTATCGCTAAAGTAACAAAGTATTCACCTTCTGTCCATATTGGTTTTGATTGAAATCAGTAAACGCTGCACATTTTAACAACCTTACAGAAATAACGTTTCAGAAATGTAACTTTGCACAAATGAGTTGATTACTCACAAAGAGGGAGTTTTAACCATATTGAAACGAGGGTTTTTGCAATCTGAAGCGATTCAACAAAGCAAATAATGAAAATTAGCCCACTTATGGCGCATTTCTATTCTATAGGTTGGGGTAAGAAAGGTTCGCGGAGTGATTTACAAATGCTTTCTTTTTATTCAACTCGTCATCAGCCCTTCATAAAGCAGGTGCATTCGCAGGCACTTACCACTATTCTGGCGCTTACGGAAGTCATCTACGATTTTTTCGGTATCATTAACCGTAAAGAAATAAATACAGAAAACGGACATTCATAATTACACACGCCCAGCGTGAACATAACAACCACACACGAGGTTTCAAATGGAAGCTCAACAGCACGGCGATCAGCTAAAGCGCGGCCTGAAAAACCGCCACATTCAGCTCATCGCATTGGGTGGTGCTATCGGTACCGGCCTGTTTCTGGGAAGCGCATCCGTTATCCAGTCTGCCGGCCCTGGCATTATTTTGGGTTACGCTATCGCAGGTTTTATTGCTTTTCTGATCATGCGTCAGTTAGGTGAAATGGTCGTTGAAGAACCCGTTGCCGGTTCTTTCAGTCACTTTGCCTATAAGTACTGGGGGAGCTTCGCGGGCTTCGCCTCTGGCTGGAATTACTGGGTGCTGTACGTACTCGTTGCCATGGCTGAACTTACCGCTGTCGGTAAGTACATTCAGTTCTGGTACCCGGAGATCCCAACCTGGGCCTCTGCTGCAGCCTTCTTCGTCATCATTAACGCCATCAACCTGACCAACGTCAAAGTGTTCGGTGAGATGGAGTTCTGGTTCGCCATCATCAAAGTCATCGCCGTTGTGGCCATGATCATCTTCGGTGGCTGGCTGCTGTTCAGCGGTAACGGTGGCCCGCAGGCGACCGTACGTAACCTGTGGGAACAGGGCGGATTCCTGCCACACGGCATGAGCGGCCTGGTAATGATGATGGCAATCATCATGTTCTCCTTCGGAGGGCTGGAGCTGGTGGGCATCACTGCCGCTGAAGCCGACAACCCGGAGCAGAGCATCCCGAAAGCCACTAACCAGGTTATCTACCGTATTCTGATCTTCTATGTGGGTTCACTGGCTGTGCTGCTCTCTCTGCTGCCATGGACGCGCGTGACCGCGGATACCAGCCCGTTTGTGCTGATCTTCCACGAGCTGGGCGATACCTTCGTGGCAAACGCCCTGAACATCGTGGTGCTGACTGCAGCGCTGTCCGTTTACAACAGCTGCGTATACTGCAACAGCCGTATGCTGTTTGGTCTGGCTCAGCAAGGTAACGCCCCGAAAGCCCTGCTCAACGTCGACAAACGTGGTGTGCCGGTAAACACCATTATCGTATCAGCCATTGTGACGGCGCTGTGTGTACTGATTAACTATCTGGCCCCGGAATCCGCCTTCGGACTGCTGATGGCACTGGTGGTTTCGGCTCTGGTTATCAACTGGGCGATGATCAGCCTGGCGCACATCAAGTTCCGCCGCGCCAAACAGCAGCAAGGCGTGACTACGCGTTTCCCGGCTCTGCTTTATCCGCTGGGTAACTGGGTGTGTCTGCTGTTCATGGCCGCAGTGCTGGTCATCATGCTGATCACCCCGGGAATGGCGATTTCCGTGTACCTGATCCCGGTCTGGATTGCGATCCTCGGCGTGGGTTATCTGGTTAAACAGAAAAACGGCAACGCGGTGAAAGCACACTAATCTGCCCTTCCACTCTGCACGCCTTTTCCGGTGTGCAGAGTGTTGTTACCTTCCTCACAAATTCCCGCCAACAGCAATTTTATCCATATCACCGACGCGATACTGCAACGCATAAATTCCTTTGCCAGCAAATAATTCTCTCCATACCGCAATCTGGAGAGCAGTTAATGGATAACAGCAAACTGTCAGTAAAAGAAAAGATCGGCTATGGGATGGGAGACGCGGGATGCAACATCATCTTCGGCGCCATCATGTTGTTTGTTAACTATTTCTATACGGATATTTTTGGTCTGGCACCTGCACTGGTCGGCGTATTGCTGTTGTCTGTTCGTGTCATTGATGCCGTAACAGATCCTATTATGGGTGCTATCGCTGACCGTACCCGCAGTAAATATGGGCGGTTTCGTCCATGGCTGCTGTGGATCGCCGTCCCCTATGCACTGTTCAGTATCCTGATGTTCACCACGCCAGAGTGGAGCTATAACAGCAAAGTTATCTATGCCTTTGTCACCTACTTCCTGTTGTCGCTGACCTACACCGCCATCAACATTCCGTACTGCTCGCTGGGTGGCGTGATTACTAACGACCCTAAAGAGCGCGTCGCCTGTCAGTCTTATCGCTTCGTGATGGTCGGTATTGCGACGCTGCTGCTGTCACTCACCTTGCTGCCGATGGCCGACTGGTTTGGTGGGGATAACAAAGCCAAAGGTTACCAGATGGCGATGACCGTACTGGCGCTGATTGGTACCTGTATGTTCCTGTTCTGCTTCGCCACCGTCCGCGAGCGTGTGCGCCCGGCGGTACAGACGCATGACGAATTGAAAAACGATCTGAAAGACGTGTGGAAGAACGATCAATGGGTGCGCATTCTGCTGTTAACCCTGTGCAACGTCTGTCCGGGTTTTATCCGCATGGCGGCGACCATGTATTACGTCACCTGGGTTATGGGCCAAAGCACCCACTTCGCCACCCTGTTTATCAGTCTGGGTGTGGTAGGCATGATGTTCGGCAGTATGCTGGCAAAAGTGTTAACTGACCGCTGGTGTAAGCTGAAGGTGTTCTTCTGGACCAATATCGTGCTGGCGATTTTCTCCTGCGCGTTCTATTTCTTCGACCCGAAAGCAACAACCACCATCGTGGTGCTCTACTTCCTGCTGAATATCCTGCACCAGATCCCTTCCCCGCTGCACTGGTCGCTGATGGCCGATGTGGACGATTACGGCGAGTGGAAAACCGGTAAGCGCATTACGGGTATCAGCTTCTCCGGCAACATCTTCTTCCTGAAGCTGGGGCTGGCGATTGCCGGAGCGATGGTCGGCTTCCTGCTCTCCTGGTACGGTTATGACGCGGGCGCAAAAGCGCAGAGCGCGGACGCCATTAACGGGATCGTGCTGCTGTTTACCGTCATTCCCGGCATTGGATACTTAATTACCGCGGGCGTGGTACGCCTGCTGAAGGTAGACCGTGAAACGATGAAACGCATTCAGGAAGACCTGGAAAAACGTCGCACCAATTACCGTGAACTGAGCGACTATCAGGAACTGAAAGCCGCTGAGACTAAATAAGGAAAGCCGAATGCAAACCTGGCCAAATCCGTTTATCGAACAACGGGCCGACCCGTACATTTTACGCCATGAGGGGCAGTACTATTTTATCGCCTCCGTGCCGCAGTACGACAGGCTGGAAATCCGCCGCGCAGACTCGCTGGAAGGACTGCGTAGCGCTGACGAAGTGGTGGTGTGGCGGAAACCCGACACCGGCCCTATGAGCGAGCTTATCTGGGCGCCGGAGCTACATCACATTGACGGCAAGTGGTACATCTATTTTGCCGCCACCCATACCCAGGCGCTCGATAAGCTCGGAATGTTCCAGCATCGCATGTTCGCCCTGGAGTGCGCAGACCCGGATCCCCTCACCGGAAAATGGCAAGAAAAGGGGCAGATAAAAAGCCAGTTCGACACCTTTGCGCTGGATGCCACCACGTTTGTGCATCAGGGGAAACGCTGGTATCTGTGGGCGCAAAAAGCCCCGGATATCTCCGGCAACTCCAATCTCTATTTGTGTGAAATGGAGAATCCCTGGACGCTCAAAGGCGAGCCAGTCATGCTCAGCAAACCGGAATATGACTGGGAGTGTCGCGGATTTTGGGTTAACGAAGGCCCGGCAGTACTGGTGCACAATGACAGGCTGTTTATCAGCTACTCCGCCAGCGCAACCGACGAAAACTACTGCATGGGGCTATTGTGGATCGACATGAACGCCGATCCGCAAAACCCGGCAAACTGGCAGAAATCTCCACGCCCGGTATTCACCACCAGCTATGAAAATCGCCAGTATGGGCCCGGGCACAACAGTTTTACGCAGACGCCGGATGGGGAAGATGTGCTGGTGTACCACGCACGGAACTACACTGAAATTGAAGGCGATCCGCTTTACGATCCCAATCGCCATACCCGCCTGAAGCTTGTCCGCTGGAACGAAAACGGGATGCCTGATTTCGGCATCCCGCCTGCGGATACGCTTTAGTGTTTATGGCGCGCTGGCCTACACCAGCGTGCCGTAAATGGTCAGCAGCGCCACGACCACCACCACCACAAATGACGTTTTCTTCGCCATCGACACTGCGGCTTTTGGCGTTTCAATCTTATCGGTATGCGGCTCGCGCGCCAGAGAGAACTGAGCCAGACGCGTTAACACCTGGTACTGCGACGTATGGCGATCGGCAAGAGAAGCGAACCACGCAGGCAACGCTTTTTCACCGTGACCAATCAACGCATACACCACACCCACGAACCGCACCGGGAGCCAGTCAAGCACATGCAAAATGGCATCAATCCCAGACTGCAAGCGCTCATGCGGCGTCAGATAGCGGGCAAGCCAGGTCTGCCAGGCACGAAGAAAAGCATAACCCATCAGCAATACCGGTCCCCACGGGCCCCCCACCACAAACCAGAACAGCGGTGCCAGGTAGTAACGAAAGTTAATCCACAGAAGCGCGTTTTGCAGCTCACGTAAAAACTCACGTTCATCGCAATCCGGTGGCACCCCATGGATCATGGTCAGTTCGCTCGCCATCGCACTACGTGCATGGGCATCATCACGAGATGCCGCTTTAAGATAAGCGTGATAATGCAAACGTACCTTCCCCGCGCCAATGCACAACACACCCAGCAGGATCCACACAACAAGTAGCGGCACGTTGAAAAAGAGTCCGTGCAGCGAGCGCAGCAGCAGAAACGTAATCACCATTACCCCTGCCAGCATCAGCAGCGTGCGCAGCATGGAAAAGTGCTTAATCCGGCGGAAAAGCACCTCCAGCCGGTGATCCAGATGCCAGTGCTCGCCGAGTTTGAACAGGCGTTCGGCGATGATGACCAGCAGCATGGTAAACAACGTCATGTTATCTCCTTATTCTGACGGCGCAGTAAGCATGGCGCGAAACCGGGACCAGTCAAAGGCCGGGCCGGGATCGGTTTTTCTCGCCGGAGCGATATCACTGTGTCCCGTGATATTTTCGGCGATGGCCGGGTAGAGTCCAATAAGCGTTTTGGTGACAGCCACGAGCTGTTGATACTGTGAATCGGTATAGGGCACGGTATCAGTGCCTTCCAGCTCGATTCCTATAGAAAAATCGTTGCATCGTTCGCGCCCCTGGTACATCGACACCCCGGCATGCCAGGCGCGTTTATCAAAGGGAACATACTGAACGACTTCACCATCGCGACGAATCAGACAATGAGCCGACACGCGCAGATGTGCAATCTCAGCAAAGAAAGGATGGGCATCAGGATCTATCGTTCCTGTGAATAATGCATCGATCCACGGACCGCCAAACTCACCCGGCGGGAGACTAATATTATGAACAACCAGCAGTGTGGGCTTTTCATCCTCCGGGCGGCAGTCGTGGTGCGGCGAGGGCACATGCCGCGCATCCACCAGCCATCCGTTTTCTAACAACATGCTGGAACTCCTTATGTATGGTGCTGTTACTCGGTTCAGAGTAGCATGTTTCAATATTATGATTCGTTACCAATTTGGAGTTTTATCATGCCGCCTCGCCGCTACAACCCCGACCACCGACGTGAAGCGCTTCTGGAACGTATTAATATGGATATTCCGGCAAGCGTTGCCCATGCTTTGAAAGAAGATCTGGGCGGTGACATCAATGCCGAAAAGGATATTACTGCCCAATTATTGCCAAAAGAAGCACGTTCGCACGCGGTCATTATCACTCGTGAAGATGGCGTTTTTTGCGGCAAGCGCTGGGTTGAAGAGGTCTTTACCCAACTGGCGGGGGATGATGTGCAGATCACCTGGCATGTTGAAGACGGCGATGCGATTACGGCAAACCAGCCGCTGTTTGAGCTGAATGGTCCTTCACGCGTTTTGCTCACCGGTGAACGAACCGCGCTTAACTTCGTCCAGACCTTATCCGGGGTGGCAAGTGAAGTACGCCGCTACGTTGACCTGCTTGTCGGCACCCGTACGCAGTTACTGGATACCCGCAAAACACTGCCGGGCCTGCGTACAGCGCTGAAATACGCGGTGCTCTGTGGCGGCGGCGCAAACCATCGGCTGGGGTTGTCAGACGCGTTCCTGATTAAAGAGAACCATATTATTGCCTCGGGTTCGGTGCGTCAGGCGGTTGAAAAAGCCTTCTGGCTGCACCCGGATGTCCCTGTCGAAGTGGAAGTCGAAAACCTGGAAGAACTTGTGCAGGCGATAAAAGCCGGAGCCGATATCATCATGCTCGATAACTTCGAAACCGAGCAGATGCGTGAGGCAGTAAAACTGACTAACGGACAGGCTCAGCTTGAGGTATCCGGCAACGTGACGTTCGATACTATCCGTGAATTCGCCGAGACCGGTGTTGATTACATCTCCGTCGGGGCGCTGACCAAACACGTGCGTGCCCTCGACCTCTCGATGCGCTTTAAATAGTGTCTTCTCCCCTCTCCGCCTGGAGAGGGGAATTTCAGCTCCGCTCGCAAATCCGTTGTCCTTCCCTGCAACACCGAATGAATTCTCTGAAGCCCCCTTCCCGTTCCCTTTTTTGTGCCTCGTACCTGCCCTTTTGCGCTGTCAGAGTAGCGCCATTCAACATAAGGAGCAGACATGGACAGACAACAGGGATTTACACTCATTGAGCTAATGGTGGTCATTGGCATTATTGCCATTCTGAGCGCCATCGGCGTACCCGCATACCAGAATTACCTGCGAAAAGCCGCGCTGACCGATATGCTGCAAACCTTCGTTCCCTACCGCACCGCCATTGAGCTTTGCGCACTGGATCATGGTGGGTTGGAACGTTGTGACGCGGGCAGTAACGGTATCCCTTCCCCTACCACAACGCGTTACGTCTCAGGAATGAGCGTGGCGAAAGGGATTGTGATCTTAACGGGACAGGAGAGTCTCAACGGGCTGGAGGTGGTCATGACGCCACAGTGGAACGACGGCAACGGCATGACGGGCTGGATGCGTGACTGCAACATCAGTGCTGACAGTACGCTTAAACAAGCTTGTGAAGATGTTTTCCGCTTCGACACTAACTGAGGAGCAGAGAATGAATACGGATCAACTCGTGGCACTCTGTCTGCGCCATCACGCTCTGCTGCTAACCAGCGATAGTGACATGATTAGCATCGCCGTCGTGGGAAACCCTGGCAGTGAGTTAATGGAAGCCCTGCGTTTCGCGACCCAAAAACGGATTGATATCGAATGCTGGAGCACTGAGCGTATGGAAAAACACCGGCAGTTAACGTCACAATCACATCTGCCTGTCGTTTCTCCTTCACATTCAGCAGTAGATATCCTCAACCACACGCTGCAACAGGCGATAAACCAACGCGCATCAGACATTCATATTGAACCGATGGAGCACGCATGTCAGATCCGCTTACGTATTGACGGCGTACTGTGCCCGCAACCTCCGCTTTCTGCAGCACTGGCAACCCAGTTCAGCGCGCGTTTAAAAGTGTTAAGTAACCTGGATATTGCCGAGCGCCGTTTACCGCAGGACGGTCAGTTTACGATTGAGCTGGCAAATGAGCCGATCTCATTTCGAATCGCCACGCTTCCCTGCAGCGGTGGCGAGAAAATTGTGCTGCGCCTGTTGCATCAGGTTCAGCAGGCTCTTGAGCCGAAAGCACTTGGTATGAGTACTGAACAACTGACCTGCTTTAACGACGCTCTTCATCAGCCACAGGGGCTGATTCTGGTCACGGGTCCCACAGGCAGCGGCAAAACGGTGACGCTTTACAGTGCGTTGCAAGCGCGCAACACGCCGGATGTTAACATCTGTAGCGTGGAGGATCCCATTGAGATCCCCCTTGCGGGATTAAACCAGACGCAGATTAATCCCCGCGCGGGCTTAACATTTCAGAGCGTGCTGAGAGCGCTGCTACGTCAGGATCCTGACATCATTATGGTCGGCGAAATTCGTGATGGTGAAACGGCTGAGATTGCCATTAATGCCGCCCAGACCGGGCATCTGGTGTTATCGACGCTGCACACTAACTCAACAACAGAAGCCCTGACTCGCCTGGAGCAAATGGGCGTGGCGCGCTGGATGATATCTTCCGCACTCTCGATGGTGATTGCTCAGCGCCTGGTTCGTCGTCTGTGCCCACATTGTCGCCGGGAAGCCAGCGAGCACGCTGAATTACCTCGCTCAGTCTGGTGCAGACCGCTTCCACGCTGGCAACCCACAGGTTGCGATCGTTGCTATCACGGTTTCTATGGCCGCGTGGCCATTTTTGAAGTTCTTGCGATCGATAGTTTCCTGCGGCAGGCCATTGCCAGCGGCGCAGGAACCGAAGTGATAGAAGCAAGTGCCCGACAGGCAGGAATGCTTTCCCTGTTCGAACACGGCTGTATCGCGGTTGAACAGGGGCTGACCACGCTCGAAGAGTTGCTGCGCGTTCTGGGAATGCCCGATGGTTGCTAATCAACTCTGGCGCTGGCGAGCGCTTTCCATTGAAGGAGAGCCCCGGAGTGGAACACTCTGGGCGACAGACCGTAATGCGGCTTTCACCAGACTGATGCGTAACGAGTTGCATCCGCTGGCAGTGACCCGATGCTCACAGAAATACCGCTGGCGGCCACATCACTGCTACGAGATGTTTCGCCAGCTCGCGACTCTTCTGCAGGCTGGGCTGACATTGTCCCATAGTCTGCAAATGCTGGCGGACCAGCATCCATTAAAGCCCTGGCAGGCACTCCTGCAAAGCATTGCCGATGAACTTGGTGAAGGATGCTCTTTTTCTGAGGCACTAAAGCGATGGCCAGCGGTCTTCAGCCCATTGCATGTCTCGATGGTGAAAACCGGTGAACTAACAGGAAAACTGGAGGAGTGCTGCCGCCGGCTAGCACAGCAACAAAAGTCTCAGCAGTTGCTCAGTGCAAAAGTGAAAAAGGCACTGCGCTATCCGGTGATAATCCTGATGCTGGCTGTAATCGTCGTTCTGGCAATGGTCACTCTGGTCTTACCCGAATTTGCTGCTATCTACAGAACGTTTAATACCCCGCTCCCGAAACTGACACAGATTGTCATGGGGATGGCCGCCTTTATGCAGTCATATTCCCTCGCACTGTTCTCGGGACTGCTTGTACCTGTGGCTGCCGCCTGGATTCTGCGAAATGCCCCTCGCTGGCAACGTATCTTGCTGCATACTCCCGTCATGGGCGCACTGGCAAAAGGCCAAAAACTGGGACAGATCTTTACCGTGCTGTCGCTTACACAACAGGCAGGCATCCCCTTTTTACAGGGCCTGGAGAGCGCAGAGGAGACCGTTGAAAATCAGTACTGGCAAGGAGTTCTCCGCAAAGTGCGGGAAGACATTGAAAAAGGTCTCCCCATCTGGTCATCCTTCCAGAAGACGGCAATCTTTACCCCGCTGTGTATTCAGCTTTTACGAACCGGTGAAATGTCAGGTGCGTTGGACGTCATGCTGAAGAACCTTGCCCACCATCACACTGAGCAAACCTTCCAGCAGGCAGATAACCTGGCGGCACTTCTGGAGCCTTTGCTTCTGATTGTGACGGGAGTCATCATCGGCACACTGGTGGTGGCAATGTACCTGCCTATTTTCCATCTGGGGGATGCGATGAGTGCAGGATAATGCTGGCGCACGGGCATGCGCCAGCTGAAGCTATTACAGACTGTTGAACACGCGGTTTTCCTGCTCCTGAACGCGGATAAACGTAGTACGTTTCGTCAGCTCTTTCAGACGGGATGCCCCAACATAGGTGCAGGCTGAGCGTAAGCCGCCAAGGATATCGCGCGCAGTGTTTTCGACCGGGCCACGCAGTGGCAGCTTCACGGTTTTGCCTTCAGCCGCGCGGTATTTTGCTACGCCACCGACGTGACGGGTCATCGCAGATTCAGAGCTCATCCCGTAGAACAGCATAAATTTCTCGCCATTCTCTTCAACAACAGTGCCACCACTCTCTTCGTGACCTGCCAGCATACCGCCGAGCATCACGAAGTCTGCGCCGCCGCCAAAGGCCTTCGCAACATCACCCGGCATGGTGCAACCGCCGTCGCTGATGATTTGGCCGCCCAGACCATGCGCAGCATCAGCGCACTCAATCACGGCGGAAAGCTGCGGATAACCGACACCGGTTTTAACGCGCGTGGTGCATACGGAACCCGGGCCAATGCCTACTTTCACAATGTCGGCACCGGAAAGGATCAGCTCTTCACACATTTCGCCGGTCACCACGTTACCCGCGATGATGGTTTTGGTCGGCCAGGCTTCGCGAGCCTTGCTGACAAACTGCACGAAGTGCTCGGAATAACCGTTCGCCACATCAATACAGACGAAGTTTAGTGCTGGATTCGCATTCAGGATCTGCTTGGTCTTCTCAAAATCCGCATCGGATGTACCGGTAGAAACCATGACATGCTTAACCACATCGTCAGAAGCTGACGCAACAAATGCATTCCACTCTTCAGGAGAGTAGTGCTTATGCACAGCGGTGAGGACATCAAATTTTGCCAGCGCCGTTGCCATTTCAAATGTGCCCACAGTGTCCATGTTGGCAGCAATGATTGGCACACCAGACCAGGTCTGACCGGAATGTTTAAAGGTGAATTGACGTTCAAGTTCAACGTCTGAGCGACTTTTCAGTGTAGAGCGTTTAGGGCGGATAAGAACGTCTTTGAAACCTAACTTCAGATCTTCTTCAATACGCATGTGCGGATTCCTGGGGTTAGAGGCAAATATGTTAAAAGCACAACTCCAGTGACGTTATCATACGCACTAATACCTGCTCCGCAAGACTGCGAAATTCTCTTTTTTTACGCTACAATCCTATAAATTTACCTGGTAAAAAGCCGGTAAACGGGGCTAAACAGTTGCTGGGGCACCTAAGAGTTTTAATCAACTGATTTTAATAATGAATAATTCCCAGGATTTGATTTAATGGGGTATATCGTTGCATTAACCGGCGGCATCGGTAGTGGCAAAAGTACCGTTGCGGACGCTTTCTCTCGTCTGGGTATCACGATTATTGATGCCGATATCATTGCCCGCCAGGTGGTAGAGCCTAATACACCCGCGCTAAAGGCCATCGCAGAACATTTTGGTCAGGCAATCATCAATGCCGATGGCACTCTGAATCGCCGTCAGCTTCGCGAATGCATTTTTTCTGATTCTGCGGAAAAAGTCTGGCTTAATGCCTTGCTCCACCCCATTATCCACCAGGAAACCCAGCGTCAGATTGCCGCAGCCAGCTCACCCTATGTATTGTGGGTAGTTCCTTTACTGGTGGAAAATCAGTTGCAGAAAAAAGCCGACCGGGTGCTGGTGATTGATGTCTCTCCCGAAACGCAAATCCAGCGCACCATGATGCGCGACCGCGTCTCGCGTGAACATGCTGAACAAATTCTTGCCGCTCAGGCCACGCGCGATCAGCGCCTTGCCGTGGCGGATGATGTTATTGATAATAACGGCGCACCAGATGCCATTGCATCGGATGTTGCCCGTCTGCACGCGCAGTATCTGACGTTTGCCGCGCAGACCGTTGCACAGGAAAAACCATAATGTCGACTCACATCCTTTTTGAGCATCCGCTCAACGAAAAAATGCGTACCTGGTTACGCATCGAATTTCTCATTCAACAGCTTTCACAACATCTACCTGTCAACGATCATGCCACGGCGTTACACTTCTTCCGTAACGTGGGCGATCTACTGGATGTGATTGAACGCGGAGATGTCCGCACAGAATTGCTCAAAGAGCTGGAGCGCCAGCAACGTAAATTGCAGGCCTGGACTGAGGTCCCCGGTGTCGATCAAAGCCGTATCGACGATCTCCGCCAGCAGTTGAAAGCCAGCAGCACCCTTCTGATGGCCGCGCCACGTGTTGGACAATTTTTGCGTGAAGACCGCCTGATTGGCCTGGTACGCCAGCGTCTGAGTATCCCTGGCGGTTGCTGTAGTTTCGATCTCCCGACGCTTCATATGTGGCTGCATATGCCGCAAGCTCAACGTGACGCGCAGGTGAATAGCTGGCTGGCGAGTCTGGAGCCGATGCATCAGACGCTGTCGCTTATCCTCGATCTGATCCGTAACTCAGCCCCATTCCGTAAGCAAACCAGCCTGAACGGTTTCTACCAGGATAACGGTGATGACGCCGATCTTCTGCGCCTGAACTTATCGCTTGGCGAACAGCTTTACCCACAAATTTCCGGACATAAAAGTCGTTTCGCCATTCGCTTTATGCCACTCGACAGTGAAAATGGCACCGTGCCAGAACGTCTCGATTTTGAACTGGCCTGTTGTTGAGGAGTACCGATGTCTGACGTAACCACCGTAAACTGCCCGACCTGTGGCAAAACCGTTGTCTGGGGCGAAATGAGCCCATTCCGCCCATTCTGCTGTAAACGCTGTCAGTTGATTGATCTGGGAGAATGGGCAGCGGAGGAGAAACGCATTCCGAGTGAAGGCGATCTCACGGATAGCGATGACTGGAGCGAGAACCAGCAGTAACGTATAAAGCCTGCTGGCGCTTCGCTTAGCAGGCCTACCTGTTTGCCACTAATCGGCGGATCACAGGCTCATTAGCCGGTGGGAATTTTTCGGCATCACTTACCTGAAGTTCAACCCAATTACCCGGTTGTCCCTCTTTCCCCCAGGGTTCACCTTCCCAGCTTTCTACCAGCCAGAACCACAGCGTGATGTGCCTGTCCGGAAACTGGTATTCGAGCTTATCAAACAGCGTTGCGCCAAGTGGAGTAATCCCCACCTCTTCCTGCAGTTCGCGAACCAGCGCCTCTTCCGGCGTTTCACCTGATTCGATTTTCCCCCCCGGAAACTCCCATTTGTTCGCCATATGGGCGTCAGCCGCGCGCTGGGTAATGAAGATTTGGTTTTGCGGGTTGCGAATAATCCCGACGGCAATTTGCAGTATTTTCATAGTGTCACTTCCATAAAAAAGGCGCAGATGTCTGCGCCTTTTTGCTTTTTCATGAACTTAGTTCAGACGGCCGTGGCACGCCTTGTATTTTTTACCGGAACCACATGGGCACGGATCGTTACGGCCCACTTTACGATCGCCTGTCTGCGCTGCGATCGCCGCTGCGGCTTCACTGTCATCAGTCTGGTGGCTCAGCTGTTGCATCTGTGCCAGACGCTCAGCTTCTTCGCGACGCTGCTGCTCCATCGCTTCCACTTCTTCCGGCATACGCACCTGAACCTTGCTCAGGGTGCTGATCACTTCATATTTCAGTGACTCCAGCATCGACGCAAACATCGAGAAGGATTCACGCTTATATTCCTGCTTCGGATCTTTCTGCGCATAGCCACGCAGGTGGATACCCTGACGCAGGTAGTCCATCGCCGCCAGGTGCTCTTTCCACAGTGAGTCCAGGGTCTGCAGCATCACACCTTTTTCGAAGTGACGCATCATCTCAGCACCAACGACTTCTTCCTTACGCTTGTAGACATCCAGCGCAGTTTCGTAGATACGTTCGCGCAGCGTCTCTTCATGCAGCTCAGGCTCTTTGTCCAGCCACTCTTTGATTGGCAGATCGAGGTCAAAGTCGTTTTTCAGACGTTCCTGGAGACCTTCGATATCCCACATCTCTTCCAGAGACTGCGGTGGAATATGCGCGTCGATAGTCGCTTTGAATACGTCTTCGCGAATGCTGTTAATGGTTTCGCTCACGTCAGACACGTCCAGCAGTTCGTTACGCTGGGTGTAGATCGCACGACGCTGATCGTTAGCCACATCATCATATTCCAGCAGTTGCTTACGAATATCGAAGTTGCGGCTTTCTACTTTACGCTGCGCGTTTGCAATCGCTTTGGTCACCCACGGGTGCTCAATGGCTTCGCCTGGTTTCATGCCCAGCTTACGCATCATGCCGGATACACGGTCTGAGGCGAAAATACGCATCAGCGCATCTTCCATAGACAGGTAGAAGCGGGAAGAACCGGCGTCACCCTGACGACCCGCACGACCACGCAGCTGGTTATCAATACGACGAGATTCGTGACGCTCGGTACCGATAATGTGCAAACCACCGGATGCCAGAACCGCGTCATGACGAACCTGCCAGTCGGCTTTGATCTGCGCAATCTGTTCTGGCGTTGGGTTTTCCAGTTCAGCCACTTCAGCCTGCCAGCTACCGCCCAGCATAATATCGGTACCACGGCCCGCCATGTTGGTGGCAATGGTCACGGCAGCCGGATAACCTGCCTGCGCAACGATATCTGCTTCTTTGGCGTGGAATTTAGCGTTCAGAACGTTGTGTTTGATACCCGCTTTAGTCAGCTCGTGAGAAACCACTTCGGATTTCTCGATGGAGATGGTCCCTACCAGAACCGGCTGACCATTCGCAGTACGATCGCGAATATCTTCGATGATCGCCTGAATTTTTTCCGCTTCGGTCATGTACACCAGGTCCGGCATATCCTTACGGATCATTGGACGGTTGGTTGGCACCACCACGGTATCCAGCTTATAGATCGAGCTGAATTCAAACGCTTCGGTATCGGCAGTACCGGTCATGCCCGCCAGCTTCTCGTACAGACGGAAGTAGTTCTGGAAGGTGATAGACGCCAGCGTCTGGTTTTCATTCTGAATATCCACACCTTCTTTGGCTTCCACAGCCTGGTGCAGGCCATCAGACCAGCGACGCCCCTGCATGGTACGGCCGGTGTGTTCATCGACGATGATCACTTCGCCGTCTTTTACGATGTAGTCGACGTCGCGGGTAAACAGGGCATGGGCACGCAGGGCTGCGGTCACGTGGTGCATCAGCATGATGTTGCTCGGAGAGTACAGAGACTCTCCCTCTTCCATGATGCCTTCAGCGACCAGCAGTTCTTCAATTTTCACCAGACCACGCTCGGTCAGGTTCACCTGGCGCGCTTTTTCATCAACGGAGAAGTGGCCTTCACCCTGGAAGGTATCGGAGTCTTCTTTCTCCTGACGCAGCAGGTGTGGAATGATTTTGTCGACTTTACGGTACATCTCAGAGCTGTCTTCAGCCGGGCCGGAGATAATCAGCGGAGTACGCGCTTCATCGATCAGGATGGAGTCCACCTCATCCACCAGCGCATAATGCAGCTTACGCTGTACACGCTCTTCCGGGCTGAACGCCATGTTGTCACGCAGGTAGTCGAAACCGTATTCGTTGTTCGTACCGTAGGTAATATCCGCGTTATAAGCTTCACGCTTGGCTGGCGCAGGCAGACCAGACATGTTGATGCCGACAGTCATACCGAGGAATTCGAACAGTGGACGGTTGTTTTCGGCGTCACGCTGTGCCAGATAGTCGTTGACGGTGACGACGTGAACGCCTTTACCGGTCAGCGCGTTCAGGTATGCCGGCAGCGTTGCGGTCAGGGTTTTACCTTCACCGGTACGCATTTCCGCGATGCAGCGTTCGTTGAGCACCATACCACCCAGCAGCTGAACATCGAAGTGGCGCATGCCGAACACACGCTTGCTCGCTTCACGGACCACGGCGAAAGCTTCCGGGATCAGGCTTTCTAAGGTTTCACCTTTTTCCAGACGCGCACGGAATTCCGCCGTTTTGGCTTTCAGCTCGTCATCAGAGAGCTTCTCCATCGCCGGTTCCATGCCATTGATGACTGCGACGGCTTTGCGCATACGGCGCAGGGTACGATCGTTACGACTACCGAAAACTTTGGTTAATAATTTGATTAGCATAATAAATTCTCAAACGCCCCATCGTGGGCAGATAAATTAAGGTATTGAAAAAGTTAATTTAACTGAGGCGTTGAGGCCCGGCGCGAATACCGTGAACCTGGCTAATCCATGTTGAAACGGAGAATGAGGCAGGAGGAACGAACGCGAATCGCGCCGTCTGACGCACCATGACCGGTGGCTGGCTATCCTGAGTGAGCAGCGCATTGAGCGTATCGAGCAGGGCAAGATGCTGAGCCTGCTCCGGCCGCGCCGTTTCAGCAACAGGCATTGCCTGCGGTGCCATCGCAAATGACAAATGGCGGATAACCGTGCGAATGGCGTGCTGGTGCCAGTAATCTACTGAGAAATTCGGGCGGCGACTGGCTTCAAGCCACGCGAGGTTCGTAAAGTTAACCCGCGTATTGAGATCGTGTTTGGTTGTGGAGGTTTTCGGCGGCGTCGCTGCTTCAGCACTGTTACTGAGCGCAGGCAAGCCGAGACTCGCCGCGACCATCCCTAATAAGAGATGCGGCCAGAAGTAACGTCTGCCAAATTGTCGCCAGCGCGTCAGTATTCCGCTCACTTGCTCCACCACATAAGTCAGCCTTTACAAGCTGAAGTCAGTTATTCTTTTAAGCGCCCAGATATTACCACTAAAGCCAATACACAGCAGCAGGAATGACATACTACTGCGGGGAAAAACGGTCAAGAATGCAGCTAACGCACAGATTTTCAACGTATGGCAACGGATTGAGGAACTGAGGGCAAAAATGAAGATAGGTATAAATAAAAACGACTGGTTCCCCTGGTCGGAGAGAGTACCAGGTTAACCAGTCGATTTTTTACGAAACGGCTTGTACCGTTACGCCAGGACCGTGCTTGGTGCTTTAAACGCCAGAGGCAGCTCTGCTTCGTCTTCGAAGGTCACATATTCCCAGGCTTCCTGTTTTGCCAGGACGGCCTGCAACAGTTTGTTGTTCAGTGCATGACCGGATTTGAACGCGGTAAATGCACCAATGATGTTGTGACCACACATGAACAGGTCGCCAATAGCGTCCAGCATTTTGTGACGAACGAATTCATCTTCGAAACGCAGGCCGTCTTCGTTCAGTACGCGATAATCGTCAACAACGATGGCACAATCGAAGCTGCCGCCCAGGCACAGGCCGCGGGACTGCAGATATTCGATATCACGCATGAAGCCAAATGTACGGGCACGGCTGATCTGGCGCATGAATGCATCAGCAGAGAAGTTCATCGCATAGCGTTGGGTGCTGGAATCAATCGCCGGATGGTTAAAGTCGATGGTAAAGTCCAACGAGAAACCATTGTACGGTTTGAATTCAGCCCACTTGTCGCCATCTTCGACACGAACGGTCTCTTTGATGCGAACAAATTTCTTCGCGCAGTTCAGTTCTTCGATGCCAGCATCCAGCAACAGATAAACGAACGGAGCAGCACTACCATCCATAATCGGGATTTCTGGCGCATCAACTTCAACAATAATGTTGTCGATACCCAGACCCGCCAGGGCGGCGTTCAGGTGCTCTACGGTAGAAATCCGCACGTCATGCTCATTCACCAGACAAGTACAGAGCATAGTATCACGCACAGATTTGGCATCGGCCGGAAAATCTACCGGTGGATTCAAGTCGGTGCGACGATAGATGACCCCGGTATTGGCCGGCGCAGGGCGTAACGTCAGTGTGACTTTTTTGCCGGTATGTAAACCGACGCCAGTCGCCTGAACGATACGTTTAAGTGTCCTTTGTTTGATCATCGTATAATCTCGCCAAATTAACTATCCAACCGAGAGTGTATATCACTAACGGTGGGCCAGTTTAGCACAAAGAGCGCAAATCCCCAAATTCCAGCCAATTCTTAGTCAGCTTGCTTACGCAGGAATGCCGGGATATCCAGATAATCTGGTTCTTTCGCAGTTTGCGGTGTTGGGTCATTAACCACTTTCGCGGCCGGCTTCTGCTCCTGAGTCAAAGGAGACATACCGTGCTGCTGGTAACGGTCCATTACCGGTTGCTGAGTCTGTTTGTTAGTCACCAGCGTGATTTCAGGACGCTTGTCCATACCGATACCGGTGGCAACCACAGTCACGCGGAGTTCGTCGTTCATTTCTGGATCAAGGGAAGTACCGATTACCACGGTCGCATTGTCAGAGGCGAACGCACGAATGGTGTTACCCACGGTTTCGAACTCATCCAGACGCAGGTCAAAGCCAGCGGTAATGTTGACCAGCACGCCGCGCGCACCAGACAGGTCGATATCTTCCAGCAGTGGAGAAGAGATAGCCATTTCAGCCGCTTCTTCTGCACGGTCTTCACCGCTCGCCACGCCAGAGCCCATCATCGCGTAGCCCATTTCGGACATCACGGTGCGAACGTCTGCAAAGTCAACGTTCATCAGGCCAGGACGGGTGATCAGTTCGGCGATACCCTGAACCGCGCCTTTCAGCACGTCGTTTGCTGCGCCAAAGGCGTCCAGCAGGGAGATACCGCGACCCAGAACTTTCAACAGCTTGTCGTTCGGGATGGTGATCAGAGAGTCCACATGTTTGGACAGCTCGGTGATACCCTGCTCCGCAAAGGCCATGCGCTTCTTGCCTTCAAAGTTGAAAGGCTTAGTCACAACAGCAACGGTCAGGATACCTAAATCTTTCGCAACTTCAGCCACAACAGGTGCAGCACCAGTACCGGTACCGCCGCCCATGCCTGCTGCGATGAAGACCATGTCCGCACCTTCCAGTGCAGCACGCAGGGCTTCACGATCTTCTTCAGCCGCATTGCGACCGACTTCCGGGTTAGCCCCAGCGCCCAGCCCTTTGGTGATACCACCGCCGATCTGGATAGTCTGGCCAACAGCCGTTTTACGCAGTGCCTGCGCATCGGTGTTAACCGCAAAGAATTCAACGCCTTCAATGCGCTCGCGCACCATATGCTCTACGGCGTTACCGCCGCCGCCACCGACGCCGATGACTTTAATCACCGCGTCGTTGGTCAGTTCCATAGGTTCAAACATAATTTCTCTCTCCGTTGTGCCTGTCGCCCGAGACCGCTAATTCTCTCCGGTCTCTTAAAAAAATTAAAACTCTTTTCGCAACCAGTTGTTCAGTCGTTTGACCCACGACCCCACTGAGACGCGTTTTTCCACTTCTGCTTCGCCACTGAGATGAGATTCTTTCCCATAGTGAAGCAGGCCCACAGCCGTTGAATAATAAGGCTCCTGAGCATAATCCGTTAAACCGGTGATATTCAGTGGCGCACCAATACGCACCTGCGTATGGAACACGCGCTGAGCACAGGCTGCAAGACCTTCAATTTGCGCTGCACCGCCGGTTAATACAATCCCCGCCGCGAGATGATGCTTAACACCCTGCTGACGAAGCTGTTCCTGTAACTGTAAAATCTCTTCGTTGACGAGATTGAGCAGCTCGGTATAGCGCGGCTCGATCACCTCTGCCAGCGTCTGGCGTTGCAGACTGCGCGGTGGACGACCACCTACGCTTGGCACTTCAACGCTCTCATCTTTCCCAACGATAGACCCCAGCGCACAACCATGGCGCACTTTAATCGCTTCTGCATCGCTCGGTGGCGTACCAAAAGCGTAAGCAATATCGCTGGTCACAACATTCCCTGCGTAAGGGATCACTTTGGTGTGGCGCAGAGCACCGCCGGTATATACGGCCATGTCCATTGTACCACCACCAATATCGACCACACAGACGCCCAGTTCACGTTCATCTTCGGTCAGCACGGAATAACTTGCCGCCAGACCGGCGAAAATAAGTTGGTCAACTTTCAGGCCACAACGTTCAACAGCTTTTACAATGTTCTTCGCCATATCGTTGTGACATGTGATCAGGTGCACTTTTGCCTGCATACGCACGCCAGAAAGACCTACCGGGTTCTTGATACCCTCCTGGTAGTCGATGGCATATTCCTGCGGGATCACATGCAGTACGCGATGCTCATCGCGGACACGCACGGATTTCGCCGTATGCACAACGTTTTCAACGTCTTCCTGTGTTACTTCTTCTTCAGAAATCGGTACCATACCGATTTCGTTCTGGCAGCTAATATGCTTACCAGAAAGGGCCAGATAGACAGAAGAAATCTGGCAATCTGCCATCAATTCAGCCTGATCGATAGCGCGCTGTACGCATTTCACCACCGATTCAAGATCGTTTACCCCACCTTTATCCATACCACGGGACGGGCAACTGCCCACGCCAATGATATTGACCATACCGTCGGGCAGAACTTCCCCTACTAAAGCGGCAACCTTCGCGGTGCCAATCTCCAGTCCAACTACCAGTTTTCTGTCCGTCGCCTTGATCATTGTTGTTCTGCCTGTACCTGTGCCTGATTCTGTTGCTGATTAGGTTCCTCGACCGGAGCCGGTACCCAACCGACTGCTGCGCCTGAGTCATAGCGCAAATCAACGTAGCTTATCCGTTTGCCGTCAGTCTGTGCCTGCTGCTGTAAAACCGGGTAAAGTTCTACAAAACGCGCCAGACGCTTCATTGTGTCGCCGCGACCCAGGTTAAGCTTTATGCCGTTCGTTAACGTCAACTGCCAGGAGCGGCGTGCCGTCATGGCAGCATCTTTTAACGTGAACCTGTCTTTCGCCAGCACCTGTCCCATTTCGCGAAAACCCTGTAACACTTCATTTTCGCTACCTTCAGGGCCATACAACATTGGTAGATTTTGCTTGTTGACACGATCGGTCGGGACGCTGAAGGAATTTCCGTCTACGTCAACCATGTGCTGATCATTCCAACGCGCAATGGGCACATATTCAACCAGATGAATCTTCAATTCATCAGGCCATTGCTTTCTTACACTCGCCTGTTTTATCCACGGCAGACGTTCAATCTGGCTCTGGATAATATTGACGTCCTGAGTCATAAAGGTGCCAGGCGATCCCAGCGCCAGAATTGACTGGCGAATATCATCGTTTCGCGTGTAGTGACGTTCACCGGTGACCACCAGCTTAGAAAGCGGTAACCGTTGTGCGTCTTCCATCCAGCCCAGGACCATCCAGCCGCTGATAAACACGGTGCACAGCACCCCGAGCAGGAAAATAATCCCTGCAAGACGCGTTCCATTACTCCGGCGTGAAGAAGTGTATTCTTCTTCGTCATCGCGGTTGCGTGTGTTCAATGCAGCCTGAGACATATCAGCCCGCCTGGTCCAGAATACGTACGACTAACTGCGAGAAACTCATTCCCGCCTGACGCGCAGCCATCGGCACAAGGCTGTGGCTGGTCATGCCTGGCGAAGTATTGGCTTCCAGCAGGTAAAATTGGCCATCACTGTCGAGCATGACATCAATGCGTCCCCAGCCGCGGCATCCTAGAACATTCCAGGCTTTAAGCACCAGGGACTGTAAATCTGCTTCACGTTCTGCTTCAAGACCACTTGGGCAGAAATATTGCGTCTCATCAGAGAGATACTTCGCCTCATAATCATAGAAGACTCCAGCGGGTTGGATACGAATTGACGGTAAAATTTCTTCGCCAAGCATCGCAACGGTAAATTCCGGTCCGCTGAGCCATTTCTCAATCAGAACTTCTTCATCATGTTGAAATGCCAGTTCTAAAGCGGCTGATAAATCTTCAGCTTTATCAACTTTGGACATCCCAACACTTGAACCTTCCCGACTCGGCTTAACAATAACCGGTAAGCCCAGTTCAGCAATGCGTGTATTAACGCTATCCGACAGGCCCAATTCAAATTCGCGACGAGTCAGTGCAACCCATGGCGCGACAGGCAAGCCTGCCCCCTGCCACAGCAATTTGCTGCGCAGTTTATCCATAGAGATCGCGGAAGCCATCACGCCGCTGCCGGTGTACGGCATGCCGATTAAATCCAGCAACCCTTGCAGGGTACCGTCTTCGCCACCACGACCGTGCAGCGCGATAAAGACCTTATCGAAACCCATCGCTTTCAGTTGCGTCACATCCGTCTCTTTCGGATCGACCGGATGGGCATTGACGCCACCTTCACGCAGACCCGCCAGCACCGCCGCACCGGAATTCAGGGAAACCTCGCGCTCTGCGGAGGTACCACCAGACAGGACAGCAATCTTATCAGCCATGATGCTCATCCTCCTGGGTTTGCGGCTTCAGTTTGATTTCGGCTAAGGTACGGGCGATTTTGCCGATATTTCCGGCACCCTGAATCAGAATTAAATCGTTACCTGTCAGTACTGGTGCCAGAATTTCTGCCACCTGCGCCGGGTCAGAAACCAGAATAGGGTCAACTTTCCCGCGGCCACGAATGGTGCGACATAATGAACGGCTGTCTGCACCTGGAATCGCGGTTTCGCCTGCAGAATAAACATCCAGCATTAACAGGGTATCGACCTGTGAAAGCACGCTGGCGAAGTCGTCATACAGATCGCGGGTACGCGTGAAGCGGTGCGGCTGGAAGATCATGACCAGATTCTTGTCAGGCCAGCCAGCGCGCGCGGCTTTGATGGTCGCGTCCACTTCGGTCGGATGGTGGCCGTAATCGTCCACCAGCATCGCGGTACCGGCTTTACCATTCACGGCGTCCAGCGGGAATTCACCGAGGAAGTCGAAACGACGGCCAGTCCCCTGGAAGCTCTCCAGCGCCCGCAGAATCGCCTCGTCATCAATACCTTCTTCCGTTGCAACAGCAACGGCCGCTGCCGCATTCAGGGCGTTATGACGGCCTGGCGCATTCAGCGTCACGTGCAGCAGTTCTTTGTCCTGACGCGCGAGGGTGAAATGCCCCTGGGCACCAATCTGTTTGTACTCTTCCACACGGACATCAGCATCTTCACTGAAGCCATAGGTGGTGATTTGACGCCCGACACGCGGCAGCAGCTCACGGATCACGGGATCGTCCACGCACATCACCGCGCGTCCATAGAACGGCAGGTTATGCAGGAAGTTGATGAAAGTCTGTTTTAAGTTCTCGAAGTCACCCTGGTAGGTATCCATATGGTCAGCTTCGATGTTAGTGACAATCGCCACCATCGGCTGCAGGTGCAGGAACGACGCGTCGCTCTCATCTGCTTCCGCAATCAAATAACGACTGTGTCCCAGACGCGCATGTACGCCTGCGGCTTTGACCAGACCACCATTGACGAACGTCGGGTCGAGACCCGCTTCCGCATAAATACTGGAGACCATCGCCGTGGTCGTGGTTTTACCGTGGGTACCGGCAATGGCGATACCGTGGCGGAAACGCATCAGTTCCGCCAGCATTTCTGCACGGCGGATCACCGGAATTCGCGCTTCATGGGCGGCAACAATTTCCGGGTTGTCAGAGGAGATGGCGCTCGATACCACCACCACGCTCGCATCGCGCACGTTTTCCGGGCGATGGTTGAAATAGATAGTCGCCCCAAGCGACGCCAGTTGCTGCGTAACAGGGTTTGGCGCGAGGTCAGACCCGCTGATCTGATAACCTTCGTTAGCTAACACTTCGGCAATACCGCCCATGCCAGCACCACCGATGCCAACAAAGTGAATGTGCCGGACGCGACGCATCTCGGGCACGATTGAACGCAGTTTTGCCAGTTGTTGTGTATTCATTCTCTAAACGCCATCGACTACTTAAAATTCGTGCAGCGCAACACGCGCTGCGAGGGTTAAGCCTGGGCAGCCAGGCTCACTTCTTTTGCCACCCGTTCCGTCGCATCAGGGATGGCGGTCGCGCGCGCGCGTTCTGCCATCTCCAGTAATACGTCTCTGTTCCAGCCCGCCAGGGTGGTGGCGACCGCATCGGCGGTAAATTGTGGCTGCTCAAATATTTTTGCGGCACCCGCTTTCTCAAGCGGCAGCGCATTCCAGTACTGTTGTCTGTCTTTGTGCTGGAACGGCACAAACAGCGCGGGTAAACCGGCGGCGGCGATCTCGCTCACCGTCAGCGCGCCTGAGCGACAAACGACGACATCGGCCCAGGCGTATGCTGCTGCCATGTCATCAATAAACTCTGTAACGTTATGCTGCGACTGCCCCGCCTCGGCGTAAGCCTGCTCAACGGTCTGCTGAGCACCTTTTCCGCTCTGGTGCCAGATGGTAACGGCATCCCCCAGCTTTGCAGCAACCTGCGGCATCGTCTGGTTTAAGATGCGCGCGCCCTGAGAACCGCCGACGACCAGCACACGAACCGGCCCTTCACGGCCCGTCAGGCGAGCATCCGGCAGCGGCAGTGCCAGCACATCCACACGAACCGGGTTACCCACGACGTCCGCTTTCGGGAACGCGCCGGGAAACGCCTGCATGACTTTGGTGGCAATTTTCGCCAGCCATTTGTTAGTCAGGCCGGCAATTCCGTTCTGCTCATGCAATACGACAGGGATACCTAACGACCATGCAGCCAGCCCGCCAGGACCAGACACATAACCGCCCATGCCCAGTACCACATCCGGCTTAAAGCGCTTCATGATGGTACGCGCCTGACGCCAGGCGTTAAAAATCCGCACCGGCGCCAGGAGTAGCGCCTTGATACCTTTGCCACGCAGGCCAGAAATACGAATAAAGTCGATCTCGATCCCGTGCTTCGGCACCAGATCGGCTTCCATGCGGTCTGCGGTTCCAAGCCAGCGAACCTGCCAGCCCTGATCCATTAAATGGTGCGCAACCGCCAGCCCCGGGAACACATGCCCCCCGGTACCGCCTGCCATCACCATTAACCGCTTCGGTTGATTCATCGTGAACCTCGTGTAAACGCCTGGGCTTTCTCCAGACGCGTCTCATAATCTATGCGTAACAAAAACATGATGGCTGTCGACATGATCAACAGACTCGAACCACCATAACTGATCAACGGCAACGTCAGGCCTTTGGTCGGCAGCATACCTGCTGCGGCCCCGACGTTAACCAATGCCTGGAAACTAAACCAGATACCAATTGAGCAGGCTAAGAAACCTGAGAAACGGTGATCGATTTCCAGCGCTTTTCGGCCAATAGACATGGCGCGGAAAGCGACGAAGAATACCATTAATAGCGCTAATACCACACCGATATAACCCAGTTCTTCCGCAATAATGGAGAAGATGAAGTCAGTATGCGCTTCCGGTAAATACTCCAGCTTTTGAACGGAATTGCCCAGGCCTTGCCCCCAGACCTCACCACGTCCAAAGGCCATCAACGACTGAGTCAGCTGATAACCGCTGCCGAACGGGTCTTCCCACGGGTTCCAGAAGGATGTCACACGGCGGATACGATAAGGCTCGGCGAGGATCAGCAGCACGACCGCCGAAATCCCCATGCCGATGATGGCGATGAACTGCCACAGCTTTGCGCCCGCCAGGAACAGCATGGCGAGGGTGGTAACAAACAGTACAACAACGGTACCCAGGTCAGGCTGCGCCAGCAGTAATACCGCCAGCACCAGAATCACGCCCATCGGTTTTAAGAAGCCGCGCAGATTGTTACGCACTTCATCCACTTTACGCACCAGGTAGTTAGCCAGGTAGCAGAACAGGGAGAGCTTGGTAAATTCCGCAGGCTGAATACGCAGCGGGCCAAAGGCAATCCAGCGCGATGCCCCGTTTACGGAGCTCCCCACCACCAGAACGATCAGCAGCATGATGATCGAAGCAATCAGCATTGCCGTACTGTGCCGCTGCCAGAACTCCATCGGCAGACGTAAAGTCACCAACGCCAGGCAGAATGCCAGGATGATGTACAGACCATCACGCTTGGCAAACAGGAAAGGATCGTTCGCCAGACGCTGTCCAACAGGCATTGAGGCCGATGTCACCATAATAAAACCGACAGCTGCCAGCCCCAGCGTGAGCCAGAACAGCGTGCGATCGTACATGATCAGGCTGTCGTTATCTTTTTGACGAGAGCCCATCACCCAGCCTTTCAGTGCCGCAAACAACCACACCAGGATCCCAAATCCTGGCAGGCGCGGTATTCTCAGGCGAGGGAGAGATAAACGCATCAGCCTAACTCCTTCGCCAGGCGGGTAAAGACATCACCACGCTGTTCGAAATTCTTGAATTGGTCAAGACTGGCGCACGCCGGAGAGAGCAGTACCATATCGCCAGGCTTCACACGTGGGGCAATCAGACGCATAGCCTGTTCCATGGTTTCGGTTTGCTCGGCGACCTCAGGGCGCAGTTCAGCCAGTTCACTGCCGTCACGACCAAAGCAGTAGAGACGAATGTTATCGCCAGTAAGATACTGCTTCAGGGAGGAGAAATCGGCTGACTTACCGTCGCCGCCCAACAGCAGATGCAGCATGCCGTCAACGTGCAGGCCGTTCAGCGCAGCCTCAGTGCTGCCCACATTGGTAGCTTTGGAGTCGTTAATCCAGCGAACGCCGTTATGCTCCAGCGCCAGCTGGAAACGATGCGCCAGACCGGAAAACGTGGTCAACGCTTTCAGGCTGGAAGAGCGCGGTAAACCTACCGCATCCGCCAGCGCCAGTGCTGCCAGGGCATTGGTATAGTTATGCTGACCGGAGAGTTTCATCTCTTTGACGTTCAGCACTTTCTCACCTTTTACCCGCAGCCAGGTTTCCCCTTGCTGACGGTTAAGGTGGTAATCCCCCATGGTGATGCCAAAGCTAATACAGCGATCGTCTGCGCCACGCACCGGCATGGTCAGCGCGTCATCGGCGTTAACAACGCAGACTTTGGCATTTTCATAAACGCGGAGCTTGGCGGCACGGTACTGCTGCAGACCAAATGGATACCTGTCCATATGATCTTCGGTCACGTTAAGGATTGTCGCAGCCGCAGCATGCAGGCTGGAGGTCGTTTCCAGCTGGAAGCTGGAAAGCTCGAGGACATATAGTTCACAGCCTTTGTCCAGCAGCATCAGCGCTGGCAGGCCGATATTACCGCCTACCCCTACGTTCATGCCTGCAGCTTTCGCCATCTCACCCACCAGCGTGGTTACGGTGCTTTTGCCGTTAGAACCGGTAATGGCAATAACCGGTGCCTGTGCTTCGCGGCAGAACAGTTCGATATCGCCGACAATCTCAACGCCAGCATCAGCAGCAGCGCTCAGTGACGGATGCGCCAGCGCCATACCCGGGCTTGCGACAATCAGATCGGCTGCCAGCAACCAGTCATCATTCAGACCACCAAGGTGGCGTTCAACCTGTTCCGGCAGCTTGTCCAGACCCGGCGGGGAGACACGCGTATCCATCACGCGTGGCGTCACGCCGCGTGCGAGGAAAAAGTCCACGCAGGAAAGGCCGGTAAGGCCCAACCCGATGATAACGACTTTTTTGCCCTGGTAATCTGCCATGATTAACGTACCTTCAGCGTTGCCAGGCCAATCAGTACCAGCATCAGCGAAATAATCCAGAAGCGCACAATGACGCGCGGTTCCGGCCAGCCTTTCAGTTCATAGTGGTGGTGGATCGGTGCCATACGGAAGATGCGCTGACCACGCAGCTTGAAGGAACCGACCTGCAAAATCACCGACAGGGTTTCAACCACAAACACCCCCCCCATGATCACCAGCAGGAACTCCTGACGCAGCAGAACGGCAATGATGCCGAGCGCACCGCCCAAAGCCAGGGAACCAACATCACCCATAAAGACCTGCGCCGGGTAGGTGTTGAACCACAGGAAGCCCAGTCCCGCACCGACGATCGCCGTACAGACGATCACCAGCTCACCCGCGTGTCGCAGATAAGGAATGTGCAAATAGTTGGCAAAGTTCATGTTACCGGTCGCCCACGCTACCAGCGCAAAACCCGCGGCCACGAAGACGGTTGGCATAATCGCCAGACCATCCAGTCCATCGGTCAGGTTGACGGCATTACCGGTACCAACAATGACGAAATACGCCAGCAGGATGTAGAACAACCCAAGTTGCGGCATCACGTCTTTAAAGAACGGAACCACCAGCTCGGTGGCCGGTGTGTCTTTTCCAGCCAGGTACAGCGCAAAGGCCACGCCCAGCGCAATCACTGACATCCAGAAGTACTTCCAGCGGGCGATCAGGCCCTTGGTGTCTTTACGCACCACTTTGCGGTAGTCATCGACAAAGCCAATAATGCCGTAGCCAACCAGGACGGTCAGTACACACCAGACATATGGGTTGGACGGGTACGCCCACAGCAATACTGACACCACAATGGCGGTCAGGATCATGATCCCACCCATGGTAGGGGTACCACGTTTGCTGAAGTGCGACTCCGGACCATCGTTACGCACGACCTGGCCAAAAGAGAGTTTTTGCAGACGGGCAATCATGCGCGGGCCCATCCACAATGAGATGAACAGCGCAGTCAGCAGGCTGACAATGGCGCGAAACGTCAGATAGGAAAAGACGTTAAAGCCTGAGTAATATTTGACCAAATGCTCGGCCAGCCAAACTAACATGTCCCGTTCTCCTGTAATGCGTGCACAACCTCTTCCATGGCGGCACTACGTGAACCTTTCACAAGTACTGTCACAATTTGTTTTTCTGCAATCAACGCGTTGAGGCGTTTAATCAACGCAGCTTTATCGGCAAAATGCTCGCCAACGCCGCTGGCCTGGCTAATCGCCTGGCTCAGTTTTCCTGCGCTCAATACGCAGTCCAGTCCCGCCGCTTTCGCCGCTTCACCGACCTGGGTGTGGCAGGCTTCGCTTTCGTCGCCCAGCTCAGCCATATCACCCACTACCATGATGCGGTAGCCCGGCATCTCAGACAGCACCTGCACCGCCGCCGTCATCGAACCGACATTCGCGTTGTAGGAGTCATCCAGCAACAGTTTGTTGTCAGCAAGCTGGATAGGGAACAAGCGTCCCGGTACGGCTTTTAAATGTGCCAGCCCGGTTTTAATCGCTTCATGCGAAGCACCTACCGCTGTCGACAATGCCGCCGCCGCAAGTGCATTGGCGATATTATGGCGACCCGGCAGTGGCAGCAGAACATCGACGCCCCCGGTTGGGGTAGTGAGCGTGAATTCCGTGCCATGCGACGTCACATGAATATTGGTTGCGGTAAAATCACTGTTGGCCGCATTCGGCGAGAAGCGCCAGGTTTTACGCGAGCCAATAATGCTCTGCCAGTTCAGCCAGTCATTGTTGTCGGCATTCATAATGGCAATGCCGTCAACAGGCAGTCCGGTATAAATCTCACCTTTCGCTTTCGCCACACCTTCCAGCGAGCCAAAGCCTTCCAGATGCGCAGCCGCCAGGTTATTCACCAGCGCCGCTTCCGGGCGAGTCAAACTCACGGTCCAGGCAATTTCACCCTGGTGGTTTGCCCCCAGCTCGATAACAGCAAATTCGTGCTCTTTGGTCAGGCGAAGTAATGTCATCGGCACGCCGACGTCATTATTGAGGTTGCCTGCGGTATAAAGCGTATTTCCGCACTGACTTAGAATGGCTGCGGTCATTTCTTTCACGGACGTTTTGCCAGAGGACCCGGTCAGGGCCACGACACGAGTAGGGACTTGCTGTCGCACCCATGCCGCCAGCTCGCCAAAAGCGAGACGCGTATCCTTCACCACAATCTGCGGCAGATCGACAGCCAGTTTACGGCTAACCAGCAGCGCACCAGCGCCATTTTCTTTGGCCTGCTGTGCAAAATCATGCGCGTCAAAACGCTCACCTTTTAGCGCCACAAACAGACAACCTGCAGTGACTTTGCGGGTGTCGGTCGTCACGGCGTCAATGGTCAGATCCTGACCCAGCAATTCGCCGTGCAGTACCGTAGCAGCCTGACTTAACGTGATGCTAATCATGCCACCACTCCCAGCAGACGTGCTGCCGTTACGCGGTCCGAGTAGTCCAGACGACGATTGCCAACAATCTGATAATCTTCATGGCCTTTACCGGCCAGCAGCACCACGTCATTTTCCTGCGCCTGCATGATGGTGTTCGTTACCGCTTCGGCACGACCTTCAACAACACGCGCACGACCTGCGTCCAGCATACCAGCCAGAATATCGTTGATAATGGCGCGCGGCTCTTCGGTACGCGGGTTGTCATCGGTTACGACAGGAATATCCGCGAATTGCTCAGCAATGGCACCCATCAACGGACGTTTGCCTTTGTCGCGATCGCCGCCGCAGCCAAACACGCACCAGAGTTTACCGGCACAGTGCAGGCGCGCCGCTTCCAGCGCTTTTTCCAGCGCATCCGGCGTGTGGGCATAATCAACGACCACGGTCGGTTTACCTGGCGCGCTAAACACTTCCATGCGGCCACAAACCGGCTGCAGACGTTCGGCAGTTTTCAGCAGTTCAGCCATCGGATAGCCCAGCGCCAGTAATGTTGCCAGGGCCAGCAGCAGGTTGCTGACGTTAAACGCCCCCATCAGGCGGCTTTCAATTTCCCCTTCACCCCAGGAAGAGGTAAAGCGGATGGTGGCACCGCTATCGTGGTAGTTCACCTTAACGGCCTTCAACCAGCGACCATGGCAGTTGGGGTTAATATGATCTTCCATTGACACCGCAACCGCATCCGGCAGCTTCGCCAGCCAGCGACGACCTACTTCGTCGTCGGCGTTGATGATGGCTTGACCACAATGATGCGTGGAGTAGAGCAGCCATTTTGCGGCTTCGTAATGCTCCATATCACCATGATAATCGAGGTGATCGCGGCTCAGGTTAGTGAACACAGAGGCTGCAAATTTCAACGCCGCCACACGGTGCTGTACCAGTCCATGCGAAGAAACTTCCATTGCAGCAAAGGTTGCCCCCTGCTCTGCCAGACCAGCAAGGACATGCTGTACATCAACCGCTGATCCGGTGGTATTTTCCGTCGGGCTCACTTTGCCCATCAGGCCATTGCCTACGGTCCCCATCACCGCACCGGTTTCACCCAACAGTTGCGCCCATTGCGCCATGAGTTGTGTGGTGGTGGTTTTTCCGTTTGTTCCCGTCACGCCAACCAGACGTAATTGGTCGGAAGGTTCGTGGTAGAAACGCCCCGCCAGCGCGGAAAGACGCTCATTTAACTGGCTGAGATAGATAACCGGCACCCCGTGCATCTCACGGATCTCACCGTCGGTTGCCTCATCTTTGGCCTCAGCAATAATGGCAGCAACACCTTGCGCAATCGCCTGCGGGATATAACGACGCCCGTCCGCCTGATGACCGACCACCGCCACAAAAAGATCGCCAGATGCAGCCACGCGGCTGTCCAGTACCATTTCTCGCAGTGCTCGCTCCGGTGCATTTGGCACCCACGGAGCGAGAAGGTCGCGCAAATTACGATCTGCCACCTGTACCCTCGCCTTGATTAATTACAAATTCACTTTTTTCGCCCGTCGCCAGCGCATCCGGTTCGATATTCATGGTGCGCAATACGCCGCCCATAATAGCCCCGAACACAGGCGCGGAGACGGCGCCGCCGTAGTATTTACCCGCCTGTGGATCGTTAATGACGACCACCAGCGCAAAACGCGGATTGCTTGCAGGCGCAACGCCTGCGGTGTAGGCAATGTATTTGTTGATATAGCGGCCGTCTGGCCCCACTTTTTTCGCCGTACCGGTTTTTATGGCGATACGATAGCCTTTGATCGCCGCTTTTACGCCACCGCCACCAGGCAGTGCCACGCTTTCCATCATATGCACAACGGTACGAACGATAGATTCCGGGAAGATTCTCTCTCCAGGAACCGGTGGATCAACTTTGGTAATCGACAGCGGACGATAAACGCCGTAGCTGCCAATCGTTGCGTAGACTCGCGCTAACTGTAACGGGGTTACCATTAGCCCGTAGCCGAAAGAGAAGGTGGCCCTCTCTATGTCAGACCACCGTTGTTTTTGAGGATATAAGCCACTGCGTTCTCCGACCAACCCCAAATTGGTCGCCTTTCCCAGTCCAAAACGTGAGTAAGTCTCTACTAACGCTGAGGACGGCATCGCTAACGCCAGCTTTGAAACACCGACGTTACTCGACTTCTGTAACACCCCGGTCAGGGTTAATTCGCTGTAGCGTGCCACGTCTTTAATCTCGTGGCCGTTAATACGGTAAGGGATCGTGTTCAGAACCGTGTTTTCATTGACGATGCCTCGCTGCAGCGCCGTCATCACCACCATCGGTTTTACCGTCGAGCCCGGCTCGAACACGTCGGTGATCGCCCGGTTACGCATCGCGTCTTTTGCGGTGCCGGTAAAGTTGTTCGGGTTATAGGATGGACTGTTGGCCATCGCCAGCACTTCGCCCGTGCTGACATCCACCAGCACGGCGCTACCTGACTCCGCTTTGTTGAAAGCCACAGCATTGTTCAGCTCGCGGTAGACCAGCGCCTGCAAGCGCTCATCAATACTCAGCGCCAGGTTGTGTGCCGCCTGGCTGTCCGTGGACGAGATATCTTCGATCACGCGACCATAGCGGTCTTTACGCACGATTCGCTCGCCCGGCTGGCCGGTGAGCCACTTATCGAAACTTTTTTCAACGCCCTCAATCCCCTGGCTATCGACGTTAGTGAAGCCAATGAGGTGAGCAGTTACTTCGCCGGAAGGGTAATAACGGCGGGATTCCTCACGAAGATGAATGCCCGGCAGCTTCAGTTTGCGAATGTAGTCAGCCATGTCAGGGTTCACCTGACGCGCCAGATAGATAAAACGCCCTTTCGGGTTAGCGTTGACGCGGGAGGCAAGCTGGTCCAGCGGCATTTTCAGAGCATCGGAGAGCGCTTTCCAGCGGTTATCGAGGGTAATCCCCCCGGCATCGTGCAGCTCTTTCGGGTCAGCCCAGATCGCTTTGACCGGCACACTCACCGCCAACGGACGACCTGAGCGGTCAGTGATCATCCCGCGGGAAGTCGAGACCTCCTGGACACGCAGAGAGCGCATATCGCCCTGACGTACCAGCATGTCAGGCGCGACGATTTGTAACCATGCCACGCGTCCCAGCAGAAAACCCAGTGCCAGTAAAATGCAGCCGCAAAGCAACGCAAAACGCCAACTGACAAAGTTGGCCTGTTCTTCCTGACGTTTTGGTTTTAGCGTTTTTGCCGCTGCTTTCATGCGTCGCGTTTTCCCTTATTTTTGTACTACGATATTTTCCTGGGAAGGATCAACATGCTGCAGTTGCAGCTTTTCCGTTGCGATCCGTTCAACCCGGCTGTGATCGCCGAGCGCGTTTTCTTCAAGGATCAGATTTCGCCATTCAATATCCAGCGCATCGCGTTCCAGTACCATCTGCTCGCGCTGCGCAGTTAATAAACGAGTGTGGTGGGCTGTGGTGACCACCGTTACTGCCGTCACAATGATGCAAATGAACAAGCAGAGTGGCAGCTTCCCAAACCGCAAAAGATCGTCGCCGATCACGCCAGGCAAGGCATGGCGCTCGTTGCTTCCTAACGAATCCTTAACTTTGCTTAGGGTCTCTGTCACTCTGCTGATCATGCGTTCGTCCTCTCTGCAACACGCAGCACTGAACTACGGGCACGTGGATTCTCTGCCACCTCTTCTTCGCCCGGCATCAACTTGCCTAATGCTCGCAACTGACGGCCACCCAGCTTCCTGAGTTGTTCTTCCGTCATCGGCAGCCCCGCTGGGACTTGTGGACCGCGGCTTTGTTCACGCATAAAGCGTTTCACAATACGGTCTTCCAGCGAATGGAAGCTGATGATGGATAACCGCCCACCCGGGGCCAGCACGTCGAGCGAGCTTTTTAGCGCCAGCTCTATTTCCTCCAGTTCACTGTTTACCCAGATGCGAACCGCCTGGAAGGTACGGGTCGCGGGATGTTTGTGTTTATCCTTCACCGGTGTCGCCGCCGCGATCACCTCGGCCAGCTCTTTAGTGCGGGTCATTGGCTCAATGCGGTTGCGTTCAACAATGGCGCGCGCAATACGTTTGCCAAAGCGCTCCTCGCCGAAGGTTTTGATTACCCATGCAATATCGGCTTCGTCAGCAGTCTGTAACCACTCAGCGGCAGATTGGCCACGAGTCGGGTCCATACGCATGTCCAGCGGACCATCACGCATAAAGGAAAAGCCACGCTCAGCGTCATCAAGCTGTGGTGAAGAGACGCCAAGATCGAGAAGAATCCCGTCGATCTTGCCCGTCAGGCCGCGCTCAGCAACATATTCCGCGAGCGCAGAGAAAGGTCCATGCACGATGGAAAAGCGTGGGTCATCGATGGTTTGCGCCACGGCAATCGCCTGCGGATCGCGATCGATTGCCAGCAGACGTCCTTCCGCTCCAAGTTGGGAGAGGATCAAACGCGAATGGCCACCGCGACCAAAAGTGCCATCAATGTAGATGCCATCCGGACGAATATTCAGGCCGTTAACGGCCTCGTCCAGTAACACCGTTGTATGTTTATAATTTTCCATCATATTTATAGAGACAAGTCCTGCAGCCGTTCCGATAATGTTGCAGAATCAGACTGCTCAGCGTCGATATCTTCCTTGACCTGTTGATACCAGGTCGTTTCGTCCCACAGTTCAAACTTGTTGAACTGCCCGACCAGCATCACTTCTTTGGTCAGACCGGCATGTTGCCGCAACACAGGTGCAATCAGTAATCGCCCTGCGTTATCCATCTGACACTCACTCGCATGTCCCAATAACAACCGCTGCACGCGGCGTTCCTGCGGGTTCATGCTCGACAGTCGCGACAGCTTTTGCTCAATAATTTCCCATTCAGGCAAGGGGTAAAGCAGCAGGCAGGGGGAGTTAATGTCAATGGTGCAAACCATTTGACCCGCAGCGTTCTCAATCAGCTGGTCGCGGTATCGGGTTGGTACCGATAAACGCCCTTTGCTGTCGAGATTGACTAACGTAGCTCCACGGAACATGCCAGTCTCACCCCTCCTCACCACTTTAACCCACAAATTCCCACCTAAAGGAGTTTACGGAGCGAGGGAAAAGCTTGTCAAGCCAGGACTCTCCCTGTAAGGACTCAAATGCCCTCTATTTACAGAGTTAAACAGTCCTGGTTAATAACTGCACAACTGGCGAGGCAAAATTAACGTTATGAATATTTGTAAGAAAAAAACCGAATATGCACACGAGCGTTAAGACTCACTCAATATCATCGCAGATAAATATAAAGTGTCAGTTTGCGACGCGGGCAGCATTTTATGACAGATTCTCAGGGGATAACAGCGCCAGATTCATCACCGCGCTCGATAAGCACGGCGGCTGGCATGCAAGCGGACACAGGAGAAGGAAAAACGTCTGAATATTCATCGACCGAATAGGCTTTGTAACAAAACAATACAAAAATAGGTGCTTAAACCCGCTTAAAAGTTCTTTGACGCTCATTTTAAAAGTCAAAATGAATTAAGAGAAATAGCCGATTATGATTCCTAAGGAATTATCCTAATTTCTGTCAGGGAATTATCTCTGCGAATTATTACAACAAAATGGGGCAGATTTCGCCGCCCCAGTCATTTCATTTGTTGCGGCTTAAAATTCCGCGATGGTAGAGATTACGTTTGATACGAGTCAGGCCCGGCTTCGGTTTCCGCGGCTCATCCAGGCTCGCCAGCACAATCTCCAGTACACGTTCAGCCACATCACGATGACGTTGCGCCACCGCCAGCACCGGGCACTGGAGGAAATCGAGCAGTTCGTTATCACCGAAAGTGGCAATGGCCAGGTCTGATGGCAGCTTACCTTCCCGACGTAAGGTCACATCCATTACACCTTGCAGAAGAGCAAACGAGGTGGTGAACAATGCCTGAGGCATCGGGTGCGTCTCCAGCCATTTCTCGAACAGCTGCGCGGCTGCTTCACGTTCATAGCTGTTAGCATAGAGATAGTGAACCTCACGCGGATCGTCTTTCCAGGCGGTCCTGAATCCCTGTTCACGGAGGAAGCTCACAGACAGCTCCGGCAGCGCGCCAAGATAAAGCACGGTTTCAGCCGGAAAGGTTCTTAGCTCTGCAGCCAGCATTTCCGCATCATCCTGATCGGCTCCCACAACACTGGTGAAGTGTTCGCGATCCAGGGCGCGATCCAGCGCAACAATCGGGAACGAATCGTTAGCCCAGCGCTGATAAAACGGATGCTCTGGTGGCAAAGAGGTCGAAACGATGATGGCATCCACCTGACGCTGGAGCAGGTGCTCAATGCAGCGCATCTCGTTGTCGGGCTGGTCTTCCGAGCAGGCAATCAACAATTGATAACCACGCTGGCGAGCCTGACGTTCAAGATAGTTAGCGATACGGGTGTAGCTGGTGTTTTCCAGATCCGGGATCACCAGACCAATAGAGCGGGTGCGCCCGGCACGCAAACCGGCTGCGACAGCATTCGGATGGTAGTTATGTTCACGAACCACCGCCATAACTTTTTCAACGGTCTTATCGCTGACACGGTACTGCTTTGCTTTACCGTTAATCACATAGCTGGCCGTTGTTCGTGACACGCCGGCTAGCCGGGCGATTTCATCCAGTTTCACAATTGCCCCTTAAAAAAAGAAAAGAGTCCATGGCCCTGTCAAGGTTATGGTTAAATCTTTTAACATCTAAACGCAGAAAAGCCTTCGCGGCAACCGCTTTTATCTGCGTTGTCGGCTGATTACGCAAAAAAAAGCCCGGCTTTGGTGACCGGGCTGAAAGAGGCGAACCTTTTTGACAACTAACGCATGATTTTCTCGCCGCGTGACAGGCCAACCACGCCCGATCTCGCGACCTCAACAATTTTTGCTACATCCCGCACGGACGCCAGGAAAGCATCCAGCTTGTCACTTGTACCGACCAGTTGAACCGTATAGAGGGAAGGCGTGACGTCGATAATCTGCCCACGGAAGATATCCGCACTGCGTTTGACCTCCTCACGTCCGTAGCCGGTGGCCTGGATTTTCACCAGCATGACCTCACGCTCAACATAGGCCCCCTGGCCCAGCTCGCTCACGCGCAGTACATCAACCAGCTTATGCAGTTGCTTCTCAATTTGCTCAAGCACTTTGGCATCGCCGACGGTTTGAATGGTCATCCGCGACAGCGTCGGATCGTCCGTCGGTGCAACGGTCAGGCTTTCAATGTTATAGCCGCGCTGCGCAAATAGCCCAATGACGCGCGACAGTGCGCCAGACTCGTTTTCCAGTAACACAGATAATATCCGGCGCATATCAGGTTCTCTCCGTTTTGCTTAACCACATTTCATCCATACCACCACCGCGAATATGCATCGGATAAACGTGCTCGGTCCCATCAACAATCACATCCATAAAGACGAGGCGGTTGTTTTTAACGTGTTCAAGCGCTTCAGCGAGCTTCGTTTCCAGCTCAGCTGGATCTGTCACCCGCATGCCAACGTGACCGTAAGCTTCAGCAAGACGAACAAAATCCGGCAGCGATTTCATATATGACTGTGAATGGCGGCCTGAATAGATCATATCCTGCCACTGTTTGACCATACCCAGGTAGCCGTTATTCAGGTTCAGCACGAGAACCGGCAGTTCATACTGCAGCGCGGTAGACAACTCCTGAATGTTCATCTGGATACTGCCGTCCCCGGTTACGCAGACGACGGTTTCATTCGGCAGTGCCAGCTTCACGCCCAGCGCCGCAGGTAGACCAAAGCCCATCGTTCCTAAGCCGCCCGAGTTGATCCAGTGTCGCGGTTTATCAAACGGGTAATACAGGGCGGCAAACATCTGGTGCTGCCCCACGTCTGAGGTCACGTAAGCCTCACCTTTCGTCAGTCGCCACACCGCTTCGATAACCGCCTGCGGCTTAATGTTTTCGCTTTGCGTGTCATATTTCAGACACTGGCGCGCACGCCACCGATCAATCTGCTGCCACCAGTCACGGATCTCATCCAGCGGCTGGGTAGCGTTCTCCTGGGCCAGCAGATCCAGCATTTGCTCCAGAACCTGACGAGCATCACCGACGATCGGCACATCCGCCGACACCGTTTTTGAAATTGACGTCGGATCGATATCAATATGCAGCACGGTGGCATTCGGACAATACTTCGCCAGATTGTTGGTAGTACGATCGTCAAAGCGCACCCCGACCGCAAAGATCACGTCAGAATGATGCATAGTCATGTTGGCTTCATAGGTACCGTGCATACCCAGCATTCCCAGCGCCTGAGGGTGGGTGGCCGGGAATGCCCCAAGCCCCATCAGCGACGACGCTACAGGAAGGTTAAGCTTTTCAATCAGTTCGCGAAGCTGTACTTCGCAGGCAGAATTGATCGCCCCGCCGCCGACATAAACCACCGGTTTTTTGGCCGCCAGAAGCGTTTGCAACGCTCGCTTGATCTGACCTTTATGCCCCTGCGTTGTTGGGTTATAAGAGCGCATGCTGACCGATTCTGGCCAGACATAAGGCAGCTTGTTTGCAGGGTTCAGAATATCTTTAGGCAGATCGACCACCACCGGTCCCGGACGCCCGCTTGCCGCTAGCCAGAAGGCCTTTTTCAGGATGCCAGGAATGTCTTCGGTTTGCTTTACCAGGAAGCTGTGCTTCACAACGGGACGCGAAATCCCCACCATGTCGCACTCCTGAAACGCATCGTAGCCGATCAGTGAGGTCGCCACCTGCCCGGAGAGGATCACCAGCGGGATAGAGTCCATATACGCCGTTGCAATACCGGTGATGGCGTTAGTTGCACCAGGACCTGACGTGACTAAGACCACGCCCACTTCACCCGTCGCACGTGCCAGGCCGTCAGCCATGTGTACTGCCGCCTGCTCGTGGCGTACCAGAACATGGTCAATGCCACCTACCGTATGCAGCGCATCATAAATATCAAGGACTGCGCCGCCAGGGTAGCCGAACACTTGCTTCACGCCCTGATCGATAAGCGATCGCACGACCATTTCCGCGCCAGACAACATCTCCATGCTTTGCCTCCAGGCATTTTGTTATAGACGGACTGCCGAATTCATTTCCGCACCGTCTTACGATTGGGATGAACCAATCTTATATTTTGCAGAGTGATCCTTACCTTAACCGCTCGTTATGAGGCAGGCAATTAGCAAACCGGCAGAGAGAAGAGGTACTTAAAGCAGAAAAAACAGACATTGGGAGGCGATGTGGTCAATTCATCTGGCATTAGAGGATGCGATGATAAATCATCGCTAAAAAGCGCGATGATTTAGTAATTCATCTATTTTTGCGAGCCTGATAGCAGCCAAAAAAAATCACAACAGAATAAAATATCAATAATCAAAATGAAGTCAGGATAAATCACATATATCGATGCAATTTACCCTGATGCGTTTACCGGCGGCAAATGCTAATAAGCAACTCTTCCATCCACTGATGTCCTTTGTCACGCCCCGCAGCTTCATGCCAGGAAAGATAACAGGTACGGCTATTCAGCTTGAGCGGCAGTGGCAATATTTGCAGATTTAACGGGTCGGAAAACTCTTCTGCCAGCCAACGCGGCGCAATAGCGACCAGCTGAGTCTGTGAGACAACGTTTAATACGCTAACCATTGCCATCCCCTGATAAGCCACGCTGGCCTGTTTATCAACGGAGTCATACCACGGCAGACTAAAGGAAGCATATCTGTCGAGTGTTACAACGGCGTGCTGTTCACTATAAACATCACTTTCTCGTAGAGGAGAATTCAGCCGTGGGTGTTTTTTACTGGCAACTAAAACCATTTCATCCTTAAACAGCGGCACGCAGGAGAATTCAGGTCGACGGAATTCTTCATATCCCAGAACAAATTCCGTCTCCTGATAGCGTAACTGATGTTCTGTGTTTTGATTTAAGGATGACTTAAAAACAAGGTTGATATTCGGAGCAATTTCTTCAACCTTATTATAAATAATCGAGGTTAAATAATTATCTAATGGGCTACAGACACAAAGATGGAATACTCGCTCACTGCTTAAGGGTTCAAAGCCGGACCCCGGCAGCTCATTTTGAACCAGCTGTAATGCCTGCCGGATAGAACCGAATAACTGGAATGCGCGCGCCGTGGGTTGGATCCCGCGCCCATAACGAACAAATAATTCGTCGTTAAACATGACCTTAAGTCTGGCAACGGCATTACTCACGGCAGGTTGTGACATCCCCAGCGCTTGTGCCGCGCGGGTAATATTCTGTTCCTGCATGACAGCATCAAACACCGTCAGAAGATTAAGATCCACCGTGCGTAATTGCGGTTTAATCCCATCAGAAGTTTGAGGTTGTTTAATATTATTTTCTGGCACTTCAGACTCCACTGTCACGCTACACTCCCTTTGCCAAGGTACGATAATAATCCCGGAAAATATGATTTATCATGCAAATACGATTAGCAAAAGAGAATTATTTAAAATTCGGAATATATAAAGATGATGCAAAGACTAAAAAAACAAAAGATCGCAAAAATGATACACTTAACTTTATGCCAGGAATGAAACCATAAACCAAACCAATATACAATCACCATAAAGTTAATGATGACTTAAGTATTATTAAACTGTTAACGCCATTCATCTACAGTTGGTTAACAACCTGTTATCTCCATTGGCATTTAAACGGCATCAAAAACATTCACCAAACCCATAACTTAATGATATTAAAATAATTTAAGCATAATGCATTCACTGCGACGTGTTTTACTCAATTTATACCAATTATATTTATTTGTTTCAGCAATCTGTTTTTCAAGTCCAAAATTAGACAATTAGTCGGGTCATGAAAGTAAAATCCAGCACAATTAGCTAATGCAGGCATCTTGCCTGTTACGCCCTTCAGGTCCGTTTTTATCGTCAGGGGTTGACATGAAAGGCCGTATCCAGTACCACTAAAAGCATATTGAATTTAACGGAGCACGATTCATGATTCGCACCATTCGTTTCACCGGTCTACTACTACTAAACGCATCCACTGTGCGCGGTAGACTGGCGGGCGAAATTCAGCGTTGAATCGTCACCAGTAAGACTAAAAACCCGCGCCACTGCGCGGGTTTTTTTATGCTCGTAGCAAGGCGCCCTAAGACTGACAAGGACCTAACCCATGAGCCAGCAAGTCATTATTTTCGATACCACATTACGTGACGGTGAACAGGCGTTGCAGGCAAGCCTGAGTGTAAAAGAGAAACTGCAGATCGCGTTGGCTCTCGAACGTATGGGTGTCGACGTGATGGAGGTAGGTTTCCCTGTCTCGTCTCCGGGTGATTTCGAATCCGTCCAGACCATTGCGCGTACCATTAAAAACAGCCGCGTATGTGGTCTGGCACGCTGCGTAGAGAAAGATATCGACGTCGCGGCTGAGTCACTGAAAGTTGCCGAAGCCTTCCGTATTCATACCTTTATTGCTACTTCACCGATGCATATCGCAACCAAATTGCGCAGCACCCTGGATGAAGTGATTGAACGCGCGGTGTACATGGTGAAGCGCGCACGCAACTACACCGATGACGTTGAATTCTCCTGTGAGGATGCAGGCCGTACGCCGATTGAAGACCTGGCGCGTGTGGTTGAAGCCGCAATCAACGCCGGTGCCAAAACCATCAACATCCCGGACACCGTCGGTTACACCATGCCTTTTGAGTTCTCCAACATCATCACTGGCCTGTATGAGCGCGTACCGAATATTGATAAAGCTATTATCTCTGTTCATACCCATGATGATTTGGGTCTGGCCGTTGGCAATGCTATAGCCGCGGTACACGCCGGCGCGCGTCAGGTTGAAGGCGCGATGAACGGTATCGGTGAACGTGCGGGCAACTGTTCGCTGGAAGAAGTGATCATGGCGATTAAAGTGCGCAAAGACATTATGAACGTGCACACCCGCATCAATCACAACGAAATCTGGCGCACCAGCCAGACCGTCAGCCAGATTTGCAACATGCCTATTCCGGCCAACAAAGCGATCGTCGGCACTGGCGCCTTCGCACACTCCTCCGGTATACACCAGGATGGCGTGCTGAAGAACCGTGAAAACTACGAAATCATGACTCCGGAATCGATCGGTCTGAACCAGGTGCAGTTGAACCTGACTTCGCGTTCCGGTCGTGCCGCAGTAAAACACCGTATGGAAGAGATGGGTTATCAGGACAGCGATTACAACATGGATCAGTTGTACGACGCGTTCCTGAAACTGGCCGACAAAAAAGGTCAGGTGTTCGACTATGACCTGGAAGCGCTGGCCTTTATTAACAAGCAGCAGGAAGAACCAGAGCACTTCCGTCTGGATTACTTCAACGTACAGTCAGGCTCCAGCGATATCGCAACCGCCTCGGTCAAACTGGCCTGTGGTGATGAAATTAAAGCGGAAGCCGCGAACGGCAATGGTCCTGTCGATGCCATCTATCAGGCGATCAATCGCGTTACCGAATACGACGTTGAGCTGGTGAAATATGACCTGACGGCAAAAGGTCATGGCAAAGATGCGCTGGGCCAGGTCGACATTGTTGTCACTCACAATGGCCGCCGTTTCCATGGTGTAGGTCTGGCAACCGATATTGTTGAATCCTCCGCGAAAGCGATGGTGCATGTTCTGAACAACATCTGGCGCGCCGCTGAAGTCGAAAAAGAGTTGCAACGCAAAGCTCAGAATAAAGAGAACAAAAAGGAAACCGTGTAATGTCGAAGAATTACCATATTGCTGTGTTGCCGGGTGACGGTATTGGCCCGGAAGTGATGGCACAGGCGCTGAAAGTACTGGAAGCCGTTCGTTCGCGTTTTGCGATGAAAATCACCACCAGCCACTACGATGTAGGCGGCATTGCGATTGATAATCACGGGACGCCGTTGCCAAAAGCGACCGTCGAAGGCTGCGAAAATGCCGATGCCGTGCTGTTTGGTTCAGTCGGTGGTCCAAAATGGGAACACCTGCCACCGGCAGAGCAGCCAGAACGTGGCGCACTGCTGCCGCTGCGTAAGCATTTCAAGCTGTTCAGCAACCTGCGTCCGGCGAAGCTGTATCAGGGTCTGGAAGAGTTCTGCCCGCTTCGTGCCGATATTGCGGCTAACGGTTTCGACATTCTTTGCGTGCGTGAGCTGACCGGCGGCATCTATTTTGGTCAGCCAAAAGGCCGCGAAGGCAGTGGCCAGCATGAAAAAGCGTTTGATACCGAGGTGTATCACCGTTTTGAAATCGAACGTATCGCCCACATCGCTTTTGAGTCTGCGCGCAAACGCCGCCATAAAGTGACCTCCATTGATAAAGCGAACGTGCTGCAGTCATCCATTCTGTGGCGTGAGATCGTCGGCGAAGTCGCTAAGCAGTACCCGGACGTCGCGCTGTCGCATATGTACATCGACAACGCGACCATGCAGCTCATTAAAGATCCGTCCCAGTTTGACGTGCTGCTGTGCTCCAACCTGTTCGGCGATATCCTCTCTGACGAATGCGCAATGATCACCGGCTCCATGGGCATGCTGCCATCCGCCAGCCTGAACGAAGAAGGTTTTGGTCTGTACGAACCGGCGGGCGGTTCCGCACCGGATATTGCTGGCAAAAACATTGCTAACCCGATTGCGCAGATCCTCTCCCTGGCCCTGCTGCTGCGCTACAGCCTGGATGCAGGCGATGCAGCAACCGCAATTGAAAACGCCATTAACCGGGCGTTAGAAGAAGGCGTCCGTACCGGTGATTTAGCACGCGGCATGGCGGCAGTCAGTACCGATGAAATGGGCGACATCATTGCCCGCTATGTCGCTGAAGGGGTGTAATCATGGCGAAGACCTTATATGAAAAGTTGTTTGATGCGCACGTTGTTTACGAAGCACCAAACGAAACCCCGCTGCTGTACATCGACCGTCACCTGGTGCACGAAGTGACCTCTCCTCAGGCATTCGACGGACTGCGCGCGCACAAGCGCCCGGTGCGTCAGCCGGGTAAAACCTTCGCGACCATGGATCACAACGTCTCCACCCAGACCAAAGACATCAACGCGTCAGGTGAGATGGCACGTATCCAGATGCAGGAATTGATTAAGAACTGCAACGAGTTTGGCGTTGAACTGTACGATCTGAACCACCCGTACCAGGGCATCGTCCACGTAATGGGCCCTGAGCAAGGGATTACCCTGCCGGGGATGACCATCGTCTGCGGTGACTCCCATACCGCGACCCACGGCGCGTTCGGCGCACTGGCCTTCGGTATTGGTACCTCTGAAGTTGAACACGTGCTGGCCACGCAGACCCTGAAACAGGGTCGTGCCAAAACCATGAAGATTGAAGTGAAGGGTAAAGCCGCTCCGGGTATCACGGCAAAAGACATCGTGCTGGCGATTATTGGCAAAACCGGTAGTGCAGGCGGCACCGGTCACGTAGTGGAATTCTGCGGCGAGGCCATCCAGGCGTTGAGTATGGAAGGCCGTATGACCCTGTGCAATATGGCCATTGAGATGGGTGCCAAAGCCGGTCTGGTTGCGCCAGACGAAACCACCTTCAGCTATGTGAAGGGGCGTCTGCATGCCCCGAAAGGAGATAATTTTGACGAAGCCGTCGCGTACTGGAAAACCCTGAAAACAGACGACGGGGCAACCTTTGATACGGTTGTCACGCTGCAGGCAGAGGAGATTGCGCCTCAGGTGACCTGGGGAACCAACCCGGGCCAGGTGATTTCTGTCAACGACGCCATTCCCGATCCGGCCTCTTTCGCTGACCCGGTCGAGCGCGCCAGTGCGGAAAAAGCGCTGGCTTACATGGGGCTGAAACCTGGCGTTCCGTTGACCGACGTAACCATTGATAAAGTATTTATTGGCTCCTGCACCAACTCCCGTATCGAAGACTTGCGCGCTGCCGCCGAGATTGCCAAAGGTCGTAAAGTGGCACCTGGCGTACAGGCACTGGTAGTTCCGGGTTCCGGCCCGGTAAAAGCCCAGGCCGAAGCCGAAGGTCTGGATAAGATCTTTATCGAAGCAGGTTTCGAGTGGCGCCTGCCGGGTTGCTCCATGTGTCTGGCCATGAACAATGACCGCCTGAATCCAGGCGAGCGCTGTGCCTCCACCAGCAACCGTAACTTTGAAGGCCGTCAGGGCCGCGGTGGGCGTACCCATCTGGTCAGCCCGGCAATGGCCGCCGCTGCGGCAGTCACCGGCCATTTCGCCGACATTCGCAGCCTGAAATAAGGAGACAATCATGGCAGAGAAATTTACCCAACATACGGGCCTGGTTGTCCCTCTGGACGCCGCTAACGTCGATACCGACGCGATCATTCCTAAGCAGTTTTTGCAGAAGGTCACCCGCACTGGATTTGGCGCCCATCTGTTTAACGACTGGCGTTTCCTGGATGACAAAGGCGAAGTCCCTAACCCGGAATTCGTTCTGAACTTCCCGGAATATAAAGGCGCATCGATCCTGCTGGCGCGGGAAAACTTTGGCTGCGGATCATCACGTGAGCACGCTCCGTGGGCCCTGACCGACTACGGGTTTAAAGTGGTTATCGCCCCAAGTTTCGCGGATATCTTTTACGGCAACAGTTTCAACAACCAGCTTTTGCCGGTCACACTGAAGGACGAGCAGGTCGACGAGTTATTCGCTCTGGTTCAGGCAAATCCAGGTATTTCGTTTGAGGTGGATCTGGAAGCAGAAGTCGTGAAAGCCGGGGATAAGACCTACAGCTTCAGCATTGATGCGTTCCGTCGTCACTGCATGCTGAACGGTCTCGACAGCATTGGTTTAACACTCCAGCACGAAGCGGCAATTGCAACTTACGAACACAAACAGCCTGCGTTTATGAAGTAAACCTCTGGCCTGCAGTTTATTCTGCAGGCCACGCTTTATTCCCTTACCCACCACTCCTGACACGCCGTTTTCGAAAAAATATCCGCTAATGACATTATATTTAATGTCAATTTAATAATGCCTGCGCAAGATAATCTAAAAGTTGGCTTACAGCGGAAATATAAATGGAAAAGCAAAATAGCAATAAGTCTCACTTCCGTTCTCAAAAAATACATAAATGCACATTAGTTAGCGTGGTAATAAATATATTACTTACTGGTTTTCAAATCATTGCAGGACTATTTTCCGGCTCGCAAGGGTTAATTGCTGATGGGATTCATTCTCTTTCCGATTTATCTTCTGATTTTGTCGTTCTGATTGCGAACAAGAAAAGCCAGAAAGCCTCAGATATCGATCATCATTATGGTCACCTTCGCTTCGAAAACGGAGCAAAGCTCATTATTGGTGCTATTTTGCTGCTTGTGGGCATTGGAATGCTCTGGTCGGCGGGCAATAAACTGCTCAACCCTGAGACGCACCAGACAGTGAAAGGAGCCGCGCTATGGGTAGCGATACTGGCTTTAGTGATTAAGGAAAGTCTGTTCAGATACATGCTTGCAACGGGAAAACGCATCCAGTCCTCACTACTGATAGCTAATGCCTGGCATGCCCGTTCTGACGCGGCTTCATCCGTGGTTGTCGCCATTGGTATAGCCGGGAATTTAATGGGCTTTCACTCTATGGACCTGGTTGCAGCCCTGATTGTCGGGATGTTCATCGCTCATATGGGATACAAATTCTCTGCTGACGCGCTGCACGACCTGATGGATCGTTCGCTTGAACCTGACCTTGAGCGCGACATCAAAACGTGTTTGCTCGAAACCGAAGGTGTCGCCGGGATCCATGACTTAAAAACCCGCAAGATGGGCGACTTAGCCCTTGTCGATGTTCATCTTGAAGTCGACGGAGAATTAAGCGTAAAAGAAGGACATGAAATTGCCGTGAAGGCCAGAAACAACGTGATGCAAAAATTTAATGTGCTTAATGTTATGACGCATATTGATCCGGCACACTAAAATAGTGTGGATGATTACGGTGTGATGCATTTTATTTATCGTTAAGGTTTCGTTAATTAATCTGCGTCACACTCCATCGCATCAGCTCTCTCATCATTGAGGTAAAAAGCGATGAATCCAACAATACGCGGTACGCTTCCCCATAAAGAAACCCCTTTTCTTCGCATACTGCACATTCTTGTTGCAGTACTGGTGCTGGCCCAGATTATTAATTCCAACTTTACTGAAAGCGAAGCACTTGGTGAATCGGGTCTGAACGCGATTGTCACCTGGGTTCATGTTATTTCAGGCTTTGGTTTAATTTTTTGCGGTATTGCCATGATGGCATGGATGTTAACCCAGCGCGGATTTAAGTATTACTTCGCGTGGCTGGCACTGGACTTCAGCGGAATCGTTGATGATATTCGCACTCTCTTGCAACGTCAGGTTCCTGATGCTCACGCTGGCGGGATGGCGGCAACGGTGCAAGGTTTAGGGGTTCTGGCACTGCTGGGCGTCGCACTCTGCGGCGCTGTCTGGTTCGTGCTGAACGCCACGCTCGGACCGGTTTCATCCGTCACGGAATCCGTCTTAGATTTGCATAAATTCCTGACGGTATTTATTGAGACCTACTTCTGGGGACACGGATTTATGGGTCTCGTGCATATGTACCTGACTTTACGCGCACAGCGTAAATATCAGTATTCGGAATAGAAAGCTTTGCTGAGCCCGGAGACCCGGGCTCCTCTCATTCATCCGATCACACGTCTTTTACGCGGCAGGTCAGCCCAAGCGTAACCAACGAAATCGCCGCAATCATCCAGTAGACCGACGCATGTCCATAGCTTTGCGACAGCGCCCCCTGAATCACCCCCGCCAGAATCACCCCGGTGGAAATACTGTTGGTAAAAAGCGTGGTCGCCGAGCCCGCACGGCCAGGCATTAAATCCTGGAACCAGAGCATGCCTATTCCGGCGATAATCCCAATAAACACAGCGTTAAATAGCTGCAGCGCCAGCAGTGCCTCCCGCGAGTGGAAGAAGATCAGCCCCACGTAGAACATCACCCCGGCAGCCACCGCAATGACCATCATCCTGCGTTTACCAAAACGCTTCACGTAATACCCGGCCAGAATCATCGCCGGAATTTCCAGCCCGGCCGCCGTCCCCATTAAGATCCCCGCGAGCTTATCCGGCAGCCCCAGGGAACTGCTGATCCACAGCGGCATGTCGATGATATACATCGTGTTGCAGGTCCACATCAGCGTGGAGGCGATAAACAGCATGCGGACATTTTTGTCCTGCCAGCCGCTCACCTGAGTAATGGGTTTGTCCGTTGTCTGCTCGACGCGCGCCACAGACGGCAGCGCGAAAGCAATCAACACAAGGCTTATCGCAAAAATGCCTGCCGCAATGGAGAACATGGCGGTAAAGCCGTAATTCAATGCCAGCATGAAGGCCAGAGGCGGGCCAATAACCCACGCCAGGGAAAGCTGAGCACGCATCACCGAACTGAACATCACCACTTCCCGCGCGGAATTGTCGGCATACTCACGCGCCAGTGCGAACAGCTGCGGCATGGCGGTATTGGCCAGTGACGCCAGCAGCACGCCGCAGGTGATAAGCGTCAGATAATGACGATTAAAGGCAAAGAGTAACGCATTGCCAACGGCCATCGCGCAGCAAAAGAGGATCAGTTTACGGCGATCGCCATGGCTGTCCGATCGTTTTGCCAGCCCCAGGCTGACCAGAATCCCGGCAATGGCGTTGACGGTATAAAACAGGCCAACCCAGAACGGCTGCGCCCCTACCTCCCGGCTGAGAAACAGACTCAGCGTCGGCGCCTGTAGCGCCCCCGCAACGCCCATCATAAAGGACACCAGCATAAAAGCGGCGTAGACGCCATTCAGGCGTCGCCCCATTGTCATCAACCAGAGCATGCGAAAATCCTTGTGAAAGCGAATCGAAATTGGGTGAAAGAATAAACGAAAAAAGCCAGCAAAAACATTTTGCTGGCGGGTGATAAGCACCAATACTCAGTCACACATGATCGAGGCGAGTCAGCGAGAAGAGGTCGCTTTCGTAACGTCCCACTGCATCAGGTCTTCCAGAATTTTCAGCCGTTGCTCTGCACACTGGCGGGCCAGCCAGGACGTTCCTTTTGTCGCTGAAAAATAGTGCTGATAAAACTGACGTGCGGTAGACCTCTTCATAATTTACCTCCTCACTTCATCGGGAACTATTATTGGCTTAATATAGGGATTAATAAATTGCTGATTATTTGTCAGGAGTTCCTCTTTTATGCCTTCCGGTCGACTGCAACAACAATTTATCCGCCTCTGGCAGTGCTGTGAGGGGCAATCGAAGGAGACCACGCTGAACGAGCTGGCTGACCTGCTCAGCTGTTCTCGCCGTCATATGCGTACCCTGCTTAACACCATGCAACAGCAAGGCTGGTTGAGCTGGGAAGCAGAAGCGGGTCGCGGCAAACGCTCGCGTCTGACCTTTCTCTATACCGGGTTAGCGCTACAGCAGCAGCGTGCAGAAGATTTGCTGGAGCAGGATCGCATCGATCAGCTGGTACAGCTGGTCGGCGACAAAGCGGCCGTACGCCAGATGCTGGTTTCACATCTCGGGCGCAGTTTTCGTCAGGGCCGACACATCCTGCGGGTGCTCTACTATCGGCCAATGAAAAATCTGTTACCCGGCACGGCGTTGCGTCGCTCTGAAACCCATATGGCCCGACAAATCTTCAGCGGCCTGACGCGCATAAATGAGGAAAATGGGGAACTGGAAGCAGATATTGCGCACCACTGGCAGCAACTTTCCCCGCTTCACTGGCGCTTTTTTTTACGCCCTGGCATCCACTTTCACCACGGCCGCGAGCTGGAGATGAGCGACGTCATTGATTCTCTTCAGCGCGCGCGCACACTTCCTCTGTATGCCCATGTCTCGCGGATCCACTCCCCGACAGCATGGACCGTTGACATCGAACTGTCCGAGCCAGACCAGTGGTTGCCGTGGCTAATGGGCTATGTTCCGTCGATGATCCTGCCGCGCGAATGGGCATCTCTGCCTCATTTTGCCAGCCAGCCCGTAGGGACAGGCCCTTACGCAGTGACGCGCAATACCAGCAACCAGCTTAAAATTCGCGCCTTTGACGACTACTTTGGCTATCGCGCGCTGATCGATGAAGTCAACGTCTGGGTTCTGCCTGACATCAGCGAAGAGTTGAGCTGCGGCTTAACGCTGGAAGGGCCAACCGAGGGGGAAAAAGCGGTTGAAAGCCGTCTTGAAGAAGGCTGCTATTACCTGCTGTTTGACGCTCGCAGCCATCGCGGTGCCAGTCGCGAGGTACGCAGGTGGGTTAGCCACGTTCTCTCTCCGGCTAACCTTATCTATCAGGCAGAAGAACAATACCAGACATACTGGTTCCCGGCATACGGCCTGCTCCCTCGCTGGCATCACGCCCGACCGGTTCACGGTGAAAAGCCTGCCGGGCTGGAGTCGATCACGTTGACCTATTACCGTGATCATGTGGAACACCGCTTTATCGCCCGGATCATGAGCAAACTGCTGGCTGCTGAAGGCGTTCATCTCGACATTCAGGAGGTCGATTATGATGAATGGCACCGCGGAGATATCGTCAGTGATATCTGGCTGAACAGCGCCAACTTCACCCTACCGCTCGATTTCTCGCTGTTCTCTCACCTGTATGAAGTGCCGCTGATCCAGCACTGCATCGAACGCGACTGGCAGCAGGATGCCGCCCGGTGGCGAGCAGGTGAGATGAACCTGGCCTCGTGGTGTCAGCAACTGCTCGCGCAGCAGGCGATTGTGCCGCTGATCCATCACTGGCTGATGATTCAGGGTCAGCGCAGTATGCGCGGCCTGCGGATGAACACCTTAGGCTGGTTTGATTTTAAATCCGCCTGGTTTGCCCCGCCGGAGCCATAACGCTTTCGCAATATTCACCAAATCATTACAATAGCGCCGTTCTCAACGGGGTGCTGCATCACTGATGTGCGCTGAGATAATACCCGTCGAACCTGATCCGGATAACGCCGGCGAAGGGATTTGAGGCTGTTGCTCAAAATCCTTTGCCACTCAACCCTGAGGTGCAAAGTGTTAAAAAAAGTTCTCCCCCTGCTGGCGCTGTTCGCGCTGCCTGCTATTGCGAAGCCCGTTCTGACGGTCTACACCTACGACTCCTTCTCTGCTGACTGGGGCCCAGGCCCGGTGGTGAAAAAAGCCTTTGAAGCGGACTGTAACTGTGAATTGAAATTCGTGGCGCTGGAAGATGGCGTCTCACTGCTCAACCGCCTGCGTATGGAAGGGAAAAACAGTAAAGCCGATGTGGTGCTGGGGCTGGATAACAACCTGCTGGAGGCCGCCTCGCAGACCAAACTGTTTGCCAAAAGTGGCGTAGCTGCAGATGCCGTCAACGTTCCGGGCGGCTGGAAAAATGACACTTTCGTTCCGTTCGACTACGGCTACTTTGCCTTTGTTTACGACAAAAACAAGCTGAAGAACCCGCCGAAAAGCCTGAAGGAGCTGGTGGAAGGCGATCAGAAATGGCGCGTCATTTATGAAGACCCTCGCACCAGCACTCCAGGTCTGGGTCTGCTGCTGTGGATGCAGAAAGTCTATGGGGATAAAGCGCCGGAAGCATGGCAGAAACTGGCCGCCAAAACCGTCACCGTGACTAAAGGCTGGAGTGAAGCCTACGGCCTGTTCCTGAAAGGTGAAAGCGACCTGGTACTGAGTTACACCACCTCCCCGGCCTACCACATTATCGCCGAGAAGAAAGACAACTATGCCGCAGCCAATTTCGCTGAAGGTCATTACCTGCAGGTGGAAGTGGCTGCGCGTACCGCGGCCAGCAAACAGCCAGAACTTGCCGAGAAGTTCCTGAAATTTATGGTTTCACCGGCATTCCAGAATGCCATTCCGGCGGGTAACTGGATGTATCCCGTGACCAACGTAGCGCTGCCAGCAGGTTTCGAGCAGCTGACCAAACCGCAAACGTCTCTGGAGTTTACGCCGCAACAGGTCGCTTCGCAGCGTGCAGCATGGGTAAGTGAATGGCAACGCGCCGTCAGCCGCTAATTCCCGGCTGGTTAATTCCTGGGCTGCTCGCCGCCATGCTGATGGTGGCGGTCAGCCTGGGCGCTTTTCTTGCATTGTGGTTGAACGCGCCAGAGAGTGACCTGCTCTCCCTCTGGCACGACAGCTATCTCTGGCACGTTATCCGCTTTTCTTTCTGGCAGGCGTTTCTCTCTGCCCTGCTGTCGGTGATCCCCGCCATTTTCCTTGCTCGTGCGCTTTATCGCAGGCGTTTCCCCGGCAGGCAGGCGCTGCTGCGCCTGTGCGCCATGACGCTGATCCTGCCCGTGCTGGTAGCCGTGTTTGGCATCCTGAGCGTTTATGGTCGTCAGGGCTGGCTGGCTTCACTGTTCGGCCTGCTCGGTCTGGAGTGGCATTTCTCGCCATACGGGCTTCAGGGCATCCTGCTGGCGCACGTCTTTTTCAACATGCCGATGGCGACACGGCTCTTTTTACAGGCGCTGGAAAATATCCCCGGCGAGCAACGCCAGCTTGCAGCACAGCTGGGCATGCGCGGCTGGTCTTTCTTCCGCTTTGTTGAATGGCCGTGGCTGCGCCGCCAAATCCCGCCAGTTGCCGCGCTGATCTTCATGCTCTGCTTTGCCAGCTTTGCTACTGTGCTTTCACTGGGGGGTGGACCGCAGGCAACAACCATTGAGCTGGCAATCTATCAGGCGCTGAGTTACGACTACGATCCTGGTCGGGCTGCGCTGCTGGCGATAGTTCAGATGGTGTGCTGTCTTGTACTGGTGCTGCTGAGCCAGCGTCTGAGTAAAGCCATTCCGCCGGGCAGTAACCAGATAACAGGCTGGCGCGATCCCCAGGATAGCCTGCGTAGCCGTATCACCGATATTTCGCTTATTACGCTGGCGCTGCTGCTGATGCTGCCGCCGCTGATGGCCGTTATCGTCGATGGCCTGAACCTCAATCTCCTGTCCGTGTTGCAGCAGTCCGTGCTCTGGCAAGCGACCTGGACTTCACTGCGCATTGCGCTGGCCGCCGGGTTGCTGTGCGTCATACTGACCATGATGCTGCTGTGGAGCAGTCGCGAGCTTTATGCCTGCCATGCCCGTAAAGCCGGACAGGCGCTGGAGCTAACGGGTATGCTTATCCTGGCCATGCCAGGCATTGTACTGGCGACGGGATTCTTTTTACTTTTCAACAGTACCGTGGGTCTGCCGGAAAGTGCCGACGGCATTGTGATATTTACCAATGCCCTGATGGCGATCCCTTATGCTCTGAAGGTACTGGAAAACCCGATGCGCGACGTTAATAGCCGCTACGCTCTGCTGTGTCAGTCACTTGGCATTCAGGGCTGGCAACGGCTGAGAGTGGTCGAACTGCGGGCACTAAAACGCCCTCTGGCACAGGCGCTGGCTTTCGCCTGCGTGCTCTCAATCGGTGATTTTGGCGTGGTCGCGCTCTTCGGCAATGAAGATTTCCGCACGCTGCCATATTGGCTGTACCAGCAGATCGGCTCTTACCGTAGCCAGGATGGCGCCGTCACGGCACTCTTACTGCTGCTACTCTGCTTTGCCTTATTTACCGTTATCGAAAAACTTCCGGGGCGTGATGTTAAAACTGATTGATGTAACCTGGCTCTACCAGCACCTGCCAATGCGCTTCACGCTTTCTGCCCGCCAGGGAGAGATGATTGCGGTTCTGGGCCCAAGTGGAGCAGGAAAAAGCACGTTGCTCAATCTGATAGCCGGGTTTCTGCAACCGGCAAGCGGGTCAATAATGATTGAAAACCACGATCATACCCGCACGCCACCCGCCCGGCGTCCGGTGTCGATGCTGTTTCAGGAAAATAATCTTTTCACCCATCTTACCGTACGGCAGAACATCGCCCTGGGGATGGATCCGGGGTTAAAACTGAACGATACCCAGCGCCAGAAGCTGGAGCTTATTGCCGGGCAGATGGGGATCACCGGGTTTATCGACCGTCTGCCAGGGGAGCTTTCCGGCGGTCAGCGCCAGCGTGTCGCGCTGGCGCGTTGTCTGGTACGCGAGCAGCCTGTTCTGTTGCTGGACGAGCCCTTCTCTGCACTCGACCCGGCGCTGCGCCAGGAGATGCTGGCTCTGGTACAGGAGGTCTGCCAGCGTCAGAAGCTCACCATGTTGATGGTATCGCACAGCATTGAGGATGCCGCGAGGATTGCTCCGCGATCGGTGGTGATCGCGGAGGGTCGCATTTTATGGGATGGCGAAACGGAAGCACTGGTAAGAGGGAAAGCGAGCGCATCACAGCTTCTGGGTATTAGTTAACGGCTGACGACCTTCAATAAAATCTCGCCATACACCGGCATCAGCGGGTGGCGGATCAACGCCACCAACGCCACTACGGCTATGCCGAGCGTCAACGGCGCAAGCCACAAAAGGCGTGAGCGAGGCAGGTAGCGCGTCAGACGATCAATATTCACTTTCGCGCTGCGCCACAGCCGCCAGCACAGCCATGCGGCGATCCACAGCAGCAGAGCGGTCGCCAGCAATAGCCACTTAAACTCACCGCTTTGCATACCATCAGGAATATCTATAGCCGCCCCCGCGAGGATCCCCGGCAGGAAGTAAAACGGCGGCCAGAAGACACAGCCGATAATATTCGGCACAACAAATTTTGTGACCGGAAGATCCAGCATCCCGGCGACCATGGGCACCAGCGGACGCGTCGGCCCGACAAAGCGTCCCACCAGGATGGTGAACATGCTGTGCTGGTGCAGCGCATGTTCGGTTTTATCCAGCAGGGCTTTGTTCTTTTTCATAAACGACCAGCGGTGCAGAGGCTTCTTAAAGCGCCAGCCCAGCCAGAAGGAGATCCAGTCGCCCAGCAGGCAGCCGATAATCCCGGCCAGCCACGCCTGCCAGAAGTTGACCTCGCCGCTGCCAATCAGCGCGCCAAGCCCGGCCATCATCACGGTGCCGGGCAGAATTAACCCGACCAGCGCCAGCGATTCCAGAAACGCCACCAGCGCAACGGCGATGAGCGAGTACATAACGGACTGGGTAATAAAGTGTTCCAGCAAAGCCTGCATAACTATTCCGGTCAGAAAACGAATCAGCGATTCTGCTTAGCGCCCCGCACCGCGTCAAGGCATCAATTGTCTGAATAGTTTACAGGTTGCTTCCACAGTTCACCTGTTTGTTTATCTTTTTTACCGTTTATTCACAACCCGCGCGGAATTCACTGGGGCTGGCACCCGTGCATTTTTTGAAAACACGAGAGAAATAAAGTTGATCTTCAAAGCCCACGTTACGCCCCACGGTGGCAATCGGCATCCGGGTGGTGCTGAGTAACAGCTTCGCCTGACTGATACGCTGGTCCTCACGCCAGCTTAGCACGCTGACGCCAAGCTGCTGGCGAAAGAGATGCGACAGCCGCGACGGAGACAGACAGACGTGCTGAGCGACGCTGGCGATATCAAACTGACTATCTGCCAGATGGTCACTGATGTACTGGCAGGCGTCGCGCACGCGGTTATCCAGTGGAGGATTAAGCGATTCGTTAATGGCCTCCATACGCCGCAGCAGCAGTTGTTCAAGCAGGTTAATCGCCAGCAGTTCGGCATAACGTCCTCCCGCCTGCCCCGCCTCAATGATCTGCGCAAAAAGCTCGCGAAACTGAGCAAGATGGAGATCATCCGGTCGATAAAAACCGGTATGCGCAAAAATCGCAGGCCACGAAAGCCACTCCTGCCAGTAGGCGCGCGGACGGAAGTAGACCCACTGGTGATACCACTCTTTTGCATCCGGGTGACGCCCGTAGTGGTGGATCTCCCCCGGCGGGAACAACAGGATATCGCCGGGGCGGCAGACAAACTGCTGGTCACCGTTCTTGATGATCCCCTCCCCGCGCACGGTCAGGTTGAGGATATACCCTTTCATCCCGAGCGGGCGGTCAACATAAAAGTCGAGGTATCCCTCAGCCTCGATAGGGGTCAGTCCCGCCACAAGGTGCGCGTTAAACGAGTATCCCGGCAGCAAAGGATCGTTTTGCGTTTCGGCCATAGATTCAGTTCTCCCAAGGGTCCTGAAGGAAACCAATTGTCCATATCGTAAAAAGCAGGTTAAAAATGGCCCGCGAAAAGATCCAAAAAGCATCACGCCTCTTTTACGTCCGCCATGTTTCAGCCTTTCCCACTAATTTATCCGCCAGGTCAGGCAAATAAGCAGTAACAAAAGTGTCTATAAGTGCGGCAGAAATGTCCACATTGAATATTTGCACGGCGTCACACTTTCCATCGCAACAGCAATTTAGTCCATAAGATTAGCGGATCCTGCCTGACGATTTTCGCCCCCAGTCTCTAATGTTCTTCCATACCTGTTTTTTTGATGGAGCAACACCATGGCAATTGCGATTGGCCTCGATTTTGGCAGCGACTCGGTTCGCGCGCTGGCAGTGGACTGTACGTCCGGCCAGGAGATAGCAACCAGCGTTGAGTGGTACCCGCGCTGGCAAGAGGGGCGCTACTGCGATGCGCCAAATAACCAGTTCCGTCACCACCCGCGTGACTACATCGAGTCAATGGAAGCGGCAATCAAAACCGTCCTTGCTGAACTGACTGACGCTCAGCGGGCAGAGATTGTCGGGATTGGCGTCGACAGCACCGGTTCTACCCCAGCCCCTGTGGATGCGGAAGGCCGCGTGCTGGCGCTGCGCCCTGAGTTTGCCGACAACCCGAACGCCATGTTCGTGCTGTGGAAAGACCATACCGCCGTGGAAGAGGCCGAAGCCATCACCCGCCTGTGCCATCAAACGGGTAAAACAGACTACTCGCGCTACATCGGCGGCATTTACTCCAGCGAATGGTTCTGGGCCAAGATCCTGCACGTTACCCGTGCAGACGCATCGGTTGCCCAGGCGGCCGTCTCCTGGATTGAACTGTGCGACTGGGTTCCCGCTCTGCTCTCCGGCACCACCCGCCCGCAGGATATCCGTCGTGGTCGCTGCAGCGCCGGGCATAAATCCCTGTGGCACGAAAGCTGGGGCGGCCTGCCTCCGGCTGCGTTCTTCGATGAACTCGACCCGATCATCAACAAGAGCCTGACATATCCGCTGTTTACCGACACCTTCACCGCAGATATTCCCGTCGGCACGCTCTGCGAAGAGTGGGCGAAGCGTCTTGGGCTTCCGCAGAATGTGGCCATCTCCGGCGGCGCGTTTGACTGCCATATGGGCGCAGTCGGCGCAGGTGCACAACCCAATACGCTGGTGAAAGTGATCGGCACCTCGACCTGCGACATTCTGACGGCCGATAAATCCACCGTTGGCAACCGCGCGGTAAAAGGTATCTGCGGCCAGGTTGACGGTAGCGTGGTGCCAGACTTTATCGGCCTTGAAGCCGGTCAGTCTGCGTTTGGTGATATCTACGCCTGGTTTGGCCGCGTGCTGGGCTGGCCGCTGGATCAGCTGGCTGCGGCACATCCTGAACTGAAAACCCAGATAGCCGAGAGCAAAAAACAGCTCCTGCCACAGCTCACCGACGCCTGGGCAAAAAATCCGTCTCTCGATCATCTCCCGGTGGTGCTGGACTGGTTCAACGGCCGCCGTACGCCGTTTGCTAACCAGCGCCTGAAAGGGGTGATTACCGATCTCAACCTGGCAACCGACGCACCTGCGCTGTTTGGCGGTTTGATTGCCGCCACCGCGTTTGGTGCACGCGCCATTATGGAGTGCTTCACCGAACAGGGCATCGACGTGAACAACGTGATGGCGCTGGGCGGTATCGCCCGTAAAAACCCGGTGATCATGCAGGCCTGCTGCGACGTGCTGAACCGTCCGCTGCAGATTGTGGCCTCCGATCAGTGCTGCGCGCTGGGCGCGGCAATTTTCGCCGCCGTCGCCGCGGGTGTTCACGCGGATATTCCGACGGCTCAGCAGCATATGGCGAGCGCCGTCGAAAACACCCTGCAGCCGCGCGCCTCGCAGGCGCAGCGCTTTGAACAGCTTTATCAGCGCTACCAGCAATGGGCAAAAAGCGCCGAACTCCACTATCTCCCTGTCGCCGCCCCGGCCAAAAGCACCGCGGACACTACGGCAACCCTGACCCATTAAGGACACAACGATGACCATTTTTAATAATTATGAAGTGTGGTTTGTGATTGGCAGCCAGCATCTGTACGGACCGGAAGCGCTGCAGCAGGTGACGAAACACGCGGAGCACGTCGTTAACGCGCTGAATGCAGAAGCTAAACTGCCGTGCAAACTGGTGCTGAAACCGCTGGGCACCACGCCGGATGAAATCACTCACATTTGCCGGGACGCCAACTACGACGATAAATGCGCCGGGATGGTGGTGTGGCTGCACACCTTCTCGCCCGCCAAAATGTGGATCAATGGCCTGACGATCCTCAATAAACCTTTACTTCAGTTCCATACCCAGTTCAACGCCTCCCTGCCGTGGGACAGCATCGACATGGACTTTATGAACCTGAACCAGACCGCGCACGGCGGCCGTGAGTTTGGCTTCATCGGCGCGCGTATGCGTCAGCAGCACGCCGTCGTGACTGGCCACTGGCAGGATCAGCACGCGCAAAAACGTATCGGCTCATGGATGCGTCAGGCGGTATCGAAACAGGATACCCGCCACCTGAAAGTGGTGCGTTTTGGCGACAACATGCGTGAAGTCGCTGTGACCGACGGCGACAAAGTGGCCGCGCAGATCAAGTTCGGTTTCTCCGTGAATACCTGGGCCGTGGGCGACCTGGTACAGGTGGTGAATGAAATCAGCGATGGCGACGTGAGCGCGCTGGTGGATGAGTACGAAAGCAGCTATCGCCTGACGCCTGCGGCACAGATCCACGGCGACAAGCGCCAGAACGTGCTGGACGCGGCGCGCATTGAGCTGGGCATGAAGCGTTTCCTGGAACAGGGCGGCTTCCACGCTTTCACCACCACGTTTGAAGATCTCCACGGTCTGAAACAACTGCCAGGCCTGGCAGTACAACGTCTGATGCAGCAGGGCTACGGCTTTGCGGGCGAAGGCGACTGGAAAACTGCCGCTCTGCTTCGCATCATGAAAGTGATGTCGACCGGTCTGCAGGGCGGCACCTCCTTTATGGAGGATTACACCTACCACTTCGAGAACGGCAACGACCTGGTACTCGGCTCGCACATGCTGGAAGTGTGCCCTTCTATCGCCGTCGAAGAGAAACCGATCCTCGACGTGCAATACCTTGGTATCGGCGGCAAAGCCGATCCGGCGCGTCTGATCTTCAACACGCGTACTGGCCCGGCTATCAACGCCAGCCTGATCGATCTGGGCGATCGTTTCCGCCTGCTGGTCAACTGCGTCGACGCGGTTGAAACGCCGCACTCCCTGCCGAAACTGCCGGTCGCCAACGCCCTGTGGAAAGCACAGCCTGACCTGCCAACCGCGTCAGAGGCCTGGATCCTGGCCGGCGGTGCGCACCACACGGTCTTCAGCCACGCACTGGATCTCAATGACATGCGTCAGTTTGCCGAACTGCACGATATCGAGCTGACCGTGATTGATAACGATACCCGCCTGCCAGCCTTCAAAGACGCGCTGCGCTGGAACGAAGTCTATTACGGTTCAAAACGTTAACAGGGGAATCTTTGGCCTGCCGCAGGGCGGGCCTCTTTTCCTGGAGGATTGCATGCTAGAAGAACTCAAACGTCAGGTACTCGAAGCCAACCTGGCGCTGCCGAAACACAATCTCGTCACCCTGACCTGGGGTAACGTTAGCGCCGTTGATCGGGAAAAAGGCGTGTTTGTGATCAAGCCTTCCGGCGTCGATTACAGCGTAATGACGGCGGAAGATATGGTCGTGGTCAGTATCGCCACGGGCGAAGTAGTGGAAGGAACGAAAAAGCCCTCCTCTGATACGCCAACTCACCGTCTGCTGTACCAGTCATTCCCGACGGTCGGCGGCATTGTCCACACCCATTCACGCCATGCGACCATCTGGGCGCAGGCTGGCCAGTCCATCCCGGCCACTGGCACCACGCACGCGGACTACTTTTACGGCACCATTCCCTGTACCCGTTTAATGACCGATGCAGAGATCAACGGTGAATATGAGTGGGAAACCGGCAACGTGATTGTCGAAACCTTTGAAAAGCAGGGAATCGACGCGGCTCAGATGCCGGGGGTTCTGGTGCACTCCCACGGCCCGTTTGCCTGGGGGAAAAACGCGGAAGATGCAGTGCATAACGCGATAGTGCTCGAAGAAATTGCCTATATGGGGATCTTCTGTCGCCAGCTGGCGCCGCAGTTACCGGATATGCAGCAAACCCTGCTGGATAAACATTATCTGCGCAAGCACGGTGCGAAAGCCTATTACGGGCAATAAACTGTATATATACCCAGCATAAACTATTCAACCAGGCTATAATCATGCCTGGTTTTGTTTTATGGGATAACGGCGTGGCGCAGGCGCAAGAAGGCTTTTTACTGACCCGACACTGGCGGGATACCCCTCAAGGTACTGAGGTTGCATTCTGGCTGGCAACGGACAACGGCCCGCTGAATGTTACGCTGCCGCCACAGGAATCCGTGGCCTTTATTCCTGAAGCACACGTCGAAAAAGCGAAGCAGTTGCTGCGCGGCGAAAATAACTGGCGCATCACGCCGCTTGAACTGAAGGATTTTCACCGTCAGCCGGTTTACGGACTTTACTGTCGCGCCCACCGGCAATTAATGCGCTATGAAAAACTGCTGCGTGAAGCAGGTGTCACGCTTTATGAAGCGGATATCCGTCCGCCGGAGCGTTTTCTGATGGAGCGGTTTATTACCGCACCGGTTTGGGTCGATGGCACCGAGCAAAACGGCCGAATTGTCGATGCACGCCTGAAGCCCAACCCGCACTATCGCCCGCCGCTGAAATGGGTGTCGCTGGATATCGAAACCACCCGCCACGGGGAACTGTACTGCATTGGTCTGGAAGGCTGCGGCGATCGGGTTGTCTATATGCTCGGACCGCCGAATGGCGATGCCTCCGCGCTGGATTTCCGGCTGGAGTATGTCAACAGCCGTCCTCATCTGCTGGAAAAACTGAATCAGTGGTTTGCCGAGTACGACCCCGATGTGCTGATTGGCTGGAACGTGGTGCAGTTTGACCTGCGGGTGTTGCAAAAACACGCCGAGCGGTACCGAATTCCGCTGATGCTGGGACGTGGCAACACGGAAATAGAATGGCGCGAACATGGTTTTAAAAACGGCGTATTCTTCGCCCAGGCTAACGGCCGCCTGATTATCGACGGCATTGAGGCACTGAAATCCGCCTTCTGGAACTTCTCTTCGTTCTCTCTGGAAGCCGTCGCGCAGGAGCTGCTTGGCGAAGGCAAATCTATCGACAACCCATGGGACAGAATGGATGAAATAGACCGCCGCTTTAACGAAGATAAACCGGCGCTTGCCACCTATAACCTGAAAGACTGCGAGCTGGTCACGCAGATTTTCCACAAAACCGAGATTATGCCGTTCCTGCTGGAGCGTGCGACGGTAAACGGTCTCGCAGCCGATCGACACGGCGGCTCCGTGGCGGCCTTTAGTCATCTCTACTTCCCCCGTATGCACCGTGCGGGGTATGTCGCCCCGAATCTCGGAGAGGTACCACCGCAGGCCAGCCCCGGCGGTTATGTCATGGATTCCCGGCCAGGGTTGTATGACTCCGTGCTGGTGCTGGACTACAAAAGCCTCTACCCGTCGATAATCCGCACCTTCCTGATCGATCCCGTCGGGCTGGTTGAGGGCATGGCCCAACCGGATGATGAGCACAGCACCGAAGGCTTTCTCGGGGCTCGCTTCTCACGCGAAAAACACTGTCTGCCGGAGATCGTCGGAAGCATCTGGCACGGTCGCGACGAAGCCAAGCGCCACGGCAATAAGCCGCTCTCGCAGGCGCTAAAAATCATCATGAATGCCTTTTATGGCGTGCTGGGTACCAGCGTCTGCCGTTTCTTCGACCCACGGCTGGCCTCCTCGATCACCATGCGCGGTCACGAGATCATGCGACAGACCAAAGCGCTGATTGAATCCAGGGGCTATGACGTCATCTACGGCGACACGGACTCCACCTTTGTGTGGCTTAAGGGTGCACATTCGGAAGACGATGCCGCGCAAATCGGCAAAGCGCTGGTTGCCTACGTAAACGACTGGTGGCGGGTGCATTTGCAAAAAGAGCGGTTAACCAGTGCGTTAGAACTGGAATATGAAACCCATTTTGCCCGCTTTTTAATGCCCACCATTCGCGGTACCGATCAGGGCAGCAAGAAGCGCTACGCCGGGCTGATTCAGGAAGGCGACGCGCAGAGGATGGTCTTTAAAGGGCTGGAAACAGTACGCACCGACTGGACCCCTCTGGCGCAACAGTTCCAGCAAACGCTCTATCTGCGGGTCTTTCGCAATGAGCCTTATCAGGATTACGTGCGCGAAACCATTGCCAGCCTGATGGCCGGTGAGCTGGACGATCAACTGGTATATCGCAAACGCCTGCGCCGCCCGCTGGCTGAATACCAGCGCAACGTACCGCCACACGTGCGCGCCGCCCGTCTGGCGGATGAAGAGAATGTGCGACGGGGTCGCTCGCCGCAGTATCAAAACCGGGGGACAATCAAATATGTCTGGACCACCAGCGGCCCGGAACCTGTTGATTATCAACAGTCGCCACTCGATTACGATCACTACCTGACGCGCCAGCTCCAGCCCGTTGCAGAGGGAATTTTACCCTTCATCGACGATGATTTTGCTACACTAGTGACAGGGCAACTTGGCCTATTTTGACGCGTGACGAAATGGCTGCCATCCAGTACCATAGCGCCCTTTCCATTCCCGGACCCATTTTTCGATGACCGTCTTTTTTGACGGGGTCGAACTATTGCCTGCAATTAAAGATTAGAGCCGAACAACTATGCCTTTTACACTTGGTCAACGCTGGATCAGCGATACAGAAAGCGAACTCGGATTAGGAACTGTCGTTGCCGTCGATGCGCGCATGGTTACCCTCCTCTTCCCTGCCACTGGTGAAAACCGCCTGTACGCTCGCAATGACTCCCCTGTGACCCGCGTGATGTTTAATCCGGGTGACACCGTGACCAGCCATGACGGCTGGCAGCTCAAGGTTGAAGACGTAAAAGAAGAGAATGGACTGCTCGCCTACATTGGCACTCGCCTGGACACTGACGAGACCAATGTCATCCTGCGTGAAGTGCTGCTCGACAGCAAACTGGTTTTCAGTAAGCCGCAGGACCGCCTGTTTGCCGGGCAAATCGACCGCATGGATCGTTTCTCTCTGCGCTATCGCGCCCGTAAGTTCCAGAGTGAACAGTACCGTATGCCGTGGAGCGGCCTGCGTGGTCAACGCACCAGCCTGATCCCTCACCAGTTGAATATCGCCCATGACGTCGGCCGTCGTCATGCACCTCGCGTACTGCTGGCAGACGAAGTGGGTCTGGGTAAGACTATTGAAGCCGGTATGATCCTGCATCAACAGCTGCTTTCTGGCGCAGCCGAGCGCGTGCTGATTGTGGTTCCTGAAACCCTGCAGCACCAGTGGCTGGTCGAAATGCTGCGCCGCTTTAACCTGCGCTTCTCGCTGTTTGACGACGAACGCTACGCAGAAGCCCAGCACGATGCGGACAACCCGTTTGAAACCGAACAGCTGGTGATTTGCTCGCTGGACTTCGTGCGCCGCAGCAAGCAGCGTCTTGAACACCTGTGCGATGCCGAATGGGATCTGATGGTCGTCGATGAAGCGCATCATCTGGTCTGGAGCGAAGATGCGCCGAGCCGCGAATATATGGCGATCGAACAGCTTGCCGAACGTGTACCTGGCGTCCTGCTGCTGACCGCAACGCCGGAACAGCTGGGGCTGGAAAGCCACTTTGCACGTCTTCGCCTGCTCGATCCAAACCGTTTCCATGATTTTGAGCAGTTTGTTGAAGAGCAGAAAAACTACCGCCCGGTTGCCGACGCTGTCGCCCTTTTACTGGCGGGCAAGCGTCTGTCCAATGACGAACTCAATACCCTGAGCGATCTGATTGGCGAGCAGGATATTGAACCGCTGCTGCAGGCAGCCAACAGCGAAGGTGACAACGCGGAATCAGCACGTAAAGAACTGATCGATATGCTGATGGACCGTCACGGCACCAGCCGTGTTCTGTTCCGTAACACCCGTAACGGCGTGAAAGGTTTCCCGAAACGCGAACTGCACACCATCAAACTGCCACTGCCAACGCAGTACCAGACGGCGATTAAAGTGTCCGGCATCATGGGGGCGCGTAAAACCGCCGAAGAACGTGCGCGTGACATGCTCTACCCGGAACAAATTTACCAGGAATTCGAAGGTGATACCGGCACCTGGTGGAACTTTGACCCACGCGTAGAGTGGCTGATGGGCTACCTGACCGCACACCGTTCTCAGAAAGTGCTGGTGATCTGCGCGAAAGCTGCCACTGCACTGCAGCTGGAGCAGGTTCTGCGTGAGCGTGAAGGTATTCGTGCAGCCGTGTTCCACGAAGGCATGTCTATTGTTGAACGTGACCGTGCGGCAGCCTGGTTTGGTGAAGAAGACAGCGGCGCACAAGTTCTGCTGTGTTCTGAGATCGGCTCTGAAGGTCGTAACTTCCAGTTCGCCAGCAATCTCGTGATGTTCGATCTGCCGTTTAACCCGGATCTGCTGGAGCAGCGTATCGGTCGTCTGGATCGTATCGGTCAGGCGCACGATATTCAGATCCACGTTCCGTATCTGGAAAAAACCGCTCAGTCCGTTCTGGTGCGCTGGTTCCATGAAGGTCTGGATGCATTCGAGCATACCTGCCCAACAGGCCGTACCATTTACGATCAGGTTCATAGCGACCTGATCGGTTACCTGGCAGCGCCAGAAACAACCGACGGTTTTGATGAGCTGATCAAATCTTGCCGCGAGAAGCACGACGCGCTGAAAACTCAGCTGGAGCAGGGACGTGACCGTCTGCTGGAGATCCACTCCAACGGTGGCGAAAAGGCACAAGCGCTGGCTGAAAGCATTGAAGAGCAGGATGACGACACCAGCCTGATCAGCTTCTCCATGAACCTGTTCGACATCGTCGGGATCAACCAGGACGATCGCGGTGAGAATATGATCGTTCTGACCCCGTCCGATCACATGCTGGTCCCTGATTTCCCGGGCCTGCCGGAAGATGGCTGCACCATCACCTTCGAGCGCGATGTGGCCCTCTCTCGCGAAGATGCCCAGTTCATTACCTGGGAGCACCCGCTGATCCGCAACGGTCTGGATCTGATCCTCTCTGGTGATACCGGCAGCAGCACCATCTCCCTGTTGAAAAACAAGGCGCTGCCGGTCGGTACCCTGCTGGTCGAGCTGATCTACGTTGTGGAAGCCCAGGCGCCGAAACAGCTGCAGCTCACCCGCTTCCTGCCGCCGACGCCAGTGCGTCTGCTGCTGGACAAAAACGGCACCAACCTGGCCGCACAGGTCGAGTTCGAGAGCTTCAACCGTCAGCTAAGCGCGGTAAACCGTCATACGGGCAGCAAGCTGGTCAACGCAGTTCAGCAGGACGTGCATGCCATTCTGCAACTGGGTGAAACCCAGGTTGAAAAAGCGGCCAGGGCGCTGATTGATGCCGCGCGCAGTGAAGCGGACGAGAAGTTATCTGCTGAACTTTCCCGTCTGGAAGCGCTGAAAGCGGTGAACCCGAACATCCGTGACGACGAGCTGGCGGCGATTGAAAGCAACCGCCAGCAGGTGCTGGAAAGCCTGGACCAGGCGAGCTGGCGTCTGGATGCCCTGCGTCTCATCGTTGTGACGCATCAGTAAACGGAGCGCGAAATGGTAATGGAGCCCTACAATCCACCGACGGATCCCTGGCTGGTCATTCTTTATCAGGATGAGCACATTATGGTCGTTAACAAGCCAAGCGGCTTATTGTCCGTGCCGGGACGTCTGGATGAACACAAAGACAGCGTGATGACGCGCATTCAGCGCGATTATCCGCAGGCCGAGTCCGTCCATCGTCTGGACATGGCAACCAGCGGCGTTATTGTAGTGGCTCTGAATAAAGCGGCGGAGCGGGAGCTTAAACGCCAGTTCCGCGAGCGCGAGCCGAAAAAACAGTACGTGGCGCGCGTATGGGGTCACCCGGCGCAGGAGGAAGGGCTGGTGGATTTACCGCTGATTTGCGACTGGCCGAACCGGCCAAAGCAGAAAGTGTGTTATGAAACCGGCAAGGCGGCGCAAACCGAGTATGAAGTGCTGGAATACGCGCCGGATAACACCGCGCGCGTATTGTTAAAGCCGATTACCGGACGCTCTCACCAGCTGCGCGTACATATGCTCGCTATGGGGCATCCGATTCTGGGCGACCGCTTCTACGCACCGCCTGAAGCGCTGGCCTTAGCGCCACGTCTGCAGCTGCACGCCCAGACGCTAACCATTACCCACCCGGCCTTCGGTAACGCGATGACGTTTAAAGCCCCGGTGGACTTCTAAAAAAAGCCCGACACCGTCGGGCTTTGTTTATTTGAAACCTTTCTTCTCTTTAATGAGCTCATACGCCTTCTGGATTTCCTGCGCTTTTTGCTTCGCCATCTCCATCATTTCTGGTGGCAGGCCTTTCGCGACCAGTTTGTCCGGATGATGCTCGCTCATGAGCTTACGATAGGCACGTTTAATCGTGGTCTGATCGTCAGAGGGCTTTACGCCAAGCACATTGCAGGCATCCTCCAGCGTCGGGCCACGCTGCGCCTGCTGCCAGGCACCGCCAGATGACTGCTGGTGATAGCCGCCGCCAAATTGCGCACCGCCCTGCATCATCCGCAGGAACTGGTCGAACTGCATACGGGAAATCCCCAGTTCCTCCGCAATGACGTATAACACATCACGTTCATTAGGATGAAGCGAGCCGTCGGCGAATGCCGCCTGAATTTGAATCTCCAGAAACATCCGAATTAAATCGAAACGTCCGAAGCAGACGCTGCGGAACTGACGCATTTTGTCGCGCAGTGGATAGTTATCCGATTTACCGATGCGGAACGCATTTTGCGCCTCCAGACGGGAGTCACCATGCAGATTCATACGATCCATAAAGACGCTGGCAATCTGAATATCGGCTTCTGTCACGCGTCCTTTGGATTTGGTTAAGTGCCCCATGACCTCAAAGGTGGTTGAGAAAAAGAGGGACTGGCGCTCGCGCTGGTTGGCAAACCAGGCCATTTTGCGGCTGCGCGCCTTATCAAACATATGGCCGATAATAAGCCCAAGCACAATTCCCCAGAACCCGGCACCCATGATGATGGCGAACGCAACGCCGATTATTTTACCCCAATACTGCATATACTCCCCGGATAGTCATATTCCTGGACGACGCAACGCCATCATCACAGTGTTCAAGCCACGGTCAATTGAAGGACATCGCCTATAATTTGCTTTATCATACTCGTCATTCGATAGCGAGCCTAACACTCTGGCACGCAAACGGCAGGATTAACGCTGGTACTGCGCTGATGAGTAAGATAGTCTCTGAGCGTTTGTAAGCCGTAGCCACTGATGACGGAACAATAAAATACAACGTATGAAAAAACGTATCCCCACCCTCCTGGCCACAATGATTGGCACAGCCCTGTACAGTCAACAGGGGCTGGCGGCCGATCTCGCCTCGCAGTGTATGCTTGGCGTCCCAAGTTATAATCGTCCTCTGGTGAGTGGCGATACAAATAACTTACCGGTAACCATTACTGCCGACAGTTCCAAAGGTACCTATCCTGACAACGCCACGTTTACGGGCAATGTGGATATTAACCAGGGTAACAGCCGCCTGCAGGCAGATGAAGTGCAGTTGCACCAGAAGCAGCCGGAAGGTGCGGCCGAGCCGGTACGAACGGTGGATGCGCTGGGTAATGTGCACTATGACGACAATCAGGTCATCCTGAAAGGTCCGAAAGCCTGGTCAAACCTGAATACTAAAGATACTAACGTCTGGAAAGGTGATTACCAGATGGTGGGTCGCCAGGGGCGCGGTGACGCAGACCTGATGAAACAGCGCGGTGAAAACCGCTATACCATTCTGGAAAATGGTACCTTTACCTCCTGTCTGCCAGGTTCGAATACCTGGAGCGTGGTCGGGAGCGAAGTCATCCATGACCGTGAAGAACAGGTTGCCGAGATCTGGAACGCGCGCTTCAAGCTGGGTCCGGTTCCTGTGTTCTACAGCCCTTACCTGCAACTTCCCGTGGGTGACAAACGTCGCTCCGGCTTCTTGATCCCTAATGCCAAATACAGCACCACGAACTACTTTGAGTTCTACCTGCCGTATTACTGGAACATTGCGCCCAACATGGACGCCACGATCACGCCGCACTATATCCATAAGCGCGGCAACATCATGTGGGAAAACGAGTTCCGTTATCTGACCCAGGCGGGTGCGGGTCTGATGGAGCTGGATTATCTGCCGTCAGATAACGTTTACAAAGACGACGTGAGAAACGTATCTGGTGATAACCGTCACCGTTGGCTGTATTACTGGCAGCATTCCGGGGTCATGGATCAGGTGTGGCGTTTTAATGTTGACTACACCAAAGTTAGCGATTCGTCTTATTTTAATGACTTCTCGTCCAAATACGGCTCGAGTACTGACGGCTATGCCACGCAGAAATTCAGCGTAGGCTATGCGGTGCAGAACTTTGATGCAACCGTCTCGACCAAGCAATTCCAGGTATTTTCTGATCAGTCCACTCCTACCTATGGCGCTGAGCCACAGTTGGACGTCAACTGGTATCAGAATGATGTGGGTCCATTCGACACCCATGTTTACGCTCAGGCGGTGCATTTCGTTAACACAGATTCGAACATGCCTGAAGCCACGCGAGTTCACCTGGAGCCGAAGATCAATTTGCCGTGGTCTAACGACTGGGCAAGCCTGAACACTGAAGCCAAGCTGATGGCGACTCACTATCAGCAAAAAAATGTTGATAATTACAACACAACTAACAATGCGCATCTGGAAGAATCGGTCAACCGAACGCTCCCACAGTTCAAAATGGACGGCAAGCTGATCTTCGAGCGTAATATGGGATTGTTGGCGGATGGTTATACCCAAACGCTTGAGCCTCGTATGCAGTATTTGTACGTGCCGTATCGTGATCAGAGTAACATTCAGAACTACGACTCTGCTTTACTGCAATCTGACTACAGTGGTTTGTTCCGTGACCGTACTTACGGCGGTCTGGACCGTATCGCATCCGCTAACCAGTTAACGACCGGCGTCACATCGCGCGTTTATGATGATGCTGCTGTTGAACGTTTTAACGTTTCTGTTGGTCAAATTTACTATTTCACGGAGTCTCGCACTGGCGATGACAACATTCAGTGGGAGAAAGACAACAAAACGGGATCGATAGTTTGGGCGGGAGATACCTACTGGCGTATGACTGAACGTTGGGGTCTGCGTGGCGGTGTGCAATATGACACTCGTCTCGACAATGTCGCTAACAGCAGTGCGGCCATCGAGTATCGTCGTGATGAAGATCGTATGATTCAGGTAAGTTATCGTTACGCTAGCCCAGAATACATTCAGGCAACGCTACCGAAAAGCAATGACCAGAACAGCATCAACTACTGGAAATTACCGCAATATTCGGATGGTATTTCTCAGGTCGGTGCGGCGGCAAGTTGGCCAATCGCCGATCGTTGGTCAATCGTAGGGGCTTACTACTTTGACACCAACACCAGTAAATCAGCTGACCAGATGGTGGGTCTGCAATATAACTCTTGCTGTTACGCGCTGCGCGTCGGTTACGAACGCAAACTTAACGGCTGGGATACTAAAAACAATCAAAGCGAATACGATAACGTGATTGGCTTTAACTTCGAGTTACGCGGTTTGAGTTCCAATTACGGTCTGGGTACGCAGAAAATGCTTCGTTCGAACATTCTGCCGTACCGTAGCTCCTTGTAATGTGCTTGATTTGCAACGTAATCCGCTTTGCGGTTAATTGAAATGGAAAAAGTATGAAGAACTGGAAAACGCTGCTGCTCGGTGTCGCTATGGTTGCGAATACCAGCTTCGCGGCCCCCCAGGTTGTTGATAAGGTCGCTGCTGTGGTTAACAACGGCGTCGTGCTTGAAAGTGACGTTGACGGTCTGATGAAATCTGTGAAGCTCAATTCGGGCGAAGCAGGCCAGCAACTTCCGGATGATGCAACGTTGCGCCACCAGATCCTGGAGCGTCTGATCATGGATCAGATCGTTCTGCAGATGGGTCAAAAAATGGGTGTGAAGGTCACTGACGAGCAGCTCGATCAGGCGATTGCTAACATCGCGAAACAGAACAATATGTCCATGGATCAGATGCGCAGCCGTCTGGCCTACGACGGTATCAGCTACGCCACCTACCGCAACCAGATCCGTAAAGAGATGCTGATTTCGGAAGTGCGTAACAATGAAGTACGTCGCCGTGTCACGATCCTGCCTCAGGAAGTGGACGCGCTGGCAAAACAGGTCGGTAACCAGAATGATGCCAGCACAGAGCTGAATCTGAGCCACATTCTGATCCCACTGCCAGAGAATCCAACCTCCGATCAGGCTGCTGAAGCAGAAAGCCAGGCACGTTCTATTGTCGAACAAGCGCGTAATGGCGGTGACTTTGGCAAGCTGGCGATCACCTACTCCGCAGACCAACAGGCGCTTAAAGGCGGCCAGATGGGTTGGGGACGTATTCAGGAGCTGCCATCCATCTTTGCCCAGGCTCTGAGCACAGCGAAGAAAGGCGATATCGTCGGACCAATCCGTTCAGGTGTGGGTTTCCACATTCTGAAAGTGAACGATCTCCGTGGGCAGAGCCAGAATATTTCCGTTACGGAAGTCCATGCTCGTCATATCCTGCTGAAAGTCTCTCCGATCATGAATGATGATCAGGCACGTGCGAAACTGGAACAAATTGCTGCTGACATTAAGAGCGGTAAAACATCCTTCGCAAATGCTGCAAAAGAGTTCTCTCAGGATCCAGGCTCTGCTAACCAGGGCGGCGATCTGGGCTGGGCGGCTGCGGATATTTATGATCCTGCATTCCGCGATGCACTGATGAAGCTGAACAAAGGCCAGATCAGTGCTCCGGTTCACTCTTCGTTTGGCTGGCATCTGATCGAGCTGATGGATACCCGTAACGTTGATAAAACGGACGCGGCGCAGAAAGACAGAGCCTACCGGATGCTGTTTAACCGTAAATTCTCTGAAGAAGCGGCAACCTGGATGCAGGAACAACGCGCCAGTGCTTACGTGAAAATTCTGAGTAACTAATGAAACAGCATCGTGTTGTTATCACTCCCGGCGAACCCGCCGGGATTGGGCCTGACCTCGTTGTCCAGCTCGCCCAGCGCAGCTGGCCGGTAGAACTGGTTGTCTGCGCTGATGCAACACTGTTACAAGACCGGGCAACACTGCTCGGTCTGCCTTTAACGCTTATCCCTTACGTTGAAGGTCAACAGCCAGCACCGCAACAAGCCGGTACGCTCACGCTGCTTTCTGTTCCCCTTCGTATGCCTGTTGTCCCAGGCCAGCTCAGCACGGAAAACGGCCACTATGTCGTTGAAACCCTTGCACGCGCCTGCGACGGTTGTCTGAAAGGTGAATTTGCCGCGCTTATCACCGGCCCCGTGCACAAAGGCGTCATCAACGAAGCGGGTATCCCGTTTACCGGCCATACCGAGTTCTTTGAAGAACGCTCGCACAGTCCGAAAGTGGTGATGATGCTGGCGACGGAGGAGATGCGCGTTGCTCTGGTGACAACCCACCTGCCCATTAAGGCCATCCCTGATGCCATCACTCCGGAACTGCTGCGGGAGATCATCGGGATCCTGCATCATGACCTGCAAACCAAATTCGGCATCAAACAGCCACACGTTCTGGTCTGCGGCCTGAATCCACACGCTGGTGAAGGTGGGCACATGGGCACCGAAGAGATCGACACCATTATTCCGGTACTTGAAGAAATGCGTGCAAAAGGGATGAATTTAAGCGGGCCACTGCCTGCTGATACCCTTTTCCAGCCGAAATACCTGGATAATGCCGACGCCGTACTTGCGATGTACCACGATCAGGGCCTGCCCGTGCTAAAATACCAGGGCTTTGGCCGCGGGGTGAATATCACCCTCGGTTTACCTTTTATTCGAACGTCCGTTGACCACGGTACTGCGCTGGATCTGGCAGGCCAGGGGAAAGCGGATGTCGGCAGTTTTATTACGGCGCTTAATCTCGCCATCAAAATGATTGTTAATACTCAATGACTAATCGAGTCCATCAGGGCCACTTAGCCCGAAAACGCTTCGGGCAAAACTTCCTCAACGATCAGTTCGTGATCGACAGCATCGTCTCTGCCATTAATCCGCAGAAAGGTCAGGCTATGGTCGAAATCGGCCCAGGTCTTGCCGCACTGACCGAGCCAGTAGGTGAACGCCTCGACGAACTGACCGTTATCGAACTGGACCGCGATCTGGCCGCACGCCTGCAAACGCACCCGTTCCTGGGGCCAAAGCTGACCATCTATCAGCAGGATGCCATGACCATGAACTTTGGCGAACTGTCAGAAAAAATGGGACAGCCTCTGCGCGTATTCGGCAACCTGCCGTATAACATCTCCACACCGCTAATGTTCCATCTCTTTAGCTATACTGATGCCATTGCTGACATGCACTTCATGTTGCAAAAAGAGGTTGTTAACCGACTGGTTGCAGGGCCGAACAGTAAAGCGTATGGTCGTTTAAGCGTGATGGCGCAATATTTCTGCAACGTGATCCCGGTCCTCGAAGTTCCGCCATCTGCCTTTACGCCGCCACCGAAAGTAGACTCTGCGGTTGTGCGCCTGGTGCCGCATAAAACGATGCCGTACCCGGTCAAGGATCTGCGCGTACTGAGCCGTATCACTACGGAAGCCTTTAACCAGCGCCGTAAAACAATCCGTAATAGCCTGGGTAATCTGTTTACGGTTGACGTGCTGGCTGAGTTGGGTATCGACCCGGCAATGCGTGCAGAGAACATCTCCGTAGAGCAGTACTGCAAGCTGGCTAATTACATCAGTGAAAATGCGCCTCCGAAGGAGAGTTAAGCCATGATTGATTCGCCCCGCGTCTGTGTCCATGTACAAAGCGTCTATGTTGAATCTCAATCCTCACCGGATGAAGAACGCTATGTCTTCGCTTACACCGTGACCATTCGCAATCTGGGGCGGATGCCTGTGCAACTGCGCGGGCGCTACTGGCTTATCACCAACGGTAATGGCCGTGAAATCGAAGTTCAGGGTGAAGGTGTGGTCGGTGAACAACCACATATCGATCCTGGCGAAGAGTATCAGTACACCAGCGGCGCGGTGATTGAAACGCCGCTGGGTACCATGCAAGGCCATTACGAAATGGTCGACGTTGATGGCAATGTGTTCCGCGTTGCTATTCCTGTGTTCCGTCTCGCCGTTACAACACTCATTCATTAATCTAATGTCTACATATCTGATTGGCGACGTTCACGGTTGCTACGATGAACTGATCGCATTATTAAAACAGGTCGACTTTACGCCCGGACAGGACACACTCTGGCTGACGGGAGATTTAGTTGCGCGTGGCCCCGGCTCTCTTGATGTTTTACGTTTCGTCAAATCGCTGGGAGACAACGTGCGCATGGTGCTGGGCAATCACGATCTGCATTTACTGGCTGTCTTCGCCGGGATCAGTCGCAACAAACCCAAAGACCGGCTCACGCCATTACTGGATGCGCCTGACGCGGACGATCTGATCAACTGGCTACGCCGGCAGCCCTTGCTGCAGGTCGACGAAGAGAAAAAGCTGGTCATGGCCCATGCTGGGATCACGCCGCAATGGGATCTTGAAACGGCTAAAACCTGCGCGCGTGATGTTGAAGCGGTTCTGGCAAGCGACTCATATCCTTTCTTCCTCGATGCCATGTACGGCGATATGCCGAACCACTGGAGCGAAGATCTCAGCGGTCTGGCCCGCCTGCGCTTTATCACCAACGCTTTTACCCGAATGCGTTTTTGTTTCCCGAACGGGCAGCTGGACATGTATTCAAAAGAGACACCGGAAAGTGCGCCCGCCCCGCTCAAACCGTGGTTTGCCATTCCGGGGCCTGTGACAAACGAATACAGCGTGGTGTTCGGTCACTGGGCTGCGCTGGAAGGTAAAGGCACGCCTGAAGGGATCTACGGTCTTGATACCGGATGCTGCTGGGGTGGAGAGTTAACCTGCTTGCGCTGGGAAGATAAAGCTTACTTTGTCCAGCCATCCAACCGACAGCTGGACTTAGGTGAAGACGAGGCCGTTGCCTCCTGAGGTTTATTCCCTCTCCCGGACGGGAGAGGGAAAATCACTTAACGACGTTCCAGAATCTCGAAGCAGTAGCTGTGGGAGTTCTGTGCATCCGCATCGTGAAACTCACTGAAGACAGACTCCCACTCATCCGGATCGTAATCCGGGAAATGGGTATCCCCTTCCACTTCTGCATCAATGTGCGTCAGATACAGCTTCTGCGCTTTTGGCAGGAACTGCTCGTACACGCGCCCGCCACCAATCACCATGATCTCTTCGGCGTTACCGCATGCGGCAATCGCCTCGTCCACGGATTTCACCCATTCAACGCGATCGTCAGTGCCAGGCTGGCTACTGATAACGATATTCTTACGGCCCGGCAATGGACGACCAATCGACTCCCAGGTCAGGCGGCCCATCACTACCGGCTTGTTTAACGTCGTACGTTTAAACCATGCGAGATCGGCAGGCAGGTTCCACGGCATGGCATTTTCCATACCGATAACACGGTCCACCGCCAGCGCTGCAATCAGACTGATCATTGAAAATTTCCCGGATGCAAAAAATTGCCGCCACTATACGGAAAGCTTAATCTTTCGTCGACTGGCGGCAGGGTAAAGAAACAGAAATTTTTTATTATTGCTGGCAACACCTCTTCACACTGAGGGTTTACTCTCTGGTTCGTCTTCCGGGTTACCTGTGTGCTTGCCCTCTTCCGTGCCCTGCCAGCCATGACGCTGGATCAGAGACAGATGATTACGATCTTCATTGATGATCTCTGTCAGCATCGCACTGGTACGTTTAAACACTGCAGCACGCTCAGTGGCCGTACTACCCGCCATCGCCGCCATCTCTTCTACCATATCGGTATTGAAGCGGCGGAACAGGTCTGCACGCTCTCGCGCTTCATACGCGCCAAGCCCCAGATTTTCCAGCGCCATACGACCAGATTTCAGCGCACCTTCAAACGTCTCACGCTCAGGTGCGTCGACGCCCGCCTGTCGCAAGCGGATATAATGATCCACATCGCGTGCACGGGAGATAATGGTCAGCTCCGGGAAATGTTCTTTTACCAGTTCCACCATCTGCATGCTGGTCTCTGGATCGTCGATGGCGTTAATCAGCACCTCGGCTTTTGCCGCCCCGGCAGACTCCAGCAGATCAACACGGGTCGCATCCCCGTAAAAGACTTTCATATCAAATTTACGCAGGGTATCGACATGGTCAGGATCGTGATCGAGGATAACCATTTTAACCCCGCTCGACAGCAGTAAACGACCTACAATCTGCCCGTAGCGCCCGAATCCGGCGATGATCACCCGCGGCTGTTCTTCGTCAATTTCATCAGCTTCCCGCTCCTGCTCGCTGCCCGATTTTTCCAGACGCGTCAGCACCACCAGCAGAACAGGCGTCGCCGCCATCGACAGCGCCACGGCAAGCGTCAGCGCTTTCGCCCACTCAGGCTCGAGTACGTTTGCCATCTGCGCCGCGCCAAAGACCACAAACGCAAATTCGCTTCCCTGCCCCAGCAGCACGGCAAACCAGCGACGCTGTTTGCCCGGCACCTTCAGCGGACGGGCAATCAACCACAACATCGCCATTTTAATGACCAGGAAACCGACCAGCAGGATGATGATCCGCAGCGGATGTGTCACCAGCGTGCCGAAGTCGACTGACATCCCCACACCGATGAAAAACAGTCCCAGCAGTAGCCCTTTAAACGGTTCTATATCGCTTTCCAGCGCGTGACGATATTCAGAACTCGCCAGCAGAACGCCTGCGAGGAACGCTCCCATCGCCATCGACAGACCGGCCTCTTCCAGCAGCAGACCAAAACCGAACACCAGGAACAGTGCCACCGCACTGAAGACTTCACGCAGTCCTGAGCGGGCAACAAACCGCAGCAGCGGACGAGTCACGTAACGGCCAAGCAGGACCACCAGAGCCAGCGCCCCTACCACCTTCAATGCCGACAGCGCGAAAGCGCCAAGCGTCGTAGAGGAACCACTTGCCGCCAGCAGCGGGATCATTGCCACCAGCGGAATAGCAGCAATATCCTGGAACAACAGCACCGAAAACGCACTGCGCCCCATCTGAGAGACCGTCAGATTTCGCTCGTTCATGGCCTGCATAGCAATGGCCGTCGAGGAGAGCGCCAGCGTCATGCCGATAAGCTCAGCCACTTTCCAGTCCATTCCCAACAGAATGCAGAACCCAGCCAGCAGCAGGCCGCAGGCCACCATTTGCAGCGCGCCACCGCCAAATACCGAGGCACGAAGTTTCCACAAACGCTGCGGGTCGAGCTCAAGGCCAATCACAAACAACATCAAGACGACGCCAATTTCAGCGAAATGGAGAATCGCCTCTGCATCCGTGACCAGACGAAAGCCCCACGGCCCAATGACGCAACCCGCAATCAGGTAGCCGAGGACAGACCCCAGCCCCAGACGTACTGCCACGGGCACAATCAGCGCCGCCGCGCCGAGGTAAATCAGCGCCTGTATCAGCGTATGGCTATCCATGGTGCGCCTCCTGCCACTCAAGTAAGCGTTGTTTATAATGACGAGCCTGCGCCTGCAACGTTTCATCGTCGCATACAAATGTACAGTGCATCGCAAAAGGCGGAAGCCAGTTCATCCCGCAATAGAGCGCGGTGGCCTGCAGCGGCTGTGCCAGGACGTCAAAACCCGGGAAGGAACCAATATCAAAGTGGCTTTCCCCACCGCCGGTCGTGACCGCCCACATCAGGTTTTTGCCCTTCAGTGCATGGCCGTTATGACCATATGCCCAGCCATGGGAGAAGACTTTATCAATCCACAGTTTCAGAAGCGGAGGGGTGCTGTACCACTGCATAGGGTGCTGCCAGATGATCAGATCAGCGCGCGAAACCGCTTCCTGCTCAGCGGCGATGTCGATATTAAAATCGGGATAAAGTTGATAGAGGGAACGTATCTCTACGTTATCAAGCGTCCTTACCTGCTCAAGCATCCGCTTATTCGCATGCGAGTGGTGCGGATAGGGATGTGCATAAATTATCAGAATCATTGATTAGCCTGTTGTTACTGCTTTCTTTTAACAAAAGAGTGTAGTCAGTAATTCAGCAGGCTAATAGTGAATATTATTGACGGGCTAACGGCAGAATTCTGAATTAGTTATCCAGCTCGCCCATGGATTTTACCTGGTCACGGTTAATCTGCTCGGTTTGACCGGTTTCGGCGTTTTTATACGACACCAGCCCGGTATCGTCATCCACCTGCGGTTTGCCGTCGGTGACAATGGTTTTGCCATCAGTGGTTTTTACGGCCTGATTAGACGAACAGCCCGCAACGGTAAACATTGTCGTGGCAGCCAGAACGGAAGCGATCAGTAATTTATTTTGCATGGTGTTTTCCCCTGCATTCAGTTGGATTTCGTTATCGACCTAACCATTTTAGGCTAACTGACTGAATGTGGATGGAAAACCAGAAGGTTCTGAAGGTGGGGATAATGCCCGGCAACAGAGTGCTGCCGGGCATTTTTACTTACTTGTTAATCTGCGCGTGCATTTCCTGCACCGAAATCACCTTCTCGGTGGCATCCGCGTTCAGCGCCATGGCTGTTGCGAAACCGCCGTTCAGGGTGGTGTCGTAGTGCACTTTGTACTGCAGCGCGCTGCGGCGAATCAGCTTGGAGTCTTCAATCGCCTGACGGCCCGCCGTGGTGTTGATGATGTAGGTGTATTCGCCATTCTTGATACGGTCCTGAATGTGCGGACGGCCTTCATGCACCTTGTTCACCAGACGTGGATTGATACCTGCTTCACCCAGCACAATCGCCGTACCGTGGGTCGCATCCAGCTCGAAGCCCTGTTTCAGCAGCTTGGCAGCCAGGTCAACCACGCGCTCTTTATCGCCTTCGCGAACAGAGAGCAGCGCACGGCCTGATTTTCTCATGGTGGAGCTGCTGCCCAGCTGCGCCTTCGCAAAGGCTTCTGCGAAGGTGCGGCCTACGCCCATCACTTCCCCGGTGGAGCGCATTTCTGGCCCTAACAGTGGGTCAACGCCCGGGAATTTGTTGAACGGCAGTACCACTTCCTTCACCGAGTAGTACGGTGGGATGATCTCTTTAGTTACGCCCTGCTGAGCCAGCGTCTGGCCTGCCATCACGCGCGCCGCCACTTTCGCCAGTGGAACACCGGTCGCTTTGGAGACGAACGGTACGGTACGTGCCGCACGCGGGTTCACTTCAATCAGGTACACTTCGTTGTCTTTAACGGCGAACTGGACGTTCATCAGACCACGAACCTGCAGCTCGAAGGCCAGCTTCTGTACCTGCTGGCGCATCACGTCCTGAATCTCCTGGCTCAGGGTGTACGCAGGCAGAGAACAGGCAGAGTCACCGGAGTGAACGCCCGCCTGCTCGATGTGCTCCATGATGCCGCCAATCAGCACCATTTCGCCGTCGCAGATAGCGTCAACGTCCACTTCTACTGCATCGTCCAGGAAGCGGTCGAGCAGCACTGGCGCATCGTTAGAGACGCTTACCGCAGTCTGGAAGTAGCGACGCAGGTCTGCTTCGTCATAAACGATTTCCATCGCCCGGCCGCCCAGTACGTAAGAAGGACGCACCACCAGTGGGTAGCCAATCTCTTTCGCCTTCTCAACAGCCTGTTCAATCGCAGTTACGGTGGCGTTTGCCGGCTGTTTCAGTTTCAGACGGTCAACCGCCTGCTGGAAACGCTCACGGTCTTCTGCACGGTCAATCGCATCCGGGCTGGTACCGATAACCGGTACGCCAGCCGCTTCCAGCGCGCGCGCCAACTTCAACGGGGTCTGGCCGCCGTACTGCACGATAACGCCTTTTGGCTTCTCGATACGCACGATTTCCAGCACGTCTTCCAGTGTTACCGGCTCAAAGTACAGACGGTCAGAGGTGTCGTAGTCAGTGGATACGGTTTCCGGGTTACAGTTAACCATAATGGTTTCGTAACCGTCTTCACGCAGCGCCAGAGAGGCGTGAACGCAGCAGTAATCGAACTCAATGCCCTGGCCGATACGGTTTGGACCACCGCCCAGTACCATAATTTTGTCGCGGTCGACTGACGGGTTCGCTTCGCACTCATCTTCATACGTGGAGTACATGTACGCGGTATCGGTCGAGAATTCTGCCGCACAGGTGTCCACACGCTTGTAGACAGGGTGCAGGTTGAACTGGTCACGCAGCTTGCGGATTTCCGCTTCGCGCACGCCTGCCAGCTTAGCCAGACGCGCATCGGCGAAGCCTTTACGCTTCAGCACGCGCAGGAAGTCAGCGTCCAGACCGTTGATGCCCAGATCCGCCACTTTCTCTTCCAGACGCACCAGCTCTTCAATCTGCACCAGGAACCAGCGGTCAATGTTGGTCAGGTTGAAGACGCCGTCCACAGACAGGCCTGCGCGGAAGGCATCGGCGATATACCAGATACGCTCTGCGCCCGCGTCTTTCAGCTCGCGGCGAATTTTTGTCAGTGCTTCCGGGTCGTCCAGGCTCACTTTCGGGTCAAAACCGGTCGCGCCTACTTCCAGGCCACGCAGCGCTTTCTGCAGGGATTCCTGCTGGGTGCGGCCAATTGCCATCACTTCGCCGACAGATTTCATCTGGGTAGTCAGACGGTCGTTCGCGCCAGCGAATTTCTCGAAGTTGAAGCGAGGTATTTTCGTCACAACGTAGTCGATAGACGGTTCGAAGGACGCAGGGGTGCGGCCGCCGGTGATGTCGTTCATCAGCTCGTCGAGGGTGTAACCCACCGCCAGTTTCGCTGCTACTTTGGCAATCGGGAAGCCGGTGGCTTTAGAGGCCAGCGCCGAGGAACGGGATACACGCGGGTTCATTTCGATAACAATCAGGCGTCCGGTTTTCGGGTTCACCGAGAACTGTACGTTAGAACCGCCGGTTTCCACGCCGATTTCACGCAGTACCGCCATCGAGGCGTTACGCATGATTTGATACTCTTTGTCGGTCAGGGTCTGGGCAGGTGCCACGGTGATGGAGTCACCGGTGTGGATCCCCATCGCATCGAAGTTTTCGATGGAACAGACGATGATGCAGTTGTCGTTTTTATCACGCACCACTTCCATCTCGTACTCTTTCCAGCCAATCAGCGATTCATCAATCAGCAGCTCTTTGGTTGGGGAGAGATCCAGACCGCGTTCGCAAATCTCTTCGAACTCTTCGCGGTTGTAAGCGATACCGCCACCGGTGCCGCCCATGGTGAAGGAAGGACGGATGATACATGGATAACCCACGTCAGCCGCGACGGCCAGCGCTTCTTCCATGTTGTGTGCAATACCGGAACGCGCGGTGTCGAGGCCGATTTTTTTCATCGCCACGTCGAAGCGACGACGGTCTTCTGCTTTATCAATCGCGTCGGCGGTCGCACCAATCATGGTTACGCCGAATTCGGCAAGCACGCCCTGACGCTCCAGCTCCAGCGCACAGTTCAGCGCCGTCTGGCCGCCCATCGTTGGCAGTACCGCATCCGGGCGCTCTTTTTCGATGATTTTGCGCAATACTTCCCAGTGAATTGGCTCGATGTAGGTTGCATCAGCCATTTCCGGGTCGGTCATGATGGTTGCCGGGTTAGAGTTCACCAGAATGACGCGGTAGCCCTCTTCACGCAGAGCTTTACACGCCTGCGCACCGGAGTAGTCAAATTCACAGGCCTGGCCGATAACAATCGGGCCAGCGCCAAGGATCAGGATGCTTTTTATGTCTGTACGTTTTGGCATTGTCTTCTCAGCTCCTGATTATTTAGCGGTCTTACGGTATTGCTCGATAAGTTCGATGAAGTGATCGAACAGCGGTGCGGCATCGTGCGGGCCCGGGCTGGCTTCAGGGTGACCCTGGAAGCTGAACGCTGGCTTGTCGGTACGGTGGATACCCTGCAGGGTGCCATCGAACAGTGATTTATGCGTCACGCGCAGGTTAGCCGGCATTGAGGCTTCATCGACAGCAAAACCGTGGTTCTGCGCGGTGATCATCACCGTGTTGTTGTCGATATCTTTCACCGGGTGGTTACCACCGTGGTGACCGAATTTCATCTTAACGGTGTTCGCACCGCTCGCCAGTGCCAGCAGCTGATGGCCGAGACAGATGCCGAAGACCGGGATATCGGTTTCCAGGAAAGATTTAATGGCGTTGATAGCGTAATCGCACGGAGCCGGGTCACCCGGACCGTTAGAGAGGAAGATACCGTCCGGGTTCATCTTCAGGACTTCTTCCGCAGAGGTTTGTGCAGGCACAACGGTCAGACGGCAACCGCGGTCAACCAGCATGCGCAGGATATTGCGCTTGGCACCGAAATCGTAGGCCACCACGTGGAATGGCAGTTCGCTCTCTTTTTTCGCTTCTGGCAGGTCGCCTTCCAGCGTCCAGCTACCCTGCGTCCAGTTGTAGGCTTCAGCGGTAGTCACCTCTTTCGCCAGGTCCATGCCGTTCAGACCCGGGAAGGCTTTCGCTTTTTCCAGCGCCAGGGCCGCATCCAGGTTATCACCCGCAATGATGCAGCCGTTTTGTGCACCTTTCTCGCGCAGCAGACGCGTTAACTTACGGGTATCAATATCGGCAATCGCCACAATGTTATGGCGCTTCAGGTAAGAAGAGAGGTCTTCGGTGTTGCGGAAGTTGCTGGCAATCAGCGGCAGGTCGCGAATGACCAGACCTTGCGCATGTACCTGAGAGGATTCTTCGTCAGCCGCATTGGTGCCGACATTGCCAATATGAGGATAAGTAAGAGTAACGATTTGGCGAGAATAGGAAGGATCAGTGAGGATTTCTTGATAACCGGTCATTGAAGTATTGAAAACGACTTCCCCAACCGCCGAACCTGTTGCCCCTATGGCCCGACCGATAAACTGGGTTCCGTCTTCCAGAACCAATAGCGCTGACTTAATCAAAACACCCTCCAGAGAATATTCACTCACTTTATTTGCATATTAATTCATAACCATGTCATGAATCAATGCAAATGTGTTGCCAGCGGATTTTTGGCAAACGGCGGCATTCTGGAGATTTGGTGGGTAAAAGTCAACTTAAAACGGATATTTTGTTTGTTCTTTTGCAAGCCTGGCGTACCGAATTCCGCTTAACCGACAAAAAGATCAGGTAAATCACCACGGAAAACGCTTGCGCGACAAGTTTAATGAGAAATCTGGCAAGAGAGCAATAAAAAGTAGACCAGATGGTCAAAATTTACATTTCAGCAACGAAAAAATAGGATGATAAGCTTACTTTTGAAAGCAAAATCGCAAATAAAGCTCGAAATAATAAAAATAAAAGGGCAATAAATTATTGCCCTATGCAATCAAGTAATTACGACTGCAATAACCACATCACGATGGGTAATAAACCTTACAAATTGTTAAGATCCAACACATCTCGCATATCAAAAAGACCATTTTCTTTGTCTTTTAACCACAAAGCAGAGCGTACGGCACCGTTTGCAAATGTCATACGGCTGGAGGCTTTATGCGTAATTTCAACACGTTCGCCAATATCGGCGAACATCGCGGTATGTTCGCCGACGATGTCACCCGCTCGTACGGTTGCGAAGCCAATGGTACCCGGCACGCGTTCGCCGGTGTAACCTTCGCGGGTATAGACCGCGCAGTCTTTTAAATCTTTATCAAGTGCATGAGCAATCGCTTCGCCCATTGCCAGCGCCGTACCTGATGGTGCATCAACTTTGTAACGGTGGTGCGCTTCAACAATCTCAATGTCGGTATAGTTACCCATCACCTTCGCCGCTTTCTCCAGCAGCTTGAGCATGACGTTTACGCCCACACTAAAGTTCGCAGCAAAGACAATCGCAATTTCTTTTGATGCGTCCTGAATAGCCTGCTTACCTGCGTCGTCAAAACCGGTAGTACCGATGACCATTCCTTTGCCGTGCTGGCGGCAAAACGCCAGATGCGTCAGCGTTCCTTCCGGGCGGGTAAAGTCGATGAATACATCGAAGTCATCTTTAACCGCGTCAAGGCTACTCTGAACGGTAACGCCCGTCTTTCCTGCACCCGCCAGCTCACCTGCGTCGGCGCCAAGAAGTGAGGAACCTTCACGCTCCAGGGCCGCACCCAGCGCCACGCCATCCATCTGTAGTGCCGCCTGAATCAGTTGGCGACCCATACGTCCACCCGCGCCCGCAATCGCGACACGGATCTGTGCATCATGCATAGTTATTCTCTTACGTTAAAATGATGTAAACCGTTTTCAGATTAACCAGCCTTCACGGAGGCTGCCAACTGAAAACACCAATAATTAGAATTTAATGATAAACAGGAAGAAATATCAGTAAAAAGCATAACGATCAGCGAAAACCGCAGGATTCCCGCACCACGAGGGCGGGGGGAAGGATAATCCGTTTTGCCGGTTCATCATTTCCTTGCATGCGGCTATACAGCAACTCTCCTGCCTTGCGCCCAATCTCTTTCGCGGCGACAGATACCGTCGTTAGTGCAGGCTGAACCAGCGCCGCTTCGGTGATGTCATCGAATCCCACCAGGGCAAAATCACGTCCGGGTTCCCGGTTCAATTTGCGTAAACACTGCATAACCCCGAGGGCCACAATATCCTGATAACAAATCGCGGCGGTGATTTCCGGATTATCGGTCAGCAAACTCTCTGCCACCCGTGCACCATCGCTTTGGCTGGCCTGTGAAGTCACAATCCAGGCCGGATTCGGCGTAATACCGTATTCCAGAAGTTTACTGGTAAATCCGCCAATACGCTGCGCCCGTGACCCCGAATTCTGGCTACCGCCGATAAATGCGATCCGCCGGTGTCCCATTTTTAAAAGATGTTCGGTCGCCATTTGGGTGCCAAGAAAGTTATCTGTTCCAACAAAATCGAACCCCGGATCGCTAAGCGGTCGTACAACCATAATCGCCGGAATATTGCGTCGCTTCAGGCTATCAAAAAATGATTGGGGCGTTTCGCGGGCGGCACAGAGCACCATGCCACCCACGTTGTTACGCATCAGCGAATCAACAAACTTTTGCTGTCGCTCGGCGGATTCTTCGCTATTTGCCAGAAACAGCATCAGCTCATGGCGCTCCATCTCATGGCTTAAGCCGGCGGTCATCTCGCCGTAGAAAGGGTTGGTGATGTCATGCAAAAGCAACCCCACCTGGTTACTGCTGCGGTTTCGCAGGTTAGCCGCCGTCTGGTTATAGACATAGCCCGATTCATCCAGCGCCTTCAGTACCCTTTCGCGTGTACTCTGCGAAATGCGCCCTTTATTGCACAGCACCATTGATACCGTTGCCGTAGATACCCCTGCGTACTTCGCAACATCTGCCAGCGTGATTCCTGTCATGTTGTCTCCTTAGTCTTCACTACAGATTAATCGAATAACCTATTTTTTGCATTTTTCCCTGTGAGTCTCTTCACATTACGGCTACCAATCAGGATCCCATTCGTATTTATGGCGGGTTAATCGCGTTAACCACTCTTCTCAAACGCGGTTAATCGAATAACCTTAAATAACGATTACGGAGGATAAGATGACAACTTACGACAAATTCCCCACGGTGACGATTCAGGGTTATGACGACAGCGCCTGGCAAGGTTGGGAGGCGATTATCAGCAGCCTTGATGCAAAAAACCGACAGTGCAGCCGCACCGTACTGGTGATTGATTGCTATCCCGGCGTGCGCATGACCGAACTTGAGAACGCTTTGCTGCCGCAATTGCGTCCGACACTCACAATCAATGTCGAACAAGCGCGACAGGATGAGCGCACCATTCATGAAATGCTGGCACGCAACCTCACGGACGATCGCGTCTTTGGCGTACTCTCCTGCCACCAACTTGTTGAGTTTTTCGATCCCACTCCTCTGGAAACATTGCAGGCTCAGGTGAGCCAATGCTCTGAAGGGCTGATTGTGATTTATGGCCCCGGTGCGGCGCTCGTCCATCCGGGTGATGTGCTGGTGTATGCCGATCTTCCTCGATGGGAGATCCAGCAGCGTATGCGCAGCGGTGAGATGGGGAACTGGGGCGTAGAGAATCAGCATGAAGATATCCTTCGTCGCTACAAACGCGCCTTTTTTATCGAATGGAGAGTCTTCGATCGCCACAAAACGCCGCTTCTCAAACGCGCCGATTTTTTACTGGATACAACCCGGGCAAACCAGCCCGCGATGGTCAGCGGCGAAGCCCTGCGTGCCGGGCTTGAACAAACGACCTCGCAGCCTTTCCGCGTAGTCCCCTTTTTCGACCCCGGAATCTGGGGCGGCCAGTGGATGAAACAACAATTCGATCTCGATCCCTCTGCACCCAATTACGCATGGTGTTTTGACTGTGTGCCCGAGGAAAACAGCCTGTTACTGCGTTTTGGCGCAGTGCGGATCGAGATCCCCTCTCAGGATCTGGTTCTGCTTGAGCCTCGCGCTCTGCTGGGTGAGAAAGTTCACGCACGTTTCGGCGCGGAGTTCCCGATTCGCTTTGACTTTCTCGATACCGTTGGCGGCCAAAACCTAAGCTTCCAGGTCCACCCCGTTACCGAGTACATCCAGCAACAGTTCGGGATGCATTACACCCAGGATGAGAGCTATTACATCCTGGACGCCAGGCCAGATGCCGTTGTTTATCTGGGCACCAAAACCGGTATAGATCCTAAGGACATGATGGACGATCTCAGGCGTGCGGGGCGCGGTGAAAAACCGTTTGATGATGCCCGTTTCGTTAATCAAATCCCGGCCAAAAAACACGACCATTTCCTGATCCCTGCAGGCACAGTGCACTGCTCCGGCGCCGGGACCATGGTACTGGAGATCAGCGCTACGCCGTATATCTTCACCTTCAAACTATGGGACTGGGGCCGCCTTGGGCTGGACGGTCTGCCGCGCCCGGTACACCTGGACCACGGTGAAAAGGTGATCGACTGGCAGCGCGACACGCAGTGGGTGCATCAGCATCTGGTGAATCAGTTTGAACCTATCGCAGAAGGAAATTACTGGCGCGAAGAACGAACGGGGCTGCACGAGCGAGAATTTATCGAAACCCGTCGTCACTGGTTTAGCGAACCCGTGTTGCATCATACCGGTGGCGGTGTGAATGTGCTGAATCTCGTGGAGGGAGACGAAGCCATTGTCGATAGCCCAACCGGTGCGTTTGCACCTTTCACCGTCCATTACGCCGAAACCTTCATCATTCCGGCAAGCGTCGGTGAATATCGCATTTCACCGCCCGCCAATTCCTCCAGCCAACCACTGGCGACTATCAAAGCCTGGGTAAGGAGTTAACGATGATTCATTTTATTGTCGCCACCCACGGTCCGCTTGCCAGCGCTCTGCTGGAGAGCGGCCGGATGGTTTATGGCGATCTGCCCGGCGTGCACGCCGTTTGTCTGACCGAACAGGCAGGGATAGAGGGCTTCCGCCGTGACTTTTGCGCCACTCTGGAAGCAGCAAGCATAAATGCTGATGGCGTGCTGGTGCTGTGTGATATGCAAAGCGGCACGCCCTGGAATGTGGCTTGCGAGGTCGCGTTTAACCAGCATACACATCCACCTGTCGCCGTGGTCGCGGGGGTCAACTTCCCGATGCTGCTGCAAACCGACGAGGTGATGATGGCACGCGATGTTCATCATGCTGCCGCGCAAATAATCCAACTCACTCTGCCGACGCTGGTACAGGCGAAACAGATAGATTCTGAACCGACAGACGATTTTTAAGGAGCTGCATATGAGTATTTCTTTTGTTCGCATCGACGATCGCGTGATCCATGGGCAGCTCATCACACGCTGGGCCAAAGAGCTGCCCTGTGACGGCATCGTTGCCATTGATGATGCCGTTGCGGCCGATCCGCTGCTGTCGTCGGTCATGAAAGGCGCCGTCTCTGACACCAAAGTGTGGCTGTTCGATACCGCAACGGCGATTGAAAAACTGCCCAAAGTGATTGCCAGCGAGAAGCGGTATTTTGTGATAGGCAAATCGCCGCTTACGCTGCAGCGAATTGAACAGGCAGGCATTAGCCTGAAAAACAGCAACGGGAAAATCAACGTGGGGCCGATGAGCGCTCGCGCTAACACGATCACCATCGGCCCGAATCAATCGGTCACGAAAGATGAAGCGGCGGCGTTCGAGTGGCTCACCGTCCAGGGACACGCGATTGAATTCCGCCTGGTTCCCGATGCCAGTTTTTATACCTGGCAGGACGCCAGACAAAAGCTGAAATAAGGAGCGGATCATGTTTATCGAAGCGTCATTAATTGGCCTGCTGTGTTATCTGGGTGCACTCAGCAGTCCGTGGCTTTTAGGGTTGACTGGCGGTTGGTATCTCATCTCCCGACCGCTTATTTCCGGGATGCTGGTTGGCCTGATCCTGGGCGATATCAAAACCGGAATTATGATTGGCGTAGCGGTGCAGGCAGTGTATATCGCGATGGTGACCCCCGGCGGCTCGATGCCAGCAGATTTAAACTTTGTGGCTTATCCAGCCATTGCGCTGGGGATCCTTTCCGGCAAAGGACCTGAGGTTGCCGTCGCACTGGCAGCAACTATCGGTATCGCCGGAACCATTCTCTTCAATGCGATGATGGTGCTCAATTCATTCTGGAATCATCGGGCGGATGTCGCGCTGGAAAATGGCGATGAGCGAGGAATCTACCTCAACAGCGCCATATGGCCACAGGTGATGAATTTTGTGCTGCGCTTTGTCCCCACGTTTATCGCCGTCTTTTTTGGCGCGCAATACATTAGCGGCTTTATGGACAGCCTGCCGCAGATCGTACTCTCGACCATGAACGTGCTGGGCGGTATTTTGCCCGCCGTCGGTATTGCCATCCTGCTTAAGCAGATCATCAAAAGCTACACCATGCTCATCTATTTCCTGGTGGGCTTCGTCTGCATCGTTTTCCTGAAACTCAATATGGTTGCGCTGGTGATCGTGGGCGCCCTGCTGGCGCTGATTCATTACAACTACAAACCTGAGACGCCGCAGGCCGTGGCCTCTGCACCAGTCCCTGACGACGAGGATGAATTCTGATGGAAGAACGTAAACTGACCCGCAAAGATCTGCGCCGCTGCTGGCGGGCGTGGATGATGCACAACCTCTCTTCAATGAGCTTTGAACGGCTGGAATCTTTCGGCTTCTGCCTGAGCATGCTGCCGGTGGCAAAAAAACTCTATCCCGATGCAGCACAACGCACCGAGATGCTGCGTCGTCACGCGTCGTTCTACAACACAGAGCCGCAAATTGGCGCGATTGTTAACGGTATGGCGCTGGGTCTGGAAGAGAAGAAAGCCAACGGCGAGCCGATTGATGGTGAAACCATCAACACTCTGAAGGTGGGCCTGATGGGGCCGATAGCAGGGATCGGCGATTCGATGATCCCCGGAATGCTAATCCCCATCCTCCTCAGCATCGGGATGGCGCTGGCGGCAGGAGGGAACATACTTGGCCCGCTGTTTTATACCGTTGCCTGGCTGGCCATTATTATCCCGGGCTCATGGTTCCTGTTTCTTAAAGGCTACCAGATGGGATCAGGCTCTGTGGAGATGCTGGTCAGCAGCAAATCCACCCGCCTACGGGAAGCGCTCTCCCTGCTGGGCGTATTCGTCATGGGCGGCGTGGCGGCCAGCTATGTGAAGCTCGGTACCGGGCTGGAGTTCATCACCCGCGACGGCGTTAACATTCACGTGCAGCAGATGCTGGACGGTATTTTCCCGCAACTGCTTCCGCTGGTGGTGGTGCTGGGTACCTGGTACCTGATGGCAAAACGCGGCGTGTCGCCAGTCAAAGCCATGGTTCTACTGCTGGTACTCGCAGCGCTTGGCGTGGCAACCGGGGTGTTTGCAGGATAAAAAAGCCGGGGCTCTGCCCCGGCTTTTTTTATGGATGGAAATGGTGCCACAGCTCTGCCGTTCTGTCCGGGCGCGAGATAAACTGAAACCGAGCCGGATCGTCAATAAACTGCTGATAAATAGGCTCGTCCGTAATACCAAACTCACTGTAACGACGCGGTGTGATCATCTGTAACCGCCCTGCCATATAGTGGCTATTATGCTGCCATATAATATTTTTTCCCTGAACCAGCGGATACCAGGCCAGCCCCTTGCGCGCGCGAACCGCGTCATATTCAAAGCCGTACTCACGATCGCACCAGGCACCAAAAGTCAGCGGAGTATCAGGCGAGGCCGAAATGGTCGCATGACCCCAGCCAGGTGGCACCAGCACCTTTTCTCCAGGCCCCGCTAAAACGGCAAAACAGCGTCCGGGATCGTCCTCGACGTACTCCTGCATGTAAATAATCGCTTTACCTTGCCAGATCTCATAAAGCTCCGGCGGTGACCATCCGCTATGCTGGCTGATGCGGTGGACATGCCCCTGGCTGCGAATTGGCTCATCGCCGAGCGTACCTGCAGCGTAGGTAACCACACCAAAGAGCAACATCCGTTTTTCCAGCTCCGGTCTGTCCATCAGTCGCGCGACATCCATGGCGATGGCATACACCTGATCCGGCCCCTGACAGTCAGGATCGCGCAGTGACGGGCGGATCTGATCCAGAGTACGGATTTCCGGCATCGGCCCTGTGACATCATCACCATAGCTAAAACCCAGCGGTTGATGGGTAATGGTCATATCAAGGCCATAGTCAGACATGACGCACCTCGACACCTTGCCCGGCGGCAAAGACTCGCAGAGCGAAACCCTCTGCCAGCGCCGCGTAGTCGTGCCCCGCGACGCTTGGCCAAACGGCCAGCGAGGAGAGCGTCTCATTACCGGTGTTGATCAAACGGTGCGCCGTAAAAGGAGGAATAATGTGTACCGACCCTGTTGCTACCTGCTCAATACGCGCATCGCCCGCCTCCGTTTGCAACAACAGTAAGCCGCTGCCACGCAGGCCAAAATAGACTTCCCCCTGTTCACGGCGCTCATGAAAATGACCGCGCGTCATAAAGAACTCATCACCAACTTTACCTGCATGAAGGTGCGTGACACCAACGTAGAGCGCCCCCTCAGCCATGGGGGATTCCAGTACCTCAACGTCGTATACGCTTTGTTGGGGGTCGCGACACCTCCACTCCTCGCGGTTAGCGAAGATGCAGGGAAGATCGGCAAGGCGGGTTGTCTTGCGAACAAGCGGGCCTCTGGCTAGCGCCCCAGTAGCCCATGCCACCTGAGGTGGCAGAATAATTTCTGGTTCCATAGTCATCTCCGGCCCAAGGAGAACAGCAACATCAGCCTATCAGATTAAACGATTAACCTGCCGATGAAGGCACCAATGTTGATGGTGAATCACAGTTAACCAGAAACAAAAATGCCGGTAGCTTTCGCCCCCGGCATTTTCCAGACAGAGAGTAAACTATTCCACTTCACGGGCGTCGATACGCAGTTCTTTCGGGACTTCGAAGACGATATTCTCTTCGCGTCCTTCCAGTGGAACTGCTTCGCCACCGCCCAACTCCTGCAGACGGACAATCACGTTCTGCACCAGAATATCCGGCGCGGAAGCGCCTGCGGTAACGCCGACGCAGGCCGCATTTTTCACCCACGCTTCCTGAATGTCCGTTGCATCGTCAATCAGGAATGCTGCTTTCCCCATACGCTGCGCAAGCTCGGCCAGGCGGTTGGAGTTAGAGGAGTTCTTCGAGCCAACAACCAGCACCACATCCGCCTGTTCAGCCAGTGCACGCACCGCTTCCTGACGATTAGTGGTCGCGTAGCAGATGTCATCTTTACGCGGCCCGACGATTTTCGGGAAACGCTGACGCAGGGCGTCAATCACGTCAGAGGTATCGTCCACGGAGAGCGTCGTCTGGGTCATAAACGACAGACGGGCTTCGTTTTTCACATTCAGCGTCAGGACATCTTCCGGTGACTCAACCAGATACATGCCCCCTTCCGGGTTGCTGTACTGGCCCATGGTGCCTTCAACTTCCGGATGACCCGCGTGGCCAATCAGAATCGACTCTTCACCACGACGGCTGGCACGCGCCACTTCCATATGCACCTTTGTCACTAAAGGACAGGTGGCATCAAACACCGTCAAATCGCGGCTTTTCGCTTCGTTACGCACTGCCTGAGAAACGCCATGCGCGGAGAAAATCAGGATCGCACCATCCGGCACTTCGCTAATCTGCTCGATAAAGATGGCACCGCGCTCGCGCAGGCTGTCGACCACATAGCGGTTATGCACTACTTCGTGACGCACATAAATCGGCGCGCCGTAGATCTCCAGCGCGTTTTCAACAATGCTGATAGCGCGGTCTACACCGGCGCAGAAGCCGCGCGGGTTAGCCAACAGGATCTGCATTTCAGGCCTCCAGTACTGGGTCAATCTCCAGCACTTCAATATCAAAATGGACGGTGCGCCCGGCAAGTGGATGGTTGAAGTCAACGGTGATGGAGTCGCCGTTGATTTCGCGGATCACGCCAGGCATTTCGCTGCCATCCATAGCGGTAAAGAGCATAATCGCCCCGATTTCCGGCTCGCCCGCATCCATAAACTCGCGGCGCGAGAAATACTGGATCAGATCCGGGCTTGGCACGCCAAACGCGGCATCCGGCTCCAGTGAAAACGCCTTTTTCTCACCCTCTTTCAAACCAAGAAGCTGTTGTTCAAGACCTTCAGACAGGGAGGTATCGCCAAGACGAAACAGGGCTGGTTTGCCGTTATTGCGGGTGGATTCAGCGGTAGAGCCATCATCCAGTTTCAGCGTGAAGTGAACGAGAACCGCGCTGTTGCTCTGTACGGATTTAGACATGCAAATTGCTCGCTTGTTTTGCCCGGTGGCACTACACCACCGGGCGAGTGTGTTACGCCTGCTCTTTCGCGGCCGAGTTAGGCAAGAAGCCTTCCAGCACGATTAACGCCGCACCGATGCAAATTGCGCTATCGGCGAGGTTAAAGGTCGCGAAGTGCCAGTCGCCGACGTAGAAGTCGATCATATCGACCACAAAGCCGTGCCACAGGCGGTCAAACAGGTTGCCCAGTGCGCCGCCAATGATCAGTGCGTAGGCAATGTTATTCAGCTTTTGCGTTGCCTTCGAACGGTACATCAGCACCGCCAGCACCACGCAGATACCGATCGCGATACCTGCAAAGAACCAGCGCTGCCAGCCACCGCTGTCAGCAAGGAAACTAAACGCCGCACCGTAGTTGCGTGCATAGTGCAGGTTAAGCGACGGGAACAGTGAAACCGTCTCCCCCAGAGCAAAATTCTGGAGGATCAGGAACTTGCTGCCCAGATCAATAATCAGCACCACCACAACCAGCCACAGCCAGCGCAGTCCTGTTGAACAGAGAGTTTTACTCATCAGGCAAACTTACGTTTTTCGCCGTCTCCGGCGACGTTGCTTACACAGCGTCCGCAGATATCTGCGTGTTCCGCCACCTTGCCGACATCAGTGGTGTAGTGCCAGCAGCGCGGGCATTTCTCACCGTCGGCTTTGCTCAGCGCGACTTTCAGTCCTTTGAGCAGTTCGCTCTGCTGAGCATCAGCAGAAGCGTCGGCATAATCCGCAACTTTCGCACCAGAGGTCAACAGGACAAATCGCAATTCATCGCCCAGCGCCGTCAGTTTTGCCGCCAGCTCAGGTTCTGCGTACAGAGTCACTGTCGCTTCCAGAGAGCCACCGACTTTCTTATCCGCACGTGCCTGCTCGATAACCTTGTTCACTTCGCCACGCACTTTCAGCAGCTCGTCCCAGAAGGCATCGTTCATCGCTTCGGTGCTGGAGAGATCGAACAGACCTTCGTACCACTCGCCGGTGAAGACATACTTCTCACGGTTGCCTGGCAGGTAGCCCCAGATTTCATCTGCGGTGAAGGACATGATCGGCGCCATCCAGCGCACCAGCGCTTCTGCGATGTGGAACAGCGCGGTCTGGCAGCTACGACGCGCCACGCTGTCCGCTTTCGCGGTGTACTGGCGGTCTTTGATGATGTCGAGGTAGAACGAGCCCATCTCGATGGAGCAGAAACGCATCAGGCGCTGCACCACTTCGTGGAAGTCGTAAGACTCATAGGCTTTCAGGATATCTTCCTGTGCCGCTTTCGCACAGCCTACCGCCCAGCGATCCAGAACCACCATCTCTTCCGGTTTCACCATGTCTTTCACTGGATCAAAACCGTTCAGGTTCGCCAGCAGGAAGCGCGCGGTGTTACGGATACGACGATAGCTGTCGGCAGCACGTTTCAGGATCTCATCAGACACCGCCATTTCGCCGGTGTAGTCGGTCGAAGCCACCCACAGACGCAGGATATCCGCGCCCAGTTTATTCATCACGTCCTGCGGAGAAACGGTGTTACCGATAGACTTGGACATCTTACGGCCCTGACCATCCACGGTGAAACCGTGGGTCAGTACCTGGCGGTAAGGGGCTTTGCCTTTCATAGCGGTAGAGATCATCAGAGATGACATGAACCAGCCACGGTGTTGGTCAGAACCTTCCAGATACATGTCGGCAGCGTGACCGGCAAATTCCGGGCGTACGTCAACGACTGAGGAGTGGGTAGACCCGGAGTCGAACCACACGTCCAGGGTATCCGGCACTTTCTCGTAGTTGTCTGCGTCAGCGCCCAGGATGTCGCGGGAATCGAGATCCCACCACGCCTGAATACCGTCAACTTCGACGCGCTTCGCCACTTCTTCCATCAGTTCCAGGGTGTTCGGGTGCAGTTCCTGCGTCTCTTTATGCACGAACAGAGACATTGGCACGCCCCAGGTACGCTGGCGGGAGATACACCAGTCAGGGCGGTTAGCGACCATGGATTCGATACGCGCCTGGCCCCAGTCCGGGATCCACTGCACGCCTTTGATCTCTTTCAGAGACTGCGCGCGCAGGCCTTTCTGATCCATGCTCACGAACCACTGCGGGGTCGCACGGAAGATGATCGGCGACTTGTGACGCCAGCAGCACGGATAGCTGTGCTGCATTTTTTCAACGTGCAGCAGCGCGCCGCTGGTGCGCAGCATATCGACGATGATGTCGTTCGCCTTAAAGACGTTGATACCGTCCAGCGCCGGGTAGGTGCCAGGCAGGTATGAGCCGTCCGGACCAACCGGGTTGGCGATTTCCAGGCCGTATTTCAGGCTGATGTTGTAGTCGTCAGGACCGTGACCACCGGCGGTATGCACCGCACCGGTACCCGCGTCCAGCGTGACGTGGTCGCCCAGGATCGCCGGAACATCGAAGTCCAGGAACGGGTGTTTGAAGCGCATCAGCTCCAGCGCGTCGCCTTTCACGGTGCCCAGCACGGTATAGTTGGCGATATTCGCGCGTTTCAGCACGCTTTCAACCAGGTCTTTCGCCAGGATAACCGCCTGACCGTCAATCTGCACCAGTGCGTATTCGAACTCACCTGACAGGGAGATCGCGCGGTTGGCAGGCAGCGTCCACGGCGTGGTGGTCCAGATAACCAGAGAGACCGGACCGTTAACGGACGACACGCCAAATTTAGCTTTCACCGCATCCTGATCTACCGCGTGGAACGCCACGTCGATAGACGGAGAGGTTTTGTCGTAATACTCAACTTCCGCTTCTGCCAGCGCAGAACGGCAGTCCACGCACCAGTGCACCGGCTTCGCGCCTTTGTGCAGGTGGCCGTTACCGATGATTTTGCCCAGCGCACGGATGATGTTGGCTTCAGTTTTGAAGTCCATGGTCAGGTATGGGTGTGACCAGTCGCCCAGCACGCCCAGACGGATAAAGTCAGCACGCTGACCGTCAACCTGAGTGGCTGCATATTCGCGGCATTTCGCGCGGAACTCTGCGGCGGTGAACTTCTCACCTGGCTTGCCAAACTCTTGCTCAACTTTCAGCTCGATTGGCAGACCGTGGCAGTCCCAGCCCGGAACGTAAGGCGAGTCATATCCCGCGAGTCCTTTGGACTTCACGATAATGTCTTTCAGAATCTTGTTTACAGAGTGACCAATATGAATGCTGCCATTCGCATATGGAGGGCCATCATGCAGAATGAAGGTTTTTTTGCCTTTTTTGGCTGCACGAATGATGCCGTACAGGTCATCATCAGTCCAACGCGCCAGCATTCCCGGTTCACGCTTGGCGAGATCGCCGCGCATCGGGAACCCTGTTTCCGGCAAATTCAGGGTTGATTTATAGTCACTCATCAGATTCTCGGTTCCGTATTTATCACGTAGGCATTTAAGCCGGGTTCAAAGCCCAAAAAACTCGCGGGCCGTCAATTCATCTCGCGCAATCTGCGCTTTTAGTTCATCCAGCGAAGCAAATCGCTGCTCGTTGCGTATTTTTTTACGCAGTATCACATCTATATGGCGACCATAAAGGTCCATTACAACATCCAGCAGGTGCACTTCTAACTGTTGACGCACACCCGCGACAGTTGGACGCGTGCCAATGTTAGCGACGCCGTAAAACGGCTTATCGCCCAGTCCAGCCACTTCCACCGCATAGACCCCTTTAACCGGGGAAACCTGACGACGCAGCGGTATATTCGCCGTCGGGAAACCAATAGTGCGGCCGAGCGCATCACCATGAACGACACGACCTGAGATGGTGAACGGATGTCCCAGCAGGGTTTCTGCCGTATCCAGTTCATCATCTGCCAGTGCCTGGCGTACCGCCGTGCTGCTGACGCGAATGCCACCTTCACAGAAGGTCATCGCGCTCGTGACGTCAAAACCGTACTCCAGACCAGCCTTCTGTAATAGCAAGAAATCGCCCTGACGACCAGCGCCAAAGCGGAAATCATCCCCCACAGCAAGAAACTGCACGCCAAGACGCTCAACCAGCAGGTCACTGACGAAACTTTGTGCTGTCAGTGCGGCAAAGCGACGATCGAAACGTACACACAATACGTAGTCCACACCGGACTCTGCCAGGTAGCGCAACTTCTCGCGCAGGCGAGTGAGACGGGCGGGAGATTTATCGCCCGCAAACAGCTCCAGCGGCTGCGGTTCGAAAATCATCACTACGACAGGTAGGCCACGGGCCTCCCCTTCTTTACGCAATCCCTGCAACAGCGCCTGATGACCACGATGCACGCCGTCGAAATTACCAATGGTCAGCACGCACCCGTGCGGTGCTCTGCTGAGATTATGTATGCCGCGTATCAGCTTCATGTCTGGCTCAAAACAGTGAAAATCGCCAAAGTATACCTTGTACGGCGGTTAAGGTTAACCGGCGATTGTTCGCGCAAAACAGAAAGCCGTAATGATTTCATCAGGCTGACCTTTCGCAGCGAAAAAATCTGCTCGTGAACTGCGATTTTTATGCCGAAAGGCTGTATTCAGGGAACACAAGCTGGTAGAATCCTGCGCCATCACTACGTAACGTAGCGTCGCTAATTAACGGCGCTTATTTGCACAAATCCATTGACAAAAGAAGGCAAAGAGGGCATATTCCTCGGCCTTTGAATTGTCCACATAGATCATATTTGGGAGTTGGACTTGGCTAATATCAAATCAGCTAAGAAACGTGCCGTTCAGTCTGAAAAGGCTCGTAAGCACAACGCAAGCCGTCGCTCTATGATGCGTACTTTCATCAAGAAAGTATACGCAGCAATCGAAGCAGGCGACAAAGCTGCAGCGCAGAACGCATTTAACGAAATGCAACCAATCGTGGATCGTCAGGCTGCTAAAGGTCTGATCCACAAAAACAAAGCAGCGCGTCATAAAGCAAACCTGACCGCGCAGATCAACAAACTGGCTTAATCGCTACTTGTTGTTGCTTGTTTAAAGAACCCGCTTAACGCGGGTTTTTTTATGCCTTCAGATTGCCGGTGGCGTAAACAGCGCCGAGTAGTCGCGGTTACAGATTCGCTGTACCGCCGGGTGCTGAATCATCCTTTCGGCAAATATGGCGTGATACTCCTCCATCACGTTATCCACTCTGCCTATCTCCGTAATCTTGTCGTCCGAATAGAGATCGTGCGCGTACAGCGTCGGCGCAACGAAGATCGCATTGTGGGCTTCGCCAAAGGCTTTCATCAGAGCCGCATCATCGAACTCACCGAGGATTTCTACCTTTAGCCCCTGCGAGTTAAACCAGTTCAGCAGCTTGCGCCCGAGCATTGAGCGCCTTCCCGGCACCAGCAGGTGGCGCTCTTCAAGGCACGCGGGGAACGGTTTTTCCGGCGGCGGGTTAATGCACCAGAAGCTGACGCCGCATTCGCCAATTTTCACTGAGAACAGCCCTTCCTGCTGCGTGGAGTCAATCGGGCAATCCGAGATAATCATGTCCAGCTTATGCTGACTTAACTGCTCCAGCAGCATCTCGTGAGTAGATTCAAAGCAGCGCAGGTGGATTTGCTCATCTTGAACCACAGCCGCATCCAGCACGCCGCTCACCAGCCGTTTTGACAGCGCATCGGCCACACCGACATCAAAGAGCAGGTTAGACTCTTTGCGGTAGTTAACGATATCCAGCATCTCCTGGCTCAGGGTAAACATTTTGTCTGCGTAACGGAACACCAGCTCGCCCAGTTCGCTGGGCTCAATCCCACGGCCCTTACGCTTGAACAGCTTGCCCTGCAGTCGTTCTTCCAGCGCCTTGATTTGCCCGGTGATGGTTTGTGGTGTCAGGTAGAGCGCCTCTGCGGCCCCCACGACCGAGCCCTGTTTGTAGACGTGCCAGAAGTAGTAAAGATGGTTGTAATTCAAATGAGACATTGCGTTTTCGCTCCCTGATAGCGTGTCGGGAGAAGGCTCCCCTCCTCCCGGTTTTCCGTTATGCCTGGACGACCTGTCCGGACAACTTCACCTTCAACAAGGTATAACCGATCACTGCGGCCAGCAATGACCCGATAAGAATGCCCAGTTTAGCCCAGACGATAAGCTCCGGCGCATGCGTACCAAATGCCAGCGTCGAGATAAAAATCGACATCGTAAACCCGATTCCACACAGCACACCTACGGCCATTATCTGCTTAAACGTGGTGCCGTGTGGCAATGATGCCATCTTCAGCTTTAGCGCCAGCCAGCAGAAGAGGCTAATCCCCAGCGGCTTACCGATAAACAGCCCGGCAATAATGCCCAGAGGCAGCACGGACGTCAGCCCGTCAAGCGTCACACCGCCCAGGGAAACGCCCGCGTTGGCAAATGCGAACAGTGGCAGGATCATAAAGGCTACCCACGGGTGCAGTACATGTTCCAGCTGTTTGGCAGGCGACTTGCCGTCCTGCGGTTTAAGCGGCACGAAGAAGCCGACGATCACACCTGCCAGCGTGGCGTGCACGCCCGATTTCAGCACCGCCGTCCACAGCACCATCCCCACGAGGATGTAGATACCAATGCGACGCACATTGAAGATGTTCAACAGCGCCAGCACTGCAATTGCCCCAGCCGCCACGCTCAGCGACAGGATCGACAGCTCGCTGGTATAGAACAGCGCGATAATCACAATAGCGCCCAAATCATCAATAATTGCCAGCGCCATCAGGAAGATCTTCAGTGCCACCGGCACACGACTTCCCAACAAGGCCAGCACCCCGAGCGCAAACGCGATATCCGTTGCCGCCGGGATCGCCCAGCCATGACGCGCAAGGGGGTCCTGCCAGGTAAATGCCAGGAAGAGCAACGCCGGAACCACCATCCCACCGATGGCGGCAATCACCGGAAACGCTGCACGCTGGCGGCTGGCAAGTGAACCCAGCACCAGCTCGCGTTTAACTTCAAGCCCCACCAGGAGGAAGAACACAGCCATCAGTGCATCGTTGATCCACAGCAACATGTTCTTGTTAATTTCCAGCGCCCCGACCTTCAGCTCGACGGGCGTTTCCAGAAATGCGTGGTATAGATCGCGGGTAACCCCCAGGTTAGCCAGCACCATCGCAGCCGCAGCGGCAATAATCAGGATCACGCCACCGGACGCTTCACTGCTAAAGAAACGGTGTAGTAATTTCACTTTAATTCTCTCTTTTACAACAATACCTCGATAAAACCATAATACCAAGCCATATAGCTCGGCAAAAACAGATTAATATTGAGTATAGATTCAGTTTTACCGAGCAATCTCTACAAAAAGAAAAAGCCCGGAATTGCTTCCAGGCTTTTGCAGATGAAGGCCAGCTAACGAATTAGCGAGTCAAATCATCGAAGAATTTTTTGACGCCATCAAAGAAGCTTTTGGAACGCGGGCTGTTCTTCTCACCCGTTGGGCCGCCAAAGCTCTCCTGAAGCTCTTTCAGCAGCTGCTTCTGCTTGTCGTTCAGGCCAACCGGCGTTTCCACGACGACGCGGCACAGCAGGTCGCCCTGAGCACCACCACGAACGGATTTAACGCCTTTCCCGCGCATGCGGAACAGCTTACCGGTCTGGGTTTCACCTGGGATCTTCAGATTGACGCGACCATCCAGCGTCGGGACTTCGATTTCACCACCGAGTGCCGCCATCGCGAAGTTGATCGGCACTTCGCAATACAGGTTGTTACCTTCACGCTCGAAGATGGCGTGCTGTTTAACCTGCACCTGAACATACAGATCGCCTGCCGGTGCGCCGTGTTCCCCAGCTTCACCTTCACCCGCCAGACGGATGCGGTCGCCCGTATCGACGCCAGCCGGAATTTTAACGGACAGGGTCTTGGTTTTCTCAACGCGACCGTGGCCGTGGCATTTGGTGCACGGATCTTTAATCAGCGTACCGCGACCGTGACAGTGAGGACAGGCCTGCTGTACTGCGAAGAAACCCTGTCGCATCTGTACCTGGCCTGAACCGTGACAGGTTGGACAGGTCTGCGGTTGGGTCCCCGCTTTTGCGCCACTGCCGTGGCAAACGTCACACTCTTCCAGCGTCGGGATACGGATCTCTTTGGTGACACCGCGAACGGCCTCTTCCAGCGTCAGTTCCATGTTGTAGCGCAGGTCCGCGCCGCGCGTTGCGCGCTGACGACCACGGCCACCGCCGAAGATGTCGCCGAATACATCACCAAAGATATCGCTGAAGTCAGCACTGCCGCCAAAGCCGCCGCCACCGAATCCACCGCCGCCCATGCCGCCCTGTTCAAAGGCTGCGTGACCATACTGGTCATAGGCTGCACGTTTTTGTGCATCGGTCAGGACTTCGTAGGCTTCTTTGATCTCTTTAAATTTGGCTTCAGCCTCTTTGTCACCCTGGTTACGGTCCGGGTGGAATTTCATGGCCAGGCGCTTATACGCCTTTTTGATTTCACGCTCTTCCGCAGTTTTCGGAACGCCTAAAATCTCGTAATAGTCTTGCTTTGCCATTGGTTTTTTTAAGCCCCTTAACATGCGAGCACGGGCGTGGAGAGTTCTCCTACGCCCGTGCCGATTAATTACCCTGCATCAGGGCGATTATTTTTTATCTTTAACTTCTTCGAACTCAGCGTCGACAACGTCGTCGTCTTTCGCGTTGTTCGCCGAAGCGTCAGCGCCCGCCTGCTGTTGAGCGTGCTGCTGCTGAGCGATTTCCATCAGCTTTTGAGAAGCCTGCGCCAGTTCCTGCATCTTCGCTTCGATGTCCGCTTTATCTTCACCTTTCAGTGAGGATTCCAGCGCGCTCAGTGCAGCTTCGATAGCAGTCTTGTCTTCCGCTGGCAGTTTATCGCCTGCTTCTTCAACCTGCTTACGGGTGCTGTGCAGCAGATGGTCACCCTGGTTACGGGTCTGAACCAGCTCTTCGAACTTACGGTCGGACTCAGCGTTAGCTTCTGCATCGCGAACCATTTTTTCGATTTCCGCTTCGTTCAGGCCAGAAGATGCCTTGATGGTGATCTTCTGCTCTTTACCGCTGTTTTTGTCTTTCGCAGACACGTGCAGGATACCGTCAGCATCAATATCGAAGGTGACTTCGATCTGTGGCATGCCACGTGGTGCCGGGTTGATACCATCCAGGTTGAACTGACCCAGAGACTTGTTATCCGCCGCACGTTTACGCTCACCCTGAATCACATGGATGGTTACCGCAGACTGGTTGTCTTCAGCGGTAGAGAACACCTGGCTGTGTTTCGTCGGGATGGTGGTGTTTTTGTTGATGAGCGCAGTCATCACACCGCCCATGGTTTCGATACCCAGAGACAGCGGGGTAACGTCCAGCAGCAGTACGTCTTTCACTTCACCAGTCAGTACACCACCCTGAACCGCTGCACCGATAGCAACAGCTTCGTCCGGGTTCACGTCTTTACGTGGCTCTTTACCAAAGAACTCAGCCACTTTCTTCTGAACCATTGGCATACGTGTCTGACCACCCACCAGGATAACGTCCTGGATGTCAGATACAGACAGGCCAGCGTCCTGCAGAGCAACTTTCAGTGGCTCAATGGAACGGTTCACCAGGTCTTCTACCAGGCTTTCCAGTTTCGCACGGGTCACTTTGATGTTCATGTGTTTAGGACCGGTCGCGTCTGCAGTGATGTACGGCAGGTTCACGTCGGTCTGCTGAGCGGAAGACAGTTCAATCTTCGCTTTCTCAGCGGCTTCTTTCAGGCGCTGCATGGCCAGCGGGTCGTTACGCAGGTCAATGCCCTGATCTTTCTTGAACTCGTCAACGAGGTAGTTGATCAGACGGGTATCGAAGTCTTCACCACCCAGGTGGGTATCACCGTTGGTTGCCAGAACTTCGAAGGTTTTTTCGCCGTCAACTTCGTCGATTTCGATAATAGAGATATCGAAGGTACCACCACCCAGGTCGTAAACCGCGATAGTGCGGTTGCCAACTTCTTTATCCAGACCGTAAGCCAGTGCAGCCGCGGTTGGTTCGTTGATGATACGTTTTACTTCCAGACCTGCGATACGGCCAGCATCTTTGGTTGCCTGACGCTGAGCATCGTTGAAGTATGCAGGAACGGTGATAACAGCTTCAGTTACCGGCTCACCCAGGTAATCTTCCGCGGTTTTCTTCATTTTTTTCAGCACTTCAGCAGAGATCTGCGGCGGTGCCGTTTTGGTGCCTTTCACATCAAGCCATGCATCGCCGTTATCTGCTGCGATGATTTTGTAAGGCATGATAGAGACGTCACGCTGAACTTCTTCGTCCTGGAAGCGGCGGCCAATCAGGCGTTTAATCGCAAACAGGGTGTTTTGCGGGTTTGTCACTGCCTGACGTTTAGCCGGCTGACCAACCAGAGTTTCACCATCCTGGGTATAAGCAATGATAGAAGGCGTGGTGCGATCGCCCTCGGCGTTCTCCAGCACGCGTGCAGTAGTGCCATCCATAATCGCTACACAAGAGTTGGTAGTACCCAGGTCGATACCAATAATTTTACCCATCTAAACGTCTCCACTAAAAATTCAGTCAACATGTGGTTGTGTACCTGTAATAAGGGCAGAACGTGCTTTTTCAACTGCCCAGATTTGATTTTTTTCAGGTCCACACACTGCGGTTGACTACAAGATGGGGTCGCCACAGCATCCATCAAGGGGGAAGGATAAAAAAAATTTTAATTTCACCCTGATGAGATCATAGACGCCATCGATTGCGCCCATTATGATGCCGCGCCCCGTCAGGGAGTATTGACGCGGGATTCACCATTTCACCATATTAATGATGATTTTTTTGAGGACTTATGGGCAACACTAAGTTGGCTAATCCGGCTCCGCTGGGCCTGATGGGTTTTGGCATGACCACTATCCTGCTGAACCTTCACAATATCGGGATGTTCCCGATGGATGGCATCATCCTGGCGATGGGCATTTTTTACGGCGGCATCGCGCAAATTTTCGCGGGCCTGCTGGAATATAAGAAAGGTAATACCTTCGGCTTAACCGCCTTCACCTCTTACGGCTCTTTCTGGCTGACCCTGGTTGCCATTCTGCTGATGCCTAAAATGGGTCTGGCAGATGCGGCAAACGCCCACTTCCTGGGCGTTTACCTGGGTCTGTGGGGTGTCTTCACCCTGTTCATGTTCTTCGGTACCCTGAAAGGTAACCGCGCGCTGCAGTTCGTCTTCCTGAGCCTGACCGTACTGTTCGCTCTGCTGGCGATCGGTCACCTGGTGGATAACGAAGGCATCGTTCACGTTGCCGGCTGGATTGGCCTGGTATGTGGCGCGAGCGCTATCTACCTGGCAATGGGCGAAGTGCTGAACGAGCAGTTTGACCGCACCATTCTACCGATTGGTGAAAAACACTGATCCCTCTGTCGTGCCTGCCTCGCGGGCACGACACTCCCACCCTTTGCGAAGCCAGACCCCTAACACCAGCCCCATCAGCGAGAGCGCGAGAACGTACCAGGCTGGAGCCATCGGCGATATCCCCATCAGCATGGTGACGGCAATCGGTGTTAGCCCACCAAAAATGGCATACGACACGTTGTAAGAAAAAGAGATACCGGTGAAACGAACCTCTGGCGGGAACGCACGCACCATCACATACGGCACCGCCCCCACAACACCGACGCACAGCCCGACTACGCCGTACAGCAGGAACAGTTGCTCCGGGTGGCTGCCCGCCAGATGGTAGAACGCCCAGCTTGATGCTGCCAGCAGCAGACTGCCGACGATAAAGGTCCGGCTCGCGCCAAAACGATCAACAGCAAGGCCAGCCGCCAGACAGCCAAAACAGAGCATAATGGTCGCAATACTGTTTGCCTGCAGGGTGACTGCTGGGGCGAAACCGTACTGTTTTTGCAGCCAGACCGGCGACATCAGGATCACGACGACGATACCCGCCGACAGCAGCCAGGTCAGCAGCATCGACACCACCACCGCACTTCTGTGACGGACCACCACCGCCTTCACCGGTAACTCCTGGGCCAGTGCCTTACGCTGCTGCATCTCAAGGAAAATCGGCGTCTCCTGCAACCAGCGGCGCAGGTACATCGCCACCAGACCAAAGGCCCCGCCCAGCAGGAACGGAAGACGCCAGCCCCAGTCGTGCACGGCCTGTTGCGTCATATGGGTATTCACGAGAGTTGCAACGACCGAGCCCAGCAGGATGCCGATGGTCAGGCCCGCCGTTAAGGTTCCACAGGCGATACCAATGCGACGCGCCGGAACATGCTCCGCCACAAACACCCACGCGCCTGGCACTTCACCGCCAATTGCAGCCCCCTGAAGAACGCGCATAAGCAACAGCAATAGCGGGGCAACAAGGCCCATTGAGGCATAGGTAGGCAGCAGGCCTATGGCAAGCGTAGGTACAGCCATCAGCAAAATACTGAGGGTAAACATCTTCTTACGCCCAACCAGATCGCCAAAGTGCGCCATAACAATGCCACCCAACGGACGAGCCAGATACCCTGCGGCAAAAATGCCGAAGGTTTGTACCTGGCGCAGCCATTCCGGGATATCTGCCGGGAAGAAGAGCTCCCCCACCACGGCGGCGAAGAAGACGAAGATGATGAAGTCGTAAAACTCCAGCGCGCCTCCCAGAGCAGCGAGCGTGAGGGTTTTGTAGTCCTGTCGATTCAGAGGTCGGGTGTTATGTGACATAGCGAACCATTATGCGTGTGTTGTGGATTTATTTTTACAGCAAACGTAAAGAAAAAATTACTATACCGTAAAACCTTTACCACGCCATCGCCGCTTCAGCTAATGTCACATAATCATTATTTTCAGGATATTGTCTCGCGGCGCGCGCTTTTAGGCCGAAAAGCTGCTACGACTTTCTCATCGGTTTCCACATACGGACCGTCCAGCAGCTGTATACAATACGGTACACTTGCAAAGATCCCGTGTACGATCACGCTGCCATCGTCGGCTTTAAGCCCTTCCAGCGTCTCTTTGATCGACTTCGGCTGGCCCGGCAGGTTCAGGATCAACGCCTGTTTGCGGATCACGCCCACCTGGCGAGAGAGGATGGCGGTTGGAACAAAGTGTAGGCTGATCTGACGCATTTGCTCACCGAAGCCCGGCATTTCACGGTCGGCGACTGCCAGCGTCGCATCTGGCGTGACATCGCGACGTGCAGGCCCTGTTCCACCCGTGGTCAACACCAGATGGCAGCTCATCTCATCCACCAGCTCGCACAACGTCTGCTCAATGATCGGCTGTTCGTCTGGGATCAGGCGGGTCTGGATTTCAAAAGGGGTAGTCAGCGCGCTGCCCAGCCACTCTTCCAGAGCCGGGATGCCTTTATCCTGGTAAACACCGCTGGAGGCGCGGTCAGAAATCGACACTAAGCCGATGCGTAAGGTATTCATAGCCATTCCATCTAAAAAGTACTGATTAAAGGGAATGATACACGCAGAGAGGAAATTCAGACAGGGTACGAAAGAAGTCGCGTGACCGGGAACCCGGTCACGCAGAAATGATTACAGCAGGTCGCCGATCATTTTTTCCAGTTTGCCCTGGTCAACAGCAAACTTACGGATACCGTCCGCCAGTTTGTCTACTGCCATTGGATCCTGGTTGTGCTGCCACAGGAACTCGGACTCAGTGATGCGTTCTGGGCGCGCTTTCACTTCACCGGTGTAAGACAGCTTACGCTCGATCGCGCCTTCGCTTTCTGCCAGCTCTTTCAGCAGTGCAGGGGCGATGGTCAGGCGGTCACAGCCAGCCAGCTCGATGATTTCACCGACGTTACGGAAGCTTGCGCCCATAACAACAGTCTCATAACCGTGCTGTTTGTAGTATTCGTAGATTTCAGTAACGGAAACCACGCCTGGATCTTCAGCAGGTGCGTACTCTTTCTTATCGGTGTTGGCTTTGTACCAGTCCAGAATACGGCCTACGAACGGAGAAATCAGGTATACACCGGCTTCAGCACAAGCACGCGCCTGCGCGAAGGAGAACAGCAGAGTCAGGTTACAGTTGATGCCGTCTTTTTCCAGCTGCTCAGCCGCGCGAATGCCCTGCCAGGTAGAGGCCAGTTTGATCAGGATGCGGTCGTTGCTGATACCCGCATCGTTGTACATTTTGATCAGGCGTTTTGCTTTGGCGATTGACGCTTCGGTGTCGTAGGAGAGGCGTGCATCCACTTCGGTAGAGATGCGGCCAGGAACCAGTTTCAGGATTTCCAGACCGATGTTCACTGCCAGTTTGTCAGTGGCATCAACGATCTGCTGCGCGCGGTCATTGCTCTGCGCTTTCGCCCAGGTCACAGCGTCGTCAATCAGTTTGCGATACTCAGGGATCTGTGCAGCGTTCAGGATCAGAGAAGGGTTAGTTGTGGCATCCTGCGGCTGGTACAACTTCATTGCCGCGATATCTCCGGTGTCAGCTACGACAGTGGTGAACTGACGAAGGGAGGTCAATTTATCCGTCATGATAGTGTTTCTCTTTTAACGTGCCCTGGATAATTCACGCTACCGACAGCATGCCTGCAGCGGAAAAATGACAGGTTTACTTGTTAGGGGGATGTAACCGGTCTGCCCAGATGATAACACGAGTGAGAGGTAGCGCAACCGCAGACAGTGCGCTTAGACAGAGTATGATAAACTCAGAATATTAACAGGCTGCTAAGTAACAGCATGCTCAATCAGTGGTAGCGCTTACATATTCATATTGGCATCAACAAGAGGGACGTTAATGCCTGATTTCCTTTTCTTTATCAACGAAATCCTCTGGGGTTCGATAATGATATATCTGCTATTAGGGGCAGGTATATGGTTCACACTGCGCAGTGGTTTTATCCAGTTTAGATATATACGCAAGTTTGGCAGAAGTCTGAAAAACAGCATTACGCCGCAGCCAGGCGGACTCACCTCGTTTCAGGCGCTTTGTACCAGTCTCGCCGCACGCGTCGGTAGCGGTAACCTGGCGGGTGTAGCGCTGGCCATCAGTGCCGGTGGTCCTGGCGCCGTCTTCTGGATGTGGGTCACCGCGATCGTTGGCATGGCCACCTCGTTTGCCGAATGCTCTCTCGCACAGCTGTACAAGGAGAAGGACAAACACGGTCAGTTTCGCGGCGGTCCGGCCTGGTATATGGCGCGTGGGTTAGGGATGCGCTGGATGGGCGTTCTGTTCTCGCTTTTTTTACTGCTCGCTTATGGCCTTATTTTTAATACGGTTCAGGCTAATTCTGTCGCCAATGCTCTGCGCTATGCCTTCGCCTGCCCGGAGTGGATCACAGGCATCGTTTTATCCCTCTTCGTTCTGTTCACCATTTCTGCTGGTCTCAAAGGCATCGCCCGCCTGATGCAGTGGATGGTTCCCGTGATGGCGCTGCTCTGGGTTGGCGCGAGCCTGTTTGTCGCCGCACTGCATGCCGACCAGGTTCCAGGAATCATTACCACTATCTTCAAAAGCGCTTTTGGCTGGCGTGAGGCGGCATCAGGTGCGCTGGGCTACACCTTCAGCCAGGCGCTGATGGCGGGTTTTCAGCGAGGAATGTTTTCCAATGAAGCGGGTATGGGGTCAACCCCCAACGCGGCGGCAGCCGCCTCTTCCTGGCCGCCACACCCTGCCGCACAAGGCATTGTGCAAATGATTGGCGTCTTTACCGATACCATTATTATCTGCTCCGCCAGCGCCATGATTTTGCTACTGGCAGGCCCCGTACCGCATTCGTCGGGAAACGCCGGGATACAGCTTCTTCAGCAGGCTCTGGTGAACCTTACTGGCAGCTGGGGGGCCGGTTTTGTCGCGATCATACTGATATTGTTCGCCTTCAGCTCAATTGTGGTGAATTACCTTTACGCCGAAAATAACCTTATCTTCCTGAAACTCGACTCCCGCGCCGCAATCAGTGCATTGCGCCTGGGAGTGATACTGATGGTCATTGCAGGCTCCCTGCTCAGCATGCCATTGGTCTGGCAACTGGCTGACGTCATCATGGCACTGATGGCCATCACCAACCTCACGGCGATCCTGCTGCTCTCCCCCATTGTTAGCCTGATTGCCCGGGACTATCTTCGTCAACGCAAACTGGGTGTTCCACCGGTATTTGATCCCACACGCTATCCTGAAGTTGACGCGCAACTGGCCCCCGGCACATGGGATGATTTGCCCCGGCGATAACAGCTATCGATCAATTCAGGGCGATTTTTTGCTAAAGTCGCTCTAAATTTCCTGCAAGGACTGGATATGCTGATTCTTATTTCACCTGCAAAAACGCTCGACTACCAGAGCCCGCTCGCCACCGAGCGCTATACGCAACCTGAACTGCTGGACTATTCGCAACAGCTGATCCGCGAAGCGCGTAAACTCTCTGCACCACAAATCGCCTCGCTGATGAGCATCAGCGATAAGCTCGCAGATCTTAACGCCACCCGCTTCCACGAGTGGCACCCGGATTTCACGCCAGCCAACGCTCGCCAGGCGCTGCTGGCGTTTAAAGGTGATGTGTATACCGGCCTGCAGGCGGAAGAGTTCAGCGAAGCCGATTTCGATTTTGCCCAGCAGCACCTGCGCATGCTCTCAGGCCTGTACGGCGTTCTGCGTCCGCTGGATTTGATGCAACCTTACCGTCTTGAGATGGGTATCCGATTAGAGAATGCAAAAGGCAAAGATCTGTACCATTTCTGGGGTGACATCATTACCGACAAGCTAAACGCAGCGCTACATGCCCAGGGCGATAACGTGGTGATTAACCTGGCCTCTGACGAATACTACAAGTCCGTGAAGCCAAAGAAACTGGATGCGGAAATCATCAAGCCGGTCTTCCTTGATGAGAAAAACGGTAAGTTCAAAGTGATCAGTTTCTACGCCAAAAAAGCGCGTGGTCTGATGAGCCGCTACATCATTCAGAATCGACTGACGAAGCCGGAGCAGTTGACCGGATTTAACAGCGAAGGGTATTTCTTTGACGAAGCGTCGTCAGGGAAAGGTGAACTGGTGTTTAAGCGCCACGAGCAGTAAAACAAAACCCCGCCAGCTGGCGGGGTTTGCATTAATGGTGCTTCCAGTCCGGACCTGGACGATGATCGTCGTGACGGTGGTCTGGATGGTCGTCACGATCGCGATGTTCGTCATGAGGACGCCAGTGATTATCGCGCCAGTCATAATGGGCCTTCCACCAGTCATGGTCACGCCAGCGACCGCCATCCCAGTAGTGTCCGTGGTTATCCTGGTCACCAATCTGCAGTTTTACCGCAGGCACGAGTGTGATTTCAGATGCCTGTACCGCCATAGGAGCGACCAGCATCAGTGAAAGTGCGATGAGGACAGGTTTCAACGTAGACATAGGTGACTCCTTATTCTTCTTGCCCAACGTGGGCCGATGTAAGGAGGTTACGTGAGGGGAACCGGGGTTGTTATTCTCTGCAATCCTAATCTCTAAGTTACCGCATTTATTGGGAATTTCTGCATTTTCCCTTCTTTTTTTCTCCTTAATTTCTCCATAAAAAAGCCGGGTGGCGCCGTCGCCTTCCCCGGCAGTAAAATTATGCTCGGCTCATCATCAACTTACGCAGCCGTTGTAGGTCGGGTAAGGCGTAGCCGTCACCCGACAAAAATCACGCTCGAGCCATCATCAGCTTACGCAGCGCGGCAAAATCCGCAGGTAGTTCATGAGACAGCAGCGGCAGGTCGGCACGTTCGGCCAGCTCTTTCGGCAGCGGCAGCGTTTCACCCAGAATCTCTTCCACGCTCTCTTTGAATTTTGCCGGATGCGCCGTCCCCAGGAACAGGCCATATTCACCAGGATTAAGCTGATCGCGCAAAGCACGGTAAGCAATTGCGGCGTGCGGTTCGGAGGTGTACCCCACCGCTTTCAGCTCACGCATGGTCTCTTTGGTGGTTTCATCCGTCACCGCTGCGTAACCCAGATCGCCAAGACGCCAGATTTTGCGGCGGAACAGTTCTTCCACTCGCGGCCAGTTATTCGGCTGCGACACATCCATCGCATTGGAGAGCGTTGCCTGCGTCGCGTTCGGCGCCCATTTGCCGTCTTTCAGGAAACGCGGCACGGTGTCGTTAGCGTTGGTGGCAGCGATAAAGCGTTTCACCGGCAGACCCAGGGATTTTGCCAGCAGGCCAGCCGTCAGGTCACCAAAGTTACCGCTTGGCACAGAGACAACAAGCTGATTACGCGCTTCCTGCGGGAGCTGTGCAACCGCTTCGAAATAGTAGCAAATCTGCGCCAGCAGACGGCTGATGTTGATGGAGTTCGCCGAGTTCAGACCCAGCGCCGCCTTCAGCTCTTCATCATCGAAGGCCTGTTTGACCAGTGCCTGGCAGGCGTCGAAATCACCGTCGATAGCCACGGTCTCAATGTTGCCGCCGAGGGTACAGAACAGTTTTTCCTGCAGCGGGCTGATTTTGCCTTTCGGGTAGAGGATCACCACACGAACGTTTTTCAGGCCGTAGAACGCATGCGCAACCGCCGCACCGGTATCACCGGAGGTAGCCGTCAGGATAGTTACCGGTTTGTCGCCGCTGATGTGGGTCAGCATCTGAGCCATAAAGCGGCCACCGAAATCTTTGAACGCCAGGGTCGGGCCATGGAACAGTTCCAGACAGCCAACGTCAGGCTCCACCTGCTGAACCGGAGCCGGGAAAGCGAACGCCGACCGCACGCGCTCTTCCAGCAGTTCCTGCGGGATTTCGTCGCCGATAAACGCAGACAGAATTTTGGCACTGCGGGTGACAAAATCCAGCTTCAGCAGTTCATCAATCTCGGTCAGCTGAAATTCCGGCAGGTCATGCGGGAAGAATAACCCCTGATTTTTGCCCAGTCCCTGAGTCACCGCCTGCGCGAAGCTGACCTGCTCGTTATGATCTTTAAGATTGTAGAGTTTCATTCGTTATCCCAGTACTCGTGCGCCAGCCGTGTCCAGACGGCAAATATGAACAAAGCCTTCCTGATTTTGCAGGTAGTGTTTAGAGAGCCAGTCCGCCACGCGTTGCGCAGTGTCTGGTTTATCGCATAAGGCGAACAGCGTCGGGCCGGAGCCGGAGATGCCGCATGCCTGCGCGCCAATATCCAAAGATGCCTGTCGTGCCTCGTTAAAACCAGGCAGCAGTTTTGTGCGGTATGGCTCGGCAATGACATCTTTCATCAATTTCGCCGCCAGCTGCGGCTGACGGGTATAGCAGGCGTGAATAAAGCCGGCCAGATGACGTCCGTGCGCGATACAGTCCTGGCGACGATACTGCGCAGGCAGGATCGCACGCGCTTCAGCGGTGGAAACCTTAATACCCGGATAGGCCAGCACCCACAGCCACTCATCAAACCCTGGCACCTGCTGGCTGATGATGCCATTTTCTTCGATCATCAACTGCATGCCGCCAAGGAAGCACGGCGCGACGTTGTCATAATGAATGCTGCCAGAGATTCGCCCTTCCAGCTCGCCCATTAACCCCAGCAGGCGGTTATTGTTGAGCGGTTTGCCGCAGTGTTCATTCATGGCCACCAGCGCAGCGACCACCGAGCAGGCGCTGGAGCCCAGCCCTGAGCCAATCGGCATACTTTTTTCCAGCGTCATGATGACCGGCACATTTTTGCCAATCTCCTGACAGAAGCGCTCCCAGCACTGATAGACGATATTCTCGCGCGGGTCCGACGGCAGTTTGCTGGCAAAGCGGCCCACGTTATTCAGGCTGAAGCTATTTGCCGCTTCAACCGTGACCGTATCGCCCAGCAGAGAACCATCAACCGGCGTGACCGCCGCACCCAGCACATCAAATCCGACGCTCATATTGGCGCTGGAAGCCGGGGCATAAACTTTGACCATGTTAAACTCCTAACTTCCATGACAGGGTACGCAGCAGATCGGCAAACACACCCGCCGCTGTAACATCGTTCCCTGCGCCATAACCGCGAAGCACCAGCGGCAATGGCTGATAATAGTGGCTGTAAAACGCAAGGGCGTTTTCGCCGTTTTTGACTTTGTACAGCGGGTCGTTGCCATCCACTTCGGCAATCTTCACCCGGCACACACCATCTTCTTCAATATTGCCAACATAGCGCAATACCTTACCTTCATCACGGGCTTTCGCAACGCGTGCGGCAAACGCATCGTCAAGCTGCGGCAAATTAGCCATAAAGGCACCGACATCACCGGAGCTATCAAATTCTGCTGGCAGGACCGGTTCAATCACGATATCGGACAGCTCCAGCTCACGACCTGTTTCACGCGCCAGGATCAGCAGCTTACGCGCCACATCCATCCCGGAGAGATCGTCACGCGGATCCGGCTCGGTATAGCCCAGTTCACGCGCAGCGCGGGTCGCTTCTGAGAGGCTCATGCCTTCATCCAGTTTGCCGAAAATAAACGACAGCGATCCGGAGAGGATACCGGAGAAACGCTGCAGTTCATCCCCCGCGTTCAGCAGGTTTTGCAGGTTCTCGATAACCGGCAAACCAGCACCCACGTTGGTGTCATACAGGAATTTGCGACGCGATTTGCTCGCCGCCAGGCGCAACTGGTGGTAGTAGTTCATCGACGAGGTGTTGGCCTTTTTGTTCGGCGTCACCACGTGGAAGCCTTCACGCAGGAAGTCAGCGTACTGATCGGCAACCGCCTGGTTCGACGTACAGTCGACAATCACCGGGTTGAGCAGGTGATACTCTTTCACCAGTCGGATCAGGCGTCCCAGATTAAACGGCTCTTTCGCCTCGTTCATTTCCGCCTGCCAGTTTTCCAGATTCAGGCCATGCACGTTGGTCAGCAACGCTTTTGAGTTGGCGATCCCGCAGACGCGCAGATCAATATGTTTCTTCTTCAGCCACGCCTGCTGGCGCTTCACCTGCTCCAGCAGCGCGCCGCCAACGCCTCCCACGCCAATCAGGAACAGTTCGATGACCTGATCGGTGTTGAACAGCATCTGGTGAACCACGCGAACGCCGGTGGTGGCGTCATCGTTGTCCACAACAACAGAGATTGAACGCTCTGACGAGCCCTGGGCAATCGCCACGATATTGATATTGGCGCGTGCCAGCGCAGCGAAGAACTTGGCGGAGATACCGCGTAGCGTGCGCATGCCATCGCCCACCACCGAGATGATCGCCAGACGTTCCTGAATGTACAGCGGCTCAAGCAGTTCTTCTTTCAGCTCAAGATAGAATTCTTCTTCCAGCGCGCGGCGGGCGCGCAGGCAGTCGGCCTGCGGCACGCAGAAGCTGATGCTGTATTCGGAAGAAGACTGGGTGATCAACACCACGGAGATGCCGTTGCGGGACATGGCTGCAAACACGCGCGCCGCCATACCGACCATCCCTTTCATCCCCGGACCTGAGACGCTGAACATCGCCATGTTGTTGAGGTTAGAGATCCCTTTCACCGGCAGGCCGTCTTCATCGTTACTCGCGCCAATCAGCGTACCGGGTGCCTGCGGATTACCGGTGTTTTTAATCAGGCAAGGGATCTGGAACTGGGCAATCGGAGAGATGGTACGCGGGTGAAGGACTTTAGCGCCGAAGTAGGAAAGCTCCATCGCTTCCTGATACGACATCGACTTCAACAGCCTGGCGTCCGGTACCTGGCGCGGGTCGCAGGTATAAACACCATCGACGTCAGTCCAGATCTCACAGCAGTCCGCGCGTAAACAGGCGGCCAGCACGGCGGCGGAATAGTCGGAGCCGTTACGGCCCAGCACCACCAGCTCCCCCTTCTCGTTACCGGCGGTGAAGCCTGCCATCAGGATCATGTGGTCAGACGGAATTTTGCTTGCAGCGATGCGGCGGGTTGATTCGGCAATATCAACAGTGGATTCGAGGTAGTGGCCCACCGCCAGCAGTTTTTCAACCGGATCGATCACAGTCACGTGATGACCGCGCGCTTCAAGCACGCCCGCCATGATAGCGATAGAGAGTTTTTCGCCTCGACAGATCAGTGCCGCGTTGATGCTGTCCGGACACTGGCCGAGAAGGCTGATGCCGTGCAGAACATGTTTAATTTGCGCGAATTCCTGCTCAACGAAGGACTTCAGTTGAGCGTGCGGAAAGCCTGGCTGCGCCTCTGCCAGCCCTTGCAGTAAGTCAGCGAAGATACGCTCTGCGTCGCTGATGTTCGGGAGTGCATCCTGACCACCGATGGTTTTTTCAATCATCGCCACCAGATGGTTCGTGATTTTTGCCGGGGCAGAGAGCACGGTCGCAACCTGCCCCTGCCTGGCGTTGCTTTCCAGGATATCGGCAACGCGCAGAAAACGTTCTGCATTTGCCACTGATGTACCGCCGAACTTCAACACTCGCATGGTTCTACCTCGTTTCCTTTAGCCGAAAAAAAAGCCCGCACTGTTCAGGTGCGGGCTTTTTTTTGTTTTTCCTGTACGCGTCAGCCCGCATCGTTACCTGTGGTAATGATGATGGTTGTGGTAATGGTGGTGATGCTGATGCGTTTCATGGATGTTGTGTACTCTGTCATTATTATCTGTCTGTGCTGTATTCTTTTAGGGTTAAAGGATCGGGCACCTTAAGTCAATGGATTTTTAATTTGATCACATTTCGGGAGACTCTCACGTCCCGCTGCGTGCAGATTTATTTTCATCCGATTCCCCCAAGTACAACCCATCCAGACAGACTTATTCGCCATAGTAAAAACTTATGGCAGTATTTTACTCGGCCAATTTTTTTTCAATATCGTGCAGCAAACGGTGCAGCATGGCGGTGTCCCGCTGTTCAAGACGCCCCAAACGCTGCTGCAGCCAGTCAGCCATTTTTTGATCGTCCGCTACCCCCAATTGAGATAACAGTTGCTCAACACGAGCGCGCAGTGCGGCCAGCTGGTTTTCGTTTGCCCCTTCAGCCTGTGGCTGAGGGATTTGCATTAGGGAAGCTAATTGATAGCAGTAGACCATGACCGCCTGGCCTAAATTCAGGGACGGATAATCGGCCACCATCGGTGCCCCCGTGAGCACGTCAGCGAGTTCCAGCTCTTCGTTTGTTAACCCGGAATCTTCACGGCCAAACACCAGCGCGGCTTTCTCCAGCCACTGGCTTTTCTCTTTCAGCATGGGCACCAGTTCAGCAGGGGTGGCGTAGTAGTGGAATTTCGCACGGCTGCGCGCGGTGGTCGCAACGGTAAACGAAATGTCGTGCAACGCGGCGGCTAGTGTGTCGTAAGTGGTTATATTATCTAGAATATCTCCCGACCCGTGCGCCACCCACCGGGCGGCAGGCTCCAGATGGGCCGTGCTGTCCACAATACGTAAATCGGTAAAACCCATGGTCTTCATGGCACGCGCCGCTGCGCCTATATTTTCGGCTCTGGCTGGGGCAACTAGTACAATCGACAGATGCATTTATGCTCTCTTTTTAATCAGTTAGCGGGTAAAAATGTGATGCACATCAACATATTACGCAGCGCGAATTTACAAAATTGCAACACAAATCACCGAAATAGCGTTTCATAACAAATTAAAAACGCTAAACTATTTTGTGTCTGAACAATCAGTTAGAATGTTAACAGAAGACTATTATCCTTATGTTTTATAATGATAATAGCGACATGAATACCCTATTCTGATTGGATTCACTTCGTTTATAAATCAAGGTCCGCAACTAGTTGGTTTATTGAAAAATTGTGATAAAGGCTAGCATTCAGCTACGATGATTTCATCAAACTGTTAACGTGCTACAATTGAACTTGATATATGTCAACGAAGCGTAGTTTTATTGGGTGTCTGGTGTCACTTAGCCTGTTATGTTGCTGTTAAAATGGTTAGGATGACAGCCGTTTTTGACACTGTCGGGTCCAAAGGGAAAGTACCCAAGACCAAGCTAATGATGTTGTTGACGTTGATGGAAAGTGCATCAAGAACGCAATTACGTACTTTAGTCACGTTAGGCCGGTCATGTTAATTTGCGACATGTATCAGGCAGGTCAGGGACTTTTGTACTTCCTGTTTCGATTTAGTTGGCAATTTAGGTAGCAAACATGCAGACCCCGCACATTCTTATCGTTGAAGACGAGTTGGTAACACGCAACACGTTAAAGAGCATTTTCGAAGCAGAAGGCTACGATGTCTTTGAAGCGACCGATGGCGCAGAGATGCATCAGATCCTTTCTGAAAATGATATCAACCTGGTGATCATGGATATTAACCTTCCGGGCAAAAACGGTCTTCTTCTGGCGCGCGAACTGCGTGAACAGGCGAACGTCGCGTTGATGTTCCTGACAGGCCGTGACAACGAAGTTGATAAAATTCTTGGCCTGGAAATCGGTGCGGATGACTACATCACCAAGCCGTTCAACCCTCGCGAGTTAACCATTCGTGCACGCAACCTGCTGTCTCGCACCATGAACCTGGGTACGGTCAGCGAAGAGCGTCGTAGCGTCGATAGCTACAAATTCAACGGCTGGGAACTTGATATCAATAGCCGTTCACTGATTAGCCCGAACGGTGAGCAGTATAAACTGCCGCGCAGTGAATTCCGCGCGATGCTGCACTTCTGCGAAAACCCGGGCAAAATTCAGTCCCGTGCAGAATTGCTGAAGAAAATGACCGGCCGTGAGCTGAAACCGCACGACCGTACCGTAGACGTAACGATCCGTCGTATTCGTAAACATTTCGAATCTACGCCGGATACCCCGGAAATCATCGCCACGATCCACGGCGAAGGGTACCGTTTCTGCGGCGATCTGCAGGAGTAATCCCGCAGTTAACGCATTAAAAAACGGCGCATTTGCGCCGTTTTTTTATTTCCAAATCCGCATCGTATCGTCATCCGGTGCTGCAGGTGGTTCAGGTCGCTTCGGCTGAGAGAGCGAGTACCAGTCGAAATGCCGGGTCAGGTACATCACCGCAAACAGCGCCAGCGCGAGAACCGCTGACCCCAACAGCAGCGCGCTGTCCTCCGAACGCAGCAGGAACCACATCACCACGTCCAGCCCGAGTAGCGCCAGCACAAACAGCCCGCTGCGCTTCCAGCTTTTCAGCACGGCCTGCAGGTACATTCCGTTCATCGCTGCGCCAACCAGACTTGCAACAACCCAGGCGGGCGTAAACCCGACGTGTTCAGACAGCGCCAGCAGCACCAGATAGAACAGGACCAGCGACAGCCCCACCAGCAGATACTGCATCGGGTGAAGGCGTAATCCGGTTAAGGTTTCGAAGACAAAGAAGGCCATAAACGTCAGCGCAATCAGCAAAATAGCGTACTTGATCGCACGGTCAGTCAGCTGATACTGGTCGGCTGGCGTCGCTACCGTGACGCTGAAGGCCGGGAGCGCCTCCCACTCCGGCGACTCCTTGTCGTAGAACCAGCTCTCAAGGTTATTTGCAAACCAGCTGCTCTGCCAGTTCGCCTGGAAACCGGACTCGCCTATCTGATGCTTAACGGGGAGATAATCGCCCATAAAACCCGGATGCGGCCAGTTGCTGGTGAGCGTCATTTCGCTATTACGCCCTACCGGTACCACCGCAAAACTGCCCGTTCCCGCCAGGCTGAGGGACATCTCAAGCGCAAACGTTTTGGCTTCCAGCGCTTTGTCGGTCAGCGGGATGTGGATCCCAGCAAGCGCCCCGTAGACGCCTGAACCGGGTTCCACGCTTAGCGTCTCACCGTTGATTTTAGAGATACTGACCGTGCCAATGCCCCGCGCGTCGCCAACGCCCGTTACGATAAACGGTTGCCCTGTTGTTATCGTTTCCCCTCTCAGTTGTTTTAGCTCTTCGGTATTAAACTGTGCTTTTATCTTCAGGTCAGCGTTCCAGATTTGCCCGTCGTAGATGCCAATATTTCGGGACTCCACGCGCTGGTTACCTTCCACAACCAGAGATTCCGGCAGAATGAAATGCATATAGCTTTTCTTGTATTCGATCTTCTTCTCGTCCTCTATCTTGTAAAAGATCTCCGTCATCGGAATCGCAATCATCGGACCGACCAGCTTTTGCGGTCCGCTGGTGCTCTGACGAAGCGTATTTTCAACATCGTTGCGGTAGTTTTCACGCTCTGAAATCAGGTTACTGACCATAAAAAGCGGGACTAACAACAGCAGGATGCACCCCAGCAGAGTGCTTACTTTCCAGAACAGGGGGGATTTCATCATTACGTCTCCTTTGTGATGAGGAGAGCGTAACCGGGCTATGTGGGGCCAGTTTGAAGTTATGTGAAGGGACGGTGAAGTATCAGCGTGGCCATCACGCCACCTTCATCACGATTACGCAATGTGATCTCCCCCTGGTGCAGACGCGCCACCTCCTGTACAAAGGCCAGCCCAAGGCCGCTGCTTTTCAATCCGTTGTCACGAGGAAGAGAGTAAAAACGTTCGAAAATTCGCGTCAGGGCATAATCCGGGATCCCGCTGCCGCTGTCGGTGACGGTAAAGTGTATCTGCTTGTCCCCTTCATGGGCTGCAAGCTGAACAGCCCCGCCCTCCGGCGTGAAGTCGATGGCGTTATCCAGTAAATTACCCAATGCCTGTTCAAGCAGCTCCGCATCACCTTCCACACACAGCGCGGTGCTTTTACAGGTCAGGGTGATATTTTTAGCGGTCAGTAGCGTCGAGCGGGCGTCAGCCAGCCGCGTAAACAGCGCATCGACATCGACGCTTGTGGGGACAATCTCCACCCGATTTTCAAGCCTGGCCTGGGCAAGCAACTTTTCGACCAACGATTGCATACGCGCGTTTTGCACCAGGATGTTGTCGATAAATCGCCTGGCGACCTGCGGTGAGGGCTGCTCAGCGAGAATTTCCGCCGCGCCCCGGATTGCGGCCAGCGGGCTTTTCAGCTCGTGGGTGAGCGAGTGGACATAGTGTTCAATGTAATTTTTCCCTTCCAGGCGAATACGCATATTCTCCAGCGCCTGCGCCAGCTTGCGCAGTTCACTGCTGCCGGGATTCGGTAATGGCAGAGGGGAATCGGTGGTAACCGCGTCAGCGTAGCGCGACAACGTACCGATAGAACGATTGATCCACCACGCCACAACAAGGCCAATCAGCAAAGCAATGCCAAGCAATGCACCACCCGCCCACAGGATCCGTCGCTCGCTGCGATGGATAACAGGTGCCATCGCGCTGTTGGGTTTCCCGACCGACAGCACGCCAATAATCTTACCGTTGTCCACAACCGGAGCCGCAACATACATCACCGTGCTCTCTGGATCGTCAGGATTGCTCTGGGTGCTCCGCGCGCCGTATTCGCCACGAAGGGTCAGCCAGACATCGTTCCAGCGGGAGTAATCTTTCCCCACAGCCAGACTCGCGGAATCAAACACCACTCTGCCCTGCGCATCGGTCATGTAGACGTGGTATTCGTTGCGCACTTTATGAATGCCGCCGATATTGGCGCGGAAAGGCCGCTGATGAAGTTGTGAAAAGGCCTGCGCCAGTTTGCCCTGCTGCGCATTGCCCGAAAGGAGATCCTCGCGCCCGACTTCGGCTAGCAAGGTCGCGGTATCGATCAACGTCCCTTCAGTTGCCCTGCGCACGCCGGGCTTCACTTCCTGAACAAAGATCGACAGCACAAACCACGCGGCGATACCCACGATCAGGAAGTACCCCAGCAGCAGCCGCATCCCAATGCGCATTAATAAAGCCCCAGGCTGTAGCCCATACCACGATGGGTGCTGATGGGTGAAAGCTCCTCGTTCACCGCCCGCAGCTTGGCGCGCAGGGTTTTGATATGGGTGTCCACGGTACGATCGAAACTGTCCCCGTCTTCGCCCCACACCTTGTCCATTAGCTGCTGGCGGGAGTACACACGTCCGGGAGCCTGTAACAATGTTTTAAGTAACAAAAACTCGTAGCGCGTGAGGGGTAACACCTCACCGCACCAGCTGATTCGTGCCGCAGGTTCGTTCAGTTCAAACTGGCCGATACGCACAACATCCGAAGGCGCGGCTGATTTTTGCATCCGCCGTAAAATTGTCCGCACCCGGGCACACACTTCGCGCGGTGAGAAAGGTTTAGCGACGTAGTCATCAGCCCCCATCTCCAGACCGAGCAGTTTATCCACCTCGTCGCTTCGCGCCGTTAGAAACAGCACCGGCAACGCCGGATGCAGCGCCAGCAGTTGACGGCACAGCTCAAAGCCGCTGATGTCCGGCAACCCGACATCAAGAATTGCCAGCGCGGGTAACTGCCGCCGCGCCTCTTCCAGCACGGGCAGACCGCGTTCAAACGCCTTCACCGCGAATCCTTCCTGCTGAAGCATGTAGATAAGTGTGTCAGCGATGCTGATTTCGTCTTCAACCAGCCAGACCACAGGTAGTTGCATGGTTCGTCCCTGAATTAACGCCACGGCATGATTGGCACCGCGCTAATCGCATTTTTCGGTGAGCCTTCCACCACTTTGTCGGAATAGGCCAGGTAAGCCAGGGTGTTGCGTTTCGCATCATAGAAACGTACTACCTGCAGCTTTTTAAACACCAGCGAGGTGCGTTTCTGGAACACCACGTCGCCCTGCGCTTTACCGTTCTTAATTTTATCGCTTAACTCAACCGGACCCACCTGCTGGCAAGAGATTGCCGCATCGGAGGTATCTTCCGCCAGTCCCAGGCCACCTTTGATACCGCCGGTTTTCGCCCGGCTGACATAGCAGGTGACATTTTTCACGTCCGGATCGTCAAACGCCTCGACCACAATTTTGTGGTCCGGGCCAAACATTTTGAACACGGTATCGACGGAACCAATCTGTTCTGCCTGCGCCACGCGCCCGACCATCAGCATCAACGCGGTGAAGATCAAAGTCTTGTATTTCATATTGTTACCATTCTTTAAAATTACACTGGGCGATTATTCAACACTTTAGACAAAAATGTAGCAAGATCACAGGATTAGAATATATTTGCCCACAATGTGCTCCAAAAAGCATGAATGCGCAAAAAAAACACTGAATGCTAAAACATCAAAAAATGCTATTATCCGCTAACCTGTTATCAGGCACCTGCTGTTTTAAGGATGAGGATAGTATATGGATCAGGCTGGAATTATTCGCGACCTGCTCACCTGGCTGGAAGGTCATCTCGACCAGCCTTTGTCACTGGATAATGTGGCGGCTAAAGCAGGCTATTCCAAGTGGCATCTGCAAAGGATGTTCAAGGATGTCACCGGTCATGCTATCGGGGCCTATATTCGCGCGCGTCGTCTGTCTAAGTCTGCTGTGGCATTGCGCCTTACGGCACGGCCGATTCTGGATATTGCCCTGCAATATCGTTTCGATTCGCAGCAAACCTTCACCCGAGCCTTTAAAAAACAGTTCTCGTTAACGCCAGCGCTTTATCGTCGCTCGCCTGACTGGAGCTCGTTTGGTATGCGTCCACCGCTGCGTCTGGGCGAGTTCGCGATGCCAAAATACGAAATTGTCACGTTGCCTGAAACCCATCTGATCGGTACGACGCAGAGCTACTCCTGTTCTCTGGAGCAGATTTCTGAGTTCCGTCATCAGATGCGCGTACAGTTCTGGCGCGACTTCCTGAGCCACGCCCCGGCGATCCCGCCGATTCTGTATGGCCTCAACGAAACGCATCCAAGTCAGGAAAAAGACGACGAGCAGGAGGTGTTCTACACCACCGCGCTGACCCCAGAGATGGCCAATGGCTATATTCAGGGTTCGAAGCCTGTCGTGCTCGAAGGCGGCGAATACGTGATGTTCGCCTATGAAGGGCTGGGAACGGGCGTTCAGGAGTTTATCCTGACCGTTTACGGAACCTGCATGCCTATGCTGAATCTGAATCGCCGTAAAGGTCAGGACATTGAGCGCTACTACCCGGCGCAGGATGCCAAACCGGAAGAAGGCCCAATCAATCTGCGTATGGAATTCTTAATTCCGATTCGTCGTTAACGCTGCAGTTCGTCAAGTGCAGGGGCATCGAGATGCGAAATGTCCCCTGCCATCTCCACCACCCACCCCGACGCCAGCCATGCGCTTTCCTGGTAATCAATCCGGGAAATGGAGCAGTTGCGCAGACGCAAACGGCGTTCAGCGTAAGCCGGTAACCCCAGGATGGTGCTCACCAGGCAACCCAACGCAATCCCGTGACTCACCAGCAGCGGACGGCTTCCCGCCGGAAGCTTCAGGCATTCCGCCAGTGCGGCATGCATACGAACGCTCAGCTCTTGCATGGATTCGCCTTCAGGAATACGGCCATCTTCGGTACCGTTAACCAGCGTACGACGCCAGCCCTCCTCCTTCTCCGTCAGCGTATCAATATGGCGTTTTTCCAGCACGCCCATATCCAGCTCGCGCAGGCGCGGCTCAAGCATGACGTCACAGCCGCAGGCGTCCGCGATGATGCTCGCCGTCTGCTGTGTGCGACCGAGATCGCTGGTGATAACGTGGGTGATGCCCAGCGTTCGGGCGCGTTCCGCCACCTGCCACGCTTGCTGTACCCCCTTTTCGGTGAGGGGACTGTCTGACTGGCCTTGAATACGTCGCTCGGCGTTCCACTGCGTTTCACCGTGGCGAACAAGGTATACCTGTAACATGCTTTTTTTCCGTTATACTGCGATGAGTTTTTTTTCGAATCGAGCTTAATTATGCACCATGTTGTCTCTGCTACCACTAATCCTGCCAAAATTCAGGCAATTCTAAGGGCATTTGAAGAGATCTTCGGCGAAGGATCCTGCCATATTGATGCCATCGGCGTCGAGAGTGGTGTTCCTGAACAGCCGTTTGGCAGCGAGGAAACGCGGGCTGGCGCACGAAATCGCGTGGCAAATGCCAAAGTTGCGGTGCCTGAGGCTGACTTCTGGGTGGCGATTGAAGCGGGTATCGACGAAGGCGCAACCTTTAGCTGGGTGGTGATCGAAAGCCGCGAGCAACGTGGTGAAGCGCGCTCGGCTACCCTCCCTCTGCCAGAGATCATTCTGGAAAAAGTCCGTGCGGGTGACGCGCTGGGGCCGGTGATGTCACAGTACACCGGCATTGATGAGATTGGCCGTAAAGAAGGGGCTATTGGCGTCTTTACTGCAGGCGCACTGACGCGTTCAGGCGTTTACCACCAGGCGGTGATCCTGGCCTTAAGCCCGTTCCATAACGCGATTTATCGCTGATCGCCCAACAGCACAGACTCAAGCCACTGACGCAGCTCAACCGGTGCCGATTTCAGGCTGTTCGATCCGCGGGTAATCGTTGCGATACCCGCACCGAGCTCATTTTTGAGTTCACGCTGGCTCATTTCGCCGCGCAACAGCTCTTCAATAATCCGCACGCGCGTGCCCAGCGCTTCACGCTCATCTGGCGTGAGCATCAGCTGCATAAGGGGCAAATGCAAATCCTGAGCGTAAGACTGGCGGAGCAACTCCACAAAACGAAGCCACTCCTGATGACGTTGTTCGGCCATTGCCGAGGAATACGGGGAATGCTGGGTCATGTTATGCTGCCTCTTGTACTCTTTAGCGAGTACAGCATAACACAACCCGCGCCGATCAGTAACGTCTCTGCCACTCGGCATCGCTCATCAGGGTATCTTTCTGCCCCATGAAGTAGCGATAGTATGCGTCATACGCCAGCACGTTCTTCACGTAGCCACGCGTTTCCGAAAACGGAATACTCTCGACAAACGCCACGGCATCGATACGTCCGGCGCTGTTGCCAAGCCAGGTGCGCACGCGACCAGGGCCCGCGTTATACGCCGCAGACGAGAAGATACGGTTGTTACCGAACTGCTGATAAACATACTGCAGGTAGCTGGTACCGATATTGATGTTGGTATCCGGATCGAGAAGCTGTGACGGGCTGCTGTACCCCGGGATATTAAACATCTTCACCGTGTGCGTTGCCGTGCCCGGCATGATCTGCATCAGACCGCTGGCACCCACCGGAGAACGAACTTTCGGGTTCCAGGCACTCTCCTGACGGGCAATCGCCATCGCATAGCTTTGCGGGATATCTTTACCGCTGGTATAGCGATCGAACAGATCTTTGTAAGCCAGCGGGAAACGCTCTTCGAGATGATCCCACAGCTTACCGGCGATCGTGGCCTGCACGCTCAGATCCCACCAGTGGTTATCAAACGCATAGCGGGCAAGCTGAGCTTTCTCGTCAGTACTACGGCTGGTGACCAGATTCGCCCACTCGCTGCGCGCGGTGTTATCCATATTCCAGTACATTAGCTCGCGAACGCGCGCCATTTCAGGCCCCTGCGTCAATGCAGGGTTCGCATTGGCTGGCGCTTTATCAATGCGGAAGGTGTACTCTTCTCCCAGGCGTTGCGCGGCCGCCATCGGGTAGAATCCGCGCTGCTGCATCAGCGTATGGAGGATCTCTTTCGCTTCCTCATCACGTCCTCGCTCCATCAGCAGATCGGCCTGCCAGTAGCGCCATTCGTCTTTCTCTTTCGCTTCCATCGGCAGGCGCGCAAGCCAGGTATTGAGCCCACGACGATCGCCTGAGCCCAGCGCCATTCGCACGCGACGTTCCACCAGCGACATGGAGTTCGAACGCATAATGGCATCGTCTCGCCAGCGCGCCTGTTCGTCAGTCACATCCGTGCCCATCAGTCGCCACGCCACAATATCGCGCAACTCCTGGGTTTGCTCTTCGTTAAGTTGCTGCGCCTGCACCAGCTGCGGGATCATCAGCCGCGCGTTTTCCACATCGTCACGCGCCACGCTGGCAAAGGCTACCGCTGCCATCTGGCGGGTAAAATCGGTCGCGCCTGTGCTGCGGGCAAAGGTCAGCACAGAGTTAGGATCGTTGGCCAGCCCAATCACCGCAGTGGAAATGGTTTGATAATCCGATGGCATCTGCCCCGCCAGCGCGGTGACCAGACGCGTGTTTCCGGCTTTCATCGCCAGGCGAATACGCTCCAGATACGCCAGTGGATCTTGCTTGCCAGAGGCGCGCCAGGCACCAAAGAGAGAGTCGCAGGCATTGGGCTGATTTTTACCGGTCAACCACAGATCTTTGGCACCGTTCCACGCCTCTTCCTGCTGCCCCGTGGCCCATTTTGCGTAGTAATAGTTACACTGCGCTTCCGTGGTGGTCGGCTTTTCAGGGCTGAAAGCTAACAGCCCGCGCCAGTCTTCACGACGAGCCAGTTCATTCACAAAACGAGACTGTAGCGTCCGCGCGGGAGGCAGGGTTGGGTTAGCCTGAATGAAATTATTCACCGCGACGGTCGGTTGATTCATGAGATCGTCAGTTAGCTGGCGATACTCCAGATACGGATACAGAGGGTAATCCTTCAGTGTCGGCATCAGCGCCTGCACGGTATCCATCTGCTTGTTGTCCCACGCCTGTTTGATCTGGGCGTAGCGATTACGTTGTTCATCCAGTGAATCGGCATGCACCGCCTGGCTTACCGCCATTACGCATACGCTGGCAGCGAGCAGACGCCAGACCACCTGTTTGGCTTTTTCCACAAGCTCTTCCTCTTTGTTTTTCGTCAATTGCAGCGTCTTGCCACGTCAAAGTCTAATCAACTTATGCTAACCAGGCATCCTGCAACGCGCCACGTCATGGACACTTTTTTACCTTTCTTGCGCGTTTTAACACTCCCGACGTTCCTGGCTGGGATTAGGTCGTGAAAAAGGCTACACTTCGAGGCTGAAATTCCTTCTCATTACGATAAAAGAGGCGAAGTCCAACGTGGCTCAATTCGTTTATACCATGCATCGTGTCGGCAAAGTTGTCCCGCCGAAACGTCATATTCTTAAAAATATCTCGCTGAGCTTCTTCCCGGGCGCAAAAATCGGTGTTCTGGGTCTCAACGGTGCCGGTAAGTCCACCCTGCTGCGCATCATGGCCGGCATCGATACAGACATCGAAGGTGAAGCCCGTCCGCAGCCTGGCATCAAGATTGGTTACCTGCCGCAGGAACCTCAGTTGAACCCGGAACACACCGTCCGCGAATCCGTTGAAGAAGCGGTGTCCGAAGTGGTTAACGCCCTGAAAGGTCTGGATGAAGTGTATGCCAAATACGCTGAACCGGATGCTGACTTCGATAAACTGGCTGCTCAGCAAGGCAAGTTTGAAGAAATTATCCAGGCGCACGATGGTCACAACCTGAACGTGCAGCTGGAGCGCGCCGCTGACGCCCTGCGTCTGCCGGACTGGGATGCAAAAATCGCAAATCTGTCCGGTGGTGAACGCCGCCGTGTAGCGCTGTGCCGCCTGCTGCTGGAAAAACCAGACATGCTGCTGCTCGACGAACCAACCAACCACCTGGATGCAGAATCCGTGGCGTGGCTGGAGCGCTTCCTGCACGACTTCGAAGGCACCGTTGTGGCGATTACCCACGACCGTTACTTCCTCGACAACGTTGCAGGCTGGATCCTGGAGCTGGACCGTGGTGAAGGTATTCCATGGGAAGGTAACTACTCCTCCTGGCTGGAGCAGAAAGATCAGCGCCTGGCGCAGGAAGCCTCTCAGGAAGCGGCGCGTCGCAAGTCTATTGAGAAAGAGCTGGAGTGGGTTCGTCAGGGCGCGAAAGGCCGTCAGTCTAAGGGCAAAGCCCGTCTGGCACGCTTCGAAGAGCTGAACAATACCGAATACCAGAAACGTAACGAAACCAACGAACTGTTTATTCCACCTGGAGCACGTCTGGGGGATAAAGTGGTTGAAGTCAGCAATCTGCGTAAGTCTTACGGCGATCGCCTGCTGATCGACGATCTGAGCTTCTCTGTGCCGAAGGGCGCGATTGTCGGGATCATCGGTCCGAACGGCGCGGGTAAATCCACCCTGTTCCGCATGATGTCCGGTCAGGAACAACCTGACAGCGGCTCTATCACCCTGGGTGAAACCGTGAAGCTGGCGTCCGTTGACCAGTTCCGTGACGCGATGGATAACAGCAAAACCGTGTGGGAAGAAGTGTCCGGCGGTCTGGATATCATGCGTATCGGCAACACCGAGATGCCAAGCCGCGCCTATGTTGGCCGCTTTAACTTCAAAGGCACCGACCAGGGCAAACGCGTAGGCGAGCTGTCCGGTGGTGAGCGCGGTCGTCTGCACCTGGCGAAACTGCTGCAGGTGGGCGGTAACGTTCTGCTGCTCGATGAACCAACCAACGACCTGGACATCGAAACCCTGCGCGCGCTGGAAAACGCCCTGCTGGAGTTCCCGGGCTGCGCGATGGTGATCTCGCACGACCGCTGGTTCCTGGACCGTATCGCGACCCACATCCTGGACTACCAGGACGAAGGTAAGGTGGAGTTCTTCGAAGGTAACTTCACCGAATACGAAGAGTACAAGAAACGCACGCTGGGCGCAGACGCGCTGGAGCCGAAGCGTATTAAGTACAAGCGTATTGCGAAATAAAAGCAAAACGGCGACCTCGGTTGCCGTTTTTTTATGTTTGTTCCCTCTCCCCGTGGGAGAGGGACAGGGTGAGGGCATCAGGCCGCACAAAATCACCCGCCCACGTAATACCGCTTCACCTCATCGAACTGCATCGCAAACTCGATATAGCTCATCAGCGCAGGCGAATTCAGCTTGCGGCTCGGATAGGCCAGCCACAGGTCATTCCCCTCGACATTCCACTCAGGCAGCACTTTTACCAACGCGCCCTTCTCCACCTTATCTTCCAGCAGAAAAGCAGGCAGCAGCGTAATGCCGGCGCCAGCAATCGCGCACTCACGCGCGTACACCAGGTTATCCGTCATATGGGCGTTATCCGGCAGATAGCGGTAATCCTCACTCTCGCTTCGCAGCAGCCATTCAGACCAGGCTTTGTGGGTAATACAGCGGTGCTCCACCAGCTGGCGGGGATGCGTCAGCGGCTCCCGACGCGCGAGATATTCGGGCGAGGCCAGCATAAAGCGCGGACAGTGCCCGATCATCCGGCCAATCAGGGAGGAGTCCTGTGGCTTACCGGTACGCAGCGCCACGTCAAATCCAGCCTCGACCAGATCCACCACGTCGTCAGAGATCGACACATCCAGCGACACGTCAGGAAAGCTCAACTGGAACTCGGCGTTCATATGCGCCAGCAGCGTCGCGCCAATCCCTGCCGGGCAGGTGATCCTTAGCCGCCCACTCGGGTTTTCGCGCAGCCGCTGAATGGCGTACTCCGCACGCTCGCTGGCTGCCAGCATCTCACGGCAGTGCACCAGATAGTGCTCGCCCGCAAACGTCAGGTTCAGCCTGCGCGTGGTACGGTTAAGCAGACGGATCCCCACCTGCTGCTCAAGCTGGCTAATGCGCTGGCTGACGCTGGATTTCGGCAGCTCGGCCTTCTGCGCCGCAGCGGTAAAACTTCCCATCTCTGCCACCAGCGCAAACAGCGCCATATCCTGCAGCTGTTTAAACATGATTGTTCACCCTGTACGAACGCTGAGTTCTCGATTGTCCATCTTATCATGCAGCTGACCACTTAATAGACTAGCCTCAACAAAACGCATTCCATTGAGGAGCACACCATGTCCGTTAAAGCCATTGCCGTTAACCCATCGAACCCTTCAGCCTTTATTGAGATTGCTCAACCGATGCCGCAACCCGGCGAGCACGACCTGCTGGTCGAGGTGAAGGCCGTTTCCATCAACCCGGTCGATACCAAAGTGCATGCCAGTATTGCCAGAAACGGTCTGCAGGAGCCGCGTATTCTCGGCTGGGATGCCAGCGGTATCGTTAAATCCGTTGGCGCTGGCGTTAGCGGATTTAAACCGGGCGATGCGGTGTGGTATGCAGGGGATATCACCCGCCCTGGCAGCAACACTACCCACCAGTTGATCGATGCGCGTATCGTCGGGCACAAACCAGCCAACCTCGGTTGGGCCGCCGCAGCCGCATTGCCACTAACCGCCCTGACAGCCTGGGAAGGATTATTCGAGCGGCTGAACATTCAGAATGCCGACGCGGATAAAACGCTGTTGATTATCGGCGGTGCAGGTGGCGTAGGATCGCTGGCGATCCCGTTTGCGAAGCACAACAGCAAGGTGAAGATCATCGCGACGGCGTCAAGAGAGGATTCCGCCCAGTGGTGCCGCGATCGCGGTGCTGATGTGGTGGTGAACTATCGCGACCTGAAAGGTGAACTGGCAAAACAGGGGATCACCTTTGTGGATTACATTTTCATTCTCAACGACACCGATGGCCACTGGGATGCGGTCAGTGAGCTGATTGCACCACAGGGGCATATCTGCTCCATCGTTGAGAACGCGCATCCGCTGAATCAGGATAAGCTGAAATCAAAATCTGCCGCCCTGCACTGGGAATTTATGTACACCCGCAGCATGTACCAGACTGCCGATATGGCACGTCAGGGGGAGATCCTCAATGAGGTGGCGAAACTGGTAGATAACGGTGTGGTAGAGAGTTCGCTGAGTGAAACATTGCACGGGCTGAGCGTGGAAAGCATTACCGAGGCGCACCGTAAAGTGCTGGACGGGCATATGCGCGGGAAAGTGGTGGTTGAGTTCTGAGTGGTCTGATTCCCTCACCCTGGCCCTCTCCCAAAGGGAGAGGGCGGTTAACGCTTACCCCTGCTCCCCCATCATCTCCTTCACCAGCTCGACGCAGCGCAGGAAACGGGAGTCGTAATCTGACTCTTCAACATGCACAAACTCAACGTTGTTCTCATTGAGCATATCCACCAGCATGGTCTGGAATTCCCGCCTGTCCACGGAGCTGCCGAGGCTGCGCATCCCGTCAGCCACCCACGGGGTGTTGTTTTCCAGCAGGATCACCAGGTCAAAGCGGTATTCATCAATCAGCGCCTGCACGAACGGGTGCTCACGCCCTTCATATTTTTTACAAAACGCCTGAGTGGTGACGAAATCAGTATCAATGAATGCCACTTTATTCGCGTATTTCACCGCGAAATCAATGTACTGGGCATGACCGAGCGCGATTTTGTCGTAGTCGGAATACTGCAGCGCCATCTCGTCGCCGCCGAGGTGCGAGAAGACATAATCGCGGCCATATTCCCACGCGCTGGTGGTGTTGAAGATATTCGCCAGTTTGTTAACCAGCGTTGATTTCCCGCTCGACTCACCGCCCAGAATGGCGACGGTGCGGACAAAGAACGGTTTCACTTCAGTTGGGATGTAATCCCAGTAGCGGAACGGGTTTTCGCGGATTTGCGCCCCGCTGATGTTCATAAACGTCCGTTTCGGATCAATCAGCACCGTTTCAATACCCAGATGCTCGCGGAACTGCGGCGCGTCTGACTCTTCAGAGGTGTAGATCCAGTTCGGGGTGATTCCCTTCTCTTCCATGAACGCTTTAACGCCGTTGCTCCACACGTCCCAGCCGTGCGGATACGGCTCCATGCCCTCTTCATTAAAGGCATGGATGCGGATATTTTTCTGATATTTGAAGGTCTGAAGTAGCCAGCGCAGACGGTCCGGCACGGTCGGCTGCTGCGACATGGCGCTGTCTTCAAACAGCTGGCGATCGCGGGTTTCGTCATACCCCATGATGATGTGCAGCTCATCTACCTGGCTACAGGCGCGCTGAATCAGATAGATGTGCCCGGTATGCAGCGGGTAAAATTTGCCGAATACCACGCCGATATTCTTTTGCATACGCGGGAATTCCAGCCCCAGAAAGCGATGTAACGCCTCCAGCTTTTGCGCGCTGGGACTTTTGATTTTGGCGTTCAGCAGTTGGCTAAGGTAGCCTTTGGTCATTCCGCTGGCGTCCGCCACCTGCTGTAACGTGCAGCCCTTCTGGCGGATTGCGGTCTTAATGTAGTCAAATGATGACATAAATTACGGTGCCTCCTGCAAAATCGAATACGTAATTATAAGTCGTCAAAGACATTTAACGCATCTGCGAGTTTCTTAACGCCAAAAACCTGCATCCCTTCCGGGATTTTTTTCGGCACGTTAGCGGCGGGGACAATCGCCCGGCGGAAGCCGTGTTTTGCCGCCTCGGAGATACGCTCCTGGCCGCTTGGCACCGGACGGATCTCTCCAGCCAGACCGACCTCACCAAATACCACCAGATCCTGCGGCAGCGGCCTGTCTCGCAGGCTGGAGACCATCGCCAGCAGCAATGCGAGGTCTGCACTGGTCTCAGTGACTTTAACGCCGCCGACCACGTTAACGAAGACGTCCTGATCCGCCATCTGCAGCCCGCCGTGACGGTGCAGCACCGCCAGCAGGATCGCCAGGCGGTTCTGTTCCAGACCGACCGCCACGCGCCGTGGGTTGCCCATCATCGACACGTCCACCAGCGCCTGAATTTCAACGAGCAGCGGGCGCGTCCCTTCCCACAGCACCATCACCGAGCTGCCGGAGGTGATTTCATCTCCGCGACTCAGGAAGATGGCCGACGGGTTGCTAACTTCGCGTAGCCCCTGCTCGGTCATGGCAAATACGCCCAGTTCGTTCACCGCCCCGAAGCGGTTTTTATGGCTGCGCAGGGTGCGGAAGCGGGAATCTGCGTCGCCGTCGAGCATCACGGAGCAGTCGATACAGTGTTCGAGCACCTTCGGCCCCGCCAGCGAGCCGTCTTTGGTGACGTGGCCGACCATCACAATCGCCACGCCGCGCGTTTTGGCAAAGCGCGTCAGGTAGGCCGCAGTTTCACGCACCTGCGCAACGCTGCCAGGCGAAGACTGAATGTCCGCCATGTGCATCACCTGGATGGAGTCGATCACCATCAGCTTCGGCTGCTCTTCTTCGGCAATCATGCAGATCTGCTCGATGCTGGTTTCCGAAAGCATATTCAGATTGCCGGTTGGCAGGCCAAGGCGGTGCGCGCGCATTGCTACCTGCTGCAGGGACTCTTCCCCCGTGACGTACAGGGTTTTCATCTGCTCGGCGAGCTTACAGAGCGTTTGCAGCAGCAGGGTCGACTTACCCGCGCCCGGGTTACCGCCGATCAGGATGGCGCTGCCCGGCACCACGCCGCCGCCGAGCACGCGGTCAAACTCTTTGAACCCGGTGGAGAAGCGCGGCAGCTCTTCGAGGCTGATATCCGAGAGCTTTTGCACCTTCGCCACGCCCGCGTTACCGGCGTAACCGCTCAGGCGCTCGTTGCGCGCCACGCTCGGCGAAGCCGCCACACCACGCACTTCGGTGATGGTGTTCCAGGCATGACAGGCGCTGCATTGCCCCTGCCAGCGCGGATAATCCGCACCACATTCATTACAGACAAATGCGCGTTTTGGAGCTTTCGCCACGGTTTACCTCGTTATTTCTGATTAAGGCTGCCAGAGAGAATGCAGAACACTCCCATCAGGTCAGCATGACGGATAGTCACTTCCGTCTTTTCGTTCACTTTCGGCTTAGCATGATAGGCAATGCCAAGCCCGGCTGCTTTGATCATCGGCAGGTCGTTCGCGCCATCGCCGATGGCGACAGTCTGGACGTGCGGAATTTCATATTTTTCCGCCAGACGGGTCAGGGTGTTGGCTTTGTACTGAGCATCCACGATATCGCCGATCACCTGGCCGGTCAGCTTGCCATCCATGATCTCCAGCTCGTTGGCCACAACGGTGGTCAGATGCAGTTTTTCCCGCAAATAATCCGCGAAGAAGGTGAAGCCACCGGAGGCGATCGCGACTTTCCAGCCTAACGACTGCAGCTTCAGTACCAGCTGCGTCAGCCCTGGCATCAGCGGCAGCACGTCGCGTACCTGACGCAGAATGTTGGCATCGGCCCCTTTCAGGGTCGCCACGCGCTGTCTCAGGCTGGCGGTGAAGTCCAGTTCTCCGCGCATCGCACGCTCGGTGACTTCTGCCACCAGATCGCCGCTGCCTGCCAGTTTCGCAATCTCGTCAATACACTCGATCTGAATGGCGGTAGAGTCCATATCCATCACCAGCAGGCCCGGCGTTTTCAGGTGAGGAATTTTACCCAGCGGGGCAACGTCCAGCCCGGCGTCATGCGCCAGGCGTGTCGCACGTTGCGTCAGGGAGCCTGCCAGACGAATGACCTGATAATCCTCGACACACCAGGCGGCGACAATGACCATCGCGGCACCCAGTTTGGTTTGATATTGGGTAAGGCGTTGCTTATCCAGGCCGCGTCCGTACAGCAGCCAGCCGCTACGGCCAGCGTGGTAATCCAGAGGCATCACCTCATCGCCACTAAGAGAGAGCGGCAATCCTGGCCATAAAGAGACATCCGTTGGCAGGTCACACCAGGTAATGTTCGGCATTAAAGCTCCTGTAATTTCGTTCGCGCCGGAAGGTTCCAGAGGGAAAATAACGCATGAGGCTACCTTGTAACCATCACTTCTGGCAACATTAAGCCCTAAATTTTCAGCAGGTGGAATATGGCTCGCGCAAAACTGAAATTCCGGCTTCATCGCGCCGTGATTGTCCTTTTCTGTCTCGCACTCCTCGTGGTGCTGATGCAGGGGGCGTCGTGGTTTAGCCAGAATCATCAACGGCAACGTAACCCACAGTTTGAAGAGCTGGCCCGCACGCTGGCGCGTCAGGTGACACTCAACGTCGCACCCTATATGCGTACCGAGACGCCGGACGATAAACGAATCGGTCAGGTCTTACGTCAACTCACTGAAAACAGTCGTATTCTGGATGCGGGCGTTTATGACGAGCAAGGTGACCTGATTGCCCGCGCCGGCGAACATGTCGACGTGCGCGACAGGCTGGCGCTGGACGGCAAAAAAGCCGGAGGCTATTTCAACCAGCAGATTGTCGAACCTGTCCAGGGTAAAAATGGCCCACTGGGGTATCTACGTATGACGCTCGACACTCACACCCTGCCAACCGAAGCTAAACAGGTGGATAACACCACCAATATTCTCCGCCTGATGCTGCTGCTCTCTCTGGCAATTGGCGTCGTGCTGGCGCGCACGCTGCTTCAGGGCAAACGCACCCGCTGGCAACAGTCGCCGTTCCTGCTGACCGCAAGCAAGTCTATCCCCGAAGAGGAAGAGAGCGAGAAGAAAGATTAATGATAAAGTAGGCGGACGACCCGGAAAAGGAACTCTGCCATGACGACGTTACGCCTGCTTATCTCTGACTCTTACGATCCCTGGTTTAATCTCGCGGTAGAAGAGTGCATCTTCCGCCAGATGCCCGCCACCCAACGTGTACTATTTCTCTGGCGCAACGCGGATACGGTGGTCATCGGTCGTGCGCAAAACCCGTGGAAAGAGTGCAATACGCGGCGTATGGAAGAGGACAACGTCCGCCTGGCGCGCAGAAGCAGCGGCGGCGGCGCGGTGTTTCACGATCTGGGCAATACCTGCTTTACCTTTATGGCGGGCAAACCGGAGTACGACAAAACCATCTCAACATCCATCGTCCTGAACGCCCTCAATGCGCTCGGCGTGACGGCAGAGGCCTCCGGGCGTAACGACCTGGTGGTGAAAACCGCTGAAGGCGACCGGAAAGTCTCGGGTTCGGCTTACCGCGAAACGATGGATCGCGGGTTCCACCACGGTACCCTTCTTCTGAACGCCGATCTCAGCCGTCTGGCGAACTATCTGAATCCCGATAAGAAAAAGCTGCAGGCCAAAGGGATTACCTCCGTTCGCGGCCGCGTGGCAAATCTGGTGGAACTGCTGCCGGGGATTACTCACGAGCAGATTTGCGATGCGATCCGTGACGCTTTCTTTGAACATTACGGCGAGCGCGTAGAAGCAGAAGTGATCTCCCCTGACAAAACCCCGGACCTGCCCAACTTTGCCGAGACGTTTGCCCGTCAGAGCAGCTGGGAGTGGAACTTCGGTCAGGCTCCTGCATTTTCTCACCTGCTGGATGAGCGTTTTACCTGGGGCGGCGTGGAGCTGCATTTTGACGTGGAGAAAGGCCATATCACCCGCACGCAGGTGTTTACCGATAGCCTGAATCCGGCACCGCTGGAAGCACTTGCGGCACGTTTACAGGGCTGTTTGTATCGGGCGGATATGCTGCAACAGGAATGCGAGGTGTTAATCGAGGATTTCCCGGAGCAGGAAAATGAGCTGCGGGAGCTGTCAGCGTGGATTGCACAGGCCGTGCGCTAGGTGCGGTCCGGTACCCTCTCCCAACGGGAGAGGGAGGGAAGAGACAGAATTACTCTTTATCGCCCAGCAGAACGGATTCCAGCGCGATTTTGATCATGTCGTTGAAGGTGGTCTGACGCTCGGCAGCGGTGGTCTGCTCGTGGGTACGGATGTGGTCAGACACGGTGCAGATGGTCAGCGCTTTCGCACCAAACTCAGCCGCCACACCGTAGATGCCCGCAGCTTCCATTTCCACGCCCAGGATGCCGTATTTTTCCATCACGTCGAACATCTCGCCGCCGTCTGGCGCATAGAACAGGTCAGCAGAGAAGAGGTTACCTACGCGAGCGTCAACGCCCAGCGCTTTTGCTGCGTCAACGGCGTTACGCACCATGCCAAAGTCTGCAATCGCAGCAAAGTCATGATCTTTGAAACGCATGCGGTTGACTTTGGAATCGGTGCAGGCACCCATACCAATGACCACATCACGCAGTTGAACGTCCATGCGCACAGCGCCGCAGGAACCCACACGGATGATTTTCTTCACGCCGAAATCGGTGATCAGCTCTTTGGTGTAGATGGAGCAGGATGGGATACCCATACCGTGGCCCATAACGGAGATTTTGCGGCCTTTGTAAGTTCCGGTGAAGCCCAGCATGCCGCGAACGTTGTTCACTTCACGCACGTCTTCGAGGAAAGTTTCTGCAATGTGCTTCGCGCGCAGCGGGTCACCCGGCATCAATACGACGTCAGCGAAATCACCCATTTCTGCGTTAATGTGAGGAGTTGCCATCTTCAGTTCCTTTTAAATTGTTTATTCTTTTCACCCTCTCCCTGTGGGAGAGGGTTGGGTGAGGGCATCAGACCGCACCCAACATGATTCAGAACATGGCCTTGCCATATTCCATGTCGGACGTACCAAAGTATTTCGCCAGGGTCTGGCCGATATCCGCGAAGCTTTCACGGTGACCAAGGGAGCCTGGTTTCACTTTCGGGCCGTACACCAGCACAGGAATGTGCTCACGGGTGTGATCGGTACCGGTCCAGGTTGGGTCACAGCCGTGGTCCGCAGTCAGGATCAGAATGTCATCTTCACCCACCAGCTCCATCAGCTCCGGCAGGCGGCGGTCGAACAACTCCAGGCCCGCTGCATAACCGGCAACATCACGACGGTGGCCCCAGGAAGAGTCGAAGTCGACGAAGTTGGTGAAAACAATGGTCTTGTCACCCGCCTCTTTCATCTCTTTGATGGTGGCATCAAACAGCGCGTCCAGACCGGTGGCTTTCACTTTCTTGGTGATGCCGCAGTTGGCGTAGATATCCGCAATTTTACCCACGGACACCACGTGACCGTCTTTCTCTTCAACCAGCTTCTGCAGCACGGTTGGTGCCGGTGGCTCAACGGCCAGATCGTGACGGTTACCGGTACGCTGGAAGTTACCCGCTTTGTCGCCGATAAACGGACGTGCGATAACGCGACCAATGTTGTATCCGCCTTCGGTCAGCTCTTCACGGGCGATTTCGCACAGCTCGTAAAGTTTATCCAGGCCGTAGGTTTCTTCGTGGCAGGCAATCTGGAACACGGAGTCAGCAGAGGTATAGAAAATCGGTTTGCCGGTTTTCATGTGCTCTTCACCGAGCTCATCCAGGATCACGGTACCGGAAGAGTGGCAGTTACCGAGGTAGCCCGGCAGGTTTGCGCGCTTAACCAGCTTGTCCAGCAGTTCCTGCGGGAAGCTGTTCTGATGATCGGAGAAGTAGCCCCAGTCGAACAGAACCGGCACACCGGCGATTTCCCAGTGTCCAGACGGGGTGTCTTTACCGGAAGAAAGCTCGTGAGCCCATGCGTAGGCACCCACCACTTCCGCGTTGCCGTCCATACCTGCTGCAATTTTACCGGTAGAACCTTCATGCGCTTTCACCAGACCCAGGCGGGTCAGGTTGGGTAGAGTCAGAGGGCCTTTACGACCTTTATCCGCTTCGCCTTTGGCACAGGCTTCCGCGATGTGACCCATGGTATCGGAACCCACGTCACCAAAACGTTCTGCATCTTCGGTTGCGCCGATGCCGAATGAGTCCAGCACCATAATAAATGCACGTTTCATAATTGTTCTCCGTACGTAGTGCTTAAAAATGATTGATCAGATCAGTATACCGCTATTCAGTGATACGACGATAGACCGTTGGTGTGCTTTCCGGTGCTTTATCGTCGAGTGTAATGGCCGCTTTAACCGCTTTCGCCGCTTCCTGCCAGCTGGCTTCATCTTTGGCGTGGATCACCGCCAGCGGACGTTGTCCGTCGACGCTGTCGCCCAGTCGGGCCATATCGGTAAAGCCGACGCTGTAATCAATCATGTCCGATGCCTGGCGACGACCGCCGCCCATTGAGACAACCGCCATGCCGAGTGCACGGGTATCCGTGGCTGAGACAAAGCCTTCGCTATCGGCATAAACCGCTTTACTGAGCGTCGCCGTTGGCAGGTATTTCGCGTAGTTTTCCACGAAATCGGTTGGACCTTTCTGCGCCGCCACCATGCGACCAAAGATCTCCGCCGCTTTGCCGTTATCCAGCACCGCCTGCAGTTTCGCGCGCGCGTCTGCATCATCTTTGGCAAGCTTGCCGGAGATTAACATCTCAACGCACAGTGCCATGGTGACGTCGAACAGACGCGGGTTGCGGTATTCACCGGTCAGGAATTGTACGGCTTCACGCACTTCAACCGCATTACCTGCACTGGAGGCCAGAACCTGGTTCATGTCGGTGAGCAGTGCAGTGGTGCGCACGCCGGCACCGTTGGAGACGCCAACGATCGCTTCAGCAAGCTGGGCAGAAAGTTCATAGGTTGGCATAAACGCGCCGCTACCTACTTTTACATCCATCACCAGCGCGTCCAGCCCTTCGGCCAGTTTCTTCGCCAGAATAGAGGCGGTGATCAGCGGGATGGAGTCAACGGTCGCGGTGATATCGCGGGTGGCATAGAAACGCTTATCTGCCGGAGCAAGAGAGCTGGTCTGGCCGATAATCGCCACACCAACGTCTTTAATAATGTCGCGGAAGCGGTTGTCATCCGGGAAGATATCGAAGCCCGGAATGGCTTCCAGTTTGTCGAGCGTACCACCGGTATGGCCGAGGCCGCGCCCGGAGATCATCGGGATGTAACCCCCACAGGCCGCCACCATTGGGCCGAGCATCAGGGAAGTCACATCACCTACGCCACCTGTGGAGTGCTTGTCCACAATCGGGCCGTTAAGGTTCAGGCTCTTCCAGTCCAGAACGGTTCCTGAATCTCGCATCGCCATCGTCAGCGAGACCCGCTCAGGCATCGACATATCGTGGAAGAAAATGGTCATCGCCAGCGCAGCGATCTGCCCTTCAGAGACGGTGTTATCACGAATGCCGTTGATAAAGAAGCGGATCTCTTCGTCGCTTAATGCATGACCATCACGTTTTTTACGAATAATTTCTTGTGCGAGAAACACGGTAACCTCCCGAAATAAGCCGGGATCGCTTCGCGTCACCCGGCAATTCAAACCTTAGTAGCTGCTTGCGCTCTTACCATCGCCGTGACCCAGCGCTTTCAGCAGGCTGGCCAGCAGGCTGGATGCGCCAAAGCGATAGTGACGGGAATCTGCCCATTCAGCGCCGAACAGTTCATCCGCGATGGCCAGGAACTGTTGCGCATCTTCCGCGGTACGTACGCCGCCCGCAGGTTTAAAACCAACCGTTTTGGACACGCCCATATCGCGGATCACTTCCATCATGATGCGTGCGCTTTCCGGGGTGGCGTTAACCGGCACTTTACCCGTAGAGGTTTTGATGAAATCAGCACCCGCTTTGATGGAGATTTCAGATGCTTTACGAATCAGGGCTTCTTCTTTCAGCTCACCGGTTTCGATGATCACTTTCAGCAGTACGTTTGCCGCAGCACACGCATCTTTACAGGCTTTCACCAGGTCAAAACCGACCTGCTCGTTGCCCGCAATCAACGCACGGTATGGGAATACCACGTCAACTTCATCTGCACCGTAAGCAATAGCTGCGCGGGTTTCTGCCAGCGCGATCTCGATATCGTCGTTGCCGTGCGGGAAGTTAGTCACGGTTGCAATACGCACGTCCGGCGTGCCCTGCTCTTTCAGCGTTTTACGGGCAATCGGGATAAAGCGCGGGTAGATACAGATAGCAGCGGTGTTACCGACGGGCGTTTTCGCCTGATGGCACAGGGCGATGACTTTTTCATTGGTGTCGTCATCGTTCAGGGTGGTCAGGTCCATCAGTTTCAACGCGCGCAGGCTGCTTGCAGTTAAATCGGTCATAACATTCTCCAACGGCAGTGCCGTATAAATTTTACCTTGCGGGTCTGTGAGTATTCTAACATTCACCCGCATCCACACTTCGACATTCATCACAGTTAATGAAAACTACGTACAAATTTGCATTGCTGTAATGAGATCTTCTTCAAACTTTATCGTGCTAATTGCTGACGAAAGCAGCAATACCCCCTGTCGGATCAAAAGCCCCAACAGATGTGCTTCCTACAATCCGTTCATCATCCGCAGAATAAACAAGGAAGCGATCATGTCCCACTCCAGCCCCGACGCCCTGCAACAACGTTGCCAGCACATTGTGACAAGCCCGGTGTTAACCCCGGAACAAAAACGTCATTTCCTGGCGCTGGAAGCGGAAAACAACCTGCCTTATCCGGAACTCCCTCAGGCAGCGCGCGCCGCGCTGGACGAGGGGTTTATCTGCGACATGTTCGAAGGCCATGCGCCTTACAAACCCCGCTATGTTCTGCCGGATTACGCAAAATTTTTGTCCAACGGCTCAGAATGGCTGGAGCTGGAAGGCGCGAAAGACCTGGATGACGCTCTTTCACTACTCACCATTCTTTACCACCATGTGCCATCCGTAACATCCATGCCTGTCTATCTGGGCCATCTCGATGTGTTACTGCAACCGTATGTTAGAATTCTAACACAAGAAGAGGTTGATAGCCGAATAAAACGTTTCTGGCGCTATCTCGACCGAACGCTGCCGGATGCATTTATGCACGCAAACATCGGACCTGCTGACGGCCCCATCACCCGTGCTATTCTGCGTGCCGATGCAGAGCTGAAGCAGGTCGCGCCGAACCTCACCTTTATCTACGATCCAGATATTACCCCGGACGATTTGCTGCTTGAGGTGGCAAAAAACATCTGTGAGTGCAGCAAACCACATATTTCTAACGGCCCGGAAAATGATAAAATTTTCACAAAAGGCCGTTACGGCGTGGTGAGTTGTTACAACTCCCTGCCGCTTGCGGGCGGTGGCAGCACCCTGGTACGCCTTAACCTCAAAGCCATTGCTGAACGCAGCACTTCCATTGAAGACTTCTTCACCCGCACGCTCCCGCATTACTGCCGGCAGCAAATTGCTATCATCGATTCACGCTGCGATTTCCTGTACGAGCAATCTGGCTTCTTTGAGAATAGCTTCCTGGTAAAAGAGGGACTGATTGATGCCGATCGGTTTGTGCCGATGTTTGGGATGTACGGTCTGGCAGAAGCGGTGAACATACTTTGCGAAAAGGAAAGTATTGCGGGGCGCTACGGTAAAGACGAGCAGGCCAACGCGCTGGGCTACCGCATCAGCGGGCAGCTTGCGGCATTTGTGGAAAACACGCCGGTGAAACACGGCTGGAAGCACCGCGCGATGCTGCACGCGCAGTCGGGGATCAGCTCTGACTCCGGCACCACGCCGGGGGCGCGCCTGCCCTATGGGGATGAACCGGATCCGATCAACCATCTGCTGGCCGTAGCGCCGCATCATAAATACTACCACTCAGGGATCAGCGATATTTTGACCCTGGATGAGACGGTAAAACGCAACCCGCAAGCGGTGGTTCAGCTATGTCTTGGTGCGTTCAGAGCCGGTATGCGTGAATTCACCGCGAACGTAGCCGGTAACGATCTGGTACGCGTGACCGGGTATATGGTGCGCTTGTCAGATCTTGAAAAATACCGTGAAGCCGGATCGCGTACTAATACCACGTGGCTTGGAGAAGAAGCCGCGCGTAACACCCGCATCCTCGAACGTCAGCCGCGCGTGATTAGCCATGAACAGCAGATGCGCTTTAGTTAGTCAGGTTATCCCTTTCTCCTGCGTGGACGGGCCGGGCAGCCGCCTGGCTCTTTTCCTGCAGGGATGTAACCTGCGTTGTAAAACCTGCCACAACCCGTGGACGATCGGCCGCTGCAACGACTGCGGTGACTGCGTGCCCCACTGTCCGCACGACGCGCTGACCATTCATGCCGGGCGCGTCTGGTGGCAGGAGAGTGACTGCCAGCAGTGCGACACCTGCCTCCGCCAGTGCCAGCAGCAGGCAACGCCCATGGCGCATCGCTTTAGCGTAGAGGAGATCCTCGCGCAAATCCGCAGAACTGCGCCCTTTATTGAGGGTATTACGGTGAGTGGCGGTGAGGCTACCACGCAACTTCCTTTTCTGATCGCGCTTTTCACGGCGATCAAAACGGATCCCACGCTGAATCATCTAAGCTGCCTGGTGGACAGCAATGGCCTGTTAAGTGAAACCGGCTGGCAGAAACTCCTGCCGGTGCTGGATGGCGCGATGCTGGATCTGAAGGCATGGGGAAATGAGCATCACCGTTTCCTGACCGGACGCGAAAACCCACAGATTAAACAAAGCATTCGCTGGCTGGCGGATCGTCACCGTTTGACGGAACTGCGCTTACTGGTCATCCCGGATCGGTGCGATTATCTGGAACAGATCAAACCGCTGACGACATTTATCCACGGGCTTGGAAACGTCCCGGTGCGAATCAACGCGTTTCATGCGCAGGGGGTTTATGGCGAAGCGGCGTCATGGCGTAGCGCTACACCGGAAGACGTTGAGCCGCTGGCGCTCGCGCTGGAAAAACAGAAGATAACCGTGATCCGCCCGGCACTTTATCTATAGTGTGATACCAAATACCGAACGCGTATTCTCAAGCAAGGCATCAGCAATCACCTCTTCTGGCTCATCGCGCAGCTCGCACAACGTGACAAACACGCGCGCCGCCTGTTCCGGGCGATTCGGCTGGCCCTGAAAACCATTCAGCGGCATATCCGGCGCGTCGGTTTCCAGCAGAAGCGCCGACAGCGGCAGCTGTGCCATTACGTCCCGGGTTTTACTGGCACGCGGATAAGTGATGGTGCCACCCACGCCAATTTTATAGCCCAGTTCGGTAAAACGCTGCGCCTGCTGCAGGCTGCCGGAGAAACCGTGTACGACACCTCTCCGTGGTAGATCGATGCGTTTCAGGTGCATCGCCAGCTTATCGTGCGTGCGTCTTGAGTGGAGGATCACGGGCAGATCGTAACGCTTGGCCAGCCTGAGCTGCGCATCAAGGATCGTCTGCTGACGCTCAAACTGCGGCTCCTCACGGTAAAGATCGAGGCCGATCTCACCGATGGCGACAAGTTTGTCTCCTGCGGTCTGCAGTACCTCATCAAGCCTCTCAATGTGCTCATCAAGATGTCGCTCAATGACAATCGGATGGAGGCCGAGCGCGGCATAGAGCGCGGGATACTGCGTGGCAAGATCCAGCACACGGGAAAAGTAAGCAGCTTCCACTGACGGCACAATGATGGCCTGAACGCCTGCTTCGGCAGCTTTCGCAATACTTTGCTCTTCATCCCCCGTAAACGGCGGAAAATCAAAGTGGCAGTGGGTATCGACAAAGCAGTGCGTCACGCCAGATCCTCGTTATCCAATAGAGCGTCATTCGCCTGCGGAATATCCACCAGCGGCATCGTCAGGGCATCGTTAGCGACAATCGCAGGCGGCATAATAATACGTTTATGCCGATGTAGCGGTGGTTGCTCCGCCAGCATTTTCCCCACTGTCGCCAGGAAGTAACGGCCGCACAGCCGGCCCGTTTTATAATCTGCACGCAACGCCGGGACGCGGCTGCCCAGCGCCATACTGACCAGCGGCTTAGGTGGATAGATTTCAAAAATACGCAGTTTTCCCGGCGGTTTTTCAATGAAACGCTGCATCGCGCCGTAGGTGGTTTCATGCTGTTTAGCGATGTTCACCAGCGGTTGCAGGCTGCTGTCGCCTAACCAGCGTTCCATGCGTTTAAACCACTGCGGGGTGTAGTACATTTGCGACGGTACGGTACGGATCACCACAATAGTTTTCGCTCCGCGCCGGGCAGCTTCCTGCACTGGCACTGCGTCACTGATCCCCCCATCCAGATAACTGATGCCATCCAGCTGCGCACCGGTACGATAAAAACCGGGAATGGCACTCGAGGCACGAATGATATCCAGCCAGTTTTCCTTCTGCGGAGAGAAATACCCCGGTGAATAATCATCTCCCCGGCTGGCACACATCCAGAATTCTTTCCCGCCATCAAACAGGCGCGCTGCAGTGTCCATAGCCAGCGGCATCTGGCTGGAGGTGGATTCCAGCAGCCAGTCGAGATCGATCAGATTGCCGCCACGCACAAAGCGTACCGGATTAAAAAATTCTTTCGCCGTGGTATAGCGCATTATCACTTTTCGCGCATAACCAGGCTGGTTACAGACATAGGCAGACAGGTTCTGTGCCCCGGCTGAGGTGCCGAAGTAAAGGTCAAACGGGTTGAACTGCGCGCGCATAAATTCATCCAGCACGCCCGCAGTGAAAATGCCACGCTGCCCGCCCCCCTCACAGACCAGCGCGAGCTGGCCTGCACGAAACGGCTTTAACGTTAGCGGCGCGATATTGCCGAGCGTAACGGGAATTCGTTGCCCCACCTCTGCCTTCCTGTTCTGGTTATTCTGTAACAACACAGTAACGCACACGACCTGCAACGCAAATAAGAAAAAGCCAGTCGCAGTGACTGGCTTTTTTTTGTTGAAGGAATATTGCGTTTGCTACGGACGTCGACGTCCGGTAAACAGGCTGACCAGGAACAGAATAATACCGACGACAAAGACAACTTTTGCTGCCCATGCCGCAGTACCCGCCAGTCCACCAAAGCCCAATGCGGCGGCAATTAACGCGATAACCAGAAATATAATGCCCCAACGAAACATAAGCCTCTCCTTTACCATAGTTAATGTCGGCCGCTAAACGTGAGCGCTCAGGTCACTCACCGGCGTTTTCCAGAGTCGTTCTTATTTTCGCCCGCTGGTTTTAGCCAGACGGGCGAATGGTCCAGATTTACTTCGTTTTCAGATCGTTTTTAACGCTTTTCACGCCATCAATCGCTTTGGCGATGGACTCGGCACGTTCACTTTGCGCCTGCGAATCTACCGTACCGGAGAGCTGAACCACACCATCGGTGGTTTCCACTTTCACCTTACGGGACGGCACAATGTCATCTGCTAAAAGTTTAGCTTTGATTTCGCTAGTGGTGGCTGCATCACCGGCATAACCTTTCACCGACGCGTTTTTGCTGTCACGTACGTGCAGCTTATCGCTAACGGACGCAACGCCTTCGACGCCTTTCGCCACTTTCACCGCCTGTTCGGCCTGAGCCTGGCTTTCAACAAAGCCACTCAGCGTGACCACTTTCTTGTCGGTCTTAACGGAAATATCGGTGCTCTTAATGGCTTCATCATCCACCAGTGCGGCTTTCACTTTTGCTGTGATTGAGCTGTCATCCATGAAATTGCCGACTTTATTCATAGAGCTATCGATTTTTTGCCCTGCGGTATCGGCCGTGGACTGTGCTTTATCCATGGTGCTGCTTTCCGCCAGAGCGGAACCGCTCACCAGAACGCTACCCACGGTTACAGCCAGCAGAGTTTTCGAAATCTTCAGTCTTGTCATATTCATCGATCTATTCCTGTGTTTACCCGTTATTCGGGCTACATACTTCCTTAGTAGTTTTATATATTGCGAATAAACACACGGGCAAAATGGATAACCTAAAGTCATGCATTGAACAGTTAATTTATCCACGCCCGGCGTTAAACACTGAGTTAAATATAGATCACTCTCACAGAGCCGCTTTCAGAATTGGGTAAAAAACGCGCGAATAGCGAGAAATTGCGTTGAATTAAGAACATTCCGCAAGGGATTAATAAGACAGGAATTAAAGAAGAGCACGGCGGCAGCCGTGCTCTGAGAGGGGATTAGTGTTCGCGGGTTTTGCGGAACTGAACATCAGGATAGCGTTCCTGAGTCAGGTTCAGGTTAACCATGGTTGGGGCGATGTACGTCAGGTTATCGCCACCATCGAGCGCCAGCTGAATTTCGTTCTTACGCTTAAATTCTTCGAATTTCTTCACGTCAGAACACTCAACCCAGCGCGCGGTCGCCACGTTCACCGATTCGTAAATCGCTTCCACGTTGTATTCGCTCTTAAGACGAGCCACCACCACGTCAAACTGCAACACACCCACCGCGCCAACGATCAGATCGTTGTTTGCGATTGGGCGGAACACCTGTACCGCGCCCTCTTCGGAAAGCTGTACCAGGCCTTTCAGCAGCTGTTTCTGCTTCAGCGGATCGCGCAGACGAATACGGCGGAACAGCTCCGGTGCGAAGTTCGGGATACCGGTGAACTTCATCATTTCGCCCTGGGTGAAGGTATCACCGATCTGGATGGTGCCATGGTTGTGGAGACCGATGATGTCGCCCGGGTACGCCTCTTCAACGTGCGAACGGTCGCCCGCCATAAAGGTCAGCGCATCGGAGATCACCACGTCTTTACCGATACGCACCTGGCGCAGCTTCATGCCCTTTTCATATTTACCGGACACTACGCGCATAAAGGCCACGCGGTCGCGGTGTTTCGGGTCCATGTTGGCCTGAATTTTAAATACGAAACCGGTGAACTTCTCTTCCTGCGCTTCCACTTCACGGGTGTCGGTTTTACGTGGCATCGGCTGCGGCGCCCACTCCACCAGACCGTCAAGCATGTGGTCAACGCCGAAGTTACCCAGCGCGGTACCAAAGAATACCGGCGTGATTTCACCGCTCAGGAACAGCTCTTTGTCGAACTCATGAGACGCGCCTTTCACCAGCTCCAGCTCGTCGCGCAGCTGTGCGGCCAACTCTTCACCTACCGCCGTATCCAGATCCGGGTTATCCAGACCTTTCACGATGCGCACTTCCTGGATAGTGTGGCCTTTACCGGTCTGATACAGGTAAGTTTCGTCTTTATAAAGGTGGTAAACACCTTTGAACAACTTGCCACAGCCGATTGGCCAGGTGATTGGTGCACAGGCGATTTTCAGCTCGTTTTCCACTTCATCCATCAGCTCCATCGGATCGCGGATGTCACGGTCGAGTTTGTTCATGAAGGTGAGGATCGGCGTATCGCGCAGACGGGTCACTTCCATCAGCTTACGGGTCCTGTCTTCTACACCTTTTGCGGCGTCGATCACCATCAGACAGCAGTCAACCGCCGTCAGCGTACGGTAGGTATCTTCGGAGAAGTCTTCGTGCCCCGGGGTGTCCAGCAGGTTCACCAGGCAGTTGTGATACGGGAACTGCATCACGGAGGTGGTAATCGAAATACCACGCTGCTTTTCCATCTCCATCCAGTCGGATTTCGCATGCTGGCTGGAACCACGGCCTTTAACCGTACCGGCAGTCTGAATCGCCTGTCCGAACAGCAGCACCTTTTCGGTGATGGTCGTTTTACCGGCATCCGGGTGCGAGATAATGGCAAAAGTGCGGCGCTTGGCCACCTCTTGCAGATAAGGAGACAACGTCATAATCAAATCTTCTTATATAAGCGCGGCAGCACGCCGTGCATCATGGAATACGAAAAATGCGGCTATTTTACCCATCAATGGGGGGCAGGCAATCATTGTTTACACAGGAGTTGCTCCAGTTCGTTCAACGACGTCACGGTCCAGGTCGGTTCGATACCTTCAGGCTTCACGCGGCCATGCGCATTAAGCCAGACGGTCGACAGACCGGAATTCATGCCACCCAGAATATCTGACTCTGCGGTATCACCCACCATCAGTACGCGATCGCGGTCAGGATTGCCGGCCTGCGCCAGCGCATAATCGAAAATACGCGGATCCGGTTTCGGCACGCCGACCTCTTCCGAGATCACCAGCGCGTCAAAATGATCGCGCAGGCCGGTGCGCTCAAGGCGGATCTGCTGCAGGGCGGTAAAACCGTTGGTGATGATCCCCAGTTTCACCTTGCCTTTCAACGCATTCAGCAGGGAAACCGCGCCCGGCAGTGGCGCACAAATATCGGCCATCGCATTCAGGAAGGCATCGTTCAGCGTCCCCGGACTCACCTTTAAACGTTCCGCCCAGACATCAAAACGCTGATGCTGAAGTTGTAACGCGGTGATGGCACCGTTCTGGTAATCCACCCACAGCGGTTTATTCACCGCCTGATAGTCCTGAAAATCCTCAGCGGTGAAGGTTACGCTATAGTCGAGAAACATCCGCTGTAGACCACCGAACGCGTCGAACGTAAACAGCGTTTCGTCGGCATCAAAGAAAATCCAGTCCCATTTCATCGTTACAACCTTATTTTCGTTATCCAATCGGCAGAGCCATTATGATGGCGTCTTCACGTCCCTCTGCGGTGGGGTAGTAGTTACGGCGGATTGTCGCCTCATTAAAGCCTAAGCTTTCATAGAGCGCGATGGCGGCGACGTTCGATGCGCGCACTTCCAGCCACAGGGTGAAAACGTCACGGGTTTCGAGCTCACGGATGAGGTGCTCAAGCAGTTCTCTTCCCAGCCCACGACGCTGAAACGCAGGATCAACCGCGATATTAAACAGCGTCGCTTCATCAAGAACAACCTGCGTAATCGCGAAGGCGGCCATGGTGCCGTCAACGTCCAGGCGGTAATTCAGATACCGCTCGCCCTGATTGCTGGCGAAGGTTTTTTCGCTCCACGGAAACGCGTGGGCGCGTGTTTCAATCGCAAACGCTGTGGTCAGGTCAGGCGTCGTGAGGGAAGAAATCGTGTTCATATTCGCAGATTTGTTGCCATAGCGCGCAACGCGCTTTTGGGTTGGCTTTCAGTTCGTCCAGCGCTGGCGAGCAGATCTGGCTCCCCTGTAGGGGGATTTCGTTTGTCTCTCCGATACGCCAGCTGTTACAGCGGCAATCAGGAGGAAGCATCGCGACCCGTTCTGGCGTCAGCTGTAAAACCTGGTCGGCCGTCAGCTTCAGGCAGCGAAGGACATCACCGATCAGGGGTTCGTTCAGGGCAGGCAGTTCTTCCGCCACCATCACCAGGCGAACGTGCGCCGGGATGGAGATGGCGATTTCGCCCTGCAACGCCGTCGGGCGACGCAAAGCCCACTGGGTGATGCCCAGTTGCTGCAACTGCCAGTCTCGTCGGGATGTCATAGGGAAAACTCCTGTCTCTCAGGCGCGCAAATATAGCAAATGTGTCGAAAGTGCGCCATCTACCTACTATAATCCCCGCCTGAGTTTATTGAGGAACAATTCATGTCTGCATTTACCCCGGCAAGTGAAGTCTTGCTGCGTCACAGTGATGATTTCGAAGAAAGCCGTATTCTGTTTGCCGGAGATATGCAGGATGACCTGCCCGCACGTTTCGAATGTGCTGAAAGCCGTGCCCACACCCAATATTATCACCACTGGCAGGTCCTGAGCCGCCAGATGGGCGAGCGCGCGCGCTTTAGCCTGGTGGCGGAGCAGAGCGATATCGCCGACTGCGATACGCTGATTTACTACTGGCCGAAGAATAAACCGGAAGCCCAGTTCCAGCTGATGAACCTGCTCTCCCTGCTGCCGGTCGGCTGCGATATTTTTGTGGTGGGTGAGAACCGCAGCGGCGTGCGTAGCGCTGAACAGATGTTGGAAGGCTACGCGCCGCTGAATAAAGTCGACAGCGCTCGCCGCTGTGGTCTGTACCATGGCCGTCTGGAAAAACAGACTTCGTTTGATGCACAAGCTTACTGGGACGAGTACCAGCTTGACGGTCTGACCATCAAAACCCTGCCGGGCGTGTTCAGCCGTGACGCGCTGGATACGGGTAGCAAACTGCTGCTCTCCACCCTGACGCCGCACACCAAAGGCAAAGTGCTGGACGTGGGCTGTGGCGCGGGGGTACTTTCAACAGTTCTTGCCAGCCATTCGCCAAAAGTGCGTTTAACCCTGTGTGATGTGAGCGCGCCAGCGGTAGAAGCCAGTCGCGCAACGCTTGCCGCAAACGGAATCGAAGGCGAAGTGATTGCCAGTAACGTCTTCTCCGACATTACGGGTCGTTTCGACATGATTATCTCCAACCCGCCGTTCCATGATGGCATGGAGACCAGCCTTGAAGCCGCGCAAACGCTGATCCGTGGCGCAGTTCGTCACCTTAACAGCGGTGGAGAGCTGCGCATCGTGGCTAACGCCTTCCTGGCGTACCCGAAAGTGCTGGACGAAACCTTCGGCTTCCATGAAGTGATCGCTCAGACCGGTCGCTTTAAGGTTTACCGCACCGTGATGACGCGTCAGGCCAAAAAATAATCTCTAATCCTGTAGGCCGGAGAAGCGCAAGCGCTATCCGGCTCCACATGGCATCACCATCGGCCATTTTTCCAGCAATCAAGGTGTCGCGCGCACTTTTCTGTTGACGTAAAGCTGAAAACATCTAGAATGCGCCTCCGTGGTTACGATACTTTTACAGTATCGATGGTATGCGAAGGTGGCGGAATTGGTAGACGCGCTAGCTTCAGGTGTTAGTGTCCTTACGGATGTGGGGGTTCGAGTCCCCCCCCTCGCACCATAAATCACGTTGATATTGCTCGCACTGGGCGAAGGTGGCGGAATTGGTAGACGCGCTAGCTTCAGGTGTTAGTGTCCTTAGGATGTGGGGGTTCGAGTCCCCCCCCTCGCACCAACGAGGCGATATCAAAAATAGTAAGATGACTGTGCGAAGGTGGCGGAATTGGTAGACGCGCTAGCTTCAGGTGTTAGTGTCCTTACGGATGTGGGGGTTCGAGTCCCCCCCCTCGCACCAATTATCTTACAGCCCTTCTGAAGTTCTTCTTTTTTTCTGTTATTTCAAACTCATCAGTATCACCAGAATTCCACTAACCAGTGCAACGCACGATGGCAGTAGAACAAAGTGGCGTAACTGCTTATGCCATATCATTCCTGACGTGACTAATAATCCTGACACAATGATGGCTTTCCAGACATTGATGGAGAGATCGGCAAACATCAAACCGCCGAGAATCACTCCCGGCAGTAATACACCCCAACCACTTCCCAGCGCTCTGTTCAACATGACTCGCCCTCTCACATTGATAATGATAACCAATATCATATGAAATAAATTATCATTTGTCAGCATAGCGAATCAAAAACCATCGACCTTTACCTTTCCCATAATGACAGGAATTGCCTAAGGTGATAAATTGCACACCTGTTAATTACACCTAAAGATTTTCTGATAATTATTCTTTGAGTTTTTTACTTTTTTAATTGCGACACCACACCTATTTATTTGTTTTAATTAAATTTTAATAAAAACGTACTACTATGACATCACAATCCTGGCGGTCTTTGGTTCACAGAAAATATCAATTATCGTTACGTTTATTTTTATTCCTGAACGCAACATCAGCCGTGTTCTCGGTAACAAATCCACTTAATTCTGTGCGCGTGTTCTCTTTCCCTCTGATTGCTATTTTCTCCATCAGCACTGGCCTGCTCGCCTGGCACTGGAAGAAGAGGACACGGAAGATCAATATTCCTGTTATTTCAGGGATTTTCGGTATTTTGTGGGCCTGGCAAATTGTCTCAAAATTTTCACTAATTACTCACGACCATATGACGTATTTGATAATAGCGCTATTAACGGTGCTTTTTATCGGTACGCTGGCATTTGCCAGTAATATTGTGGCATTCATACTGCACTCATTACCCACCTTTATTGTCTGCCTGTGGTTAGGTAACCACGATATATGGCTGAGAATAGCCTATTCTTTCGCACTTCCTGTGGTGGCAATTGCTATTCATAACATTTTGCAAAGACGTAACGATCGCTTTGCTCAGGAGCTGCTCTCTCGCTTACTGGAAGAACGGGAAACCCTCACCGATCTCAGCATGATGGATCCCCTTACCGGACTCTATAATCGTCGCGGCCTGCAAAGCCGTCTGGAGAACTTGCCAGCGGTTGAGAACGGCGAACACTTTGTCCTGCTGATGGATATCGACCACTTCAAAGCCTATAACGACCACTACGGCCATATGATGGGCGACCAGGCATTGAAACGTGTCTCTGCGGCAATTCGCGACGCCGTGCGTTCTCGCGATATTGTGGCGCGTTTTGGCGGGGAGGAGTTTATGGTGCTGCTGACCAATATTTCACTCGAACATGCCCGCCAGACGGCAGAGCGGATCCGTCAGAAAGTCTACGATTTGAAAATCCCGCATCTGTTCAACGAAAGCGTTGCGACAAATGTCACCATCAGCATTGGTATTGCTATTTTCGAGGATGAAGACGTGGAAGGCGCGCTGGAAAAAGCGGACAAAGCTCTCTACGAAGCCAAGCATATGGGACGCAATAATATTCTGCTTAGTGAAGGCCTTCAGTCGGCTTAAGCACGAGGTCGTTTAACCAGGACAAAAGTCTTGCCATTGGTTTGAGCAATAGTTAGGATTGGCAATCATTATCATTTAGATTTCTATCCATACTATGGCCACTCAGACCGCACACATTGCTGAACCACTCCTCTGGCGAGCCCCCCTCGCCAGCGGGAATGCTTCGCTTGCGGATGCCATACGGGATAAGATTGCGAAAACTCGTGCTCATCTGCTGGACTTTATCCGGCTTGATGAAGCGCACCCGCAGCACGCCATGACGCTTGCTGAGTGGCGGCAACCAGCCCAACTGCAATCATTGCTGGCCACCTATTCCGACCATATCTATCGTCATCAACCCACCCTTAAGCGGGAAAATAAACCCCTGCTCTCTCTCTGGGCGCAGTGGTATATCGGGCTGATGGTGCCTCCCCTCATGCTGGCGCTGTTAACGCAAAAGAGCATGCTGGAACTCTCGCCGGATAATTTCCATGTCGAGTTTCACGAAACCGGGCGTGCAGCCTGTTTCTGGATTGATCTCCACGAAGACCAGGCCGCAGAGCCACTTTCTGCTCAGGAGCGTATGGAGCAGCTTATCACTCAGGCTCTGATTCCGGTGGTTAATGCCCTTGAAGAGACGGGTGAGATTAACGGGAAACTTATCTGGAATAATACCGGGTATTTAATCCACTGGTATTTAACGGAAATGAAGCCTCTGCTTGGTGATGAGATCGTTGATGCCCTGCGTCAGTCCTGTTTCTTTGCAAAACAACTTTCTGATGGCAGTGAAAACCCGTTATTCCGTTCCGTAGTTCTCCGTGACGGACTTCTGGTTCGTCGCACCTGCTGCCAGCGCTATCGCCTGCCGGACGTTAAGCAGTGCGGGGATTGCACGCTGAAATAGTGCACTGAATTGCCCGGTGGCGCTTCGCTTACCGGGCCTACAAAAACCTCAACTCGTAGGCCGGGTAAGGCGTAGCCGCCACCCGGCACAACGCTTTTAAGCCACCTGCTGATTTTCCTCTTCCGCGTTACGCTGCGCTTCCTCGGCTTCCTGCTCCAGCAGCTGCTTCTCGTAAACTTTGAAGAACGGGAAGTAGATTATTGCTGATACGCAGGCCAGAACAACGACCAGAATGGCTGCGCGGAAATCCCAGCCAAGGGCCCATGCGGCGCCAATCGGAGCGGGTGCTGTCCAGGGCACGACTGAAATGACACGGCCAATCAGATCAAATGACATCGCCGCCCAGGCCAGCACGGCGTTCACCATGGGTGCCAACAGGAACGGAATAAAGAACACTGGGTTCATCACAATCGGCGTACCGAAAATGACAGGTTCGTTAATGTTAAAGAAGCTTGGTACCACGCTCAAACGCCCAATAGAGCGTAAATGTGCTGAACGACTGCGCAGATAGCAAATCACCAGCCCCATTGTGGCTCCTGACCCACCAATCACGATAAAGAACGTCCAGAATGCTTCCATAAAAATATGCGGCAGAGGCTGACTGGCAGCCAGCGCAGTCTGGTTAGCCCCCAGGTTAGTCAACCAGAACATCTGTAACATCCCGGAGACAATGGCGGCTCCGTGGATCCCGGCGAACCAGAGCAAATGACCAATCAACACAGCTAACAGAATCGCAGGCAGCGAGTCCGCAGCAGAAACCAAAGGCTTAAAGACTGACATAATCGCCTGCGGGATCAGCATGTCAAACTGAGACTGAATAATCAGGCTCAGCGGATAGAGCGTCAACACCACAACCAGCACCGGGATCAGCAGGTCGAAAGAGTTTTTGATCATCGGGGGAACCTGGTCTGGCAGGCGAATACCAATGTTATGCGCTTTAAGGAAACGCATCATCTCAACGCAGTAAATAGCCACCAGAATCGCGGTAAAGATGCCCGTCCCGCCCAGGCTGTCCACAGGAAGTGTGCCTTTGGTTTTAGGTGCTGCGACCAGGAGAAACGCCATCAGCGACAGCATGGCGCACATAAATGGGTCTAACTGATGCGATTTGACATAGTGTTTGCCAAGGTTATAGGCAATGGCCGCACAGATATAAATGGACATAATACCCATTGTCATATCAAACGGCGTCAGGATCTGGCCTTCAAATTGCTTCGCCATATCCAACCAGGCGCGCGCAAAACCCCAAGTGGTATCAGGCGAAAACGGTGGGTAAGCGAACACTAACAAAAATGAGCCCACAATCATAAATGGCATCGCGGAGATGAATCCATCACGAATAGCCATGACATGACGCTGGGAAGAGATGCGCCCGGCAATTGGGCTAACGTAATTTTCAACAAAACGGAATATCAGGTTAAACGCAGCATGGTTGGCAGACATGGCAGATCTCCTGTCAGACGTTTGTTACGGGCACATTCGTGCCACACGTTGTTCCATAAATCAGCTTCACAACCTTGCTGGCTTGTGTACCAGCGGTACTGCTCAGACTAAATGGTTTCATAATTTGCTCTTATTATTGGATACAGGGAACGTTACGTACTCAGTATTAATCTACGCACCACGCTCTGCAACCGGTTACTGTAACCGGTTTCTGTGATTGTGAAGATGATCCAGAAATCAGCTATATGGGGTATTTGTTACTTAAGAGATATTTACAGAGCATAAATTCTTATGACAGATTACGCAGGATATTTGTCAGGAGGAAACAATGAGTTTGCAGTCTGTACAGCAGTTTTTTGCCGACAACGCTCCGGATATAGACGTTATTGAATTGAGTCAGAGTACCGCTACCGTTGCACTCGCTGCAGCCGCCCATCGCGTTGAGCCGGGACAAATTGCTAAAACCCTGTCATTGAAGGTGAAAAACGAGGTGATTCTGGTGGTAGCGAAAGGCGATGCGCGCCTGGATAACAAAAAGCTAAAAGACACCTTTGGTGCAAAAGCACGCATGCTCAGCAGTGATGAAGTAGTGACCATAACAGGTCATCCTGTTGGTGGTGTTTGTCCGTTCGGGCTGGAAAACCCGCTTGCGGTTTACTGCGATATTTCCTTAAAGCAGTACGCTGAAGTACTCCCTGCCGCTGGCGCGATCCACAGTGCCGTACGTATTTCACCTGACAGGATGGCAGAGCTAACATCTGCAAAATGGGTTGATGTATGCATCTGATTGATGCGCCAGAGAGTATCTGGCGCACAAGGCAGGTTATAAAAATGTGGGTTTGCTGAGTGCAGGATTAAGCGGTTCTCGTGCCGGGAGATGCGTAAGAATATCCGCTGCATCAAGCAGCCCTACGTCAGAACTCACTCCCAACTTCACCATCGCATTAAACTTATGTGCCCGGATAGTTTTAATATTGCGTTCAAGCTGTGCGGCGATTTCGGGAATGGAATACCCGCAAGACATATAACGCAAAATGGCCCGCTCCGTGGGGCTTAACATCCTGTTTTGACTCCGATACCAGTGGTTCAGCATATTGTCATTGATGCGCAGCGTTTCACCCAACAACACCACGAGCTCCTTCTGCAAGTGCTCAAGTGTTAAGGATTTACTGACCACTCCGTGAAGACGTGAAGGTGATAGATGGCTAATTAACCGTGCTTCCATCTCATCAGACGCCAGAATAATGCGTTGAATATGGCTATGGGTAAATGCGAGATCCCGCACGTGCGCCAGGCAATTACGACGCTCTTCTCGCGCATCGGAAAGTGAATAGATCAGCGAAAAAAAATTGGTCTGATGAAGTGCCTTCTTAAAGCCCTCAAATCCACTAAATAAGTGCAACTGATAATGGTTAAGGGTGGGCATAGCAAAAAGATGCTGTAGCCCAACAGCACTCATTGAACAATTTTCGATAATGGCGATGTGTCTTGTTGAATCGGTTTTTTCCATTCCTCGAACTCTCCATAGGCTGAGATTAAACTCAGCTCTCTCATTCCCTGTGTACTACTGATCCAGGCATACATATCGGCGTTAGACCGCAACGACAGCCGTCGCATCGCACTGTTTTTCTGCGCACTTATCGTTTTATTGCTCTTCTTGAGCAAGGTGGCAATTTGATTAATCCCCCATCCCTTACCTAACAAACGTAATACTTTGCGTTCAGAGTGCGTGAGCGCAATAACGTGTTCATCTTCAACACTCTGAGGTTCTGGTATTAATAACGTCTGGCTTATCCGTTCAGCACGCTCACTCCCGGCCCGGATGGCATTAATCACGCCGTCGATGGGTTCCATATCGGAAAGCAGCGTGCTTTCTGGTCGCATAAGCAACTCAACCGCTATCGGGTACAGCGGTCGGGAGACTAAGAAGATCCAGTGTATTTCACGGTATTGGTTCAATAAGCTGTAGTACTCTTCGAGCGAGCCCCGGGGGTTTCTGTATTCACCTGAAATATCGGCAATAATTACATCTGCACTGCGTAACTGAAGCAGCGTTAGCTCCTGCAGTGAGCGGCAAAAGGTCAATTCAAAATCGGGGAAGTGACGTGCCATAACGCCTGCAAACCCTTTTTGCATCACGGGTATCCGGCTTATGACTACGCAATGTTTACCATGTAATGACAACATAGACCCTCCGTGTCCATTTTTCATTTGATGAGTAACGTTAATACGCATCAACGTAATAAGTATTTTCGTCCCTGAGTGTAAAACAGATTAATACAAGCAGAAGATGAGATATGTTTCTGATTTAAGAAATGCCTAAAACAGAGATAATATCTCATAAAGTGCAAGAAAATTTAATTACGGACTCATTAAAATATCGACAATATAAATTTAGAATAACTAAATACAAATATTTTATGTTACCGTATTAATAATTCACCATTGTTATGAATTAAAGCGAAAACCCTTTCACAATACAGGTTGCAACTGTTTGCATAAATCTTGATCTGACCCACAGCAAGGGGTACCGCACTTTGTGTTAAAAGTAAGCATCACGGGCCAAACCGCTAACATCCATTTTCTCTTCAGGACAATACATGCAGGCAGATCGGTCAACGCAGCGTGCTATCACGCGGCTATGTATTCAGTGCGGTCTTTTTCTGCTCCAGCACGGTGCGGAAAGCGCGCTGGTTGAGGAACTCTCAACACGGCTGGGGCTGGCGTTAGGTATGGATAGCGTTGAAAGCGCGATCTCTTCAAACGCCATTGTGCTGACCACGATCAAAGATGGTCAATGCCTGACCTCCACCCGCAAAAACCACGACCGTGGTATTAACATGCACGTCGTCACCGAAGTGCAACATATCGTCATTCTTGCTGAGCATAAGCTGCTCGACCACAATGAGATTAAAAAAAAATTCAACCAAATAAAGCCATTGCGTTACCCACGCTGGCTCGTTGTGCTCATGGTTGGGCTGTCGTGTGCCTGTTTTTGTAAGCTCAATAAAGGCGGCTGGGATGGCGCAATCATTACATTTTTCGCCAGCAGCATCGCGATGTATGTCCGCCAGTTACTGACACACCGGCAAATGCACCCACAAATCAATTTCTGTATTACCGCTTTTGTCGCCACCACGGTGTCTGGTTTACTGCTGCGCCTGCCGCAGTTTGTTAACACCCCCACTGTTGCCATGGCCGCCAGTGTGCTTCTGCTGGTCCCGGGGTTCCCGTTGATTAACGCTGTCGCCGATATGTTTAAAGGGCACATCAATACCGGTCTGGCACGTTGGGCTATCGCCAGCCTGCTGACGCTGGCGACCTGTATTGGCGTCGTCATGGCCATGACTCTCTGGGGGTTACGCGGATGGGCGTGATAGATTTTCTGCTGGCACTGGTACAGGACATGCTTCTGGCCGCCATTCCTGCCGTTGGCTTTGCGATGGTCTTTAATGTTCCGCAACGTGCTCTCCCGTGGTGTGCCCTGCTGGGTGCGATTGGTCATGGGTCACGGATGATCATGATGACGGCAGGTTTTAACATCGAATGGTCGACATTTATGGCGTCTATGCTGGTCGGTAGCATAGGCATTCAGTGGTCGCGCTGGTATCTGGCGCATCCCAAAGTGTTCACCGTTGCCGCCGTTATCCCGATGTTCCCGGGCATATCTGCCTACACGGCAATGATTTCCGCAGTAAAAATCAGCCATTTTGGCTACACCGAGCCACAGATGATCCTCCTTCTGAGCAACTTCCTTAAGGCCTCTTCCATTGTCGGTGCACTCTCTATCGGGCTGTCGATCCCGGGACTGTGGCTGTACCGCAAACGCCCACGCGTTTGATATTTGTGTTATTTCGCTGCCATGGGGATAATCGTCCAGGTCCGTTTGGTGAAAATAAGGAAAGATTGTGGCTAACCCAGGCAGCGAACACCCCGCACACAATGAAGAATCCAGCCTGAAAGAGAAAATTTTTCAGAGCGCGATCGCGCTTTTCGCCGAATATGGTTTGAACGGTGCCCGCATGGAGCAAATTGCGGAGAAAGCAGGCACGACCAAGCGCATGGTGGTTTACCATTTCAAGAACAAAGAAAATCTCTACCTTCTCGTCCTGGAGCATGTTTACACCCAAATCCGCGCCAGTGAGAAAGCACTGAGCCTGGCGGGAATGCCACCGGTAGAAGCGCTGGTCAACCTGGTTGAAGCTACCTTTGACTATCATGCCGATCACCCGGATTACATCCGCATTATCTGCATGGAAAACATGCAGCGTGGTCGCTTTATGCAGCAGTCGAGCTATCTGCGCCAGGTCAACCGTAGCGCGCTCGATCTGCTGGAAGCGATCCTGGACCGGGGTAAAGAAAAGCAGCTATTCAACCAGACAGTTGACGCCCGCGATCTCCACCGTCTGATAAGCAGTTTCAGCTTTCACTACGTCGCCAACAGCTACACCTTCACATTGCTGTTTGAAGATGGGGCGGATGAACAGGCTCAGCGCCAGCACTACCGCAAAATGGCCGTTCAGGTGGCACTCCGCTATACCTGCCCATAAAATTGCTTGCAATTAAATCGCGCACTATCTATATTCATTCCATGAACACGAAAACGAACGACACCACCGCTGCGCTCCTGCTGGATAACCAGCTCTGCTTTGCTCTCTACTCGGCAAATCTGGCGCTTAACAAGCTGTACCGGCAACTGCTGGCGCCGCTGAACCTGACTTACCCGCAATACCTGGTGATGCTGGTGCTCTGGGAGCAGGACGACATGACGGTGTCGGACATTGGTGAGCGGCTGTTCCTTGACTCTGCCACCCTGACACCGCTGTTAAAACGTCTGGAAAGCGCCGGGCTGATAAAACGCCAGCGCTCGCGTAAAGACGAACGTCAGGTGGCCGTCACGCTGAGCGACGAGGGACGTGCACTGCAGCAGCAGGCACTAAATATCCCCCATGCGGTGGGTTGCGCAGCGCAATGTGATACTGACACGATGCTGGCGCTGAAGCAGCAGCTTGAACTTTTGCGACACCAGTTACACCACGCGTAAGGCTATACTTTACGCGTATTTATTTAAACATATATATCGCACACTATTTAATAGCGCACTTAAATATAAAATGAGGAACCTGCCATGTCTTTAGAAAAAGTCGTTTATACCGCCAAAGCAAAAGCAACCGGAGGTCGTGACGGTCGTGCCACCTCTTCTGATGGTGTCCTGGACGTGAAACTGGGCGTGCCAAAAGAGATGGGTGGCATGGGGGGAGAAGTGACGAACCCTGAGCAGCTGTTTGCTGCCGGTTACTCTGCCTGCTTCCTGGGCGCGATGAAGTTTGTCGCCGCACGCGACAAATTTACCCTGCCAAAAGAGGCCTTTATTGAAGGCGAAGTGGGTATTGGCCCGCTGCCAACCGGCTTTGGTATCGAAGCAAAACTGAACATCCATGTTGAAGGCATGGATCCTGCGGAAGCCAAAAAGCTGGTCGATGCCGCCCACATCGTTTGCCCGTACTCTAACGCGACCCGCGGCAACATCGACGTGACCCTGAATATCATCGCATGATAAATGCCTGATGGCGCTGCGCTTATCAGGTCTACGGTTGTAGCCCTATAAGCGCATCGCCACCGGGGAAATCCCCTCCATCCCCTCATCCTCTCTGTGCTACCATAAGCTCATATCACGCCCGTAGTCATCAGTAGAGTAAGCGTTATGTCCTCCAGAATTCTGACCACCAGCATTGCTGGCATTGATGCCTTTATGCACGACCCACGCGGTGTGTTGACCCACGCCGAAGGCGGCACGGTTGCGGTTTTTGCCGACAATGCACCGGCATTTTACGCCATCACACCGGAACGTCTGGCACAGCTCCTGGAGATCGAAGCGCAATTATCACGCCCGGCGAGCGATATCATGCTGGATAACCAGTTCTTTGATGAGCCGGTTAACGCCCCGATGAGCGTTCCGATGGGAAAATTTGCCCTCTATGCGGGCTGGCAACCTGATGCCGATTTTCAGCGGCAGGCCGCGCTGTGGGGGATTGCGTTAACACAACCCGCCACCGCTGAAGAGCTGGCCGCGTTTACGGCCTGGTGGCAGGCAGAAGGTAAAGTCTTCACCCATATTCAGTGGCAGCAAAAGCTCGCGCGCCATCTTCAAATCACCCGCGCCAGCAATAATGGCCAGCCAAAACGCGATATCAACGCGTTTTCAGAACCGGATAAACAGATCCCTAACGGATTCCGAGGTGCGAAATGAAGAACGTCGGCGACCTGATGAAACGTCTGCAAAAAATGATGCCTGCCAACGTGAAGCCCGCTTTCACCACGGGTGAAGAACTGCTGGCGTGGCAAAAAGAGCAAGGAGAGATCCGCGCCGCCGCGCTCGCCCGTGAAAATCGGGCGATGAAAATGCAGCGCACCTTTAACCGTTCAGGTATTCGTCCCCTGCATCAGAACTGCTCATTTGATAATTATAAAGTTGAGACCAACGGGCAGATGAACGCGCTTGCCGCCGCCCGTCAGTATGTGGATGAATTCGATGGTAATATTGCCAGCTTCATCTTTAGCGGCAAACCTGGCACCGGAAAAAATCACCTCGCTGCCGCTATCTGCAACGAACTGCTCCTGCGCGGGAAATCGGTGCTCATCATCACCGTGGCCGATATCATGTCCGCGATGAAAGACACCTTCAGCAACCGCGAAACCAGCGAAGAACAACTGCTGAACGACCTGAGTAACGTCGATTTACTGGTCATCGACGAGATTGGCGTGCAGACGGAATCCCGTTATGAAAAGGTGATCATTAACCAGATTGTCGACCGCCGTTCCTCGTCAAAACGACCTACCGGTATGCTGACAAACCACAATATCGACGAGATGACCCGCTTACTGGGTGAACGCGTTATGGATCGCATGAAGCTGGGTAACAGCCTGTATGTCATCTTCGACTGGGAAAGTTACCGTAGCCGCGTCACCGGAAAAGAGTATTAAGATAGTTCCAGGAATCTATGGTGAGAAGGCGGTATATACTGGAATCACTTCCGGCCCAAAACGGACCTTTTTGAGAAATTTACGATGAAAAAACAGATTATTATCAGCACGCTGTTAGGCACCCTGTTGGTTACCGGCGCAGTGCAAGCGGCGTCCTGGCAGGATTCTCTGTCAAGCGCAGCAAACGAACTGACCAAAGAGAGCAGCAGCACTCAGGGCGGGCTGTCCGCATCTTCTCTCACCAGCCTGCTGGGTAACAGCTCCCAGAGCCTGAGTGCGGGTACAATGAACAACGCGGCGGGCATTCTGGAATATTGCGCGAAGCAAAAGCTGGCCTCCGTGACCGACGCGCAAAATGTCAAAAACCAGGTGCTGGGCAAGCTGGGTCTGGATACCCAGGAGCAGAAAGCGGATACCAACTACATGGACGGTATTCAGGGTCTGCTTAACGCGAAAAACGGCCAGCAGCTTAACCTGAGCACCATCGGCAACTCTTCTCTGGCCAAACAGGTGAAAACCAAAGCCTGCGATCTGGTGCTGAAACAAGGCGTTAATTTCATCTCCTGATCCATCCCATTTTCTGCCACAACACGCCGCGTTTAATGCGATAGTCTTGCAACGCGGCGCTAAATGAGCGTTTTCCCTGCCTGCCACCGTCTCAGCGTCCGTTTGTCAGGATGCGAGCACCTTCAAAAAAACGGTTTTCTAAACCAAATCCTAATAACAGCACACTTTCATGACACTAGAATTGCAGCTAAACGACATCGCAATTACATTGTAGTACCTAAAAATAAACAGTTAGCCAGCGAAGCATCTGGCGTCATGAGGATATGCTGTTGTCTGAATTCATGTCTCTTATCCTTTTTCTGGCTTCTGTCGGCGTTTACGCCTGGAAAGCTGGCCGTCACACCTGGTGGTTTATCGCCACGCTGGTGGTGCTCGGCATTTTTATTATTTTAAACATTACCTTATACGCCAGCGATTACTTTACCGGTGACGGGATTAACGATGCAGTGCTCTACACCCTGACGAACAGCCTGACGGGCGCGGGCGTAGGTAAGTATATTCTTCCTGGGCTGGGCCTGGTTGTGGCGCTGGTGGTCGTTTTTGGCGCACTGGCCTGGGTACTGCGGCGACGTCGCCATCATCCGCACCATCATGGTTACAGCCTGCTGGCGCTTTTCCTGGCACTGGCCTCAGTCGACGCCAGTCCCGCATTCCATCAGATCGCCGAGCTGGTAAAGTCCCAGTCGCGCGACGGCGATCCGGATTTCGTGGCCTACTACAAAGAGCCGTCGAAAACGATCGCCAGCCCGAAACTCAACCTGGTCTATATCTACGGCGAAAGTCTGGAGCGCACGTACTTTGATAACGACGCGTTCCCGAACCTGACACCAGAGCTGGGCGCGTTGAAAAACGAAGGTCTTGATTTCAGCCACACCATGCAGCTGCCCGGCACGGATTACACTATCGCCGGAATGGTTGCCTCCCAGTGTGGCATCCCGCTGTTTGCGCCTTTTGAAGGGAACGCCTCAGCCTCAATGTCGACATTCTTCCCGCAGAATGTTTGCCTGGGCGATATTCTGAAAAACTCCGGTTATGAAAACTATTTTGTCCAGGGGGCGAACCTGCGCTTTGCCGGAAAAGATGTGTTCCTGAAGTCCCACGGTTTTGACCACCTGTATGGCTCAGAGGAGTTAAAAACGACAGTTGCCGATCCGAACTACCGCAACGACTGGGGCTTCTACGACGATACGGTACTGGACGAAACCTGGAAGAAATTCGAAGAACTTTCCCGCTCGGGTAAACGCTTCTCCCTCTTTGCTCTGACCGTGGATACGCATCACCCGGACGGGTTCGTCTCACGTACCTGTAAACGCAGAAGCTATGATGTCGGCGGCAAAAACAACAAATCTTTCAGCGCCGTCACCTGTAGCCAGGAGCATATCGCCGCACTGGTCGAGAAAATCAAAGCTTCACCGTATTTTAAAAATACCGTCATCGTCGTTTCGTCTGACCATCTGGCGATGAAAAACAGCGCATGGGATCAACTCAACAAGCAGGATCGCAGCAATCTGTTCTTCGTACTTCGCGGCGACCAGCCGCAACAGGAAGTGATTGCCACCAAACGTAACTCAATGGATAACGGCGCGACCGTGCTGGACATTCTGGGCGGAGACAACTTTATTGGTCTGGGCCGCAGCACGTTGTCGGGGCAATCTCTGTCTGAAGTCTTCCTCAACATGAAGGAAAAAATCCTCGCGTGGAAGCCAGACATCATCCGCCTGTGGAACTTCCCGAAAGAGATGAAAGATTTCACCATCGATCAAAATAAAAACACGATTGCCTTCTCGGGCAGCAGCTTCCGCCTGCCGCTGCTGGTGCGCGTGTCGGACAATCGCGTCGAACCGCTGCCGGAAAGTGAGTACTCCGCCCCGCTGCGTTTCCAGCTGGCTGACTTTGCCCCTCGCGATAACTTCGTCTGGGTCGACAAGTGTTACAAAATGGGCCAACTCTGGTCTCAGCCGCTGGCGCTTTCTACCGACTGGTGCGTCTCTCAGGGACAGCTTGGCGGAGAGCAAACCGTGCAGCATGTTGATAAAGCCCAGTGGAAAGGCAAAACCGCGTTTAAAGATACGGTGATTGATACCGCACGCTACCAGCACAACGTCGACATGCTGAAAATCGTCGATAACGATATTCGCTACAAGGCGGACAGCTTTATCTTTAACGTGGCCGGCGCGCCGGAAGAGGTGAAACAGTTTAGCGGCATCTCACGTCCGGAGTCCTGGGGACGCTGGTCAAATGCGCAGTTGGGCAACGAGGTGAAAATTGAGTACACCCATCCCCTGCCAGAACAATTTGACCTGGTGATCACGGCCAGGGCGTATGGCTCCAATGCAAATAAGCCCGTGCCCGTGCGCGTGGGCGATCAAGAGCAGATGCTAACGCTTGGAAACGAAGTGACCACTCACACGCTTCATTTTGAGAATCCATCCCGCAGCAATACCCTGGTGATTGTGCCGCCAGACCCGCAGTCCACGAATGACGGGAATATCCTCGGCCATTCACCGCGTCAGCTGGGGGTAGGCATGGTCGAAATTAAAATTGTGAGTAATGCAGGCTAATGACCGTCCCCCTTAACATAACCGTTCGGCCAACTCGCTGTGACGACGTTTACGCCCTGCCCGCCATTGAACGCGCGGCGGGCGAACGTTTTCGACGCTATCCGGAGCTCGCCTGGCTTGCCGAGGGTGAGGTCATTTCCGCTGAGCAGCACCTTGAGTATGCCGAACACGGGCAAAGCTGGCTGGCGCTGGCGAATGACCGCCCCGTGGGGTTTATCCTCACCGAAGCACACTCTTCATCGCTGTTTATCGTGGAGCTTTCGGTTGATCTGGACTGGCAGGGAAAAGGGATTGGCCGGCAGCTCATCGCCTGTGTGGCTGACCATGCTCGTCAGCTAGGGCTGACGTCGCTGACGTTAACGACGTTCCGGGACGTCCCGTGGAATGCGCCGTTCTATGCGCGGTTGGGATTTGAACAAATTGCTGAGCTAACGCCAGAACTGCGTCAGAAAAGAGATGATGAAGCGGCGCATGGCTTAGCGTATGAATCCCGCTGTGCCATGCGCCTGTCACTTAATTAGAACGTTTCCCAGTTATCGCCTGAATCGGCAGTCGCGGTTTTACGCGCCATTACCGGCGTGGAAACCGCTTTAGCCGCAGCGAACTCGCGCGCTTTCATCTGCTCCTGCTGAATGCGGAACACCGCCACAGCCTGAGTCAGACGGCTCGCCTGCTCTTCCAGCGCGGCCGCGGCCGCAGCAGACTCTTCCACCAGCGAGGCGTTCTGCTGGGTCACACGATCCATCTCTGCGACTGCCAGACCCACCTGGTCAATACCGCGGCTCTGCTCATCTGACGCAGAGGCGATTTCACCCATAATGTCGGTAACGCGAGTGACTGCATTAACGATCTCGCCCATGGTTTCACCGGCGCTTTCTACCAGGGTAGAGCCCACTTCCACACGGCCAACAGAGTCTTCAATCAGGCTCTTAATTTCACGTGCCGCCTGGGCGCTGCGCTGCGCCAGGTTACGAACTTCACCTGCCACCACCGCAAAGCCACGGCCCTGCTCGCCCGCACGCGCCGCTTCTACCGCCGCGTTCAGTGCCAGAATGTTGGTCTGGAAAGCAATGCCGTCAATTACGCTAATAATGTCGGCAATTTTCTGCGAACTTCCGGCGATATCACGCATGGTTTGCACCACGTTATCCACCACTTTACCGCCTTTCTGCGCCGTTTCAGACGCACTCAGCGCCAGATGGCTTGCCTGACGGGCGTTTTCGGCGTTCTGCTTAACGGTCGCCGTCAGCTGTTCCATACTGGCAGCGGTCTCTTCCAGAGAAGCCGCCTGCTGCTCAGTACGGGAGGAGAGATCGTTGTTGCCCATCGCGATTTCGCTCGCACCGCTGTAAATGGCGTTCGCGCCATTACGCACGTCGCCAACGGTACGCACCAGCTCACCCTGCATATGACGCAGTGAATCGGCCAGTTCGCCCATCTCGTTGGAGCCTTCCACATCAATGCGCTTCACCAGGTCGCCGCTGGCGATATGGCGAATGCTGTCGATGAGACGGTTCAACGGAGAGATCAGCGCCTGTTTGATACCCAGCCAGACGGCGACAATCACCACCAGAACGGCAACCAATACGCTAATCAGCACCCAGATGGCCTGAGAGTAAGAGCTGTTGCTGTCCTCAACGGCGGTCTTGTACAGCTTGTCGTTCTGCTGCAGGTAGTTTACGTACTGCTTCTCAAAACCGTCCTGATAGCTCTGAGTCGGCTGGTCGAAGAAGGCGTTGATTTTACCTGCGCCCAGCAGCTGAATCAGCTCCGCCAGCGCACCGTGATAGATATCGTAGTTACGTTTGATTTCCATCGCGTCTGCATCACTTTGACGCGAGTCGCGCGGCAGGGCTTCATAGTCAGCCCAGTTTTTTTCCGCCTGTTTCAGAGACGCAGACGCGATTTGCATCAAATCGTTAACGGTCGCGCCGCTGCCGATATTGCTCTGATCCATCATATAGCGGATGCCCGCACGGTTCAGGGTATTACGGGTTTGCAGCAACGCCACCCAGCTGCCGTTCAGCGTGGATTGTTGCTGGCGAATGGTTTGCAGGACGGTGAAGTTCTCTTTGTCATTCTTCAGAGCGTTAAAGAAAAGACCACCGGATGTGAGTTGTAAAAGGCCAAATATCGCTAAAACCAGCATTAGGCTGGTGACAATCTTGATACGGTTTAACATGTTTTCTCTTTCCTTCAGACAGATAACAGAATTTTCGGCCTGGAAAGGGAAAACTTTACGAAAAACGTACTGAGAAGAGGGACTATTTCCCTCCTCTTGTGTTGATGATCACGATGATGATTTCAGCAGCTCAGATATGTCATTGAAAAGTGTGAGGGTTATCTCCAGGCCATTACGGTTTGCGCGCTCACGAGATTGATAGCGGCGCTCTCCCGGCAATCGGGCCCCCTGCTGCGTCATCCCGCTGAAGAGTGTCTCGGCGCGGGCCAGATGGGCCGCGGCGTCATTTCCCAAAAAACGCGTCGGGTCGAGCGCCAGAATCAGTTCACCGCCGTAAGGCAGGCCGCCTGCGCCCTCATCCCACGCCAGCGATTCCGCACTGGTCATATCACCGATCAGCGGCCCGGCAAGCAGCTCCACCATCGCCGCCAGCACCGATCCTTTATGTCCACCGAAGGTCAACATCGCGCCGTCGAGAATAGCCTGTGCATCGGTCGTCGGTTTGCCCTGAGCATCGATCCCCCATCCTTCCGGCACGGGTTTACCCGCGCGCTGATGCAGCTGGATTTCACCCCGTGCCGCCGCACTGGTGGCCATATCAAAAATAAACGGCGGCTTATCGCCGCGTGGCCAGCCAAAAGCAATCGGGTTCGTGCCAAACAGCGGTTGCGTGCCGCCCGCAGGGGCGACCCACGCATGGCTCGGCGTGGTCGCCAGCGCCACCAGGCCGGCCTCCGTCAGCGGTTCAACGTCCGCAAACAGGGCAGAAAAGTGCACGCAGCGGTTAATCGCCAGCGCGGCGATACCACCGTGTCGCGCCTTTTCTATCAGCAGCGGCAGCGCACGTTCGAACGCCAGCAGGGAAAATGCCCCACCAGCGTCCGCTTTCACGATGGCGGGTGCGATATCGGCGATCGCCGGCTCTGCGTCTGGTGACACCTTCCCTTTACGCAGCGTTTCGACAATACCCAGCAACCGCCACAAACCGTGCGAGGCGCAGCCATCGCGCTCGCCGTGGGTGACGTTTTTCGCAACCGCGGCGGCGTGCGCCTCGCTGAATCCGTTCCCGCGCAGCACGTTAAATGCCAGCGCATAAGCCTCTGTTAACGAGAGGTTTACCATCTCCATGACCCACTCCTCTACTCTTCTTCGTCTCCGGTAAAGTTAGCCTGTGGCAGACAGGTTCGCTCGCCCCAGTAGTAAATGCCCAGCGACATCACCGCCACCACCACCGTATCCCACGGATGACCAATCACCCCTGTGCCGCCAAAACTGCCCAGCCACGAGAACAGCATAATCAGCGCGTAGAAAGCGATGAGCCACAGGGACGATTTCACCTGCTGCGCCAGACTCACGGTGTGGACAGGCACTTTTGCTTTGCACAGCACGTAGACCACGAACATCACAATCTGCAACCCCAGCAGCCATGACAGCGTCCCCCAGCCAGACCAGAAGACAATCAGGGCTGAAATCACAAACGACACCGGGCCGATAATCCCGAAGGCACGCACGCGGAACGGGCGCGGCAGATCGGGCGCATTTCGGCGCAGCCCCGCCGCCGTGACCGGGGCAATGGCATAGCTCAACACCAGCGCCGCCGACACCACGCTAATCAACTGCTCCCAGGACGGGAACGGTAGCGTCCAGAAGATAGACATGGCGAAGGTCAGCCACAGCGCCGGGCGCGGAATGCCGGACTCTTTATCAATGTGGGTAAACGCCTTAAAGAACGTCCCCGCTTTCGCCCAGCCGTAAATCACGCGCGGCGTCGCGTTCATATAGATATTGCCGGTGCCGCTTGGGGAGACAATCGCATCGCACACCACCATAAATGCCAGCCAGCCCATACCGAGCGTAATGGCGATATCGCGATAAGGCAGCGAGAACTGTTTGCTGATCTCCGCCCAGCCGCTGCCGAGCATTTCGGTTGGAATACTGCCAAGAAATGCCAGTTGCAACAGCACGTAGATAATGGTCGACAGCACCACAGATAAAATCAGCGCAACCGGGATGGTCCGCTGCGGATTTTGTACTTCACTCGCCACAGATATAATCGGTGTCAGCCCCAGGTAGGCAAAAATAATCCCCCCGGCGCTGATCGCCGCCTCAACGCCTGACATACCAAACGGCGCAATCCCCTGAACGTGCAGGTTTTCAGGTTTGAAAAAGGTAAACAGGGTGACGACAACCGCCAGCGGCACCAGAAACTTCAGAATACTGATGATGTTGTTGGAGCGTGCGAACGTTTTTACGCTGTAGTAGTTCAGGCCAAAGAAGAAACAGAGCAGTAAAAACTGCACCACCCAGCCCAGCAGGGTCGGATCGCTTGAGCCTGGCTGCGTTAGCATCGGGAACCAGGCGGCCGCGTACTGGCGTGCAGCAACAATCTCAATGGAGATCAGGCTTGAGAACGCAATCAGCGTAATAAAGCCCAGCAGATACCCCATCAGCTCGCCGTGGGAAAACACCGGATAACGGATGATCCCCCCGGCACGCGGCAGCGCCGCCCCCAGTTCACAATAGACAATCCCCAGCAGCAGCACGGCAATCCCGCCGATAACCCACGAGGCAATGCCCGCAGGCCCGGCAATCGAGGCCACATGGCTTGCGGCAAACAGCCAGCCGGAGCCGAAGATAGCCCCAAGACCAATAAACGTCAGGTCGGTTAACGTGAGCTGCTTTTTAAATTTCCCTGACTCAACAACGCGGGACGATGTTTGATGCGTAGAGTGAATCGTCATGGTCATGCCCTTCAGTCAACAGAGGGGGAAATGGCTTCCCGGGTCCACTGCCCGTTAATCAGGCGCAGCAGGTTCAGAGGGTTAGCATCCTGGACAGCAGGCGGCAGCAGTGCAGCGGGCACATTCTGCAGGCACACCGGACGCATAAAACGTTCGATGGAGCGGGTTCCGACGGAGGTCCCGCGTGAATCGGTGGTGGCAGGCCACGGGCCGCCGTGCACCATCGCATCGCACACTTCCACGCCGGTCGGATATCCGTTAAACAGCACGCGCCCGGCCTTTTCGCTCAGGGCTGGCAGCAGGCGTTGCGCCAGCGGGCCGTCATCGGATTCGGCGTGCACCGTTGCCGTCAACTGCCCCTGGATGGCACGCAGAACAGCCTGCATTTCAGCCTCGTCAGCCACCTCAACCAGCACCGCCAGCGGGCCAAACACCTCATGCTGCAACAGAGGCTCCTGCGCCAGCAGCAGCGAAACCGGGGCCTGATACAGGCGAGCCTGCGCGCGTCCGCTAACAGAATCATCAGAGCCTGCCAGCCGCTGAATCGCGGGATGCGCCTCAAACGCACTGACGCCTTCTTCGTAGTGGGCAAGGGTCGGGGCATTGAGCATGGTCTGTGCCGGAGCCTGATCCACCGCCTCCTTCAGCGCCTGCGTGAAGCGGGTCATGCCTTCGCCACGCAAGGCCAGGATCAGCCCGGGCTTGGTACAAAACTGCCCGCTGCCGAGGGTAAAAGAGGCCACCAGTTCCTTCGCCAGCGCCTCTGCCCGGGTGGCTAACGCCTGCGGCAGGATAATCAGCGGGTTAATGGCTGACATCTCCGCAAAGACCGGGATCGGCTGCGGACGCTGCTGAGCAAGCTGCCAGAGCGCCTTACCGCCGCGTAAAGAACCGGTAAACCCGACCGCCTGGATCGCCGGGTGACGCACCAGCTCTGCGCCAATGTCGGTGCCGAAAATCATGTTAAAAACGCCCGCAGGAAGGGCGACTTTCTCCACCGCACGCACAATGGCCTGGGCGGTGAGTTCTGCCGTTGCCATATGCCCCGGATGAGCCTTCACCACCACCGGGCAGCCCGCCGCCAGCGCAGAGGCGGTATCGCCCCCTGCGGTGGAGAAAGCCAGCGGGAAATTGCTGGCACCGAATACTGCCACCGGGCCCAGCGCCGTCAGATACTGGCGCAGATCCGGGCGCGGCAGCGGCTGGCGCGCAGGGAGTGCGGTATCAATGCGCACGCCGAAGGCATCACCCCGACGCAGCACGCCAGCGAACATACGCAGCTGATTGCTGGTCCGGGCACGCTCTCCCTGCAAGCGCGGCAGCGGCAGCGCCGTCTCCTGATGGGCTATCGCGAAAAATTCATCGCCGAGTAAATCCAGCTCGTCGGCGAGAGTTTCGAGAAAGCGGGCTCGTACCTCGGGTGACGTCTGTGAATAGATCGGAAATGCCTGTTCTGCCGCCAGCGCCGCGGCGGCGGCCTCCTCGCGGGAGGCCGGGTAAAAGCGGTATCCGGTGGGTTCACCGTCAGCGGCACGCAGGCCCGGCAGCGTCGCCTCACCGCTTGCCACGCGGCGGCCGGCGATAAACTGCTGGCCTGAAACAGAGAGAGATAAAGTCATCGTCACTCCTGTGCTTAAAGGCCGACGTCAGGCAGCTGTGGGCGAGTCGCCAGCGCCTTCTCGACAATCGCTACCACCTGCGCACGGGTTTCCCCTTCCAGCGCCAGGCGCGGCGGACGGGTAATCGCGCTGCCGCGGCCCAGCAGCTCTTCGCAAAGCTTGATGCACTGCACCAGATCCGGACGCGCATCCAGATGCAGCAGCGGCATAAACCAGCGGTAAAGCGCCATCGCTTCTTCATAGCGCTGCTGTTTTGCCAGGCGGAACAGCGTCTCCCCTTCACGTGGGAACGCGTTAGACATCCCCGAGATCCAGCCTTCCGCCCCCACGGCGATGCTCTCGACCACCACGTCATCCAGCCCGGCAAACAGCACAAAGCGGTCGCCAACGGAATTACGCAGGTCGATAAAGCGGCGGGTATCGCCGGAAGAGTCTTTAAAGCAGACGATGTTGTCGCAGTCAGCGAGCGTCGCCAGGATGTCCGGCGTCACGTCGTTTTTGTAGATTGGCGGGTTGTTATACACCATGATTGGCAGGTCAGTGGCGGTTGCCACGCTGCGGAAGTGGGCCGCTGTTTCATGCGGTTTTGAAGAGTACACCAGCGCAGGCATCACCATAATACCGTCAACGCCCACACGCTCGGCCTCTTTCGCCATCTTCTGCGCAAAGGCGGTGGTAAATTCTGCGACACCGGCGATAACCGGGATCTGACCACCCGCCGCGTCTTTCGCCACTTCGATAATTTGCAGCTTTTCCTGCGTGGTCAGAGAAGTGTTCTCGCCCACGCTGCCGCACACCACCAGGCCGGAAACACCATCCTTGACCAGGTTTTTCATCACCGTATGGGTGGCATCCAGGTCGAGAGAGTAATCGCTGCGAAACTGGGTGCTGACTGCCGGGAATACACCGCTCCAGTGAATGGCTTTCTTGCTCATGTTCGGTTCCTTGTCGTCAATTTGTTAAGTCAAAGTGAATGAATGGTGAATATTCACTGACAGATTGACGTTTCAGGCGTCCGACGGCTTGGTGGTTTTCCTCCTCTTTGATGACGAAATTGGCACAGTGCGTTTGTCTTACCCGGCCAGCGTGACGCGAAAATCACGCGGCGTAGAGCCGGTCATGGCCTTGAACTGGCGGCTAAAGGCGCTGTGATCGGTATAGCCACATTGCAGGGCAATATCGGTAATCGGCGTATCGCCCGCCAGCAGCTCGGTCGCTTTTTCCAGACGGACTTTGTGGATCATCTGACGCGGGGTGAGGTGAAAAATGCGCTTACAGTAGCGTTCAATTTGCGCCACCGACATACCGCTCAGCGCGGTCAACTCCTCCATGGCGATCGGCCGGTGGTAATGCTTGCGGATATGATCGTCGACGATCGCCAGCCGTTGCCACGCCGGGTGTCGCGCCTGCGCTTCCTGTAGGTCATGCGAAATGCCCGCCATGCCGATCACCTGGCCCTGCGCATCCCGCAACGCCAGTTTCTGGGTCAGACACCAGCCGCGCTCACGGCCGTTATAGAGATGCATCTCCAGCTGATCGCGCAGCGTCACCCCTTCGCGCAGCACCCGCATATCCTGCTCGGTATAGCCCTGTCCCAGCGCGGAAGGGAAAACATCGGCAGAGGTTTTCCCCAGTAGCGAAGCCACCGTCTTAAACCCACAGCGACGCGCCAGGGTCATATTGACCATCAGATAGCGCGCCTGCACGTCTTTGACAAAAAACACCACATTAGGAATGGCATTGAGCAGCGGCGCAATCAACGCCATCGCATGAAGCAAGGTCTGGATATTGTCCGGACGCTGACGCGCCAGCCCTTCACAAATCTGGCTCAGTTCAGTCACTTCCAGTGCTGGCGAGGGCGCCAGCGCATTATCAATCACACAGGACATAACGCTTCCTCCCGATCGGTGAGCTGGATCTTTATTAACTTTTCGTTAACTCATCAAGCGCCCTTACCGCGTTTTGCGATCCTGCCACAGGTTTATGATTTACCCTTTTCATCCACTGGCGCAGTCACCTTTTTTGGTTTACCACACCAACAACAGAATGATTAATAAGAAATAAATATGAATTTAACTTAAGAATAAAACCGGTCACTGTGCTGATTTCGTCATTTCTGGTGACGAAAGCGATCAAGCAGGAATGCCAGCCTTACGCCAGCATTTAGCAACAAGGTGTTAACTTTCCGGAGATCCCATGACAGCGCAGCACAGCGAACTGAGAGTAATTGACTCCCACACCGGCGGCGAACCGACCCGCCTGGTCATCGACGGTTTTCCGGATCTGGGCGCTGGAAACATGGCCGAGCGCCGGGACCGCTTCGCCCGCGACTACGACGACTGGCGGAAAGCCATCATTCTTGAGCCGCGCGGCAACGATGTCCTGGTCGGCGCTCTGCTCTGTGAACCGGTGTCGCCGAAGGCCACGGCGGGGGTCATCTTCTTCAACAACAGCGGTTTTCTGAACATGTGCGGTCACGGGACGATCGGGCTTGTCGCCTCGCTGGCCTGGCTTGGCCGCATTCAGCCCGGCAAACATCTGATTGAAACCCCGGTGGGTGATGTGACCGCCACGCTGCACGACGATGGCAGCGTTTCGGTAGAAAACGTCCCGGCGTATCGCTGGCGCAAACAGGTGCAGGTTGAAACCGCTCACGGTACGGTCACGGGCGATATCGCCTGGGGCGGAAACTGGTTCTTCCTCGTCAACGATCATCCTTTTGCAGTGACGCCGGACAAGATCCCCCAGTTAACGGAGTATGCCTGGGCGATCCGGGAAGGATTAGAACGTGCCGGTATTCGCGGTGAACATGACGGTATCATCGACCATATTGAACTCTTCGCGGAGGATGACCGCGCGGACAGCCGCAGCTTTGTGCTCTGTCCGGGAAAAGCCTGGGATCGCTCCCCCTGCGGCACCGGCACCAGCGCCAAGCTGGCCTGTCTGGCAGAAGACGGCAAACTCAGGCCGGGAGAAACCTGGCGGCAGGCGAGCATCATCGGCAGCGAATTTACCGCCCATTTCGTGCCGCATGGCAACAAGATCATCCCGACGATCCGTGGTGAGGCATGGGTCTGCGGCGATAACCGGTTGATCCTCAATCCTGACGATCCGTTCCGCTGGGGGATTACGTTGTGACCGACACCGACATCATTGTCATTGGTGCCGGGATCGTCGGTGCCGCCTGTGCCTGGCAACTGGCAAAGCGCGGGCAGCGGGTCACGCTGATCGACGACGGTAACGCGGGCGCAACGGCAGCAGGGATGGGACATCTGGTGTGCATGGATGACGACCCCGCAGAGCTTACCCTTTCAGCCTGGTCTCTGGCACGCTGGCGGGAACTGACGCCCCGGATGCCGGAAAGCTGCGCCTGGCGCGGATGCGGCACGCTGTGGCTGGCGGAAACGCCGCAGGAGCTTGAACTGGCAGAAGAAAAACAACGGCGGATGGCGCAACACCAGGTCGCCAGCGACATGCAGACCCGCGACCAGCTTGCCGCACGTGAACCCCTGCTCACCTCCCGGCTCAGCGGCGGGCTGTGGGTGCCCGGAGACGGGATTGTCTACGCGCCGAACGTCGCCCGCTGGTTAATTGATGATGCCGATGTCACGCATCTTCGTGACCGCGCCCTCGCAGTCGATGCCCCCTACGTCACCCTGCACAGCGGCAAACGCCTGCGCGCGCGTGCCATCGTCATCGCCTGCGGTCTGGGGGCCAACGCGCTGCTTGGTGAAAACTGGCTACGGGCGAAAAAAGGCCAACTGGCGATCACCGATCGCTACGCTCCGTTGCTCAGCCACCAGCTGGTAGAGCTGGGATACGGTGCCAGCGCCCATGCGGGTGGCACCTCGGTGGCGTTTAACGTCCAGCCGCGTCCCACCGGACAACTGCTGATTGGCTCTTCCCGCCAGTTCGACAATACCGACCGCGAGCTGGATTTACCGCTTCTGGCCACCATGCTGACACGCGCGCGCCATTTTCTCCCCTCTCTGGATAACCTCAATATCATTCGCTGCTGGAGCGGCTTTCGCGCCGCGTCGGCAGACGGCAACCCGCTCATCGGCCCGCATCCTGCGCGGCCGGGTATCTGGCTGGCACTGGGGCACGAAGGGCTGGGCGTCACCACCGCCCCCGCAACCGCCGAACTGCTCTGCGCGCAAATCCTCGGCGAACGCTCACCCGTTTCACCGGATGCCTGGCTCCCCGCGCGGCTGCAAAAACAGGAGGCCATTGCATGACGACCCTGAAGCTGATTATCGAAGGCGAACCCTGCGACGTTCCTGCTGGCATCAGCATCGCAGCGGCGCTGGCACTCACGGGTAGCGGCGTGACGCGAAGTTCGGTCAGCGGTGAGCTGCGCGCCCCCTTCTGCGGCATGGGCGTTTGCCAGGAGTGTCGCGTCACGGTGAATGGACGACGGGTGCTGGCCTGCCAGACGGAATGCCAGCCCGACATGGTGATTGAAAGGAGCCAACATGCGAACGTTTGAGTGCGAGATCCTTGTCCTGGGTGCCGGGCCAGCCGGGCTGTCGGCGGCACTGGCCGCTGCACGCTGTGGAAAGTCGGTGATGGTGCTTGACGACAACCCGCGCCCCGGGGGGCAAATCTGGCGTGATGGTCCGCAGGTTTCGCTGCCTCCGCGCGCCTTACGCCTGCGGCAGGCAGTGGCGGAACAGCCGGGCATTACGCTACTGAATGGCGCCCGGTTGATTGCCCGCCCTGAATCGCATTGCGTTGTTTTTGAAACCGCAGACAGTTGCGGCGAGATCCGCTGGCAGCGGTTAATTTTATGCTGCGGCGCGCGGGAACTCTCCCTGCCGTTTCCTGGCTGGACGCTTCCCGGCGTAACGGGAGCCGGTGGGCTACAGGCACAGATTAAACATGGCCTGCCGCTCAACGGCGAGCGGGTCGTCATTGCCGGCAGCGGGCCACTGCTGCTGGCGGTCGCCGGTACGGTGAAACGCGCAGGCGGAAATATCGTCGCCATCATCGAACAGGCGCCGGTGAGCGCGCTGGCCCGTTTCGCGGCGGGGCTCTGGCGCTGGCCAGAAAAACTGCTCCAGCTCGGCGAGCTTTTTCCGGCCCACTATCAACCGGCAAGCCAGGTCATCCACGCCCGGGGGGAGAGATTCCTTCAGTCTGTCACCGTGCGTTACGGGGGAAAAACCCGTGAGATAGCGTGCGACAGGCTGGCTATCGGCTATGGGCTGGTGCCCAATATTGAGCCAGGCCTGCTCTTCGGCTGCACAACCGAAAATCAGGCTATCCGGGTCGATGCTTCTCAACGCACCAGCGTGCAGGATATCTATGCTGCGGGGGAGTGCACCGGTTTTGGCGGCAGCGAACTGGCGCAGGCAGAAGGGGAAATTGCGGGTTATAGCGCGGCGGATAACCCCGGGAAAGCAGAAAAGGCCATCGCAACCCGCGCACGCTGGCAGCGTTTTGCCCGGGCGCTTCATACCACCTTCACCTTACCGGAATCATTAAAAGACGTTATCACTGCCGACACCCTGCTCTGCCGCTGCGAAGATGTGCGCTGCGGCGATGTGCAACATGCCGAAAGCTGGCAGGCGGCGAAGCTCGCCTCGCGCTGCGGAATGGGCGCGTGTCAGGGGAAAACCTGCGCCACCAGCGCCCGCTGGCTGTACGGCTGGCCGCTGCCGCAACCGCGCGAGCCGCTTTCTCCCGCGCGTATCGACACGCTGATCCACCTGGCAAAGCCGGAGGGCTGAGTTACTCCTCTTCCCCGCGTTCGGCAATATGGCGATTGCCGAGCGCGATGAACTCTTCCAGTAGCGCCGTTAGCTGTTTCATTTTCTCCGGCGTGTATTCCGCTTCAATCTGCTGATAGGCCTCTTCCACCTGCGCCTGGGCGTGCTCGTACAGCGCGTTGCCCTCTTTAGTCAGCGACACGTACAGCTTGCGCTGGTCGTTCACCGGCTTTAAGCGCAGCACCAGCCCGTCGCGCTCCATCCGCGTCAGAATACCCGTCAGGCTCGGGCGCAAAATACAGGTCCGAAACGCGAGGTCGTGAAAATCCATCGACGGATGTTCAGCCAGCACGCGCACAATCCGCCACTGCTGTTCGGTCAGGTTATGCCGCTTCACAATCGGGCGGAAGTAAGACATCGCCGCTTCCCGCGCCTGCAACAGCGCGATGGTTAATGAATCATGCATAGCCTCTCCCCACCAGTCATTAACAAGTAAACAATTACACAAAAGATGTTTTTATAAACAACTCGTTTTACGTCAAAAAGTCTAACAGAAACAACACAATTTTATTAACTACATGATAAATAAATATTTAATTATCTATATGTAAATTTATTGTTATTCATATCACAAATTTTTCACTTCTGATTGCGAAACGAACAGCAAAAGCATAAAACCAGATCATTAACATATTAACGAAATCACAACCCGGACTTTCAGGGTGAGGAGTAGTCAATGAAAGGTACTGTTTTTGCCGTCGCATTGAACCATCAAAGCCAGCGTGATGCCTGGCGCGACGCGTTTGAAAAAGCCCCCTACACCACGCCGCCAAAAACGGCGGTGTGGTTTATCAAACCGCATAACACCGTGATCCGCGCAGGCGAGCCCATTCCGTTCCCACAAGGGGAAACCGTGTTAAGCGGTGCGACGGTGGCACTGGTCGTGGGCAAAACCGCCAGCAAGGTGCGCGTGGAAGACGCGGCGGCATACATCGCGGGATATGCGTTAGCCAATGAAGTGAGCCTGCCGGAAGAGAGTTTCTACCGCCCGGCGATTAAGGCCAAATGCCGTGACGGTTTTTGTCCGCTGGGTGAGCTTGTCGTCGTTGATAACGTCGATAACCTGACCATCATCACCGAGATCAACGGCCGCGAAGCTGACCACTGGAACACGGCCGATTTGCAGCGCAATGCCGCCGAACTGCTCAGCGCCCTGAGCGAATTCGCCACCCTCAATCCCGGTGATGCCATTCTGCTCGGTACTCCGCATTCCCGCGTCCCCCTGCAGCCCGGCGATCGCGTGCGCATTCTGGCGAAAGGTTTTCCCCCGCTGGAAAACCCGGTGGTGGATGAACGCGACGTAGCCATCGCACACGGCCCGCACCCGCATGCCACGCTGTTTGCCCTGGGGTTGAACTACGCCGACCACGCCAGCGAACTGGACTTCAAACCGCCCACCGAGCCGCTGGTGTTTATCAAAGCCCCGAACACTTTTAACGGTGATAACCAGACGTCGGTACGCCCGGACAACGTTGAGTACATGCACTACGAGGCGGAGCTGGTGGTGGTCATCGGCAAAACCGCCCGCAAGGTGAGTGAAGCCGACGCGATGGACTATGTGGCGGGCTATACGGTGTGCAACGACTACGCCATCCGCGACTATCTCGAAAATTACTATCGCCCGAATCTGCGCGTCAAAAGCCGTGACGGGCTGACCCCGATTTCCCCCAACATCGTGCCGAAAGCGGCCATTCCCGACCCGCACAACCTGGCCCTTCGCACCTTTGTTAACGGCGAATTACGCCAGGAAGGCACCACGGCAGACCTGATCTTCAGCATCCCGTTCCTGATTGCGTACCTGAGCGAATTTATGACCCTGCAGCCGGGCGACATGATTGCCACCGGCACGCCGAAAGGGCTTTCCGACGTGGTGCCGGGTGACGAAGTGGTGGTGGAAGTAGAAGGCGTGGGCCGCCTGGTGAACCGAATTGTCAGTGAGGAGACGACAAAATGAAAAAGATAAACCATTGGATCAACGGTAAAAACGTGGCGGGAAGTGACTACTTCCACACCACTAACCCGGCGTCTGGCGAGGTGCTGGCAGAAGTGGCCTCCGGCGGTGAAGCCGAAATACATCAGGCCGTTGCGGCGGCAAAAGAGGCATTCCCGAAATGGGCTAACCTGCCGATGAAAGAGCGCGCGCGCCTGATGCGTCGTCTGGGCGATCTGATCGACCAGAACGTCCCTGAGATCGCCGCCATGGAGACCGCCGACACCGGCCTGCCGATCCACCAGACCAAAAACGTGCTGATCCCACGCGCCTCGCACAACTTCGAGTTTTTCGCCGAAGTGTGCCAGCAAATGAACGGCAAGACCTACCCGGTTGACGACAAGATGCTCAACTACACCCTGGTGCAGCCGGTGGGCGTTTGTGCGCTGGTGTCGCCGTGGAACGTGCCGTTTATGACCGCCACCTGGAAGGTTGCGCCGTGCCTGGCGCTGGGCAATACCGCAGTGCTGAAGATGTCTGAGCTTTCCCCGCTGACGGCCGACCGTCTGGGCGAGCTGGCGCTGGAGGCGGGCATTCCGGCGGGCGTGCTGAACGTAGTGCAGGGATACGGAGCCACAGCAGGCGATGCGCTGGTGCGTCATCGCGACGTGCGCGCCGTGTCATTCACCGGCGGTACGGCTACCGGGCGCAATATCATGAAAAACGCCGGGCTGAAAAAGTACTCGATGGAGCTCGGCGGTAAATCCCCGGTGCTGATTTTTGAAGATGCCGATATCGAGCGCGCCCTGGATGCCGCCCTGTTCACCATTTTCTCTATCAACGGCGAGCGTTGTACCGCGGGCTCGCGCATCTTCATTCAGCAGAGCATCTACCCGGAATTCGTCAAACGCTTCGCGGAACGCGCCAACCGCCTGCGCGTGGGCGACCCGACCGATCCGAACACGCAGGTCGGCGCGCTGATCAGCCAGCAGCACTGGGAGAAAGTCTCCGGCTACATCCGTCTCGGTATTGAAGAAGGCGCGGCCCTGCTGGCCGGCGGGCCGGATAAACCGACCGATCTGCCTGCGCACCTGAGAGGCGGCAACTTCCTGCGCCCAACCGTGCTCGCGGACGTCGATAACCGTATGCGCGTGGCACAGGAGGAGATCTTCGGGCCGGTGGCGTGCCTGCTGCCGTTTAAAGACGAAGCGGAAGGCCTGCGTCTGGCTAACGACGTGGAGTACGGTCTGGCGTCGTACATCTGGACCCAGGACGTCAGCAAAGTGCTGCGCCTGGCGCGCAATATCGAAGCGGGCATGGTGTTTGTGAACACCCAGAACGTGCGCGATCTGCGTCAGCCGTTTGGCGGCGTGAAGGCCTCCGGCACCGGCCGCGAGGGCGGCGAGTACAGCTTCGAAGTGTTTGCGGAGATGAAGAACGTCTGCATCTCTATGGGCGACCATCCGATTCCAAAATGGGGAGTCTGATATGGGCAAGTTAGCGTTAGCGGCAAAAATTACCCACGTTCCGTCGATGTACCTTTCTGAGCTGCCGGGGAAAAACCACGGCTGCCGTCAGTCGGCCATCGACGGACACAAAGAGATCAGCAAGCGCTGCCGCGAGCTGGGCGTCGATACCATTATTGTTTTCGACACCCACTGGCTGGTGAACAGCGCGTACCACATTAACTGTGCGGACCATTTTTCCGGCATCTACACCAGCAACGAGCTGCCGCACTTTATCCGCGACATGACCTACGACTACGACGGTAACCCGGCGCTCGGCCAGCTTATCGCCGACGAAGCGGTGAAGCTTGGCGTGCGCGCCAAAGCGCACAACATCCCGAGCCTGAAGCTGGAGTACGGCACGCTGGTGCCGATGCGCTACATGAACAGCGACAAGCACTTCAAAGTGATCTCCATTTCAGCGTTCTGCACCGTTCACGACTTCGCCGACAGCCGCAGGCTCGGCGAAGCCATCGTCAGCGCGATTGAGAAATACAACGGCACGGTCGCGGTACTGGCGAGCGGGTCGCTGTCGCACCGCTTTATTGACGACCAGCGCGCGGAAGAAGGGATGAACAGCTACACCCGCGAGTTCGACCGCCAGATGGACGAGCGCGTGGTGAAGCTGTGGCGCGAAGGCCAGTTCAAAGAGTTTTGCAGCATGCTGCCGGAGTACGCCGACTACTGCTATGGGGAAGGCAATATGCACGACACGGTGATGCTGCTGGGGATGCTCGGCTGGGACAATTACGACGGCAAGGTGGAGTTTCTCACCGAGCTGTTTGCCAGTTCCGGCACCGGCCAGGTCAACGCTGTTTTCCCACTGCCCGCTTAAGGAGCCACCATGCCGCATTTTATCGCTGAATGTACCGACAATATCCGCGAGCAGGCCGATCTGCCGGGACTGTTCGCCAAAGTGAACGAGGCGCTGGCCGCCACGGGCATTTTCCCGCTCGGGGGCATCCGCAGCCGCGCGCACTGGCTGGATACCTGGCAGATGGCCGACGGCAAACATGATTACGCCTTTGTACACATGACCTTGAAAATCGGTGCCGGGCGAAGCCTGGAGAGCCGTGAGGCCGTGGGTGAGATGCTGTTTGAGCTTATCAAAACGCATTTCGCGGATCTGATGGCGGCTCGCTATCTGGCGCTGTCGTTTGAGCTCGACGAGCTTCACCCAACGCTCAATTACAAACAAAACAACGTGCACGCGTTGTTTAAGTAGACATCTTTTCGCCCGGTGGCGCTTCGCTTACCGGGCCTACAACGGCTCGAACGTAGGCCGGGTAAGCGAAGCGCCACCCGGCAACAGCCGCACAAAGGATACGCCATGCTCGATAAACACACCCATTCCCTGATCGCCCATCGTCTGCACCAGGCGGAGCAATCCCGCGAGCAGATCCGCCAGATCTCGCTGGACTACCCGACGATCACCATCGACGACGCCTACGCCGTGCAGCGCGAATGGGTCAGCCTGAAAATCGCCGAAGGCCGCGTACTGAAAGGCCACAAGATCGGCCTGACCTCCAAAGCGATGCAGGCCAGCTCGCAGATCAGCGAACCGGATTACGGCGCGCTGCTGGACGACATGTTCTTCCACGACGGCAGCGACATCCCTGTCGATCGCTTTATCGTGCCGCGCATCGAAGTGGAGCTGGCCTTCGTGCTGGCCAAACCGCTGCGCGGCCCGAACTGCACGATCTTCGACGTCTACAACGCTACGGATTACGTGATCCCGGCGCTGGAACTGATCGACGCCCGCTGCCACAACATCGATCCCGACACCCAACGCCCGCGCAAAGTGTTCGACACCATCTCCGACAACGCCGCCAACGCTGGGGTGATCCTCGGTGGCCGCCCGATTAAACCCGACGAGCTGGATCTGCGCTGGATCTCCGCCCTGCTCTATCGCAACGGCGTGATCGAAGAGACCGGCGTCGCAGCAGGCGTGCTGAACCATCCGGCGAACGGCGTGGCGTGGCTGGCGAACAAACTGGCACCGTACGACGTGCAGCTTGAACCGGGGCAAATCATCCTCGGCGGTTCGTTTACCCGCCCGGTGGCTGCCAGCAAGGGCGATACCTTCCATGTCGACTACGGCAACATGGGCTCCATCAGTTGCCGCTTCGTCTAGGAGACAACCATGCAAAACGCATTCAAAGCGGCGCTGAAATCCGGAACGCCGCAAATTGGGTTATGGCTGGGGCTGACCAGCAGCTACAGCGCCGAACTGCTGGCAGGCGCGGGCTTCGACTGGCTGCTGATCGACGGTGAACACGCACCAAACAATGTGCAAACCGTCTTAACGCAGCTACAGGCAATTGCGCCTTACGCCAGCCAGCCGGTCGTGCGCCCGTCGTGGAACGATCCGGTGCAGATCAAACAGCTGCTCGACGTGGGCGCGCAAACCCTGCTGGTACCGATGGTGCAAAACGCCGATGAAGCCCGGCTGGCGGTAAGCGCTACCCGTTATCCCCCTGCGGGTATTCGCGGTGTGGGCAGTGCGCTGGCCCGTGCGTCGCGCTGGAACCGTATCCCGGATTACCTGCAACAGGCGAACGATGCCATGTGCGTACTGGTGCAAATCGAAACCCGCGAGGCGCTAAAAAATCTGCCGCAGATCCTGGACGTGGAAGGGGTCGACGGGGTGTTTATCGGCCCGGCGGATCTCAGCGCCGACATGGGTTTTGCGGGTAATCCGCAGCACCCGGACGTACAGGCCGCTATCGAACAGGCCATTGCCCAGATACGCGACGCAGGTAAAGCGCCCGGCATCCTGATGGCGAATGAAGCGCTGGCAAAACGCTATCTCGAACTCGGCGCATTGTTTGTCGCCGTCGGCGTTGATACCACCCTGCTCGCCCGCAGCGCCGAAGCCCTGGCTGCAAGATTTATCGAAAAACCGGTTACGTCAGTTAATAACAATAAATCCGTCTACTAAACGTAAGATCTGGAGCGCACCATGACGACCTCTACCCTGCAAAATAATAAAGCTGTTGAACATCGCGTCATTAACAAACTGTTCCGTCGCTTGATCGTGTTTCTCTTTATCCTGTTTGTCTTCTCGTTTCTCGACCGCATTAACATTGGCTTTGCCGGGCTGACGATGGGCAAAGATCTGGGCTTGACCTCCACCATGTTTGGCCTGGCGGCAACGCTGTTTTACGTCACCTACGTGCTGTGTGGGATCCCGAGCAACATCATGCTGGCCAGGATCGGCGCACGCCGCTGGATCGCCGGGATCATGGTGGTGTGGGGCATTGCCTCGACCTGCACCATGTTCGCCACCAGCCCGCAGACGCTCTACGTCCTGCGTATGCTGGTGGGCATTGCCGAAGCCGGCTTCCTGCCGGGGATCCTGGTGTATCTCACCTGGTGGTTCCCGGCGTATCACCGTGCCCGCGCCAACGCGCTGTTTATGATTGCCATGCCGGTGACCATGATGCTCGGCTCGATCCTCTCCGGGTACATTCTGGCGATGGACGGGCTATGGAACCTGAAAGGCTGGCAGTGGCTGTTCCTGCTGGAAGGCCTGCCGTCCGTGGTGCTTGGCGTGGTGACCTGGTTCTTCCTTAACGACACGCCGGATCAGGCCACCTGGCTGGATGATGACGAAAAGCAGGCGCTCAAAACCATGATCGCCCGCGAGCAGGAGCTTGCCGTTGCGCATTCCGCCACGCCGCGCTCGACGCTACGTGAAGTATTGACCCCTGCGGTGCTGCTCTACACCCTGGCCTATTTCTGTCTGACCAACACGCTGAGTGCAATCAACATCTGGACGCCACAGATCCTGCAAAGCTTTAACAGCCACAGCAGCAATATCGTGATCGGCCTGCTGGCGGCGATCCCGCAATTTTGTACCATCCTCGGGATGATCTGGTGGAGCCGCCGCTCCGACAGGCTGAAAGAGCGAAAAAAGCACACCATCCTGCCGTATCTGTTCGCGGCGGCGGGATGGATGCTGGCCTCGGCGACGGATCACAGTCTGATCCAACTACTTGGCATCATCATGGCCTCAACCGGATCGTTTACCGCCATGGCGATATTCTGGACCACGCCGGATCAGGTTATTAGCCTGCAATCCCGCGCGGTGGCACTGGCGGTGATCAATGCCATCGGCAACGTGGGATCTGCCGTCAGCCCGCTGCTGATCGGCATTCTGCGTGATGCGACAGGAAGCTTCAGTTCAGGGCTGTGGTTTGTCGCCGGGCTGCTGGTGGTCGGTGCGCTGGTATTAACACGCATCCCGATGACGCACCGGGATCAGCAGAGGAGCGGCCATGTGCCAGAGCCCCATCGCCAACATTGATATCAGCAAGGAGTACGACGAAAGTCTGGGCACCGACGATGTGCACTACCAGTCGTTCGCGCGCATGGCGGCCTTTTTTGGCCGCGACATGCAGGCGCATCGTCACGACCAGTATTTTCAGATGCACTTTCTTGATACCGGGCAGATTGAGCTTCAGCTCGACGATCACCGCTATTCGGTGCAGGCGCCGCTTTTCGTCCTTACGCCACCGTCGGTGCCGCACGCGTTTATCACCGAATCTGACAGCGACGGGCATGTCCTGACCGTGCGCGAGGATCTGATCTGGCCGCTGCTGGAAGTGCTCTACCCCGGCACGCGTGAAACGTTCGGCCTGCCGGGGATCTGCTTGTCCCTGGCCGACAAACCGGATGAACTGGCGGCGCTGAAACACTACTGGCGGCTGATCGAACGCGAATCCACGGAACAGCTGCCCGGACGTGAACATACGCTGGCACTTTTGGCACAGGCGGTGTTCACCCTGCTGCTGCGCAACGCGAACCTCGACGACCATGCTTCAGGCGGGATGCGCGGCGAGCTCAAACTTTTCCAGCGCTTTACGCAACTGATTGATGCGCACTACCACCAGCACTGGACAGTGCCGGAATATGCCAGCGAACTTCATCTCACCGAATCCCGTCTGACCGATATCTGCCGCCGCTTTGCCAACCGTCCGCCGAAGCGGCTGATCTTCGACCGCCAGCTGCGCGAAGCCAGGCGGTTGCTGCTCTTCTCCGACAGCGCGGTCAGTGAGATTGCCTGGCAGCTCGGGTTTAAAGATCCGGCCTATTTTGCCCGCTTTTTTAACCGTTTAGTGGGGTGCTCGCCGAGCAGCTATCGGGCGCAGAAAGTACCGGTGTCACCTGTTCCCCACCCCCCTGCCCTCTCCCAAAGGGAGAGGGAGTAACCGTCCCCTCTCCCTCTGGGAGAGGGTTAGGGTGAGGGAAATCACACTCTGCGATCTCTCGCGAAAAGTACCCGCCGTTGTCCCAATCGTCCCTTCACGTTCCTCCCCTCTCACGCTTCAATTAAACAACAAAAACAAAACATAAATTTAACAACCCTATTCCGATACGAGGTCCCTATGAAGCCAGAAGATTTCCGCGCTGATGCCAAACGCCCGTTAACCGGCGAAGAGTATTTAAAAAGCCTGCAGGACGGTCGTGAGATTTATATCTACGGCGAGCGCGTCAAAGACGTCACCACCCACCCGGCATTTCGTAATGCGGCAGCCTCCATCGCGCAGATGTACGATGCCCTGCACAAGCCGGACATGCAGGACACGCTGTGCTGGGGTACCGATACGGGCAGTGGCGGCTATACCCATAAGTTCTTCCGCGTGGCGAAAAGTGCCGACGACCTGCGCCAGCAGCGTGATGCCATCGCCGAGTGGTCGCGCCTGAGCTACGGCTGGATGGGTCGCACGCCGGATTACAAAGCGGCATTTGGTTGCGCGCTCGGCGCTAACCCGGCCTTCTACGGTCAGTTCGAACAGAACGCTCGCAACTGGTACACCCGCATTCAGGAAACCGGCCTGTACTTCAACCACGCGATCGTTAACCCCCCGATCGATCGCCATAAACCCGCCGATGAAGTGAAAGATGTCTACATCAAGCTGGAGAAAGAGACCGACGCGGGAATTATCGTCAGCGGTGCGAAAGTGGTGGCCACCAACTCGGCGCTGACTCACTACAACATGATTGGCTTCGGCTCCGCGCAGGTGATGGGCGAAAACCCGGATTTCGCGCTGATGTTCGTCGCCCCGATGGATGCCGAAGGCGTGAAGCTGATCTCCCGCGCCTCTTACGAGATGGTGGCAGGCGCAACAGGCTCCCCGTACGACTACCCGCTCTCCAGCCGCTTCGACGAGAACGACGCGATCCTGGTGATGGACAATGTGCTGATCCCGTGGGAAAACGTGCTGATCTACCGCGATTTCGACCGTTGCCGTCGCTGGACAATGGAAGGTGGCTTTGCCCGTATGTACCCGCTGCAGGCCTGCGTACGTCTGGCGGTGAAGCTCGACTTCATCACTGCCCTGCTGAAGAAATCCCTGGAGTGTACCGGTACCCTGGAGTTCCGCGGCGTGCAGGCAGATCTCGGCGAAGTGGTGGCCTGGCGCAACATGTTCTGGGCGCTGAGCGACTCCATGTGCTCTGAAGCCACGCCGTGGGTCAACGGTGCGTATCTGCCGGATCACGCCGCGCTGCAAACCTACCGCGTAATGGCACCGATGGCCTACGCGAAGATCAAGAACATCATCGAACGTAACGTGACGTCCGGTCTGATCTACCTGCCGTCCAGTGCCCGGGATCTGAACAACCCGCAGATCGACCAGTATCTGGCGAAATACGTGCGCGGCTCCAACGGTATGGATCACGTCGAACGCATCAAGATTTTAAAACTGATGTGGGACGCCATCGGCAGCGAATTTGGCGGCCGTCACGAGCTGTACGAAATCAACTACTCCGGTAGCCAGGATGAGATCCGCCTGCAGTGTCTGCGTCAGGCGCAGAGCTCCGGCAACATGGACAAGATGATGGCAATGGTCGACCGCTGCATGTCCGAGTACGACCAACACGGCTGGACGGTGCCGCACCTGCACAACAACAGCGATATCAACATGCTGGATAAGCTGCTGAAATAACGCAGCGGGAGATGACAATGCAATCAGAACAACGTCTGCGTTTTCGCGATGCGATGGCCAGTCTGTCGGCCGCAGTGAATGTTATCACCACCGAGGGTGAAACTGGTCGCTGCGGGATCACCGCCACCGCCGTCTGCTCGGTAACGGACACACCACCATCGCTGATGGTATGCATCAACGCCAATAGCGCCATGAACCCGGTATTTCAGGGCAACGGCAGGCTGTGCGTTAACGTGCTGAACCACGAGCAGGAGATCATGGCTCGCCACTTCGCCGGAATGACCGGTATGGCCATGGAGGAGCGCTTTGCGCTCTCCTGCTGGCAGAACGGTGCGCTGGCACAACCGGTTCTGAAAGGCGCGCTGGCCAGCCTTGAGGGCGAGATAAGCCAGGTGCAAACCATCGGTACGCATCTTGTCTATCTCGTTGAAATTAAAAATATCATTCTGAGTGACGCAGAACATGGCCTGATCTACTTCAAACGCCGTTTTCACCCGGTCATGATGGAGACGGAAGCCGCAGTATAACCCCTCTCGCGCTGGCCTTTTTTTCCGGCCAGCGCCGCTTTCCACAAAAATTCCTAAGGTTTCCACTAAATCACGCCGTTATATAACCATAAGAGAAATTTTCTGTGCCTGAATACTGACATCTGTTGTCAGTGCCATCCGCATCATTCAGCGCATACACAAATATACAGGATGACCTTATGGCTAAAACGACGCGGAGCCGCTCGGCTGAACGTCTGGTCGATATTCTGGTTGAACTACATTTAAACGGTGTGGTAAACCGCAGTGCGCTAATGGAAAAATTTAAAATTACCGAGCGTACCGTCTACCGGGATTTAAATGCACTCTCTCCGATTGTTGAACATACCGGTAATGGGCTATATCGACTGATCCATTCTTCACAATCTCCCGGCGGACAAGGATTACATCACTCACTGGCTAACTTCCTGAATGCTGATAGCTTTTTCCCTGAAAGAAATACGGAATTCTGGCAGAAACTTGAAACACGCGTTGACGAAAACCATATTCTTATCCTTGGGAATGAAGCAGAACACACGGTACAACGCGATATTCGTCGTCATTTAGCGAAAATCGAGAAATCGATTAAGAACCATAATGTTTGCCAGATCGTTTATAAGAGTAAAACCCGTCTGATTAATCCCTATAAACTGATTAACAAAAAAAATATATGGTATTTACAAGCCACCGAGAATGGCAGACTGAAATCCTTCTCATTGAGTCAGATTAGCTGGCTTGATATTCATACGACCACCTTCACTCCTGAAGAGAATGCCCGCGAGCTGCTGGAAAAAAGCCTCGACCCCTGGGTGTCGGAAGATACTTTCGCAGTGAAAATATTTATTAAAAATAATATTTCACATTACTTCCTGCGCCGCGATCTCCTGCCGGAGCAAGAGTTGCTGGAGGAGCAACACGGCGGCGTCACGCTGCGCTGTCAGGCGGCACACGAAAATCAGATCTTGCCGCTGCTTTTCTACTGGCTGCCAGACATTCAGATCCTGGAGCCGAGCTGGCTTAAGGAGAAACTCATCCGAACACTGGAAAGCTACCTGGCAATGGAGAGCAGCGCGCATAACCAAGTGATCTCAATCACATAATTTCGACCGCTGGCGGCGAACCGGAACCACTCGCCGCCACCTTTGACCGCTTACCTGGCACTTTCAACCACTCATCCATTTACCCTCCTTTACACACGCGACGTTCTGGCAAGATCCCACCAGCATTAATCAACACCTCCTCACAACGAACCCTGACCCTTTTTTCTTTACATAAAAAACCAGGTCTATTATGGATACTAAAAAACTACTGAAGCACGTGCCCTGGGCCTTACTCGGGATCCTCGGCGCTTTTTGTCTGGCGGTTGTCGCATTACGCCGGGGCGAGCACGTAAGCGCCCTGTGGATCGTGGTCGCGTCGGTTTCCGTCTATCTTGTTGCTTATCGCTACTACAGCTTGTACATCGCGCAGAAGGTCATGAAGCTCGACCCGACGCGTGCCACTCCGGCGGTCATAAACAATGACGGCCTGAACTATGTGCCAACCAACCGCTACGTGCTGTTTGGTCACCACTTTGCCGCTATCGCTGGCGCAGGCCCCCTGGTCGGCCCGGTACTGGCCGCGCAGATGGGCTACCTGCCGGGCACCCTGTGGCTGCTCGCCGGTGTCGTGCTGGCGGGTGCGGTGCAGGACTTTATGGTGCTGTTTATCTCTTCTCGTCGTAACGGCGCCTCTCTGGGTGAGATGGTCAAAGAAGAGATGGGCCGCGTGCCGGGGACTATCGCCCTGTTCGGCTGCTTCCTGATTATGATCATCATCCTCGCGGTGCTTGCTCTGATCGTGGTGAAAGCCCTGGCTGAGAGTCCGTGGGGTGTCTTCACCGTCTGCTCTACCGTGCCGATTGCGCTGTTCATGGGTATCTACATGCGCTTCCTGCGCCCTGGACGCGTGGGCGAAGTGTCGGTGATTGGTATCGTGCTGCTGGTGGCCTCTATCTACTTCGGCGGCGTGATTGCGCACGACCCGTACTGGGGCCCGGCGCTGACCTTTAAGGACACCACCATCACCTTCGCGCTGATCGGTTATGCGTTTATCTCCGCTCTGCTGCCGGTATGGCTGATTCTGGCTCCGCGTGACTACCTGGCGACCTTCCTGAAAATCGGCGTGATCGTCGGTCTGGCGATCGGTATCCTGGTGATTAACCCGGATCTGAAAATGCCAGCAGTGACGCAGTACATCGACGGTACTGGCCCACTGTGGAAAGGCGCGCTGTTCCCGTTCCTGTTCATCACCATCGCGTGTGGTGCAGTTTCAGGCTTCCACGCGCTGATCTCTTCAGGTACCACACCTAAGCTGCTGGCGAACGAGAAAGACGCACGTCTGATCGGTTACGGTGCCATGCTGATGGAATCCTTCGTGGCGATCATGGCGCTGGTTGCTGCGTCCATTATCGAACCGGGTCTCTACTTCGCGATGAACACGCCTCCGGCGGGTCTGGGCATTACCATGCCAAACCTGCATGAGATGGGTGGTGACAACGCGGCGCTGATTATGGCGCAGTTGAAAGACGCAAGCGCACATGCTGCAGCGACCGTCAGTTCCTGGGGCTTCGTGATTTCGCCTGAGCAGATCATGCAGACCGCGAAAGACATCGGCGAACCGTCCGTGCTGAACCGTGCAGGTGGTGCTCCAACGCTGGCTGTCGGTATCGCGCACGTGTTCCACAAAGTGCTGCCATGGGCGGACATGGGCTTCTGGTACCACTTCGGTATTCTGTTTGAAGCCCTGTTCATCCTGACCGCGCTGGACGCCGGTACCCGTGCAGGCCGCTTCATGCTGCAGGATCTGCTGGGTAACTTCGTGCCGTTCCTGAAGAAAACCGACTCTCTGGTTGCGGGCGTTCTGGGCACGGCGGGTTGTGTTGGCCTGTGGGGTTACCTGCTGTATCAGGGTGTTGTCGACCCACTGGGCGGCGTGAAGAGCCTGTGGCCGCTGTTCGGTATCTCTAACCAGATGCTCGCAGCCGTTGCTCTGGTGCTCGGTACCGTTGTCCTCGTGAAGATGAAACGCACCAAATACATCTGGGTCACCGTGGTCCCTGCGCTGTGGCTGCTGCTCTGCACCACCTGGGCACTTGGCCTGAAACTGTTCAGTGCCAACCCGCAGCTGGAAGGCTTCTTCTTTATGGCTAACCAGTACAAAGAGAAGATTGCCGCAGGCGGCGCAGACCTGACTGCGCAGCAGATTGCCAACATGAACCATATCGTGGTGAACAACTACACCAACGCGGGCCTGAGTATTCTGTTCCTGGTGGTGGTGTACAGCATCATCTTCTACGGCATCAAAACCTGGCTGAAAGTGCGTAACGCCGAGGGTCGTACGGATAAAGAAACCCCGTATGTGCCGGTGCCGGAAGGCGGCGTGAAGACCTCTTCACACCATTAATGACGTCATATCCAGCCCCGCTTCGGCGGGGCTTTGTTCTTATCAGGACACGTTATGTTTGGTAACTTAGGCGAAGCAAAAAAATACCTCGGTCAGGCGGCGAAAATGCTGATTGGCATTCCGGACTATGACAACTACGTTGAGCATATGAAGACCAACCATCCGGATAAGCCGTACATGACCTACACCGAATTCTTCCGCGAGCGTCAGGAAGCGCGCTACGGCGGAAGTGGAGAAGGCGGCGTCCGCTGCTGCTAAAGGAGACACCATGACCCCGATTGCCGTCACCCTGCTGACCGGTTTCCTCGGCGCAGGTAAAACCACCCTGCTGCGCCATATTCTGAACGAGCAGCACGGCTTCAAAATCGCCGTTATCGAAAACGAGTTTGGCGAAGTTTCGGTAGACGATCAGCTGATCGGCGATCGCGCCACGCAGATCAAAACCCTGACCAACGGCTGCATTTGCTGCACTCGCTCTAACGAACTGGAAGACGCTCTGCTGGACCTGCTCGACAGCCGCGATCGTGGTGACATCAATTTCGACCGTCTGGTGATTGAATGCACCGGCATGGCTGACCCCGGCCCAATTATTCAGACCTTTTTCGCCCATGAGATCCTCTGCCAGCGCTACCTGCTGGACGGCGTGATTGCGCTTGTCGATGCCGTCCATGCCGACGAGCAGATGAACCAGTTCACCATTGCTCAGTCTCAGGTGGGTTATGCCGACCGCATTCTGCTGACCAAAACCGACGTGGCGGGCGAGAGCGAAAAACTGCGCGAGCGCCTGACGCGCATCAACTCGCGCGCCCCGATTTACACGGTGACGCACGGGGATATCGACCTGTCTCAGCTGTTCAACACCAACGGCTTTATGCTGGAAGAGAACGTCACCTCGAAGCCGCGCTTTCACTTTATGGCCGACAAGCAAAACGACGTGTCGTCGATTGTAGTCGAGCTGGATTACCCGGTGGATATCAGCGACGTGTCCCGCGTCATGGAGAACCTGCTGCTGTCGTTTGCCGACAAGCTTTTGCGCTACAAAGGGATGCTGTGGATAGACGGTGAACCAAACCGCCTGCTGTTCCAGGGTGTACAGCGTTTATATAGCGCCGACTGGGACAGGCCGTGGGGTGAGGAAACGCCACGCAGCGTGATGGTGTTTATCGGTATTCAACTCCCGGAAGAAGAAATTCGGGCGGCGTTTGCGGGACTACAGAAATAACCGCTATGCATCCCCTCTGCCCAGTAATTTATTAACCTGAAGCGATGAGCTTTGTATCAGGAAAATGAATAAATTACAGCGATGTCCTGGTCCGGCTGTAAATCGCCGAGGCGTTTCCGTAAGGCCGGGGCGAGGCGCAGGGATGCGCCGAGAGGGCGTGGCCTGCAGGGATGCAGGCTCATGCCCGACCCGATAGCCTGAAGGAATAAGCTGAGGGCACCGCGAAGCGGCGATTTACCGCCGGGAGCCCGGGTCGCCAGGGTGGTGGCGAGTGAGCCACCCTGGCACGTTCACAGGTCATGCCGTTACAGAGTAGCAAGGAACATAAAGTGAACGGAATAACCTCCACAGCCGTATGTTCCCCCTCACCCCAGCCCTCTCCCTCAAGGGAGAGGGGGCCGTCTGTGCAGGCATTATTTTGTGGGGATACTTATTTCACCGCCTCCGGCAGCGTCACAATCCACAGTTCACTGTCCGACTCCGGCTTCTTCAGCGGCTTCACGCTGAGCGTGGTTTCCACCGGTTTATCATCCAGCGTCAGCTTACCTTCTGCGTTCACCCGATAATCCTTGAGCTTCTTGCCCTCGACCGGGTTTTGCATCGCCACCTTTACGCCAAAGTCGTTATCGTTCGCCACCGCCAGCGTTTTGCTGTCGATCAGCGCCAGCCCTTCGGCCTTCTCCTGCTGCCAGCCGAGGGCGCGTAAATCAACGACCTGCGTTTTCACCGCAAGGGTTATACCGCGCTGAGCCAGGGTCTTCTCATCATCAAACTCCGGGTACTCGCCCGGCTTGTCAAAGGCGGAAAGGTCGCTCGCCTTGCTGAGATCCACCTTGTAGATCAGGTTACGCATCCCGTCGTTTTTATCGCTTCCCTGCTCAATCAGCAGGATGTGCTGGTCATCGAGCGCCACAATGTCGCCAATTTTGGCATCACTGTTTTTACTGTAGGCGGAGCTATCGATGGGATAGCCGTACATCGCGGTTTTCCCGGTCGCCGGGTCGAAGCTGACGAGACGCGTAAATAGCGCCTGTTTTTTACTTTTACCGTCGATATCCAGCGTGCTTTGCACAGCGGCAATAATGCGTCCGTCAGGCATACGGGTCAGACCTTCAAAGCCCCGGTTCGGTTGACGCCATTTGATAATGTTTGGCAGACCGCCCGCGATGGATTTTTCCCCTTCCGCCGCCTGCGGCCCATGAATAGCCAGGATTTTCCCACTACTGTCGACGTTTATCAGGAACGGACCATACTCGTCGCACAGCCAGTATCCGCCTTTGCCGTCCGGCGTGATGCCTTCCGTGTCCAGCCCGCGGTTGTCACCCTTCAGCGTCTTTAACGTGTCGCTGAATGCCACTTCATTGGTGGAGCCAATCACGCCGCTTTGCAGCGGTAGCCCGTTAATCTCGCCTTTATCGTCGTGCAGAGGGCGGGCATCAATGGCCTCGGCTTTACCGTCTTGTACACGGATGGTCATCAGCAGCGGCGCGAAATCCGGCGTAACAAAAATTTTGGCTTCGTTTTTACCCATTTTTGGCGCGTCCGCATTCGGACCGCGATCGGTAACCGTCACGAAGGTCAGCGCATCGCCCTGCTTGCCGGTGAACAACAGGCCAGAACCGATTCCGACAGGAAGTCCATGCGGGAAAGCATCCGCAAACGCCCCGCTGTAGCTCACGTGGGAGCCTTCGGGAAAGCTAACGACATAGTGTTCAGCCGTGGGCTGCGCCGCCAGGCCAGAGAAAGAGAGCGCACAACCGATAAGTACAGGAATAATTTTTCTTTTCATATTGTTAGCATCCATAGAGTGAAGCCAACACCGTAAAGAATCAACGTGTCAGAAAAATGACATTGCGAGGAAACAGGGCCGAGCAGTTGAACGTATAATCAGTGCCAGAAATGTAATTTTTTGTGGTTTTGTATGACACCTGAAACATTTCTGGAAATTATTAGAAATGCCATTAATGCATTCCGAATGATTATCCCCGCCTCGTTCAGTTTATGTTTAGTCAAAAAATTAAACTGTTCTTAAACAGCAGAAAATCACGCGTTGACACCCCTAAAACAAAACGCCCTCATAACAATTTGAGCAAGAAAATTAACATTTACAGTATAAAAAGTTGATCCTAACCACATTTGCAGTCATAAACATCGCTTGTTAAGGTGCCGTAAGATTAATTTGATGACGAGGCATAAAACATGAAAAAACTGAATATCCTTCTTCTTTCTGCTCTGACCGCTATCTCGGGTTCCGCACTGGCGATGGGTGGCAGCATTGAGCAGGGTAAAAACTTTACCAACCTCAATCTGGAAATGGGTAAATCCTCGTCTGGCCTGTATGCCGAAAGCAACTGGCTTAAAAACACCGATGACGGCACCCAGACCGGCGGCGTGGGTGCAGGTTACAACCTGGAAGTCGGCCCGGTCATGCTGAATGCGGGCGCGAAGGCGATCTACCTTGGCCCGAAAAAAGGCGATAACGGCGTGGCGTTCCCGATTGGTGGCGGCGTTAACGTTGCCCTGACCGACAGCATTCACGTATTTGGTGAAGGTTATGTCGCTCCAGAAGGTCTGAACAACAGCGTGAAAAACTACGTTGAAGCCAATGGCGGCGTAAGCTGGACGCCAATTACGCCAGTGACCCTGAAAGTGGGTTACCGTCACGTGAGCGTAGATGGCAAAGACGGCCGTCCTGGCCATACGCTGATTGACGGCGCCTATGTGGGCGGCGGCGTGAGCTTCTAAGGCTCCGCACAGATAAAAAACCTGCCGTCTGGCAGGTTTTTTATTACCTCTTACTTACGCACCACCACCAGCTTCTGGTTCACAAACTCTTTGATCCCCAGATCCGACAGCTCGCGTCCGTAGCCGGAGCGCTTCACGCCGCCGAACGGCAGCTCTGGCGCGGTATCGGTGAGCCAGTTGATATACACCATCCCTGTTTCAATCCGCGACGCCATTTTCTTCGCGCGCTCGATATTCTGACTGAATACCGCCCCGCCCAGGCCGTAGTGGGAGTCGTTGGCCAACGCAACCGCCTCGTCATCGTTTTTCACCACGAACATCTGCGCCACCGGGCCGAAGAACTCTTCGAAATACGCCGGATTGTCGCGCGAGATAGTCGTCAGGATCGTCGGCTCGAAGAAACTCCCGTCTCGCGGCACCGGTTTGCCGCCATAGTGCAGCGTCGCACCGTTTTTCACCACTTCGTTAACCTGTCTGGTCAGCGTTTCCAGGGCATCTTTAGACGACAGCGGCCCCAGAGTGGTGCTTTCGTCCAGCGGATCGCCAATCTTCACCTGCTTAAACGCCTCGGTGAATTTGCTGAGGAAGGCATCTGCAATTTTCTCGTGCAGGATAAAGCGCTTCGCCGCGGTGCAGACCTGCCCGGCGTTGTTGAGTCGCGCATTCACGCCAATCTTCACGGCTTTGTCCAGGTCCGCATCATCAAGCACCACGAAGACGTCGTTACCACCTAGCTCAAGGGTCGATTTCTTAATGTGCTTCGCCGCCTGCGCAGCCACGACGCTACCGGCTTTTTCGGAACCGGTCAGCGCGGCCCCCTGCACGCGATCGTCGGCGATGATGTTCGCCACCTGATCGGACGAGATAAACAGGTTAGTCCACGCCCCTTCCGGTGCCCCCGCTTCGCGCACCAGATGGGCAAACGCCTCGGCGCAGTGCGGCACGATGCTGGCATGTTTTGCCAGCACGGGGTTACCCGCCGCCAGGTTCGGTGCCAGAACGCGCATCAGCTGGTAATACGGGAAGTTCCACGGCTCGACGGCCATCAGCACGCCGATGGGGTGATACTCCACCCACGCTTCCCCGAGTTCAGACTCATACTTCACCGGGGCCAGGAATTGTTTCGCGTTATCAGCATAATAGCGGGCGATTTTCGCACACAGCTTCACCTCACCGCGGCTCTGTTCGATGAGCTTACCCATCTCCTGGCTGGCGATTTTAGCCAGCTCCTCGGTGCGCTGGTCGATCAGGTCGGCAAGCTTATGCAGCACTGACAGGCGCTGGCTGATGTCGCCTTTCGCCCATTCTGAATGGTAGAGCGCATCGGCCGCCTTCAGTGCCGCTTCGATATCCGCGTCGGTATGAGAGGGGTATTCTTTGATGAGCTGGTTAGTGGCAGGATTTACTGTCTGATAAGCCATGTCGAATCTCCTTGTTTTACCGCTTAGGGTATTAAGGGTAGTCAACGTGACTGGCTATGGACGTAAAGTTGGGTATATCCGGAAGGTTCTTAATGAAGCGCTGCCAGACGGTTGTTTGACGTGGTATAAAAAACCTCCAGAAGGAGTTCCCATGACCAATACCCGACATATCCGCCAGACGTTTCACCGCGCCTCAGGACTTGAGCTGCGAAGCACGTGGCAGAGTACGCAGGCGTACAAACGTCACTGTCATCCTGAGGTCTCCATTGGCGCGATAGTAGAAGGCCAGACCTGCTGCATGTGCCATGACAGAGAGTACATCCTCCAGCCCGGGGACCTGATTGTGATCCCAGCTTATGTGCCGCACAGCTGCAACCCCGTCGCCGGAAAGCCGCGCAGCTACCACATGCTCTATATCGACACCGGGCTTCCTCTGGCGCTTCAGGTGATTCGCAACCCTGCGTTCTTTAAGTACTACCTTGATATTGTGGAGACGATGTCTCCGGCATCCGTCGACAGGCTGCTTTCTGTCCTTCCCCGCTGTGCGGATAATACAGACGCGCTTCGCGTAACCAGCCAGCAGGTTCAGCAGGCATTTCTTTCCGATCTCGCCAGCCCGCCTTCCCTAGACGAACTTGCCCAACGATTCTCGCTGCGCAAGGAGACGCTGATCCGCACTTTCAGACAGGATACCGGCCTGACGCCGGGGAGCTTCCTCAATATCTCCCGAGTAGAGTATGCCAAAGCGCGGCTGCGCGCCGGGGATAATATCGCCGACGTCGGCTACCAGAGCGGGTTTGCCGACCAGAGCCATTTTCACAAGACCTTCGTGAGCTATACCGCCGCCACGCCGCGCCAGTACGCCACGGGCCGATCAATATCAGACAATAAATAGGTTCTGCGTTTCCGTAGTCTGTACCCGGTTTTGCATTCTGAGGTCGCTATGGAACTGTTCTTCCCTTCCGCTTTTCTCGCCCTGGCGCTGGCGCATTTTGTTGCCCTGTTAAGCCCGGGCCCGGATTTCTTCCTGCTTGTGGGCTACTCGGCGCGCTATCGGTTACGCGGCAGCGCCGGGCTGTGCGTCGGCATCGCCGGGGGTAACGCGCTCTATATTGTTCTGGTGATTATCGGCTGGAGCGCGCTGCGCCAGTTTACGTGGCTATTTACGCTTATCGAGCTTTGCGGGGCGCTGTACCTGCTATGGATCGGCTCGCATCTGGTGCGCAGCCGACCGCAGGCACTGGCGCTGAATGAAACTCACCAGCGCTTCCCTTCACTGCGTAAGCAGATTCTTTTGGGGCTCGGTTCCGCGCTGCTTAATCCGAAGAATGCGTTGTTCTATCTGGCGCTGATGACGGCGCTACTGGGACCGGACGTCACGCTGCTTCAGCAGGCGACCTGCGGCGTCTGGATGGTGATGGTGGTTCTGATGTGGGATCTGGCGCTGGTGTCGCTGATGGGGCTATCGGCGGTGCAACAGAAGCTCAGCCGTTCGCTGTGGTTGATTGAGCGCGCGGCAGGAGTAGTGCTGATGGGGTTTGGTGGGTGGGTGTTGTGGCGGTTGCTATGAAAGGATTTTCACAGGCCCTTCTTAAACCCCTAACCGATAATCCCAGTCATCCGTATGAATAACGTTGCCGTCACGGTAATGCCAGGTAATCTTTTCATAACGAAGCAAAACAAGCTCAAGATGCCCCTGTTTTTCATGATAAGTATCTTTCACGTCATGCATCAATGAAAACAATGTGACGATATTTACCGCTTCCAGCGTTATCGTGAAATAGATTTCTTCCTGACCGGCATCGTTGATTCGATAAAGGTCGATAGCCACTTTCCTGAGTGTGCCTCCCGTACTCAGTGCTTTGTATAGCAGAACACTGGAAGCATCAATTTCCTTTTCAATAAGAAATGGGCGATGCTGGCATTTACTCAACACTCTGCCATTATGAAGATCAGAGTTATAACTTACGTTATGATAGAGTCCTAAGACTTCAATCTGGTTTTCACGGTCTTTAACCTTTACGCTACCTTTTATGATATTACCCGCATCGTCCGTTAAGGACATATATCCTGGGATGGCCATTTAATTATCCTTTTCGAATGGAACTGAGTTTTCAACAGTAGCGATCATAACAGCGAGACATCTTTTACCCTTAGGGTTGTTAACCTTAAAAATTTCCCTGATTGAATCTACATAAAGCTTATTACTCTCTGCTTCTGTCTCCGGAAAATTAGCAAAAGAGCAGATTTGTTCAATAGTGAGCAACGGTTTATCGTCTTTTAAGATTGCTAAGACTCCCTCAGGGTTATGTGGGATGGCTTCTGAAAGCGCCGCCTTTAAATCTTCAGCGGTACCGGCGTCCACCCCGGGTTCGATGGCACTCGCTACGACTAACCATGCATGGGCTCCTTTACTTATCTCCGGAATTACATGGTTCCACCATTCCGACCCTTCACTATCATTTGAATACAGATTATCCACAACACTCCTGGCGCCTTTGTTATTTATCATCTGCATAATCTGCTCAGGAGAGTGATCTTTTGCCAATAACACTACTGAAAAACACGAGAAGAAAAAAACAATGAAATATTTCATCATCTCACCACCAGTATTGTGTCACCCGAATTATAAATCAGATGACGCTTATCCTGTCCATTCATAATAATGCAACCTGCTGACGCAGAACCTGGCGGTTGCCCTTTCTTATCACCATGAATTTGAAAATAACTCCTACCAAAAGTATTGGTCCCCGCTATAGGTTCAAGAATAATCGCCTCAGCACTTTTGTGATTATTCCATCCGGCAATAAAATAAATACCACGTGGAATAGGGCCTTTGTTTCGTTGCCGTTCACACTCAGGTTTGTCTTTCGATTCACCGGCACCGCTATAGCAGCGGGCAATAAACTCACCATTGTGACTTAATATCCCTGTAGAAATCTCATATTCCCATGTCATTAACCTTGCTCCCTGTCATTAAAATTAACCCACCTTAATATTAATAAAGAGCAAAAATTACCACATCAATCACAAAACCTTACATTCGAGAAGAGTTAAGCACAAAAAATATAGAAAAATTAATAATGAATAATTGTAATGTATATATTTATCGGATAATAAATGTCTGTTCATTTTAAGACACCTCCCCATACACCAGCTTTGCATTTTTCGTTCAATTCCCTCTATCCTTAACTCATGGAAAAAATAACAGAACTCAAACGCGCCAAGCTGTTGGCGCTGTCGCTGCTACTGCTGGCCTCTGCGGCGTTTATCACCACCCTGTTCCTGCCGCAGACCTTCTGGGTGCGCGGTGTGAAGGCCATTGCCGAGGCGGCGATGGTCGGCGCGCTGGCAGACTGGTTTGCCGTGGTTGCGCTGTTCCGCAGAGTGCCCATTCCCTTCATCTCGCGCCATACGGCAATTATCCCGCGCAATAAGGACAGGATCGGCGACAATCTCGGCCAGTTCGTGCAGGAAAAATTTCTTGATACCCAGTCGCTGGTGGCGTTGATCCGCCGCTATGAACCCGCACAGATGATCGGTGCCTGGTTCAGTAAACCAGACAACGCCCAGCGCGTCGGGCTGCATCTAATGCAGGTGATGAGCGGTTTTCTCGAACTCACCGACGATGGACGTATCCAGCGTCTGCTCAAGCGCGCGGTGCATAAGGCCATCGACAAGGTCGACTTCACCGAAACCAGCGCCGTGATCCTCGAAAGCATGACCAGAAATCATCGCCACCAGGTGCTGCTGGACGCCATCATCAACCGCCTGATTACCCTGATTCAGCGAGAAAGCACGCGGGACTTTATTGCCGACCAGATTGTCCACTGGCTGAAGACCGAGCATCCGCGTAAGGCAATGGTGCTGCCCACCGAGTGGCTAGGTGACCAGAGTGCGGAGATGGTATCGAACGCGGTAAATACGCTGCTGGACGATATCAGCCACGACCGCACGCACCAGATCCGCCAGGCGTTCGACCGCGCCACGCTGAAGCTTATCAACAACCTGAAAAATGACCCGGAGATGGCGGCGAAAGCCGACAACATCAAGCACTATCTGAAGAACGATGAGGCGTTTAACCGCTATCTGGGGGAAATGTGGGCTGACCTACGCCAGTGGCTGAAAGCGGATATGCAAAGTGAGGATTCGCGCGTGAAGCAGCGCATCGCCAACGCCGGGCTGTGGTTTGGCGAAACGCTGTCAAACGACGCCAGCCTGCGGGCGTCGCTGAACGAGCATCTGGAGCAGGCCGCGCACCGCCTCGCACCGGATTTCGCCGCGTTCCTGACCCGGCACATCAGCGACACGGTGAAAAGCTGGGATGCCAAAGATATGTCCCGCCAGATTGAACTGAATATTGGCAAGGATCTGCAGTTCATCCGCGTCAACGGCACGCTGGTGGGCGGGACGATTGGCCTGATCCTGTTTTTACTCTCGCAACTCCCCGTCGTACTGAGTTTCTAATCTTCTTTGGGCGGCGCGATAACGTAGCGCGTCGCCTCGAAGCGATTCAAAACCAGATGCACGAGAAAGACCATCGTCAGCGTTGCTACCAGCGAAAAGGTGACGGAGGTGATGCGATAGAGATCGCTGAACACCAGGTCAGTGTCCGGGTGCATGTTCTGCCCGAACATAATGCCGATGGTGGTGATGCTGGAAAACCCCACCCCGGCCCCTACTTTCTCCATCACATGCAGACGCGCACCAAACGCCAGGCCGAGGCCAATAAGTGGCATCATCAGCAGCATATGGCTGCTGTGATCGTAGAGGATAAGCTGGACGACAAGAATATAGAGACAGCCCAGCACTACGCCGACCACGCGCCAGATGGAGCTCATCACCGCGCCGCGATAGTGCATCGGGAACAGAATCAATATCCCCGCCATCAGCGCCGAGAGCGAATCGCTTAAATCGCTAATCTGAAACACCACGAATATCAGCGTCGCGACGGTGCCGGAGAGCAGCGACTCGTGTCGCACCCGGGCGTCATCTTTCTCAATCAACGGCGGTGGCTTGCGCGGCTCCACATCTGGCAGGAGATAGTTCATCAACGCACTCAGGCTCACGGCCATGACGCTCGCTTCGATGTTGGAAAACAAAAGCGTGTGCCAGTTAGTCGTGGGATAGCTCATAAAATTGAGCATCACGCTCTGACACACCACCCCCATCGAACCGAAGAGGAACAGTGGCCCCTTGCTCATAAAGCGAAAACGCATCACGTACAGGGCAAACACCACCAGCGTCATAATGAGCGGCCATTGCGACAGATAGCCGATGATAATCACCATTTCAATGCAGTTTAGCGATGCGCTGAAGATAAACTGCTTCGCCACGTGGCGGTTAAACACCGGGACCAGCGACAGAAGCATGATCGGGTAGACCACATAAAACACGCCGTAGCTGGTGTTGTAGAAACTCGAGATGCTCAGGGCAATCATCCCGGCAAACACGATTCGCAGGGTCTGACGAAAATCGTTTGCCGTGTAGACGATATTACCGTGCGGGGTAAATACCCGCGCCAGCGTATTAATAGACATAGTGCAGCAGGCTTACCAGATGGATCTGCATCCTGGAGAAGAAGCGCGCAAACGGGCCTTCACTGTTGTAGAGCTGCACGGTCGCGCGAGCCCCGGTTGGCAGATGCTTCGGCAGCGTTTCATCCAGCGTCACGTGAATGCGCATCCGCTGGGCATCACGTACCCAGCGGTTAGAGGTTTCCGGCTCTGACAGTTGGCCGTTAACGGCCTCCTGGCCCGCAAGGATCCCCGCATCGCTGCTGGTCACGTGGGCGCGAAAGACGTGCCCCGGAAAGGCGTCAAACACCACGGCCGCGTCGGTGCCCTGATGGGTATGACGCAGGCTTTTTTCACGGAAGTCGGCCACGATATCGGTCTGGTTGTTCACCAGCGCCAGCGCGGCTGAGCCTGACGAGGCATAGAAACCGGGGCTTAGCTGCAGGTTACTCACCGTACCGTCCGCCTGCGCGTAGACCTTTGTCCATCCGAGGTTCAGCTCTGCGTCATCCAGCGCGTTACGGTATTTTTGCAGCGTCACGTTGCGGTGCTCGTCCCGCTCGCCGCGCTGGATGCGCAGGTTCTGGATATTGGCCTGAATCGAGCTGACAGACTGTTCGCTGCTCTGCCAGGTGGTGCGGGCTTTATCCAGATCCGCCTGCGAAACGTTCTGCAGGGTGCTCAACTTCTGATAACGATCAAACGTGACTTTGTCGTTACGCGCGGTCAGCACGGCGGTTTTCAGGTTGGCCTGCGCGGCGGCGATTTGCGCATCCAGCTGTTCGTTGGAAAGACGTGCCTGCTCCAGCGCGATTTGCGCCGCTTCCACTTTATTGCGAAACGGCGTGTCATCCAGTTCAAAGAGCAGATCGCCTTTCTTCACCTGGCTGTTGTTATGCACGTGAACTGCCGCCACGTAGCCGGAGACGCGCGGAGAAACCGGCGTCACCACGCGCATCACGGTGGAATCTGGCGTCAGCGGGATCCAGATATCCGCGACGATAAAGTAGACAAACATCAGCAGGAAAGAGGCAATACTCACCCTTACCCAGCGGGCAAACTTTTGTTCAGGCGTCATTATTTTTCGATCTTGTTATCTTCTTCGCGGATTGTCCGCAAATTGCAGGCGAATTGATTCAGGGTGGCGCTGAAAATGTCGATATGTTCCGGCGCGATGTTTTGCGATACACGCGCCTGATATGTCTCAATCACCTGAGTAAGCCTTTTTAATATGGTTTTTCCCTCAGGCGTCAGCGTCAGAAGCCGGATGCGCTTGTCATAAGGCGATACGGAGCGCAGCAGGTATCCCTGCTTTTCCAGCTGTGTCAGAGTGCGCATCAGCGGCGGCAGTTCAATCCCCTGCATCTCCGCCAGTTCACTCACCGAGACGTTATCCCCAAGCTGATGAAGCTGCATCATTACTGTCCAGCTCGACTGGGTTAATCCGGTATCGAGAATGGCATCGTCAATGACGGCACGCCACTGACGCACGATCATTGCCATCCGCATGCCCATCGGCCTGCGGCTAAACAGATTTTCTTCACTCATGGGGAAACCTCTCATCACACGCGGTCACGATAATAGTTATCAGGGTAAGTATCAAGAAACGAGAGGTAAAAGCGCAGGAATTGCGAAACGATATCTCCCTTTGGAGGATGATCTGGCAATGGTAAATTTATTGAAATTAAAAGGATTTTTTATTGTTCGATAAAATTTAGCCCCCAAAATCGCCCCCAACTGGTTTTGTTGTCGCTGAAATGGACTTTTACAACTGGCTGGCGTTTCAGGAGTGGACGCCAGTACAGTATCAAAAATGCGGGACTGTAACGCTTCGTAGGTTGTCGCTAGTGGGTAAATATCATCGAGCTCCGGCACAATGGCGGCGGCCTCGTCAGGGTCTGTCTGAATGGTCTGATATTTCTCCTGCGAATAATCCTGCGTAGCTTTCGGTGAGATGTTGACCAGCCTGCTATCGTCGAACCACGCTGCCGGAATATCGGTGTTTGCTGTTTTTTGTTCGGTGGCGCTCACGTCAATTTTTGCGCCCACCCGCACAAGTTCGCTTTTTTATCTGGTTGTAAACAGTCTGACGGCTTACGCCTTTGTGTCTGGCGTAGGCGGCTTTGGTCATGAGCATGATGAATACCCCATGTCATTATTATGTTATCGTTCAATGTAGTTTAGGTGGAGCTATATTTGGTAGCAAAAAGGAACGATAACATTCCTTTTTGCTATTGTTATTTCTTTTTGAAACGAAGGTGATGCTCAATGACCATAAATAACGTTTTGTTCGGATAATTTACAGCCATTGCTCACTTCATTGAGTGTATCAAAATCTGAACCGTTAAAACGATACGTGATCAAACGACATTCAGGAACTGCAAAATCCCCATTATCACGCTGAAGCGGTGCATTAGCAGCGCGTCCTTGGATGGTTAATTCTTTACTATCTCCTTTAGCGGTATATTTAAATTTTAACCCTGTAGATGTACCATCATCAACAGCTTCAACATAACTGTCCCCCCCTTCTGGAGAGCGGGGGAGTGTAGAGACAACTTTGCCTGTTAACTTGTCAATAACCCATCCGCAGATCCAATAGTCGTGCAAGCACTCACTGCCGTGTCCTCCAGAGGTAACAAATAGTCGGTAATGCCCGGCAAAGTTTACGGGATTATTCAATTGTGTATTTATTTGTTTTTTCCACCAGCTTGAATAATTTTCTTGCTCTGTATTTAGAGATACTGACTGTGCGAATGGCCCTTTGCTAATTTGCACTGGTTTTTCAGCACTTCTAACATCTGTTATAAAGGGACATAGCGAGAAGAGTAGGCTAAAAGCTATATATTTATTTTTTCCCATTTTTTGAAACCTCAAGTATTGAAACCATTTCATCTGGCATAATGTGAGATCTATTTAAACCATCACCAGAGTAATAAGACACACCTTCAATGTGTGCTGTACGTCCTTTACTTATTATCTTACCTTTACGCACCCCAGCAGAAGCAAACTCCATTGCCCAAGCGTAAATAGCATCCTCTACGCTTCCATTTCCGTCAAGATAATTAATAATAGACTCACGTTTAATTTTAATAAGATATTCTTCAAAGATCTTATCCTGCATAGCCTCGTCATACTGTGCATTTACATCTAGGTTTAACACTCTCACCGCTTCTTTAAGAGTATCCGGGATTATTTGAAAACGTCCGGTCGCGAACATATCGAATTTTCTTTGGGCCGCCATAACCTCCCCAAGCGTCATTGATGTCAAATTTGTCTTATAGTGCGCCTCAGTGTGTTTGGGATGAGGGTGCGGCCATGTCCGGTTGTACGCAGTGTAATCATTTTTCGATTCAACATTCCCCAGTAAATCCGCAAACGGTGAATGTGCCCAGCCCTTCGCCTTCGGTGTGCTTATCGCGTCCAGAAACACCACTGGGTGCATATGCCAGATAGCCTGACCCTTATCAAACGACGGAACCTGACTCATCCATTCGTGCGTGTCGCACCACTGTTTCATGTAATTAATGCGCAGCGGGTCATAGTTCTGGAAAAACGTCTCCCATTTGTGATGGCTGCTGCCGCCGAACCATTCAGAGTCGTGTTTCACCACCAGCCGTGACACTATCTTACGCACGCCCATTTCCGGGTGGTGTATCGCCTGGAAAAGCTCCCGCCCACTCAGTTCGCCGTCCTGGTCAGTATCCAGTTTATCCATCATTCCCCTGTAGTACCGGGATACCATGCCCTGCCGCATTCCTTTTTCCGGGTTTATCCGCTCAGCCAGCCAGTTGTACGTGTCACGCATCCAGCCTTCCCGCAGGGAGTTTTTCATGTCACTGTCGGACTCCTCCACCAGCGCACAGAACTCTCGCCCGGCAAGGTCGAACTGCTCCATCTCCTTCACGTCATATCTATTCATCCAGGAGTGCGGGCTTATCTGATACCACGTCAGACCGCCCGAGGTGTAAGGATTGCATTTATCCCGCTCCAGCAGTTTTTCGCCATCCTTTTCTGTCATGGCTTTTGCCTGGGTAAACGTGTCACCGTTGCGGATATACACTGGTTTATTCAGCCCGACCTGGATAAATTTTTTCCCCGTCGTGACTTTTCCGGGATTGCCGAGAAAGTCGGGCATCCGGGTATCCACACTCAGCACCTCGATATGGCTGAAATGGCTGGTGTCTGTTTTCCCCATTCCCACCGGGTCGGTCTCTTCCTGTAAAAAGCCCACTGCATCCCCGGCTGCAATGGCAACAGGAGCCGACGGTTTCACCACGCTGTCAAAGCGTCCCGCACTGAGGGCGTGCTGCATCCATCCCGGCAGGGCGGCGTACTGCTCCCCGTCCTGCGTCATGTACTCCGGTAACAGCGTTACCAGAAACGCCTCCCCGGTGGCCTCGCCGCCGTCGGTCAGGCATTTTACCAGCCCGAACGGCTGTACCTCGCCATGGTTGCGGAACGGCATTTCTTTCAGAACGATAACCCGGCAGCCCTGATTCAGGCTGCCGTGCGACGGCGGAATATCTGCCACCCCGTCAGCCGGGGCGCTGCTGGCATAGCATCCCGCCGGGTGACGAAGTACCGTGGTGCGTGCAACCATCGTCCTGCGTTTCGGGTAGGCAGAGAGTGGGGCTAACCCCATATACAGGGAGTAAAATTCCAGCCAGGTGCTTTCCTGCTGCGGGTCAGGTTTACAGACAGATTTCACCAGCATAAAGCTGGTGGAGTATTGCAGTGCCTTACCGATATAGTTGCCTTTCAGGTAATCCTGATTCACCCGCCAGGCGGCTATCTCACCATCAGCCATACACTGGAGAGGCACGGCGGTATCGGCATTGTCTGCGGTCAGTACCGCGCCGGGTGCCGTGACCGGGGTCAGGTGGATACCGCCGTGCCACATGGTGTTGGTGCCTGCCAGCCATGAGCCGTGCGGCTCACGTCCGATACAGTCCATTATCTCGTTGACGCTGACATACTGCGTCCCGTTCTCTTTACGTGCCGGAAAACAGATATTCATGATACTGCTCCTCAGTAAGCTTTTTATTCAGCGCACCAATACTTAACGCCTTAAAAAATAAAGGAAAATTACAAATAACATTATTACGACACACCACCATGCCAACAATGCGGTTTATATTTATAACGGCGGTGATTGGTAATCATTTGTAACCAGCGAGGTTTATACAGCGCTGTACCGGATGCGTTATTTTTCTCTGTCCGGCACGACCCGGCGCGGGTCACTTTCTTCGAACATTTCCGTCACTATCCCGCCGGGCCTGCCTGGCTGTATTGTCATTTGCCTACCACCAGCGGTCCGGACAGTTTCCGGCCTCGCGATATCAGCCGTCTGCGCGGCAGTACAGCAGCAACACAGTGGCACCGGAATATGACGAAGGGGTGATGGTCAGGAAAGTGGATATCAGCGGTAAGCTGAGCATCAAAGGAGTCCGCCTGAGTGCAGGAAAGGCGTTCAGGGGAGAACAGGTCGGGCTTAAGGAGACGCAGGTGGATGGCTGCTATGACGTGTGGTGGTACAGCACGAAAGTGGGGGGTGATCGACCTGAAGAAACAGTCGATCACCATGGGGAAAGGATGTTAAAAAGTGTTCACCATGTCCCCGAACACCTGTCTACCATGTCCCCGGACTGTACAAGGGTGAGGGGGGAACATACGGCAGCGGAATTTAACGGCTAAAATGTTTGGTAATGGCATCCTTCCCCGAAGCCGTCACCACCACCTCCCGATACCCCGCCACCCGCTGGATCCAGCCTTTACTTTCCAGATGAGTAAGCAGCGCCGCGCCCGCCTCTCCGCCAAGATGAAACCGCCGCTCGCTCCAGTCGAGGCAGGCGCAGCAGGCCTTCCGGCGCGGATGAGCGCTTAACGAAATGCCGAGCGTCAGGAACTGCTCCCGGCCATACAGGGTCAGCGCTGAACCGTCAGCCTCCAGCCAGCCTTCAGCCTGCATGAAATCGTAGATCTGCACCGCCACCGTACCCGCCAGATGGTCGTAGCAGGTCCGGGCTTCCCGCATGGCTTTCGGCGCGGTGGTTTCCGGTGGGGTAATGCGGCTCCACGAAAGCCCCATCATCTGCTCCACCAGCGCCGCCACGTCGTGCCCGGCAAGGCGATAATAGCGATGCCGCCCTTGCGACAGGCAAGTAATCAGTTGCCCTTCAAGCAGCCGGGCGAGATGCCCGCTGGCGGTCGACGGTGCGACATCTGCCGCCGCGCTCAGTTCGGTAGCCGTCCACGCGCGCCCGTCCATCAGCGCGCAGAGCATCTTCACGCGCGACGGATCGGCCATTGCCGCCGCCACCGCTGCAATGGCCTGTTCCAGCACCGCACTGTTATCTGGCGGTAAGCTCGTTTTTAACATGGGTCGCCCAGGGTTCGGTGATCTCAGCGGCCAGCTTATCATCATCCGTCAGCAGAATAAGGTGATTTGCGTGGTCGCTATACTGAGTAAGAATAGACACACCGCGTGCCGCCAGCGCCGCCGCGATGTCGCCTAACTCGCCGGGCCGCTCCTGCCTGAGTTTCCTGATAATCGGCTTGCGCACCGCCTGCACGGTAAATCCTGCCGCCATCAGAACACGTTGCGCTTTTTCTCCATCCTCAACGAGAAAATGGGCATCGGTACCAAATACGCCACCGCCCTCCAGCCCCACGCCGTTGCGGCCTAACAGTTGCCCAAAGCGCGCCAGTTCACCGGGCCTGTCGCTGAAAATCACGTGAAGGTCATACATCGGCATGCCCTCCGGTTTCGGAACTATACTCCCGCACCATCTGCGCCACCCCAATGCGGTAGTACGCAAAAATTGACGCCCGTCCTTCAGCCTGCGCCGCCTGGTGAAAAACGTTCTGCTTCCAGTGACGGATAGCCTCTTCGTCACGCCACCAGGAAAGGGACAGAATTTTGCCGTCGGTGGTCAGGCTCTGAAAACGTTCGATATCAATAAAGCCGTCGATGTCGGCCAGCAAAGGCTTAAGCTCTGCGGCAAGCTTAAGATAGCGCGCCTGATGGGCTGGCGCGGCTTTGGCTTCGAAAATAACTGCGATCATGAGGGTCTCTCCGTGGTGATGTTGAGGAGAGCATGCGGGATGGATAAGCACAATGCTTCGGTAAATAGCGAAGTTTTAGCCCAGAATTGACCTCGGCTCCATAAACGCCCGAATCCCCCACTCGCCCATCTCACGCCCCACGCCAGAGTGCTTAAACCCGCCGAACGGTGCTTTCGGTTCATGAGCAAGCGTGTTTATCAGCACGCGACCGGAGACAATCTGCTGCGCCACGCGACGCGCACGCTCAACATCACCGCCCAGTACCACCGCACTCAGGCCATACTCGGTGTCGTTGGCAATGGCGACAGCCTCCGCCTCGTCCTGATAGGGGATCACGCACAGCACCGGGCCAAAAATCTCGTCGCGGGCAATCGTCATCTGGTTATTCACGTCCGCAAACAGCGTCGGGCGCACAAACCAGCCGTCCTGCGTGCCTTCCGGTCGCCCTTCACCGCCTGCCAGCAGGCGTGCTCCCTCTTCTGTGCCCTTGCGGATATAGCCCTGCACCCGCTGCCACTGCTTTTCGCTGACCATCGGGCCGACATCCGTTTCGCTATCGCGCGGGTCACCGGATTTCACCGCCGCCACTGCCTGCGCCAGCGCGGTTTCGATCTCCAACTTACGCGACTGCGGCACCAGAATGCGCGTTCCGGCCACACACGCCTGCCCGCTGTTCATAAACCCGGCCTGAATCACAAGCGGGATCGCCTGAACCAGATCCACATCATCCAGCAGGACCGTCGGCGATTTACCGCCTAACTCCAGGGTCACGCGCTTAAAGCTTTCCGCCGCGTTGCGCAGGATAGCCTTACCGGTATTCGTCGAACCGGTGAACGAAATTTTTGCCACGTCCGGATGGCGGCTGATGGTGTCACCCACCGTCTCGCCGCGCCCGGTGATGATATTAAACACGCCCGGCGGTAGTTCAGCGTCGCGCAGCGCTTCGGTGACAATCTGGGTTTGCAGGGCGCTCATTTCGCTCGGCTTGATAACTGCCGTACAGCCCGCTGCCAAGGCGGCTGCCAGCTTGCCGCAGATAAAGCCCGCGTCGCTGTTCCACGGCGTAATCAGCCCGGCCACACCCAGCGGGGTCATCTGCACCGTTGCTGCGCCTGCGAGGGTAACGAATTCAAACGCCTCCAGCGCCTCTATCGCCTGAGCAATAACATCTGCCGGATAGCTGGACATCCACGCCGAGCGCGAGGCCGGCGCGCCGTACTCTTTGATGACGGCTTCCAGCAAATCGTCATGACGGGCCACCACAGCCGCGTGCATACGCTTCAGCGCTGCGATGCGCTCCTGCTTTGTGGTCTGCGACCATGCCGGAAACGCCGCTTTTGCCGCCGCAATGGCGCGCCCGGCGTCAACCTCATCCGCCAGGCGGACCTGCCCTATGACCTGCGCCGTCGCCGGGTTGTACAAATCAAACCGTTCGGTGCCGTGCGGGGTAACAAATTCGCCGTTAATAAAGATTTGTTCGATAGTGTGCATATAACCCTCCTGAGGCTGTGTGAGGACAGTCTGGCACGGCTTTTCCGTTGCGATAATCCACGCTATGCTGCAAGGGTTGTTTCGATTTTCAGGATAATCTATGCATCGTTCAGGTCTGACAGAGCTGGAAGTGGTAATGGCCGTCGTGCGGCGCGGTAGCTTTCGCGGCGCGGCGCACGAGCTGGGGATGTCCGCCACGGCGGTGAGCAATGCCATCGCCGGGCTGGAGAGTCGCCTTGATATCCGCCTTTTTAACCGCACCACCCGCAGCGTAGCGCTCACCGACGCCGGACAGCGCTACGCGGCACGTATTGGCCCAGCCCTGCAGGAGATTCGTCTCGCCAGCGAGGAGATCCACAGCGATACCGGGGAACCCGCCGGAACGCTGCGTCTGAACGTTCCAAACAATATCGGCACGCTATTCCTTGATCAGTTGCTGATCGACTTTATGATCCACTACCCGAAAATGCGCGTGGAAACAGTAAGCGAAGCAAAGATGATCGACATCGTTGCTGAAGGCTATGACGCGGGGATCCGCCTTGAAGAGTCCGTGCCTCAGGACATGATCGCCGTGCCGCTGACCGGAGAGATCCGCCAGCTTGTCACCGCTACGCCGGGCTATTTCGCCCAGCACGGCATACCCGAGACGCCGGACGATCTGCTGCAACACCAGGGGATCGGCATGCGTATGGCCCACGGCGGGATCTACCGTTGGGAGCTGGCGCGTCGGGGGGAAACGTACGCGCTTGCCGTGCCGCCGCGCTTTGCGACCTCCGATCTTTTTGCTTCGATTCGCGCCGTGAAAGCGGGATTAGGCGTGGGATTTTTGCCGGAACTGTATATTCGGGAAGAGCTTGAGAGTGGAGAACTGGTGAGCGTCCTGAACGACTGGGCGCAGCCGTTTGCCGGGCTGCGCCTGTATTACCCCGGCCACCGCCACGTCCCGCCAGGACTACGGGCGCTGGTGGCGATGATCCGCGAGCGCGGGATTATTCCAGGTTAGCCTTATTCAGCCCGTAGGCCGCGTCCAGCGAGCCGGGTGCCATGCGGGACGTGATCCCCAGGCGGTTCCAGGCGTTGATGGCCACGATGGCAAAGTTCAGCTCTGAAATCTCGACGTCCGAGAAGTGCTCCGCCACGCTGCGGTAGAGCGCATCGCTCACGCCATGCACGCCAATCTGGGTCAGCGCTTCGGTGAAGGCCAGCGCGGCTTTTTCGCGAGCGCTGAACAGCGGGGACTCGCGCCACGCCGCCAGATGATACAGGCGCAGCTCGCGCTCGCCGGCAATTTTGGCCTCTTTCGAGTGCATATCCAGGCAGAAGGTACAGCCGTTCAGCTGCGACACGCGAATGTCGATCAGGTGTTTCAGCGCCGGGTCGATGGAGGTTTTCGCCACCTCCATACTCAGGGCGGAAAGTGCGTTGGCGAGTGCGGGTGTCGCTTTATGATGGTTAACGCGAGTGCTCATTGTCTTTCCTCTTTTTTGTGCGGCATATGTCATGCGATGAGGCAAATCTACGCCGTTCATGACATAGTAAAAAGATACAAAAAACGTGAAATGAGGTAGGACATGAAGCCGGGCTATCACGAGATCTATACCCGCTATCGCGACAACATCACGCGCGGCGTGCTGAAGCCCGGCGACAAAGTGCCTGCTATACGGGTCCTGGCCGAAGAGCTGAAAGTGGCGCGCAAAACCGTCGAAACGGCCTATGCCATCCTGACGGGCGAAGGGTATCTGGTGAGCCAGGGTGCGCGCGGCACGCGGGTCAACCCGGATTTACTGTTACCGGATAAAAATGCCCCTGCGGAACAGCCCACCGGCACGCTTCCGGCATCGCTTATCAGCCAGCGCGAACGGGCCGGTTTTCTGCGACCCGGCATCCCCGCGCTCGACAGCTTCCCGTATAAAAAATGGCTGCTGCTGGCAGGCCAGGCAACGCGCGCCATGCGCCAGGAGGAGATGCTCAACCCGCCTGTCCTGGGCTGGTATCCACTGCGCCAGGCCATCGCCAGCTACCTCAACATCTCGCGCGGGCTCTCCTGCAGCGCCGAACAGGTGCTGATCACCAGCGGCTACAGCGGCAGCCTGCGCCTGATCCTCGACACCCTCGCCAGCCGCAGCGATAAGGTGGTGTTTGAAGATCCGGGCTACTTTATGGGCCAGCAGTTGCTCAAGCGGATCGTCCCGCGCCTGCACACGGTGCCGGTCGATCGCTGCGGCCTCGATACAGATTATCTACTTCGTCACCATCGCGATGCGCGTTTTGTCATTGTCACCCCGTCGCACCAGAGCCCACTGGCGGTGACGCTCTCCCTGCCGCGTAAACAGCAGCTTCTCGACTGGGCCAGCCAGCACGAAGCGTGGATTATCGAAGACGATTACGACGGCGAATTTCATTACACCCGCAAGGTACTGCCTTCGCTGAAAAGCCTCGACCAGCACGACCGGGTGATCTTTATGGGTACCTTCAGTAAAACCATTATGCCGTCACTGCGCATGGGTTACGTGGTGATGCCCGCCAGCACAGTCGGGGCGTTTACCGACTGTGCTGACATCACCACCAGCGGCCAGCCGGTGCTGACGCAAAAGATCCTCACCGCGTTTCTCAACGAAGGCCATTTTTTCCGTCACCTGAAAAAGATGCGCGCGCTATACCAGACCCGCCGCGACTGGATGATTGCCGCCCTGCGCGAGATGTATGGCGATCTGTTTTTCACCGAGCAAAACGATGGCGGGATGCATATCGTGGCCTTTCTGACGAAAGGCAGTTGCGACAGAGAAATCGCCCGTTGCTGGCAGGAACAACAGTTGCAGGTGAATGCGCTTTCGGAATGGTATCGCGGGTCGGGTAAACGCTATGGGCTGGTGATGGGGTATAACAACGTGCGGACATATCAGGAGGCGATTGAGCTGCTGGAAAGGCCGAAACGGCAGACGCTTGCGCTGTTGAGCTGAAATTGCCGGGTGGCGGCTGCGCCGTACCCGGCCGGGACGATCACACGTCATACCGCGACAACCCAACATCCCTGAGCTGCTCGTCACTCATCTGACTCAGAATGCGGCGGGTACGGTTGATGCGGTACCAGTTGCGTAGCGTTTTCGCGATCCAGACAAACGCAATAAACGGACGTTTTGAACGATTCTCATAGAATTCCATGATGCTCTCCTCGCTGTGCCAGTGGGGATATCATCAGGGAAAACGGCATGCACAATACAGATTCAAAAACAGCTTTTGTTTAACATACAGATCCGCTAAAACAGTATCTGCATGCCGTTTTTTGCGGCAATCTGTACTGGTTTTACAATCTGTATGGTGAAAACAAAGGATACAGCATGACGCGCTACCAACATCTTGCCAACCTTCTGGCAGAACGCATTGAACAAGGGCTGTATCGCAGCGGGGAACGTTTACCGTCGGTACGTGCGCTGAGCCAGGAGCACGGCGTGAGTATCAGCACCATACAGCAGGCGTATCAGATCCTCGAAAATCTCCAGCTGATCACCCCCCAGCCGCGTTCCGGTTATTTTGTCTCACAACGTAAAGCCCAGCCCCCCGTTCCCGCCATGACGCGCCCGGTGCAGCGGCCCGTGGACGTGACACAATGGGATGAGGTGATGATGCTGCTGGATGCCCGCGCCGACAAAGAGATGATCTCCTTCGGTGGCGGTTCGCCGGATATTAACCAGCCGAGCCTGAAGCCTCTGTGGCGCGAGATGAGCCGTATTGCGCAGCATAACCCGAGCGAGATGCTGAGCTATGACGTGCTTGACGGCCGTCTTGAGCTGCGCGAGCAGATCGCCCGCCTGATGCTGGATGGCGGCTCGACCGTAGCGGCGAATGAGATTGTGATCACCAACGGCTGCCACGGCGCGCTGTCGATTGCCCTGCTCTCGGTCTGCAAGCCGGGTGATATCGTGGCGGTCGAGTCGCCGTCGTTTCACGGCACCATGCAGATGCTGCGCGGCTTTGATATCAAGGCGATTGAAATTCCCACCGATCCTGAAACCGGGATCAGCATTGAGGCGTTAGAACTGGCGCTGGAACAGTGGCCGATTAAAGCGGTGATCCTGGTGCCAAACTGCAATAACCCGCTGGGATTCATCATGCCGGAAGCGCGTAAAAAGCAGGTGCTGGCTCTGGCCCAGCGGCACGACATCGTGATCGTGGAAGATGATATCTACGGCGAGCTGGCGGCGGAGTACCCGCGCCCGCGCACCATTCATTCGATGGATATTGATGGTCGCGTGATCCTCTGTAGCTCATTTACCAAAACCGTTGCGCCAGGTCTGCGCGTCGGCTGGATTGTCCCGGGACGCTATTATGACCGGGTGATGCACATGAAATACGCCGCAGGTGGCTTTAACGTGCCCGGCACCCAGATGGCGGTGGCGGCGTTTATTCGCGACGGCCATTATCATCGCCACGTGCGCCGTATGCGTCAGATTTATCAGCAGAATATGGAAACCTACACCTGCTGGGTACGGCAGTATTTTCCGGCAGGGATTTGCGTGACGCGACCGCAGGGAAGTTTCCTGCTGTGGGTTGAGCTGCCAGAGAAAGTGGATATGGTGTGCGTCAGCAAACAACTGTGTCGGCTGAAGATCCAGGCGGCGGCCGGGTCGCTGTTTTCCGCCTCCGGGAAGTATCGCAACTGCCTGCGGATCAACGTGGCGCTGCCCCCGACGGAAAAAAATCGTGATGCACTGAAGAAGATGGGTGAGGCGATCGTGATTGCGATGGAGGAGTAGTGCGGTTTTTTGCCGGGTGGCGGCTTCGCCTTACCCGGCCTACATCTTATCGCCCGTAGGCCCGGTAAGCGAAGCGCCACCGGGCGACAGACCGCACTACTCGTCGAAGTACCAGTATCCCTGGTTAATCAGCCCGGTGAGCTCATCGACAAATGCCGGTTTTTTCAGCGCATCGCCCAGCTCGGCCTGACCGAGTTCGGTGTAGCGGCACAGCGCATCTGCGGCCTTCGCATCCACCGTTTCCAGCAGTTCACTGTTGATAAAGAAGCTGCCGTTAATGTTCAGCACGCGCAGCCCGCTCAGGCGAGATAACCTTTCGCCACCCTGCAGCGCATCGAGCACCTCTTCTGTTGAGTACGGCGGTTCCGCAGCAGCAATATCCAGCTCGTGACGCGGCGTAGAAACAAAGCTGCCGAACCATTTCGTGAAATCGTCAGGTTTGCTGATCATGTCGATCATCATCTGGCGAATACGATCGAGTTCATACTGCTCCACGCGGCCGGGGTGTTCGCGGCAGGTCAGATCCGGATCGCTGTAATGCTCTCCCCCCAGATCGTTTTCCAGCGCGTAATCGGCAAAACTGCTGATCAGATCGCGGCCATTTGGCCCACGGAAACCGACCGAGTAGTTCAGCGCGGTTTCATGGGTAAAGCCGTCGTGCGGGAATCCTGGTGGAATGTAGAGGATATCGCCCGGAGCCAGATCTTCGTCGATGATCGGCTCGAATGGATCAACGTGCAGCAGCGCCGGATGCGGGCAGAACTGACGCATTGGCAGCTTGTCCCCCACGCGCCAGCGGCGGCTACCCATCCCCTGAATGATAAATACATCGTACTGATCGATATGCGGGCCTACGCCACCACCCGGAACAGAGAAGGAGATCATCAGGTCGTCCAGACGCCAGTCTGGCAATACGCGGAACGGACGCACCAGCTCCGCCGCAGGCATATGCCAGTGGTTCACCGCCTGCGCCAGCAGCGACCAGCCGGTTTCACCCAGACCGTCAAAGTGCTCGAACGGACCATTGCTGGCCTGCCATTTACCGTTGAAATGACTCACCAGACGGCTATCGACTTCCGGCTCCATCGCCAGGCCAGCCAGCTCGTCCGGGGTAATCGGGTCAACAAAATTCGGGAAGGCATTTTTCAGCACAACGGGTTTTTTCTGCCAGTATTTTTCGAGAAATTCCGGCCAGTTCAGGTTCAGTTGATACGCCATGGGTAGCACCAGTGAGAGGGGAAACAGGCGCGATTATAGGGGAGACGGTGGAGGGGGAACTTGTCATGGGTCAAACGAGCTTGCGTAGGTCGGGTAAGGCGAAGCCACTACCCGACACATACACGATATTAGCGCTTAATCGAGCTTCAACTCATCATAATGGGTAATCAGTTTACCCACGATACCGTAATCCAGCGCTTCAGCCGGAGACATCCAGAAGTTACGGTCGGTGTCTTTTTTCACTTTTTCCAGCGGCTGGCCGGTGGCGTCAGCAATCAGCTTGTTCACGCGATCCAGCATACGGATGATCTCACGCGCTTCGATTTCGATGTCCGTCGCCTGACCACGTACGCCGCCCAGCGGCTGGTGGATCATGAAACGGGTATTTGGCAGCGAGTAGCGGTGTTCTTTTTTCGCCGCCAGGAAGATGGTGATCCCGGCGCTCGCGACCCAGCCGGTGCCAATGACGTGCACGTCCGGACGGATGAATTTAATGAAGTCGTGGATGGTATCACCCGCTTCCACGTGGCCGCCCTGGCTGTTGATGTACAGTTTGATCGGATCGTTACTTACGCTTTGCAGCAGGATCATCTGGGTGATAACTTTCTGCGCCAGTTCCTGGTTGATCTCACCAGAGATGACAATCGAACGGGATTCCAGCAGTTTTTGCTGCAGCGCGCCTGCGCCGTTTGCCCCTTCGGCCTTATCCTTGTCACTTTCTTTCAGTGTGTAGTGCATTGTTATTTCCTCAGCTTATCGCGCTCAAAACCAGAGTGTAGCCTGTTTTACCGGTCAAAGTCCTCTGAGACAGACAGCGAGGGAGTTTATAAGATTGCAGCTGCCGCACCGGGTTCCGAACGGCAACACAGATTGAGCTTGTCGGTGCAAACGATTAAAAGCGAAGCCTTTTGGGCTTCGCTTATCTGACCTACAAGGGTTGGTTTTGTAGTCCGGGTAAGGCACAGCCGCCATCCGGCGCTTTCACAGACGCGTTGCGCTCTGCCAGCAGCCGACAAATCTCCGCGTGCTTCTCCTCGGTAAAGGTAAAGCGCGACATAAAGCCCATTCGGATCAGCGACCCTATCGCTGGCAGCAGGCAAATCCCGAAGAACAGCCCAGACAGCACGCTCTCGCTCTGGATTTGCGCCTGCGGCACGTAGCCAATCATCGTCAGGAACACGCCGATTAACCCGCCGCCCACCGCCACCGACATCTTGCCGGTAAAGGTCTGCCCGGAGAAGGTGATCGCCGCACAGCGCTTGTTAGTGTGGTACTCCGCGTACTCGATGGTGTCGGCAATCATCGACGAGGTGAGGATGTTGGTCATCATCACGAACAGGGTGCTCAGGCCGAGCAGAATGAACAGCATCGTCACCTGCTGATAGCCGACAAACCACATCACCACGCGCACCGCCACGTCCAGCCCGCAGAGGATCATAAACAGCTTCCGCTTCTGCATCCAGCGCGTCAGCATCGGGGCGACCAGGCACAGCACCGCCGCCACTATCCCCATCACGCCAATCGCCATTTGTAGGCTACCGTCGCCCAGGTTGTTGATAAAGAAGTAGATATACAGACCACCCGCCACGTTATGGAACACGCAGAAGAAGAACGACAGCAGGACGATAAACAGCGGCTTGTTCTGGCGCAGGTTGTGGAAGGTATCACGCATCGTCACCTTTTCCGGGCTTGGCGGCACGCGCTCTTTGATCTGCATAAAGCCGTTGAGCATCAGCGGCAGGCCCACCAGCATCATCACCAGCGCCGCCATAAAGTAGCCTTTATCGTTGCTGTGCTGAGCAAAAAATGCCGCCAGTTTCGGGAAGAAGATGTTGGCGCAGGCAATCCCGGCGTTTACCCCGAGCATCGCCGCCGTTACCGCGCGGGTGCGCTGGGCGGAGTCGTTGGTCATCACCGACGACATCGACCAGAACGGGATATCGGAGATAGCGTACAGCGTCCCCCACAGGATGTAGGTCACCCCGGCGTAGAGGATTTTGGTGGTCATGTCCGCTTCGATTTTATAGAACGACAGCAGCGTGACGCCGGTGATCAGCAGCGGTGCAATCAGTAAAAAGTGGCGAAACTTGCCGAACCGGCTGTTAATGGTGTCCATAATGCTGGCAAACAGCGGATCGTGAACCGCGTCCCACGCGCGGGCAATCAGGAAGATGGTACTCGCCGCCAGCGCCGAGATCCCCAGCACGTCGGTGTAAAAATAGTTAATAAACGAACCCACTAAACCAAAGCTAAAACACTGACCTAAACCATAACCAAAATAAGACCACAACTCGCGAGACGGTATTTTCATTATCGTTGCCATAGTGCGTACCTGATTACCCGGCGACAGGCACCGGGGCAATATGATTAGCCCTGCGCTTTCGGGGCGATCTGACGAAACTTCTGCATCAGCGCGATTTCACGGCGCGAGAACGGAATACCGTTTTCCTCGAACACGTCGTGGAACCAGAGGCGACAGTAGTCCGTGGACTCCTTCATCACCACCGGCCACGGCAGCCACGTCTGGGTTTTACCGCGCACCAGCCCCCACTGATACGGTGCGACTTTCGCCATGTACATCAGCGGAAGTTGCTCTTCGATGGTGCTGCCCACGTGGCGCGCCAGCCATTCGGTGCAGAACAGCGGGCGCCCGAGCGCCTGTAGCTGCTGAATAATCGCCGTCATCCGCCCGGTGTTGGTGTAGGCGTGGAAGCTCACCACGTCCGAGAGCGCCAGCGCGGTCTGGTCCAGCGGATGCTGGAAGAATGTCTCGCCCTCCTCTTCCGGCGGGACTCGCCACGCGCAGACCGTGAGCGGCTGGGTTGGGTCTTCTTCACGCACCCACTGGAACGCCAGCTTCATGAGCTCGTGGGCGCAGGTCTCCAGCTTCGCGTCGTACTGCACCTCCTGTGTACCCGTCGCAAAAATGCCACGGTTGCCCGGCTCGTTATAGAGATCCCACAGTAGCACGCGCCCGTCTTCACGAAACTGGCGAACAACGTCGCGGATATAGCGCTCAATCTGCGGCCAGCAGTCGGGATCGCACACTTTGTCTCGCCCCGGACTCGCCGCTGCCTGGCTGTTGTGCTTGCCCGGCACCGGTGGCTTTTGCGGGCCGAGATACGGCTCGTCGCCGGAGAAGCCGCAGTCGTCCATCAGGGTCAGCATGGTGCTGAACCCGTGACCGTCGGCAATCGTCAAAAAGCGGTCGATGCGCGCCATCAGCCCGTCGCGATCGTGCTCCCAGACGATAAACGGCAGGTTGATGCGCAGGGTGTTGTAACCCGCGTCTGCCGCCCAACCCAGCTCGCGGTCGATGGTTTCGGCATCGAAAGTCTCTTCCTGCCAGATATCGGTCCAGTTCACCGCCGTTGACGGCAGATAGTTAAACCCGCACAGCCAGCCTTTTTGTTCATACCACGCCTGTGCCTGCTCCCTGCTCCACTGCTCTTTCATTACGCGTCCTCTTACTGATAATATTTAGCTAATAAATATTAGCCGCGGGATAAATGCGCAATTTCTCGCACGAAGAAAAGCGATGCCCCTCACAAAGTTCGCGCTTCGATGAATGAGAAACGTGATCGACGGCGCTAAAGCGTGCGGTTAGGGTATGATGCGAAGTCGCGAAAGGGAGAGGACGGATGAAGCGAAAAACGAAAGTGACGATGAACGATATTGCGCGGGCGGCAGGGGTGTCGCAGGCGACGGTATCGCTGGTGCTTAACCAGTCCCGCAACATCAAGCTTAGCGACGACACACGCCAGCGGGTCATTAATGTGGCCACCGAGCTCGGCTACGACCGCCTCCCCGCCGTACACGCCCCGCGCAACCAGGAAGAGATCGCCCTGCTGGTCAGCTCCATGCAGAGCTTCGACCCGTTTATTGACGCCATCAGCCAGGCGCGGGAAGCGGCGTGGCGCAACGAGACCCTGCTCACCGTCTACGACTACGGAGACGACATCGAGCTGGCGCTGAACATCATCCGCCAGCTGGAGAAGCGCAACTGCATCGGCATTATTCTCGCCTCCCCGGTCACCACGCTGGTGGACATGACGGCGTTCCAGGACTGCACCCGCATCCCGCTGGTGCTGCTCAACCAGCGCGACCCCGGCTCGCCGCTGCTGCCGTCGTTTATCCCGGACGACTACGCCAACGCTTTCCAGGTGACGAAACACCTCATCGCCTGCGGAGCCACGCGCATCGCCCACATCACCGGGGAGAGCTGGATGGAAGCCTCCCGCCAGCGTCTGGCGGGGTACCAGGCGGCACTACAGCAGGCCGGACTCGCGTGTGATGACAACCTGGTGCGCCAGACCAACTGGCAGTTCAGCGAGTCCTTTACCGCGACAGCGTCCCTACTGGAACTGGCCGAGCGCCCGGACGCCATCTTCTGCGCCAGCGACTGGCTGGCGATTGGCTGCTATCAGGCGCTGGCGGTGAACGGCGTGGGCATCCCGCAGGACATGCTGCTGGCGGGCTACGACGACCAGAAGATCTCCGAGCAGCTCACCCCACCGCTGACCAGTATCCAGCTGCCCTACAGCGAGCTGGGACGGCTGGCGGTGGAGTACCTGTGCAATCAGGAAGATGCCGCCACGCACGTGACGCTGGCGGGCAGGCTGAAAGTGCGGGCATCAAGCCTCGTCTGAGGTAATGACCATGCCCGCATAGGGCTTCTCGCGACACGCCGCCAGCCGCGCGGCGAGGCTGCCCACGTGCAGCTCCAGCTTGTGCCCGTCCGGGTCGAGAAAATAGAACGACGCCCCCTCGCTTTTGTTCTGCTTCCAGACGGTGACGCCCGCCTGCTCAAGGCTTTGCGAGAGCGGTTCAAAATCCTCTTCCGACACGGTAAACGCGTAGTGGGTATAGTCGCTCTCCTGCGGCGGCACGTACTGGCGCGCCTCGTCGTACGACAGGCAGACCCACAGATCGCCGCAGGTGAGATAGGCCCCGGTATTCCAGCGGGCGTGCAGCGCAAGCCCCAGCAGCTCGTGCCAGAAGCTGACGCTTTTTTGCAGGTCGCTGACCGAGAGGGTCAGGTGGTTGAGTGATTGCAGCATGACGTGCCCTTTTGTTTTTCGCGCCGGACGTGGTACGGTACAGAGATGAACATAAACCACGCCGTGCTCACCGTAAACCGCTGGTGGCTGCCTTCTTAAAGGCGGCACGGAGTTGTTTTCCCCATTTTCAGATAGCCGCCGAAAGGCGGCTTTCACATTTCTAAGACCCCTTTCGGCAATTGCACATTAAGGAGTCTTTATGAACACGCCAACCATCCTCACCGGCGACCGCCCAACCGGCCCGCTGCACCTCGGACACTTCGTCGGATCGCTGCGCCAGCGCGTGGCGCTTCAGCAGACGCACAACCAGTTTGTGCTGATTGCCGACCTGCAGGGGCTGACCGACAACGGTAGCAACCCGCAAAAGATCCGCGACAACATCCCCGAAGTGCTGGCCGACTACCTCGCCGCCGGCATCGACCCGAACCTGACCACGATCTGCCTGCAGTCCGCCCTGCCCGCCCTCGCCGAGCTGACGATGCTGTATATGAACATCGTCACCGTCGCCCGCGTGGAGCGTAACCCGACAGTGAAAAACGAGATTGCGCAGAAGGGCTTTGCCCGCTCGCTGCCGGTCGGGTTTATGGCCTACCCCATCAGCCAGGCGGCGGACATCACCGCGTTTAAGGCCGAGTGCGTGCCCGTCGGCGACGACCAGCTGCCGATGATTGAGCAGACCAACGAGATTGTGCACAAGATGAACAGCCTGCTGCCCGCCCCGGTGCTGCGCCACTGCAAGGCGATGCTGAGCGACACCAGCCGCCTGCCCGGCATCGACGGCAGCGCCAAGATGTCGAAATCGCTGGGCAACACGCTGCACCTTTCGGCCAGCGAAGAGACGATTCACCGTGCGGTCAGCGCCATGTACACCGACCCGAACCACCTGAAGATGAGCGACCCGGGGCAAATTGAGGGGAACGTGGTGTTTACGTACCTCGACGCGTTTCATCCGGACAAGGAGAAAGTGGCGGCGATGAAGGCGCGCTATCAGGCGGGCGGGCTGGGTGACCGGGTTTGCAAGAACGAGCTGGAGGCGTGTTTGCAGGAGCTAATTGCGCCGATGCGGGAGCGGAGGGCGATGTACATGCAGGATAAGGGAGAGCTGATGGCGATGCTGAAGCGCGGGACGGAACGGGCGCAGGGGGTGACGCAGGAGACGTTGAGGGAGGTGAAGGTTGGGCTGGGGGTGCCGGTGTTTTAAAATAACGTCATGCAGCGTATGTATTCAAATAATACATGCGCTGCATAATATTATTTATCGGCAATTCAGCGAATATTACATTTATAATTAACAGGAACCATTACTATCCCTTCTTTAAAAGATAACCAATATCAATCTGGATATTTATTTCGTATTTTAGCCCGACTTATTAACCACTTTATGTATATTCACCTTACAGGCTAAAACCTAGCATTGCTGCATTTACTCTTCTGCCCCTACAAGGAATTGTCATGCAGCTTTATACCAATGAATTTACCGCTGAGTTGAAAGCGGAAATAGATCGTTCGCCTTTTTCCGATGAACAACTGGCCGCCATGCCTGAGGACGCGCGCGCCATTATTGCCGAACAGGAAGCCTTTCATCGACAACATCCCGTCACCGCCATCTGGCGGATTGCCACGGCTGGCAGCCAGACCCTAATGGGCGGCGTGGTACTTCCCGTCGATCGTGAAGCCACAATGCTCATGGACGATGGGAGTTACACCAGCGTGATCGCCGAAGGGGATTGTGTGGCCTATCCGGATGGTACGCTCGCCACGATTATGACCTCAGCTGGAGAAGCCTTTTCCTGGAGGCATCAGGGCGTTGCGCTGGTCGGCAGCCTGCTTGATAACGATGACGAGATTATCAGCACACCGCTCGGCAGTACTTATCTTGTCACCCGCGAAGGTATTCCACCTCAGGAGGATTTCTTAACCTGGCCCGGAGAATAGGCCATGGGCTACCGTTCAACGAACTACGGCCGCGGTCAGGCGCTGCACGGCGACAGAACGACCACCGGCGCAATATGTTGTAGCACCCTGCCCAACTGCACCGAGCACGGTCGCGGTGTTATCCGCGTTGGCGACAAAACTACGGCATGCCCAAAATGCGGCAAACAGGGCGTTGTTGCAGACGGCGAACCTCGCGTTAACTGGATGGGACAAACCTCAGCCGTCGATGGTTCTGTCGTCATTTGTGGCTGCCCGCACGGAACCAACCGCGTGATCGCCCCATTGGGAGAGTGGCTCGGCTCCGGCCCCTCTCCTGAACAGATCGCACAGGAAAAGCATCAGGCCATGCTCGCAGCACGCCGAAAAGAGCAAGAGGCCGAAGCGCAGCGACAAGCAGAAGAACGCGATCGCAACCGGGTCTTTGCGAAATCCTGCCTGCGCGGTGAAGGCTGTAACGATGCAGGCACCGGAAGTGAGCCGCACACCAACTTCGCCGAGATGGCGTTTTACCAGGCCATACCCAACAATGCCCCACAACACGCCCAGGCGGCAAAGCGTAAGGCGCTCCCAAAACCAAAGCAACGCAGCGCGCTTTATCTCTGGTGGAATGGGCATCACGAGGAGATGGACTATCAGGCTGCCATTGCGGCCGAAGAAAGGGCCTGGACCGCGCGGAACGCGATAGCCGATGCCAGCGAACTCGTACTGGTTGGCGGGCGTACCATCACTTCCGGCACATGGGCCGTGCGCGGCGCTGCACTTGGCGAGATAGCCACGGGAGGCCTTGGTGCACCTGTCGCAGGGCTGCTGATAGGGATGTATCCCGGCAAGCTGAACGACGGCGAGCAGGATTTTATCGACAGGATGCGCGCCGAACAGATGCGGGAAGCCCCTACCCGCGTTCGCTTCACCTGGGAGAACGATGCCAGCGGTAGCCTGACGCCGCGCGGCTGGCATACGCCGCCGGGCAAAGACAGCGTGCGCGTTCGCAGGGTGGAGTGGGATAGCCAACGCAAGGCATATACCTTTACTACCGAAGAAGCCCCCGGTATCACCCTCATCTGGACACTGGACCGCACCGGAGAGAATAAGCCGTGGGATACGGGCAATCACAACCCGGTACGGATACCGAACCCGGTTGTGGTTGATCCGCTCCCGGAGGATACGGGGATTGGTGCGACGACCAGCCCGACACCGGAAGAGAAGACGTTTGCGGATTATATTCTGATTTTGCCGGTAGGCGGGGTGCCGCCGATTTATGTCTATCTCAGCGGGAAACGTCGCAGTGGATTACCTGAAGATGGACATGATTATCATCAAGCACCAAAAACCAGCGAAATTACAGGATTAAGTGGTTTAAGAGAGGTGAAAGCGAAAACGCCCAAACAGGGTGGTAGTGGTAAAAGGGCAAGATGGGTTGATTCGAAAGGACGAAGAATATATGAATGGGATTCTCAGCATGGCGAACTCGAAGAATACAGAGCTAGTGACGGCGAGCATCTCGGCTCTATTGATTATAAAACTGGTGAAATTTTGAAACCTGCCGTAAAAGGTAGAAATATTAAATCTTATTTATGAGGCTTATTATGGGATTAAGATTAAGATTACAGTGGTATGATAAAGAAACTGAGTTAGGTAAAGGAAATGAATTTTCTTTAGATTTTGGCGATGATGCTCAGATCATGACAAAAGATCTTGGCCTACCAACTAAGGGGAACGTCAATAATGGTTTTTTTGATGTTGAACCCGAATGGATACCCATTCTCCAACCCCACTTCTTACATAAAATAACCCCCGCTATTTATGACTATCAGGTTTCTTTTGACTATAGGGATAAATGGTGAGAGGCATTGCCCGATAATCGTATCGGGCATGCTAAAAATCTCCGTCAAGATGAAAAAGATCAATCAAAAATTCAGAGGTGAGCCTCTTCCCTTATCCCTACAATATATAGAGTCGGTAAAAAAACGGTATGAGACACATCGCATTAATCCTATAAATCAGGGCGGCGCTGTATATGATCTAGATAATATGAGCATAACAACACCTAAACATCATATTGATATATACCGAGGAAATTAGGATGAAAACCATCAGCGATTATACTGAAAAAGAATTTTTAGACTTAGTAAGAAAAATATGTACTGCCGCAAGTGATACAGAAGAAGAAGGAAGTTTATTGGTTTTAGAGTTTGAACGTCTTTCTGAACATCCTAATGGATCTGATGTTATTTTTTATCCAGAGAAAGGTAAAGATTACAGTCCAGAAGGTATTGTTAGAGAAGTGAAGGAATGGCGCAGAGAAAATGGAAAATCCGGATTTAAGGAATAACAATGCCGCGCTTTCGGGCGCGGATTGTATGCAAAAAATTTAATTAGATAAAAGCATGAAAAAATTAAGCAATTACACTGAAAGTGAATTTTTATATTTAGTACAAAAAATATTCTCTGCCGATTGTTAAACAGAGGAAGATGATAATTTTCAGGTTAGAGAGTTCGAACGGCTTGCAGAGCATACCTCTGGTGCAGATCTTATTTTTTATCCCGAAAATGGAAAAGTTGATAGCCCAGAAGGCGTTGTCCAGGAAGTAAAAGAGTGGCGTCAGCCTCATGGAAAACCTTGCTTCAAGTCTGAGTGATTTTTTAGGATTAAAACAATGATCGTTTACTCTATAGATGTATACAGTAAAACAGATGAACTTTTACTTTATGAAATCATAATCTCTCAGCGAAATGTAGCTGCGCTGTATGACATTATGGGCATTTCAGATGAAGATGAAGCCGACTTCTCGTATGGCATCGGTGTTTATAATATAAACAAAAAACAGGCACATCTTTTAGAAAAACTCATAGGTAAAATATTCTACTCGGACGATTTAATTTTTCAGCTTTCAGGAGGAGAGCTTTAAATGAAGATTAAATATCTAATGCCCCATTTCTCATTTCGAAAACCTAATAATTTACATCTGGACGGTACTTTATAGCTCAAAACCCTGAAACGAGAAAAAAAGCTTACGTTTAAACTATAGGGCGGACTTATACAGATGATTACAAACATGAGGCAATGATTGTTTATCCAGGGAAAATGACCTGCTCCCCGTTGATTAATACACCCCGATGTTAGTAATGTCTTCATAAGCCACATGAGGACATCCCCATGAAGAAGCGTTTTTCCGACGAACAGATCATCAGTATTCTTCGCGAAGCGGAA